>SBBB01000012.1 GCA_005239895.1 bacterium | reverse complement strand
CTAAAAAGCTAAAAAGCTAAAAAGCTAAAAAGCTAAAAAGCTAAAAATTTTTATATATGGGACTTCCTGGTCATCATCGTACATCGTCGCATAAAAGACGTCGAGCATCGCATTTTGCTTTAACAAAATTAAATTTAATCCCTTGTGCTAATTGCAAAATTAAGATACCATATAATATGGTATGTAAATTTTGCGGTTTTTTGAAAGATATAAAAAAGATAGACGTTAAACAGTTCAAAAAAGAAAAAACCTCAACTAAAACTAAAACCAAATAATATTTGATAAATTTTATTTATGTCCAGCAGACATAAAATAAGAGTAATTGTTTTGCAGATATTATACGAATGGGATTTTAATCGCCATTTTAATATTAAAGACGGCAATGATTGCGACGAACTTTTAAAATTGGGACAGTCTTTGTTGTCAAATGGTTCGCAGGACGAAAGCGACACTTCGGCTGGGATAAACTTTTTGCGCGATTTAATTTCAGGAGTATTTCACCATATTAAACTTCTAGATGATTATATTTATAAACACGCTACTACTGGAGAAAATGAAGAAATAGCTTTAATGGATATGAATATTTTGCGTTTAGGAGTGTATGAACTACTAAAAAAAGAAAATCCACCTCGAGTGATATTAAATGAAGCTATTAATCTTGCCAATACATTTGGGGGAAAACAATCTGGTAAGTTGGTTAATGGTATATTGGCAAGTATACACACTAAAGAGGCCTTGGATGTTAAAGTTTAAAGTTTAAAGTTTGAAATGATTATTTATAATTTTTTATGCCTAAAGATCTACCATTATTAGAGCAAGCCTTAAATTTAAAATTTAAAGACTCTACGCTTTTACAAAAGGCTTTAACACACAGATCTTATTTGAATGAAAATATTGGTTTAAATTTAGAACATAATGAGCGTTTGGAATTTTTAGGGGATGCCGTATTAGAATTTGTTATTACGGAATATTTGTATACGCACTATTTGCGTCCTGAAGGTGAACTTACTAACTGGAGGGCTAGTTTGGTAAATAGCGATATGTTAGCTAAGGTTGCTACGCATTTAAATTTAGGAGATTATTTGTATCTTAGTAAAGGAGAGAACAAAGATGAAAGTCGGGGTAGACAATATATTTTAGCTAATGCAACGGAAGCTTTGATAGGAGCTATTTATTTAGATTTGGGAATAAACGAAGCCAAAAAATTTATTGGAAATTATATTTTAACTCGCCTGCCTTATATTTTGGAAAATCAGTTATACATTGACCCTAAAAGTCATTTTCAGGAGGTTACTCAAGAAAAAACTGGGATTACACCTCACTATGAAGTTATGGATGAGTCTGGTCCTGACCACGCTAAAACATTCAAAGTTGGTGTTTATTTAAATAGTGACTTAATTGGAGTTGGTACGGGTTATAGCAAACAAGAAGCGGAATTCAATGCTGCTAAACTAGCACTGGAGAAATGGCAGTGAAATAATTAAAATTTTATGGCCTTACATATTGATACGTTTTTACAAATTGCCGTTCAAAAAAAAGCTTCCGACTTACATTTAGTAGCAGGGTTGCCACCTGTCTTAAGAATAAATGGAGTTTTGAGCAATATTCTTGATCAGCCGCCTTTAACCAGTTCGGCTGTCAAGGATTTGGTTTTTGCGATTTTAAATGAAAAGCAAAAAGAAAAATTTATAAACACCAAAGAATTGGATATTTCTTATCAAATTGGAGATGCAATGCGTTTTAGGATTAATTTACATTGGGAAAAAAATAATGTTGGCTTGGTTGGTCGCGTAATTAACGAAAGGATTCCAACTATGGATGAATTACAATTTCCAGATATTGTTAAGCAGTTGTTGCAAATAAACCAAGGCCTCATTTTAGTAACCGGTCCAACTGGCTGTGGCAAGTCAACGTCTTTGGCCTCTATGATTGATTTTATAAACAATCAAAGATTTATGAATATTATTACTTTAGAAGATCCTATTGAATATGTTTTTAAGCCAGTGAAAAGTATTATTAAACAGCGACAGTATGAGCAAGATATAGTGTCTTTTGCCGAGGGATTAAAACATGCCCTACGTCAAGATCCTAATGTTTTGATGGTGGGTGAAATGCGCGATTTAGAAACCATAGCCACAACTATAACTATTGCTGAAACCGGGCATTTAGTTTTAGCGACCTTGCATACTTATAATGCCGAGCAAACCATTGATAGAATTATTGATGTTTTCCCTGCGCATCAACAACAACAGGTTAGAACGCAATTAGCATTAATACTTCAGGGGATTATTTCGCAACGTTTGTTACCCTTGAAAGACGGAAGTGGCAGGGTGGCAGTGCGCGAAATTCTATTAAACACTACAGCGGTTGCTAATATGATCCGTGAAAACAAAGTTCATCAAATTAAAAATGTAATTCATACTTCGGTAAAAGAGGGTATGGTTACTATGGATCGAGATATAAACAGGGTTTATCAAGAAGGCTTAATATCCAAAGAAACAGCTTTGAGTTATATATCTGATCCAGGGATTTTGAATGAGTAGGGATGGATGTTATTCCATCTAAAGTATACGTTACTTGACAATTTTATTGAATTTTGATAAATTTATTATAGTGGCAAGGTGTAATGCGGGGGTCCGCGTGGCTAATCTATATTAGACACTGGGCGCATCAAGGCACATTAATGTTGATTTTAGTAGAGTTAGTTGTTAACTCGGTTGACATTAATCATGTTCGTAAATCAAGGAGTAACAAAAAATGAAGAAGAACAGTGTTTTGACCAAAAAATCTATTTGCGGGTTGCGCATTAACTTCGTCGCAGACATTGACGGAGCCATAGCGTACAAGAACCCAGCACTGGTTAAACGTTTCGCGCAGGAACAAGGCGTCGGTTTGCAATATGCCAAGCAGTTGTTTGAGGAGTTGAAAAAATACCTCCTCATGTGTGGGTTGTTGAAACGGCACATATCTCCGCCTGTATCGATCGATTCAATGTGGCACAAGTTTATATACCACGATACAAGAGTTTATGAAGATTTCTGCCTGAAGTATATAGGTCGATATATTCATCACAAGGCGACAAGCAAGAGAACTGTTGCGTCTGTGTCACTGAGCGCATCCAAACTTCTACTGGTTGTTCAAGAAATTTTTGGACCACCAGATAAATTCATTTGGGGTTTTGAAGGTGGTTTGGCAGAGTGTCTCGAACCTACTGTTGGTAGATGCGACGACGATTAGCCCCCAATTGTTTTTCGAAATGAATCTATTTTATTTTTGAGGCGTTACAATTTTAGTGACGCCTTCCATTGTTTTTGTAAAAATTATTAAAGAGCTTGACAAGTATAACGTATATATAGTATATTATAAAAAGTTTTTATAAATTGGTTATCGACCTTTTGATTGTTTAGAATTATTTTGATTATAATTGTAAGATCTTTAGCAGAATATAAACCTTTTATGTAAAAACTTGCATAGCAAGGTATGTAGAGTATATTTTCTTTTTGCCCTAAATTGATAAATTTAGGGTTAAATAATTGGATATAACAGAAACAAAGGGTCGACTTGCTGAATAAAATTTATTTGTATCAAAGTTATTAATTATGTCAAAAAAATTATACGTTGGTCAGTTACCATACTCAACCACTCAGCAACAGTTACAAGATTTGTTTGCTCAGGCTGGTACCGTAACTTCGGCAATCATTATTATTGATAGAGAAACTGGTCGTTCTAAGGGTTTTGGTTTTGTAGAAATGTCAACTGAAGAAGAGGCTCAAAATGCCATTAATACTTTTAATGGCAAAGAGTTTGAAGGACGAAATCTGACGGTTAATGAAGCCCGTCCTCAAGAGCCAAGAACAGGCGGCGCAGGCGGTGGTCGTGGTTTTAGTCGCGGTAATGATAGAGGTGGTTTTGGTGGTCGCGGCGGTGGTTCAGGCAGAGAAAATTGGTAATATATTTTCTAATATAAATTATCGTAAAAAGCGCAACTTCGGTTGCGTTTTTTATTATAAACACCATTCCCTTGATTTAAACCACCCTCAATGTTAAAATTGAGTAAAAGGTTTTTTAATAATAATTTGGATGACAACTTATGATGTATGTTATTTCTTTGGGAGGTTCAGTGATAGTGCCAGATGAAATTAACGTTAAATTTTTGGCAAGTTTTAAGCGGTTGATTCGTCAACGTATTAAATTAGGTGATAGTTTTATTATTGTGACTGGGGGTGGAAAAGTTAGCAGACGTTATCAAAATGCCAGTCGGGAATTGGGAATATTAAATCGTCAAGACCTAGATTGGCTCGGTATTTATTCTTCAAGACTAAATGCGCATTTATTGCAAGTAATATTTAACGAACAAGCCTATTCCAAGGTTGTTACCAGTCCATCTCAGAAACACTGTTGGATATCTGGGGTGCTTGTTGTTGGTGGTTGGAAGCCCGGATGGTCAACAGATTACGTGGCAGTGTCTTTTGCTAAAAAATGTAATATAAAAACCATCATTAATTTGTCCAACATTGATTATGTGTATGATAAAAATCCAAAAGAGCATACGGACGCCAGGCCTTTGAAAAATATTACCTGGAAAGACTTTCGTGTATTAGTTGGGAATAAATGGGATCCGGGTGTACACGTTCCGTTTGATCCAATTGCTTCCATATTTGCTGAAAATTTAAACTTAAAAGTAGTAATACTTCAGGGCTTAGATTTAAAAAACCTATCTAAGGTTTTTAATAATAAAAAATTTAAAGGTAGTGTGATAGAGAATTAAGCTTCTTAGCTTCTTAGCTTCTTAGCTTCTTAGCTTCTTAGCTTCTTAGCTTCTTAGCTTGTAGCTTTTTAGATTGTAGCTGTTAGCTTTTTAGCTTTTTAGATGTTAAGTGTTAAATATTAAATATTATGTTTATATTAGGCATTGAATCATCTTGCGATGAGACATCCGCGTCCATTATACAATGTGACAATAGTGGATTGAAAATTGTGTCCAATATTGTTGCGTCGCAAATTAAAATACACCAACCAAATCAAGGTGTTATCCCCGAGTTGGCGGCTCGTGAGCATGTTAAAAATATATTGCCAGTGCTAAAGAAAGCGATAAAAAGTATACGACTGTCAGATATTGAAGCTATTGCTGTTACTAGAGGTCCAGGTTTATTTGGGTCTTTGTTAATAGGAGTAGAAACAGCTAAAATTTTAGCTTATACTTTACAAAAACCGCTTTTAGCCATTAATCATTTAGAAGGGCATATTTATGCTAATTTCTTAGACCATAATCAACTGCAATTTCCTATTATTTGTTTAATTGTATCCGGTGGGCACACGCAAATTGTGCTTATTAAAAAACATTTGCATTATAAAATTTTAGGAGAAACCCTGGATGACGCCGCAGGTGAAGCCTTTGATAAAGTTGGTAGAATTTTAGGACTGCCATATCCGGGCGGTCCAGCTATTGAATCTCTGGTAAACAAAACGTCGAATGTAAAATATAATTTAAAAATTAAATTACCCAGACCAATGTTGCACTCTAAAGATTATAATTTTTCATTTTCAGGATTAAAAACAGCTGTGCTTTATTTGGTTAGAGATTTAGAAAAAAAATATGCTTTAAAATTTTTGCGTCCTGTCATAGCTCGCGAGTTTCAAGATGCTGTTATTGAGGTTTTAGTTAAAAAAACAATTCAAGCTAGTCAAGAATATAAAGCCAAAACAGTTTGTATGGGTGGAGGGGTTTCAGCTAGCACCAAATTAAATCAACAACTAAGGGAGCAATTAAAAAATTATCCAAGTGTTACGTATATTTCACCTATTAAAAGTATGTCTACTGACAACGCCGCTATGATAGCTGTGGCTGGTTATTTTCATTATCTTGATAAAAGATTTGTAGATTGGAAAGAAATATTCGCGGACGCGAATTTATCATTATAAATTTATGAAATTTTTATTAAATAGCCATAACGCTACTTTTAACCTTGGTAAAAAAATAGCCAAGTATTTAACCGAAAGCACTGTAATTGCTTTACAAGGCGATTTAGGTTCTGGAAAAACAACCTTTGTTCAAGGCTTAGCAGCGGGGTTAAAAATTTCTCAAAACGTTTTAAGTCCAACTTTTCTATTTTTAAAAACTTATTCTATTCCCAAACATAAAATTTTAAAAACATTGTGTCATGTGGACTATTATCGCGCCGATAAAAATATGTCAACCTTAACAAACTATATTCAAGAGTATATTAATGATAAAAACACCCTAACTGTAATTGAGTGGCCCGAGCAATTAAAAACCTATTTACCAAAAGGTACTATATGGATACAATTCCTGCATGGTACTTTTAAAAACAAAAGGGTCGTATCAATTGTTAATAAAAAAATATGCGCCAAATTAAGTATTTAATTGTGGGTGGTGGTATAGCTGGAACTACAGCTAGCCAATCTATTCGGCAAAACGACACTGATGGTTCAATTGCGATAATCTCTAATGAACCGCACTATTTATATTCTCGTACTTTATTGTCAAAACCAGTTTTTTTCTTAGATAAAATTCCTGCTGAAAATATTTTTATTAAAAAAGAGGATTGGTATATTCAAAATAAAATTGATATTTTAAAAAGTGTTTCAGCGGTTGATTTAAATACAGAAAAACAGATTGTCAGATTAAGTAATAATGATGAAATTCAGTACGAAAAATTATTAATTGCTATTGGATCGGATCCTGTAAATTTAAATATTGAAGGATGTAACCTGTCCGGTATATTTTATGTGCGCACCTTGGATGATATACAAAAAATTAAAGCTGTAGTTAAAACAGCTAAATCTGTAATTTGCGTTGGCGGTGGTCTGGTCGGTTTTGAAATGTGCGATGTTTTAGCTAAACTAAAAATACCAACATCTATAATTTTTAGAGAGCCATATTTTTTTGGCAACATACTGGATGCAAAAGCTGGAGCTATTTTAGAATCTGGGTTGATAAAAAATAATATACAAATTATTAATAATTCTCAAATCCAAAAATTTACAGGAATAAACGCTGTAGCCGGTGTTATAACTTCTCACAATCAAAATATTCAAGGAGATTTGATAATTGTTGGTATTGGAAGTCAACCTCAATTTAGTTTTATTAATTCTAAAATTTTAAATATTAATAAGGGTATTGTTGTTAATGAATATTTAGAAACAAACATTCCTAATGTTTGGGCTGCGGGCGATTGTGCTGAGAATTATCATCCGGTTTTAAATGAACATACTCAACTTGGGAATTGGTCTAATAGTCAAATTCAAGGTAGGGTTGTTGGTCAAAACATGGTTGGTAAAAAACAACCAATGCTATACATTTCAGCTTATATTACAACTGGTTTAGGTGTTAATTTAGCTTTTCTTGGTAGTATAAAACCATCAGATTCCAAGCGTGAGATTGTAAAAATTTCTAGCAATGCTTATATAAAATTAATTGTAGATGATCAGAGGGTTTTGGGAGCAGTTTTAATTAATAACCCTCAAAATATATCTATGGTGTTGAAAGCCATAGAAAATAAACACATGCTTACTGAAGAGGAGGTTAAGTTATAAAAACATTAAATTCAATAGCTTACGAAGGTTTAGATTGCAGGCTTTCCTTTAATTAACACAGCCGCAATCTCGCAGAGAAAGATTGCGGCATGAATAAACATAGTAGTAAATTTTCATCACTGCATTATTAAAATGGCCATATAAGCAGATCGTATGCATTTTGGCATGATTCTTGAGAGCAAACTCCTCTTCGATGTCGAAACGTTTGTTTGGCATCTGCTGTTGCTTTTGCAAATAATTCAGATTTTGGTTCGGCAAATTCATTCGGCGGTGGTCCAATAATTTCAACATTACCAACAGTAACAAGTCGTTGAACACCCATGCTTGTAATTCCCCCTTTTTTACAGTAATAACAATGTGCATGACCACCACTGTTAATCTGAATGTACGTTTTTATATCCTGTTTATCAATTGTCGAGGTAACTGTTAGAGACGCATACTTTTCGGTTTCGTGATCCACGGTTTGATCAAGCATTTGCTCCTCCTCAATTTTGGGTTAACTATTTCAAGACACAGATTAGCTCATGATTGTCGTAAATCATAGCTCAATTATATTGTTTTGTAAATACATGGTGCGTCTGGATGGGATCGAACCATCGGCATCCACTTTATAAGAGTGGCGCTCTGCCACTGAGCTACAGACGCTTTAGTGGCTTTGTGTATTATACATTATCAGGGTTTATATTTTTTCTTGCAAGTATTTTAATACTGCTTCTTGCGCAATTGGCAAGGCAGAGTGCTCAATGCTAAAAGATATAAAGTGTTTGTTTTGATACATTTCGCTAATTTGCATATTTTCGATTTCAATTGGTTTAGTAATCAATGGGGTTTGTAAATAAACCTGTATAGTGTCGTTATTTTTAGCGTAAAATATAGCCACACTTTCTATATCTTTCATGGGTACAATAAAATCCTCAATAATTTTGATAATATTTTCATCTTCTATATTATACGGCCAAATATCATTTTGGTTTATAGATGACCAGGTTAGTTTTTTAGATTGATCATATTCTAATTTTACCAATATTTTCCCCCAAACTTTTAATAGTTCTGGCGTATAATTTTGATATAGATTTTTTAAGATATCTTGACGATTAGCTTTAGCAGCTAGTAATTTACTTCCAATTTGTAAGGTTTTGGAGGTCACATTTTGAGATTTAAAATTTTTAGTCGTATAAATAATACCAGTTAATAGTAAGGTGGCTGTTTTTTCATCTAAAATAGATTGATTATTATCCAAGGAATCGATGATATTATAGACCATTTCAGCAATAGAGGGCGATTCAGTGTCTATAAGGTTGATGGTTCCAAAAAAAGTATTGGATTTATTGTTGTCAATATTGATTATAGTGGTTTTGTTTAATAAGTCCCGTTGGTTTTCAGCGAAAGCTCCCAAATCTTTCAAGGACGAGCTACCAACAATTATTACTAAATCGTAGGGAGCGATATGTTTACTATTAATACTACTGCTAGAAAAATAATCTCCACTAGTGGTTAAATTAATTCTTAATTGATTGTTTTGAATTTCATAACTAAAGTCATGCACTTTGGTTTTGGAGGTATCTAGACTTATTACGACGCTGTGTAAACAAATATTAGTATTGTCTATATCTTTAAGGTTTTCTATGAATGGATATTTTTTTTGAAACATGCTTGAAATATGCTCAATTTCAGGCATGACAATTCTAGCTTTTTGATTGCGGGATTCAAGAATTGTTTTTAATACTAAACCACTGGTTAATATACCTAGGTCATTGGTTGGAGATAAAATTATAAGAGGTGAATGGCTTTCCAGAACTTTTTCAATTGTTTGTTTGTAAATATCCATAATATTTTTTTTGATTTCTATTTTAAAACTGTAAGGACTGACTACTTCCGAAAATATCACTTATCTGTCATTTTCCCGTCCAGCCGTAGATTTTATACTTGATATTGATAGTTAAAAAAATAAAGAATCGTTATCCTGTCTAGATGTCTAAACTTGCTTCTTATAATCTACAGCTGGGTAAACTCCGGTGGTCGTTCAGACTCTGAGAGTCTTCAGACTCGAATGAGGAATCCAAGCTAATAAACATAGATATCCTTCGGCTCTAAAGACCCTCAGGATCTTTGGTACCTAGGGTACCTTCGGCTTGCTTTGTTTGGTCACCTAGCTTAATATTTTGGTATTGTAGCTTATTTTAGAGTATTAGTCAAGTGTGACCTAATGTTCAATATATGTTTAAAATCGCCCAAATTGTTTCTACTTTCCCTCCTTATATGGGAGGAATGGGAAATGTTGCGTATCAATATAGTATGGCATTGCAAAAAGCAGGGAATTCAGTGTCTGTTTTTACTCCTCAAATCAGAAAATTCCAACCCCACACCACTGAATCATCTTTATTTCATATTCATAGATTACGATCAATTTTAAGTTATGGTAACGCGGCATTTTTACCACAATTAGCCTGGAAACTGTCTGAGTTTGATGTTGTGCATTTGCATTATCCATTTTTTGGTTCTACGGAGGCGATTTTATTAGCTAAAAAATTTTTCAAACATTTAAAATTAATTACAACTTATCATATGGATGTTTTTAGTGATAATTGTATGGTTAATGTATTTGTAAAATATTCTAATAAATTTATTTTACCAAAAATTATTGAAGCTAGTTCAAAGGTTATTATTACATCTTATGATTATAATGAATCTGGTTTTTTAGGAAAGTTTATTAAACAAAAACCTAGTAAATTTGTTGAAATACCCCTGGGGGTTGATATTCATAAATTTAAATTAGCCTCGAAATCAGAGAAACTTTTAGAAAAATATAAATTAGACGCATTTACGAAAATTATTTTATTTGTGGGAGCGTTAGACGCAGCTCATTCTTTTAAAGGGGTGCCTGTTTTATTATCAGCTTTTAAAAAATTAAATAAGTATAAATTATTAATTGTGGGTGGAGGCGATAAATTATCAGAATATAAAAAATTAGCCGTAAGTTTAGGTATATCTGAATCTAGTATTATTTTCGCTGGCAAAATAGATGGTTACGATTTACCAGGTTATTATAATTTAGCAGATGTTTTAGTTTTGCCATCTACATCGTCCGGGGAGGCTTTTGGCATGGTACTTTTAGAAGCAATGTCGTGTGGTACGCCCGTCATTGCGTCTAATTTAAGAGGGGTTAGAAGTATTGTTAGTGATCAAGCAAATG
>SBBB01000019.1 GCA_005239895.1 bacterium | reverse complement strand
TCGCCTTACGGCAGTTATCGTGAACTGCGGGCGCAAAGAATGGCAATCGGAGATAACTATATCAATGGCGGAACTTACTCTTGGGACACTGGTACTATTGATGCCAATGCTGATTTAGTGGTAGAAGGCAACGTCGGCATCGGGACGACGACGCCGGGGGCGGCGAAGTTAGCAATACAAAACAGTGGTGCTAATGGTCTTATAATTCACGACACCGCCCAATCAGGAAATTACGATATAATGACTATTAACAGCAATCAAGATGAAAATCCGGCAATGGCATTTTTGGTAATGAACTCTGATATAGATGGCGTCTCGGACAGAGAATTCAGTTTTGCCTCTGACGGAAGAGGCATTTCTGATGGTGGTTGGATGTCTCCTGCTGACTATGCAGAATATTTTTATTCAGAAGACATTACCTTGAAGCCTGGAGAGCTCGTGAGTATTGCAGCCGAGAATAAAGTAAAACGGTGCGAGAAGGGAGAAGTCTTAATAGGGATTGTGTCCACAAAACCGGGAATTGTGGGAATCTATGCCGATGATGTAACAGATGCTGCAGAGGAATACGAGAGAGATCCTCACTATGTAAAAGTTGCATTACTGGGACAGGTTCCGGTAAATGTATCAGTAGTTAATGGCGTTATAAAAGCAGGGGATCAGCTTACAGCAGGAGATAAAGGGGCCGCTGTAAAAGGTGAAAGCCCAAAAAGTTTGTTTATTTTAGCTTTAGAAGATGCTAGTGAAGACGGGACTATAAGAGTTTTAGTAAAATAACGGCAAGGGGTAGACTAGGAGAATCCATAAGTATCCATAGACGCTTTACGTAACGTTATATATCTTAATGGATTAGATAATAAATACGATTGCTTCGCCCCGCCTTACGTCGGGGCTCGCAATGACGGGGAATGGAAAATAAGTATCAGGACTTTGTTAGTTTTTCAGCTTTTCTTTGAATCGCTCTGATTTAATATTGTATCCAGCGGCAGGATCCCAGAAATTTCCCCTGCCCGGTTTTAACCAGGAGGTGAGGAAGATGGGCATGACCAAGATATTAGCAAAGGTGAGTAAAGGAGCAAAGAGTCGCCAGGTAGAGTTTCTTGTGGATAGCGGAGCAAGCTATACCCTTCTTCCGGAGAAGGTTTGGAAGGAATTCAGGTTAAAACCTATGCGAGAAGTAACCTTTTCCTTGGCTGATGGAACTACGATTAAGAGAAAGGTTTCAGAAATACGTTTTGAATATAAAGGACTATATGGCACAACGCCGGTAATTCTTGGAGAGAAAAGTGATGAAGCCTTAGTGGGTGTATTAACTTTGGAAACATTAGGGCTAGTGTTGAATCCGTTTAGTCGCGAACTTGTTTCGATGAAGATGATGTTAGCTACGTTCCAAGGTAGACTAGACGCTTTAGCTAACCCACTCTCATTAAATCAGAGTATCCATAGACGCTTTACGGAACTGACTAAAAAATAACCAGTTGCAAAACAAATCGAGAATTAAAAAGGGGACGGTTCTATTTTTTAAAAAACAATGGATTTTAAAGCGACTTTAGCGGCATTAATCGAGGTTTTCAATAGAGAGAAGATACGCTATGCGCTTATCGGAGGTTTTGCGCTGGGGGCGTTGGGGGTACCGCGGGCAACCGTGGATTTAGATTTTCTTATAGAAAAAGACGATTTGGAGAAAATTGGCAGAATTATGGAGTCTCTTGCTTACAACTGTGTTTATAAAAGCGAGAACGTTACGCAGTATGTTTCGCCGGTTAAGATTTTTGGCGAAGTTGATTTTCTGCATGCCTTTCGAGTGATATCGCGAAAAATGCTTGCAAGGGCAAAGTCTATTGATATCTTTGAAGGGAAGGCGCAAATCAAGGTTTTGCTTCCAGAAGATATTATCGGCTTAAAGGCGCAGTCATTGGCTAATGACCCAAAAAAGGTAGAACTAGACGCTTTAGCTAACCCACTCTCGTTAAATCAGTTACAAAAATCCCGCCATTCTTTAGAAGAAATTAAATAAACCAGTTAGATTTTATCCCTTTCTATGTCTTTTCTGGTAGAAAGGGATAAAATGCCTTCTTATGCACGGAAGCAGCAATTAAATAATTTCTTAGTCTATCACGTCTTTAATCGAAGTAACGCCAAGAGAGCGATTTTTCATTCAGGAACCTACCGCTATTTCATAAAACTTCTCGTCGATTACAGTCGCAACTTTCAGGCTAAGGTGTATCACTTGGTAATTACGCCTCATCATTATCATCTTTTATTGGAAATAGCAGAGCCCCAGAGTAGCTCAAAGCTTATGGCTGGACTTAACCGCGCCTCTACCCACTATTATCATAAAACTTATCTTAGCTCTGGTTTTTTGTGGCAGAATATTCAAGACCGTTTCTTCCGGTTATAGAGGTCATGTCAAATAAATTGTGTAAATTGAACTAAAGGTTTCTCTTGCCATTTGGAATTAAGTCGGTTAAAAATTGCGTAAATGATGCGCGATACGCTGTCGTG
>SBBB01000029.1 GCA_005239895.1 bacterium | reverse complement strand
TAAGCGCTATAGCGGATAGTTAGTGTATTTAAATAGATTTATCAAATTAATTATTTTAAGTGTCTACAAGTGTGCACGATCGTGACGAGTTGTAGACAGTGTTTAATATTGTATTAATGAGCATATTGTATTAAGGAACGTTTGGGGTAATGTTTAGGAGTTCAACTCCTAAACATTGAATGTGGCGCATTATGAATGAAGTGGTGCGCTTATTTTAGATTCTTGTTCGTTGTCCAGAGGAGTTGACATAATCGCTAAAATATGATACACATAGAGTATGTAAAAGGACGTTGTTTTTGTTTAACAACAAATGATTTCTGCTGCAAAATTATCAAGAATTAGCAGAAGGTTCATAACAATTAAGGAGGAACAATCATGGCAAAGATAGTTGTTTTGGCTATTGGTATTTTGGTTTTTAGTGGCTGTTTTTCAGGGCCTAAACAAGAGGGCGCAAAAATGAGCGTTGAGAGATCGAATATTGTGACGTTTGATCACTACATAAAATACATCGCAGCCGGAGCTAATCATACGTGCGTAGTTCTTCAAAATTCAAAAACTACAGACCAGGTAAAATGCTGGGGCAATAACGATTATGGTCAGCTTGGGACAAGTGGTCAATTTATGTATTTGGGTGCAGCCTTGGTTCCGTTTCATAAAGACGTTTTTATTCAAGGTATTTCAGCTGGTAGTGTTTATACTTGTTTTATTTCATATGGAAAGGTGTATTGTTGGGGATCAAATGCTTTTGGTCAGCTTGGTAATGATGAGATAGAAAACCTTTCTGCGGTTCCAGTTGTTGTTAAGGGCGTAGAAAATATTGTATCCATTAGCGCTGGATCTTCGCATGCTTGTGCTATAGTAAGAGATGTTTTGTCTCCAGAAGGAATTTTGATAATAAAGTGTTGGGGAGAGAATCATCATGGTCAGTTGGGTGCGTCAGATAGGGCGTTCAGTCGTAATCTTTATACGACAGCGGTCACAGTTCCAGGAATAACAAATCCAAGAATGGTCGCAGCTGGAGGGGATCATACCTGTGCTCTTTCAGATGACCGCTCAGTGCTGTGCTGGGGGAGTAATGAAAACGGCCAGTTGGGTATTGGCACTAAGGGATCAAATCAATCTCCCACTATAGTACCAACATTATCTAATGTAAGAAACATCGTTGTTGGGTATCAAAGTACCTGCGTTATTGGACACAATGGTGTAGTTTGGTGTTGGGGAGATACATATACTCCTGCTGGCGATATTATTCAGGCCGGTATTCCAAGTAAGTTGGGGGCCTCATGATTCCGAAAAACCCAATGTTGGTTGGTATCGGGTTAAATCATTTGTGTCTTTTATCATCTACGAAAAATGTCGTTTGTATGGGTAGTAATGAATATGGTCAGAAGAACGGCATGAATTTACCCGTAACACTACCAACTGCCGTGAGAACAAACGGAAATCCCAGCATGATTGCGGTTGGAGACAGTCACACCTGCGCTGTTATCTCTCCACGCTCAGTGCAGTGTTGGGGAAATAACGATGACGGTCAGTTAGGTAAGTAGGCCGCCATGAGAAGTTGGAAATTAAATTATAGCCGTCGCATGTACGATTTTGCGACGGCTATCTCCATATCTGCGTCATATATTATTGTAACTTTACAATTAAAACAACTGGGTTAGATATGCTTATTATATAGCACATGACTATATTTGGCGCTAAACTATTGACACTCATATCATTATAATGTATTATTAAGTATGTTTAATTATATTTTATGGCAACGGATACACCCCTAAAACCCGAAAAAAGTCTTGACAACTTAGTTCCAAAACCTATAGAAGGATTAGTAGAGGGTGTGCCAGCCACAGAAGAACCTAAACAAACTGTAGAAAAAGAACCAGTTCCAGTTTCTCCAGAATCTAAACCCTTGGATGGCTTAACTCCAAAAGCAGATGGTGTTTCAAGTGTTGAGGTCGGTGTTGTTAGTGAAGAGCTGAAAGAGGAACGAAAAGTTCCAGTTGCAGAATCAAGTTTAATAGATTTAAAAATCATAAAAGGTATTTTAGGAGAAGAAGAGGCCTTAAAACAGGTTTATACCGCACTAAAACCAGAACAAAAAATGGGTTTTACAGCCCAAGGAGAAGAAGTTGCCTTAAAAATTCAACAATTATTAATGGCCAAGTATGTTGATCCTGGGAAAATTCGTAAATTAATTTATGGCTGGTTAAGTGCAATTTGCGATCAATTATATGCCGAACAAGTAGCGTTGCTTAAAGCAAATAGTTTTCTTAATTTATTAAAGTCTAAAGAAGAAAAATAATTAGGGTTAGTTTTTTATGTTAAAACCTAAATCAAATAATAGAAAATTTCAAGGCGTTGTTTTTTCAGATAAAATGGACAAAACCATCGTAGTGAAGGTGGATACAACTGCGGTGCATCCAAAATATTTAAAAAGATACAAAAAAACTAGAAAATATCATGTGCATGATGAAAATAATAAATATAAAGCTGGAGATACTGTAATGTTTGCCGAAACCAGACCATTATCTAAAACTAAAAAATGGACCGTTATCTAAAAATATAAATTTATGATTCAATTACGCACTATATTAAATGTGGCTGATAACAGTGGAGCTAAAAAACTGCAATGCATTCAATTTTTTAGAGGGCATCGTAGACGTTATGGCGGAGTAGGAGATATTATGACTGCGGTGGTTAAATCTGCTCAGCCTCACATGTTGGTTCATAAAAGTGATGTGGTGCATGCTGTGATTGTGAGAACTAAAAAAGAAATCCGCAGAGAAGATGGATCCTATGTTCGTTTTGATGACAATGCGGCTGTAATTATTGATAAAGTTAGTAAAGAACCTAAAGGATCTATGATTTTTGGTCCGGTTGCTCGAGAGCTTAGAGGTAAAGGATTTTTAAAAATTATTTCTTTAGCTGAAGATGTATTATAATTTAAGGTTTAAAAATGTATGCAAATCAAAAATGGAGATTTAGTAAAAATATTGGCAGGTAAAGACCGTAATAAATCCGGTAAAGTTCTTAAAACACTTGAAAAAGAGCGCCGAGTTGTGGTGGAGGGTTTAAATTTATTAACCAAAAATTTAAGACCCAAACGTCAAAACGAAAAAGGTCAACAAGTTAAATATCCTGCTCCTTTAGATTTATCTAAAGTTATGCTAATGTGTTCAGGTTGTTCCAAACCTACCAGAGTAGGATATATTTTTAATGAAGATAAAAGCAAAACGAGAATTTGTAAAAAATGTGGAGAAAAATTAAAGTAATTATATGAATTATATGCGTTTTCAAGAAAAATATACTAAACATTGTGTTCCTATTTTAAAACAAGAGCTGAAAAGATCTAATATTTTAGACCTGCCTAAAATAGTAAAAGCCGTTGTTAATGTTGGCATTGGCGGACATCTTAAAGATCCCAAATATAAGGGCGTGGTTGTGTCAACCTTGACTCGTATTACTGGCCAGAAGCCTGTAGAAGTTAAGGCTAAAAAATCTATTGCTAATTTTAAGGTTAGAGCTGGAACGCCCTCGGGTCTCAAAGTTACGATTCGCAATAAAAGAATGCATGATTTTGTTGATAAACTAGTCAATGTGGTTTGGCCTAGGGTTCCTGATTTTAGAGGTATTCCCATATCTTGTATTGATAAAAATGGTAATTTCTCTTTTGGCTTTAAAGAACATTTGGTGTTTCCCGAAATTCAAACGGATGAGGTTGAAAAAGTGCATGGTTTAGTGGTAACATTGGTTACTAATAGTCGCACCCAAAAAGAAGGTTATTTATTGTTTTCAACCTTGGGTTTTCCATTTGATAAAACTAAAAAAATTAATTAATGTACTATGGCAACTAAAGCTCAGATAGCTAAAGCGAAAAAATCTTTAATAAAACCCAAGTATTCAAGCCGAATAAACAGGCGCTGTTGGCGTTGTGGAAGATGTCGAGGTTATATGAGAGATTTTAATCTGTGTAGAATTTGTTTTAGAGAATTAGCTAATCAGGGTTTGATTTCCGGTGTAACCAAATCTAGTTGGTAAGGTAAGACTTACTGATTACTAATTACTAATTTTTAATTTATATATGACTGATCCTATCGCAGACATGTTAACGCGCGTACGAAATGCCTTAGCTCTTAATAAGAGTGAGGTTTTAATTCCGCATTCCAAATTAAAGTTAGAAATTGCCAAAATTTTAATGAGTAAAAAGTTCATTAGCAGTTTTGAAGTTTGTGACTTGATGTATAACGTTAAAAGTAGCTCGATGCGAGCTAATAGATTTAATTTAAAAAATGTTAAGAAAATGAAATATATTAAATTAAGTTTGCGTTATACTACGGATGGTTATCCAGCTTTAACTTGTTTAAAAAGAGTCAGTAAACCTGGTCGAAGAATTTATGCTAATAAAGAATGGTATGCCAAACATTTAAGGCCTTCGGTTCTCGCGGTTATTTCAACTTCTAAAGGTTTAATGCTTTCAGACGAAGCTGTTAAGTCTGGTATGGGCGGTGAAGTATTGTGTCAGTTATTTTAATTTTATATGTCTCAAAAACATAAACAATCAATTTTAATACCAACGGGCGTTGTAGTTGATATTAAAGGCAAAACTATTCGAGTTAAAGGACCCAAGGGTGAGTTAGTTAGCACCATGCATCCTTCTATGGTGTTGCAATTACAAGACTCTAATGTTTCGATATCTCCGGTTGACATTGAAGCTAAAGAAGCCAAAGCTTTTACCGGTCTAACTTATAGTTTAGTATCTAATATGGTTCAAGGTGTAACCACGGGTTTTTCTAAGAGTTTAGAAATTAATGGAGTTGGTTATAAAGTTTTAAAAACCGAAAAGGGTTTGGTTTTTCATTTAGGATATTCCCACTCTATTGATTTTGATTTGCCAATCAATGTTACAGCTGAAATAACTAAAAATATTTTGACTTTATCTGGTATTGATAAGCAATTAATAGGTGATTTAGCCGCCCAGATTAGAAAATTAAGAAAGGTTGAGCCTTATAAAGGCAATGGTATTAAATATGTTGGAGAGGTAGTAATTCGTAAAGCTGGTAAATTAGCTAAAGGAACTGGCGCTGGTAAATAGTATTTTAAATAATTTTCATAATTAATATGATAAGATCAGAACAAAAAGCCAATTTAATACGAAGAAAAGCCCGCAGAGTTAGAATTAGAAGTAAGATTGGAGGCACACTTGAGAAGCCTAGATTAAGCGTGTTTAGAAGTTTAAAATATATTAGCGCTCAATTAATAGATGATAAGAGTAAAAATACTTTATTGGGTTTACACGAAAAAACTTTAAAACCCAGTGTTTTAAAATCAGCCAAGAGTAAACCTGAATACGAAAATTTCAAAAAAAATAATATAGCGTATATTTTAGGTTTAACTTTAGGTAAGCAAGCTTTAGAAAAAGGCATTAAGACTGCTGTTTTTGACAAGCAACACTATAAGTATCATGGTAGAATAAAAGCTGTGGCTGATGGTTTAAGAGATGCTGGGATAAAACTTTAGTCTTTAAATATTACTAACTACTAAAAATTATTTATGACACAAAATAATCAAGAAAAACAAGCCGGGGGTTTAGATGCTGGTTTTGGACAAAAAGTTATTGAAATACGAAGAGTTACCAGGGTCATGGCTGGTGGTAAGCGCATGCGTTTTAGCGCTTGTGTGTTAGTTGGTGATCAAAAGGGACAAGTCGGGATGGGCTTAGCTAAAGATTTAGACGTTACGAAAGCTATTAGTAAAGCCGTTACTTTAGCTAAGAAAAAATTAGTTAAAATACCTATTTATAAGGATACTATTCCTTGTTTTATAGAGCACAAATTTAAAGCTGCAAAAATTTTGTTAAAACCAGCGCCTAAAGGTAGTGGAATTATAGCAGGTGGATCTTTGAGAATGGTTTTAGAATTAGCAGGCGTAAAAAATGTTGTAGGAAAAATTTTAGGATCTAATAATAAATTGAATAATATTGTAGCGTCTTTGCAAGCTCTTAAAAAATTAAATCGAAGGGTAAAAATAAAATCATAATTTTTTATATGGAATTAACTTTACATACATTAAGCCGAGGCAAGAATTCACGCCAAAAACCTAAACGTTTGGGAAGAGGCAATGCGTCAGGGCATGGCACTTATTCAGGTAAAGGCCAAAAAGGACAAAGAGCCAGATCGGGCGGCAGAAAAGGCCTTAGGCTTAGAGGTCTTAAAACTCAAATCCAGCGTTTACCCAAATTAGGTGGTTTCAAAAGTTTAAAGATTAAACCGACTGTGGTGAATATTCAGGTTTTAAATACGGAATTTAAAAACGGAGATCTTATTACTCCTAAAGTATTAGCTGATAAAAAAATAATTAGAACCGTAGGTGGCAGGCTTCCCAAGGTAAAAATTTTAGGGGATGGTGATTTAACTAAAAAAATCATTATTAAAGGTTGTCAGGTTTCGGATCCCGCTAAAAAGAAAATTATACAAGCTGAAGGTTCAATTCTATAATCCTATATTAAGGTTACGCTATTGATATATGTTTACATTTTTACACAAACTACAGCAGATTTGGAAAATCAAAGATTTGCGAAATAAAATATTGTTTGTTTTGGGTATGTTGGTTATTTTTAGAATCGCGGCTCATATTCCTATTTCCGGAGTAAACCATGAAAATTTAGTAAAATTTTTTCAGGGCAATCAAGTTTTAGGTTTTATTAATGTTTTTTCTGGCGGAGCTATGGAGCAATTTTCAATCGTGGCTTTAGGAATTGCGCCCTATATTACAGCTTCTATTATTTTTCAACTTTTAACCATGATTATTCCACGCTTGGAAGCTATTTCTAAAGAAGGCGAAAGTGGGTATCACCGCATCAATCAATATACTCGTCTTTTAACTATTCCACTCGCCATATTGCAATCTTATGGTTTAATAACTATTTTACGACAATCTCAGTTGCAAATTTTACCAGATTTTACAACCATTGAATTATTAATCACCATACTTTCTTTAACTACGGGTACAGTATTTTTGATGTGGATTGGAGAATTAATATCAGAGCAAAAAATTGGCAATGGCATTTCTTTATTAATTTTTGCAGGAATTATTGCTCAGTTTCCAGGCTCATTCGCAAATACTATTGCTGTTGCTACCACGGCTGAAGATTATTTAAAATTAGTAGGTTTTGCAATTATTGGGGTTATTAGCATAATTGGGGTGGTTATAATTACGGAAGGGCAAAGAAAAGTTCCAGTATCTTACGCGAAAAGAGTTAGAGGTAACAAAATGTACGGAGGAGTTGATACACATTTGCCCTTGCGCGTGAATCAGGCAGGTGTCATTCCTATTATTTTTGCCATTTCCATAATTCTTTTTCCCCCCATTGTCGCGCAATTTTTTAAAACCTCTAGCGTAAGTTTTGTTCAAACCGCAGCTAATTTTATTATTGATATTTTTAATAATACTATTTTTTACGGTATAGTATATTTTATATTAGTTTTTTTATTAACTTATTTTTATACGGCTGTTATTTTTCATCCGCAGAAAATTGCCGAACATTTGCAAAAACAAGGTGGTTTTATACCTGGTATTAGGCCGGGTGAGCAGACTGCTGAATATTTACAACTAACTATTAATAGGATTATTTTGGCTGGGGCTTTATTTTTGGGTATAATTGCGGTTTTGCCTCTTATAGTTCCTAACCTAACAGGAGTAAGCACGATTTTAGTTGGTGGCACTAGTTTGTTGATCGTAATTAGCGTGATTATTGAAACTGTGCAACAAATTAATAGTCAACTGACTATGCGTGATTATGAAGGAATTTAAATATTTTATTATTTTTGGACCACCCGGTTCAGGTAAGGGTATTCAGGGCAAAATGCTGGCCCAAAAATTTAATTTAGCGTACATCAGTAGCGGCGCGATGTGTAGAAACATTGATCGGTTTGTTAAAGAATCAGATATCATAAAAACAACCCAGGAGCGTTTAGCTGCGGGACAATTTTTATCCGATGAGTTGATGAGTAAAATTGTTTATGAAAGGTTGGCTCAACCTGACGCGGTTGCGGGTTTTGTTTTAGACGGATATCCAAGAACTTTGGTTCAAAATGAATCATTGGTTACAAAAATAAATATGCAGTTTGTTTTGGCTATGGTTTTAGATGTTGCGGATGATATAGTTATAAATAGAATAGCCACTCGTTTAAGTTGTATTTGTGGCGCTACTTATGGTTTAGTTACTAATGCGCCCAAAGTAGAGTCAATTTGCGATGCTTGTGGGTTAAAATTATTTAAAAGATCCGACGACAAGATAGATGTGATTAAATCGCGTTTAGCGTTGTATCATGCATCCGTGGATCCGATTTTAAATTTTTACGCTCAAAATAATATTTTAATTAAAGTGGACGGAACTCCATTGCCAGACATTATATTTGAGTCCTTGATTCGTCAAGTTAATCGGAAAATAGAGAGTAGAAACAAGAATTAAGGATTACTTCTGTCATTCCCGCGAAGGCGGGAATCCAGGCCGAAGGAGGGTTCAGTATGGATATCCTTCGGGTCTAAAGCCCCTCAGGACCTGCGGCCTGGATTCCAGATCAAGTCTAGAATGACAGGGAGTGTATGGAATTTAAGATTTATGATTTAAGATTAAAAATCTAAAAAGCTACAAGCTATAATCTAAAAAATGTATGATGTTTTTAAAAAAAATTTTTGGGAATTCCAACCAAAAAATCATAGATGGTTTATATAGTTCTGTTCATAAAGTTAACTCTTTCGAAAAAGAAATAGTTCAATTAAACGATGAACAGTTAAAACAAAAAACAACTGAATTTAAAAATAGATTAAATGCAGGAGCTACTTTAGACGATATTATGGCTGAAGCTTTTGCAGTTGTAAAAGAAGCTGGTTACAGAGTTTTGAACCAAAAGCATTTTGATGTTCAAATATTAGGTGGAACGGTTTTGCATCAAGGTAAAATTGCGGAAATGAAAACCGGTGAAGGAAAAACTCTAACCTCCACCTTGGCTGCTTATTTGAATGCTTTAAGTGGCAAGGGCGTCCATGTTATTACGGTTAATGATTATTTAGCTAAAAGAGACGCGGTGTGGATGGGTAAACTTTATAATGCTTTGGGTTTGAGTGTGGGTTGTATTGTTCATGTTAAAGCTTATCTTTACGAACCTATTTTGCAAGATAAAAAATCCACCAGTAATATTGGTGATTTAGATAATTTTTTGAAATCAGTTTCTAGAAAAGAAGCTTACGCCGCTGATATTACTTATGGAACTAATAATGAATTTGGTTTTGATTATTTGCGCGACAATATGTGTCAGGCCATAGAAGAACAAGTGCAGCGCGGTTTGAATTACGCGATTATTGATGAAGTTGATAGTATTTTAATTGATGAGGCACGTACACCGTTAATTATTTCAGCTCCAGCCGAACAAGCTCAGAACACATATTATCAATTTGCGGATTTGGTTATTAGATTAAAGTTGAACGCGGATTACACCGTAGATGAAAAGGTGCGCGCGGTTTCTTTGACATCTGTTGGTATTGCTAAGGTGGAGCAATTATTACAGATTGATAATATTTATACTTATGAAAATATTAAATTAGTGCATCATTTAGAGCAAGCGCTAAAAGCGGATGTATTGTTTAAAAAAGACAGAGATTATGTCGTGAAAGATAATGAGGTTATTATTGTGGATGAATTTACGGGTCGTTTAATGTTTGGGCGTAGATATTCCGATGGTTTGCATCAAGCGATTGAAGCCAAAGAGAGGGTGCCGATCGCGGCTGAATCTATAACCTTAGCTACAGTTACTTTCCAAAATTATTTTAGACTTTACAATAAACTGTCTGGAATGACAGGGACGGCTGTTACGGCTGCGGAAGAATTATCCAAAATATATAATTTGGAAGTTGTGGCGATTCCCACTCATCGTCCTATGATTCGTAAAGATTCAACGGATAAAATTTATAAATCAGTTAAAGGAAAATTTTCGTCAGTGGTGGAAGAAGTTTCTAATAGGTATAAAACTGGTCAGCCAGTTTTGATAGGAACTATTTCCATTGAAAATAATGAATATTTAAGTAGGTTACTGACATTCAAAAAAATACCTCATAATGTTTTGAATGCTAAAAATCACGAAAAAGAAGCGCATATTATATCCGAAGCAGGGAAATTTGGCGCAGTTACAGTGGCTACTAATATGGCTGGTAGGGGAGTTGATATTATTTTAGGCGGAACGCCTCCAAATAAATATGAAAAAACCTTAGGGGCTGGCGCAGAAAATAATAATCAAAATTTAACTCCGGAATATATTAAATGGGAAGAAGATCACAACAAGGTAGTTGCAGTCGGTGGTTTGCACATTATAGGCACAGAGCGTCATGAAGCGCGGAGGATTGATGACCAGTTAAGAGGAAGATCGGGTAGACAAGGCGACCCGGGTTCGTCTCAGTTTTTTGTATCTATGGAAGATGATTTGATGCGTATTTTTGGATCGGACAAAGTCAAAGGTTTGATGGAAAGGTTTGGTTTGCCTGAAGACACCCCTATTGAAAATAAATTTATTACTTCGGCTTTAGAAGTAGCTCAATCTAAAATTGAAGGACATAATTTTGATATTCGCAAACATTTAGTGGAATATGATGATATTATAAATAAACAGCGTGAAATGATTTATAAAAAACGTTTAGAAATTTTACGATCTTCGTCTAAAAAAGATCTTAGTGACAGTATAGATAATAAAATTTTAGTTTTAATAAAAGATGAATTAAAAGAGATTATTGGGGTGAGTATGGTTATTACGGGCAGTGAGCCCAGACTAGATGTGGCGCAACTTACCACAACTATAAATACTATTTTTAATGTGCCCTTAGAGCTGATGCGGGACTTAAACGATAGTCAAACCCCAGCTGAAGCCATTGACATTTTAGAGAAATTAGTGTTAAATGAGTATGCCCAACTAGAAGTACAGATAAATCAAAATGGTGTAGTTTTTAAAGATATTGTTAAAAATATATACTTAAGATTTATAGATATTTTATGGACCGAGCATTTAGATTCTATGGATAATTTGCGTTCAGGAATTGGTTTGCGGTCTTATGGACAGAAAGATCCTTTGGTAGAGTATAAACACGAAGCTTATAATTTGTTTTTAGCCATGTTACAAATGGTTCGTAAACAAGTTGTTTATAGTATTTATAAAGTTGGAGTTAGTCAAAATATTATTTCTTCTGCTACTACTCCGGAAATATTATCTAAAGATAAGTTGGGTCGAAATGATCCGTGTCCTTGCGGGAGCGGAAAAAAATACAAGAGATGTCATGGCGCGTAAAGTAGAAAGTAGAAAGTCGAAGACCCTGAAGATTACAGATCTGAAGGGTAGAAAGTCGAAGACCCTGAAGGTTTTAAGCCTGAAGGATTAAAAAGCTACAAGCTAAGAAGCTAAGAAGCTAAAAATTATATGGAAATAAGAAATATTGCAATTATTGCTCATGTTGATCACGGTAAAACAACTTTAGTGGATGCTATGCTTAAGCAAACCGCTACTTTTCGTGATAACCAAAAAGAAATGAATCAGATCACTATTATGGATTCTAATGATTTGGAGCGCGAAAAGGGGATTACAATTTTAGCAAAAAACACATCAGTTTTTTATAAAGGCGTAAAGATTAATATTATAGACACCCCTGGCCATGCTGATTTTGGAGGTGAAGTTGAGCGTACTATTAATATGGTTTCTGGGGCAGTTTTATTAGTAGATGCTATGGAGGGTGTTTTGCCTCAAACTAAATTTGTGTTGCGCAAAGCCATGGAAGCTCATTTAAAAATAATTTTAGTAATTAATAAAATTGATAAAAAAAATAGCCAACCCGAAGAAGTTATTCGCGATGTAGAAAATTTATTATTAGAATTAGCCGTAGATGAATCTGAGTTACATTTTAAAATTGTTTACGCGGTTGGCAGGGATGGTAAAGCTTTTTTAGAGTTACCAGCTAATTATACTTCTGAAACTAAAGGAAATTTGGAACCACTTTTTGATACTATTCTTAGTGAAGTTCCAAACTGTTCCATAAATCAAGAGAAACCTTTTAAAATGTTAGTATCAACACTTGATTATGATGATTATGTTGGTAGATTATGTATTGGATCTGTACATCAAGGCCGATTGACCAAAAACCAAGCGGTAGTTATTGTAGATGAGGACAAGGTTTCTAGTACTTATTATGTTCAGAAGCTTTATACTACACACGGGTTAACGAGGGTTGAGACCGATGTTATTGAGGCCGGTGATATTGCTACCATAGCTGGTATTCCCGAATTGACCATTGGTCAAACTATATGCGACGTTAAAGATCCTACAGGTTTACCTAAGATAGTTATTACTGAGCCAACTATTAAAATTACAATTGGACCTAATTCTAGTCCCTTGCGCGGATTAGAAGGAAAATTTAATACCTCTCGTCAGATTAAAGAAAGACTGTTAAAAGAAAAAGAAACTAATTTAGGGTTACGCATTGAAGATGATCCGGATGGAGTGTGTTTTATTGTGCACGGAAGAGGTGAGTTGCATTTAGCTATTTTGATTGAAACTATGCGTAGGGAAGGATATGAAATGGAAGTCTCCAAACCCCAGGTAATTTTCAAAAAGATAGATGGAGTTTTGCAAGAACCTTACGAAGAAGTAATTTTTGACGTAGAATCAGAATATATAGGTTTGATATCTGAAGAAATGGGTAAACGAAAAGGAGTTATGGTCGAAATGAAAAATGGTGTAGCTAACACTGTTAAATTAATTTATAAAATTTCTAGTCGTAATTTTTTAGGATGTCGCAATGCCATACTTACTAAAACTAGAGGGACAGCGCAAATTAATTCTCAATTTTTGGGGTTTGAAAAAGTTGGAGAAAAAGTTGAGTCTTTGCGCAATGGAGCTTTGTTGGCAACTCAACCCGGAGCTACAGCAACTTATGGTTTAACTAAAGCTCAAGAAAGAGGGGTTTTATTTGTTGAACCTGGTGTAGATGTGTACGAAGGAATGATTGTGGGTTTAGCAAGCCAAGCGCAGGATATTGAAGTTCATGTTTGCCGAACTAGACAATTAACTAATCATAGATCTTCAGGGGCAGGTGGAATAGACGCGCCCTTGGCTTCAGCCATGACTTTAAGTTTAGAACAATATTTAGATTTCATTAATGATGATGAATTATTAGAAATAACTCCTACTAAATTGCGAGCGCGAAAAAAATATTTAACAGCTGTGGAGCGTCGTAATTCTAAAAAATAATTAAATTGTATTAATTTTTGGACTGACTTCAATTTTATTGAACAAGATTTGGTATTATGGAGAGGTCGCATAGTGGCCTAGTGCGCTCGCTTGGAAAGCGAGTATGCCGAAAGGTATCGCGGGTTCGACTCCCGCCCTCTCCGCCAGATACAATTCTATATCTGGCTAACCAGATGTAAAATGGTATCTGGCTGGCAAGTATAGTCTTGTACTTGCCGCCTTCGCCTCGCTGAAGCAAGCTCAATCTTTCCCCTCTAGACTTTTATTTTAAAATATGTTATTTTGAAATTAAATCTGAGTATATTGTATTTAGATTAAATGGTTTATTCAAACAAAAGGAGGTGATGCAAGTGAAGTTCAAGAGAGGTAGGAGTCGTGTAGTAGTTATTTTCCCATTTTTTAGGATTGCTATAAAATTGCCCATAATTCATTTGCTGGTAGCAATGCGTGCTGTATATTACTGTATCAAAAGCGATAAGTGTTGGCAGTATTTACAACAAGATTGGGGTTGGTCTGTCGAGCAACACATAGGTTTCAAGGGGCATTTATTCCTAGGTATTGTAGCTAACTGGAACGAGTTTGTGTTTTATCAGAAGACGCGTGATCCATTTCTTCAACCAACCTACTTTTCGTTTTTTGGGTTGTTTAATATCCAGCGCGTCGATGAATCATATTTGCTGAATGATGAAGATCTATATCATCAACTTTTCAAGTTGACTGACGGTGAAGTTCAGAATGACTCTCATCATTTTGAGAATCCACATAACTTCTGTTTTTGTGATGGAAGTTTACGGATGCTTGATTACGGGAGTAGTAAAACTCGCAGAATCATTGCTCAATACGGAACTAAGATTGTTGACCTTTTTAATCCTAAGTATTCTTGGGAAGAAGAGTAAAAGAAGCGCAAAGTTAAATTATAACAAGAAGATTAATTAAGGGCGACCATAATCTGTTTGGTCGCCTAAGGTTTTTTAAATAACCCTTAATCTTTCTTTATTTTATAAGTTTAACCTATAAACCTATAAATAAATATTGACTTTATTTTTAAAAAATTAACATCAAAATTATTAATCAACAGTTTTTTTGAAGGTTCATTATTTATATTTGTAGTATTTTATAATTTACTATCTTGTAGTTTTTTCGCGAAGCGCTTTATATAATAATCAGCACAATCCTGAGGATTAATTGTTGTATGTGGGTTAGCTCTATCATTAATCATAAAAAAAAGCAAAACCTTTAAAACTATCGCAAACTTTTTGAATAGCATTTTGATCGTCAGTATGTTTGCGTAATTCGCTAACTAGGTATTCGCCTGCTTTTAAAAACTCTGCTCTAAGACTAATATTTTCATTTAATTCTGGTGAACTACCAATCCCTTGTCCAAACCTTGATTTTTGCATAATAAGTTGATATTTTATATTAATTTAATATTATAATTGAATAATATCACATTTTGAAAGCGGCAACAATATATAAGATATTTACAATCTTATAATCATTTTTTCTAAAACACACGAAAGGCTACTGCAAAAACAAAAAGCAGTAGCCGGATTATTATTAATTTCTTAGCGTGATAAGCTCTTAGGTATAATCAGAGTTTGAGTTTTTTAAGCACAATGTATATTATGGTAACACCGGTGTAATATAGTTTGCCAAATATCTTAGATATCACAGATATCCAGGGTACCATAATGAAGCTAGTGTAAATCAGAAACAAGAGTATAAATTCATTTACTTCTTTTGGCCAGACTATTACAATGCTAGCCAGCGTAACTAATATCACAACACGTAAAAACTGTAATTGTTGCATTTTTGCTAGTTCTTGCTTGTGCCGATTAATGGAAACAATTTTCTCCAGATTTTTTCTTTTAATCTCTGGGGTGTCTTTTTTTCTGTAAATTGACCAAAGACAAGCCAGAATACCTATATCTCCCCAAAGATACAACCAGTAATCGTTTATTTCAGCTATGTATAGTCCCAGTACAATCAAAAAACAAAATACAGAAAATAGTATAGCTTTTTCATCTATATCCATTTTGTGTTTAATATACGGTATTTCATCCTTAGGCAACTGATTCATTTTAGCCCTCCATTGTTAAGATGAAGACCAAGGTCCTCTTACGTAAATAATATCTACAAAGTTGATTTTACGCAACTTTTTGTATAGAATATTTATTATTAAAGTTTAGAATTAAAACAAACAATTAAAATTATTCTTATGAATATATTATTAAAACAGCATAGTGATAGTGTTGAAACTATACAAAAACAAGTAAAGACATTTTATGAGCGCAAAACAAAAATAAAAGTTTATCATGGAACAAGTAATTCAACTCGATCAACAAAATTTGAAAAAGATAAATATATAGATATAAGCAAGTTGAATCAAGTTATTTCAGTAAATTCGGTAGAAAATTTTATCCTAGTTGAGCCAAATGTTTCGATGGACAAATTAGTGCAAGAAACATTAAAGTATGGACTTATTCCACCAGTAGTGCCAGAATTTCCGGGAATTACTATAGGTGGAGCTGTGCAGGGGGGGCAGAAGAGAGTAGTTCTTTTAAGTATGGAATGGTTCACGATTGTTGTGTAGAATATGAAATTGTTTTAGGAAATGGTGAGCTTGTTACAGCTTCGTCAACGCAAAATTCAGATCTTTTTTATGCCATTGCCGCTTCTTATGGTTCCTTGGGAATAATTACGTTAATAAAATTGAATTTAATTTTGGTAAAGGATTTTGTGCAGCTTACTTATCATAAGGTTAGCAGTTTTAACGAAGCTATAAATTTAATTAATCTAAAAACTAGAGAAGAGATAAATTTTATTGACGGAATAATGTTTTCAAAAAATTGCGGTGTTGTTATGACTGGAAACTTTGCAGACAAGAATAAGCTTCCAGTGTCTACTTTTACTAGTCCCGTTGATGAATGGTTTTATTTACACGCCAACAAAATTTTAGAAAAATATAATGAACACAAAGAACTGATTCCAATAACAGATTATTTATTTCGTTATGACAGAGGTGCATTTTGGATGGGGCGTCATGGCTTGCAAGTCCTTAAAATACCGTTTAATAGATGCATGCGTTTTATTTTTAACAATATTTGTAAGACAAGAGTTATAGCCAGGCTAGCCAATGAAATAAATATTTCGCAACATTTTTTTATTCAAGATTTTAATATTCCGCGAAAGCATGCACAAAAGTTTTTAGAAACCATTGATAAAGAACTAAGAATTTATCCTATTTGGATTTGTCCTTTGAAGCCGGGCAAATACGATAGACTATCGGCAAACTGCATTGTAACAGATTTAGTGTTTAATATTGGAGTTTGGGGCGAAGCAGCAAAAGAGTTTTCTGGTTTCATAAAATTAAATAAAAATTTTGAACGAATAGCTTTTGAACTAGGTGGTAGAAAAATGCTTTACGCGCATCAATATTATTCTTGGGATGATTTTTGGAAAGTTTATGATTTAAAATGGTATAATTCATTAAGACATAAATATCATGCGAATGACACCCTGTCTACAATTTATGAAAAAACCAAAGTGTCTGAGCGATATAAGCCATCGATTTTAGGTGGTGTTTGGAATTATATAAAATCACCGTTTAATATAAAAATTTCATAACATGGTAATGTAGTTTTATTATTGATTATAAAAATCAACCTGTCGCTAAATAAAAAATAAGTTATGATTTTGTTACGTATTGTTCAGACAAACAATTAAAATTATTCTTATGAATTTTAAAGCTATTGGTTTTGATTATGGATGAGTAATTGCTGGTATGATAGGATCTGAGGTTAACAAAAGAACATCTCAATTTTTAGGAATAGATTCACAAACACTTCGAAGTGTTTATTTTAAATTTAACCATTTGTCAAACAATGGTATTTTGCCCTGGTCAGACGTTTGGAAAAAAGTTACTGATGAGCTTGGAATAAGTGATAAACACGAAGCTTTAATGAAATTTATGGATCAAATTCCTCGTCATAATATTAATGAACAAATAATTTTGCTTATAGAAAAATTAAAAGCTAATGGTTATAAAGTTGGGCTTTTGAGTAATAACGATATCAGGGCAGCTCATAGATTCCGAGACACTAAACTAATTGATTATTTTGACGCTGTGGTTGTCTCGGCTGATGTTGGTTGCAGTAAACCTGATCCTAAGATATTTAAAATTTTTATAGAAAAACTTGGAGTGATACCAGGGGAATTGATTTATATTGATGACACTGAAAGAAGTTTGTCTACAGCCAAAGAAGTAGGCTATACTCCAATTCTTTTTACGAATTACGATGCGCTTTTGCAAGATTTAAGTAATTTAAGTATTAAGGTTTGAAGCATAAAATTAAAGTTTGCTTGTGTAATTAAAATATAACCTCAGCTTTTGACAATAATATATTTAATATGGTATAATAAATAAGCGTTGTTTTAATATTTATTTTTAACATTAAAAATTTATGAGTACGACAAAAAAAGTATGGATAGGGATTGCGATAGTTGCAGTTTTAATTATTGGTTACATTTGGTTAACTTACAATAAATTTGTGACTTTAGATGAGTTAGTGAATAATCAATGGGCGCAAGTTGAAACTCAATATCAAAGACGACTTGATTTAATGCCCAACCTTGTAGAATCCGTGAAAGGCGCTATGAGTCAAGAGCAAGAAGTGTTTGGTAAATTAGCTGATGCTAGGGCTAAATATTCTGGAGCTACAACTCCTGATCAGAAAATAGCAGCGTCCGCTGGCGTAGAAAGCGCATTTGCTAGACTTTTAGTTGTAATGGAAAATTATCCCCAGTTAAAATCAATAGAAACAGTGCAAACATTAATGGTTCAAATAGAGGGTACTGAAAATAGAATTAGCGTTGAGCGTAAGAGATATAATGAAACCATTAAAGATTTGAATGTTATGGTTAAAAGAATTCCATCTAAATGGATAGCATCTTCGGCTGGATTTTCAGGGCGAGCTTATTTTGAAGCTGCAGAAGGTTCAGAGATTGCTCCCAAAGTTGACTTTAATAAAAAATAAAGGCAATGTTGCAGCGCGTATTATTACTTTTTAGTTTTTTATTTTTAGCTTTTCCCGTCAATGCTTATTACGATATTGGCGTTTCAACAGGATTTGTTAATGATCGCGCTAAAATCTTAACAGTTGAGCAACAACAATTATTAGAAAATAAGCTTTCTCAGTTTGAAAAAACTTCAGGAAATGAAATTGTAGTAGTTATTTTACCATCTTTGCAAGACGACACTATTGATAATTTTGCGGAAGTTTTATTTAAAAAATGGGGGATTGGAAAAGAAAAAATTGACAACGGTGTTTTGTTGCTTGTGGCTATGGAAGAAAGGGTTATGCGTATTGAGGTTGGGTATGGTTTGGAAGGCGCGCTGACAGATGCCCAATCAAGTCAAATTATTAAGAATCAAATGAAACCGCATTTTAAGGCTCAGAATTATTATCAAGGTATAGACGCGGGTGTCAATCAAATTATATCAGCTGTTAAGGGTGAATATGTTCCTCTCCAATCTACAACGAAAGGAAAGTCGTCACGCAAGTCTCCGTTATTTCTGTTAATATTAGCGTTTGTTGTGCTTGATTATATAGCTGTTAGGTTGCGCAAAACTAAATCATACTGGCTGGGTGGATTGCTGGGTGGCGTCACAGGTTCCATAATAGGATTTATAGTTTTTGGGACGGTTGCGGCTGTATTATTATCTGCTGCGATTATAGGTGTACTCGGCTTGTTTTTTGATTATTTTATTTCTAAGAATCCTGGTGGAGGTGGAGGCAGCGGTAGTGGTTTGTGGTTTGGTGGTTTTGGGGGGAGTGGGGGTGGAGGCTTTAGTGGTTTGGGAGGTGGAATGTCAGGCGGCGGTGGTTCAAGTGACGATTGGTAGATTTGAATCTACTTGGAAGCCCGTCCACTTGGAAGTCCGACTTCCAAGTGGTATAATATAAAAATGCGAAAACATAATTTTGTAGTTGGAGAATATTATCATATATATAATCGTGGAACTGATAAAAGAAACATAATTCTTGATAAGTATGACTTAGATCGTTTTTTACAAAGTATTGTAGATTTTAATACTCTTAATCCAATCGGTAGTATTTACGAATTTTCGTTTCAAAAGAAAAAATTTGGAAGTCTGACTTCCAAGTCCAAGTTAGTTTCAATAATAGCTTTTTGTGTTAACCAAAATCATTTTCATTTTATTCTCACTCCTCTTACTGATAAGGGGATTGAAAGATTTATGCAACGAATTGGTGGTTATACAAAATATTTTAATGAAAAATATAAAAGGAGCGGTGTACTTTTTCAGGGCAAATTTAAATCAAAACATATTTCTAGTAATGAATATTTATTGCATTTAAGTGCTTATATAAATATGAATAATCAGAATTTATTTAGAAACTCAACTCCTAAGTTAAGTAAATCAAGTTTAGATGAGTATACTAAAAATATTAAAAGTTTGTGCAACACAGAAATAGTCTTAGGACAATTTAAAAATCAAGCAGAGTATTTAGATTTTGCTATAAAATCTTGGCATGATACCAATACTAGAAAAATAGCTTTAGAAATAGAGTAAAATCCACTTGGAAGTCCACTTGGAAGTCGGACTTCCAAGTAGCTCGGACTTCCAAGTAGTTGGAATATGGCATCTTTACAAAACCATTATTATCTGTTATAATATAAAAAAGTTTTTTAAAAAATAATATACTTACTTGATAGAAGGATGGTGAAGAAATGTTTCGTCTTTATTCTTCTCTCTGGTAAAAGAAGAGTATACCTTAGGGACCTGAATGCAAGCCCGGGTAAGTGGCTTGTTTTAAAAGGAGGAAACAAACGATTTTTAATAAGTCGTGTGATGTATCAAATAAACCGGGTTGAGTGATGGTCAAACCATTACTACCACAACAAAGGAGACTAGCTATGTTTGGTGCTGTGAAGATGGGTAACACGTTTGTGAATTATGATTTTGCTCTTGAACAAATTCGCTCGCGTATTGGTGATACGAAATACGAGCGGGTGATGGAACTGTTGCATACCAACAGCAGGTTGCGACAGCCGAACAAAAAAGCGCTGAGCATTATTACTCTGGCGCAAAAGAGATTGGGGATTACTGCGTAGCCCCTAGCCGCGAGGTTAACAAAAAATAACGGTTTGCGTCTTCTCTGGAAGAAGGAGAAGACGCAAACTGACAACATTAAAGAGGTAAACAGAGATCAATTTTTTTAAAATTTATTGTTTTTAACAATTAATGTTTGGACATCCAGTGTCCAAACATTTCGCATTTAAACTTTATAATTTTCTACTTTACAACTTTAAACTAATACGGGGTTGACAAAAACCTAATTTTAATATATTGTTTTAAACACATTTACAAGTTACGGTTTTGGATATAAACAAGCATAAACATGATTCATAATTAAGGAGGGTCACGATGAGTACACTCATTCAAACTGCAACACCTGCAGCGCGTTTACCAGAACAATCTTTAGGAGATCATCATGTTAAAGTTGTAGCTCCAATAATTCGCGCAAAATTTTTACAGTGTCTCAGTCATCATAACGAGACGCGTGAAGGTTTGGCGTCTGTATTTCAAGCTGATAAACCGCGGGGCATGGTTTTGTCACTTCGTTCTTTGCTTGAGATATTGTTGGCATTGCCAATTTGGTATATCTACGTTAAAGATACGGATCGTAGTGCTCGCCTTGGGCAATTGCCGCATCGGGCTATAGAGGATTTTTGTGGTTTATTTCATAATCAGCTTTGGCACGACATGTTTCAATTGTTTAATCCTCAGCTGAGAACGATTGAACAGTACGGGGTGAATTTTATTCCGGACGACATAAAGAAGATAATGAGCAAAGCAATAGATGGCAAAATGTTTGATTACATATTTATTGCCACTTCTTGTTTTGATCGAGCCGGTGGTTATGATATGAAGCTTGGGGGCGTTAGATTACCTGGAGCTTATGTATTCGGCTTCAGTAAACAGGAAAATTGTGTTGTTGTCTTGGGTCGATTTAGTACTGCATGCGAACAAAAGCAGTTTGCTAATCTGGTTTCTGAAACATTGCTGTATTTGTACAGCATTCAAGGTCGGTTACGCAAATTGGACTATCAGTATCGCCCCTACTGGTTTCAGATTAATGGCTGTGACATATTTAATGGGGATTGTTTTGGTGAATATCTCATTAAAATAGTTCATGGTTTCCTTGCGAATTTTGAGCGAGGTTGTGTATTTAAACAATTTCATTCATAAGCGCGAAACCAAAAATATCAAGCGGAAGCCCATCTGTTTTAAGAGATGGGCTTTTCTAGTGTTTAAATTTTTAAATTTGTTGACCCAGCCCCAGATTATAAGAATTCATTTTACTTATTTTAGATAAGATTATTATTACTACATTGTTTAATTATCAATACTAAGTATACATCTGGGGCTGGGTTGACAAACATCCATTTCTATGGTTTACTATTATTATAGGGTTTATACTATTATTGTAAGGTTTAGTTGAGTGTTTTTTAGACGCTAACTAAAACTATTTTTGACAATCAGGGAGAGGGCAGAATGAGAATAATAGACGTTTTTAGAGAGATAGATGTGATTGTGGCTGTTGGTTCTATTGATGGCTTACTCACTACATCGGGCGTTTTACACAACGCCGAATCTCATGTGAAAATTGTTTTTTGTAAGCCCCAGCAAGTTGGCACTCTAGATCCTATAATCTGGGGTAGTAATTTGCGGATCTTATTTATAAACCTTGCAGTTAGTAGTGGTCGTGAAGTTACGACTGAAGATTTTCTACTACGCATAATCGAAGCCGGGCACAAGATAAAGGGCGTGCTTGACGAGCACAACAGGAAAGCCTGGCAAAGGGTTTTTAAAGCTGTTGGTCTTTCGTTTAATAGTTTGTTAATTAAGCCGGTCTCACAAAATAAAAGTCATATAAAATCTTCCGGGAGACTTTTATTAGAGCTGGCTGGTAAAGAGATGGATAGTTATACCCGGGAACTCTGCGAAGACGCTGATAAAGCAGACCATGGTAATTTTAACACCCACTTTGGTGGACTGGTTAATAAAGCCATTAAATCTGACATTAAAAACAATAAGCGCAGAGTGTATTTGGCCAAGCATTTTGCCTTTAACCGCGATCCGGATGAACAAATACTGGGATGGATTAAAGAGTACGACACAATCGTTGCTCATCATCAGAAGATTATTGAGAGTAGGTCGGATTTGGGCGATAAAATTGTTCAGATCGACCTTCGTGGGGAAAAAATCGATCGGACAACCCTAAAGGTTTATCTCCTGACTGAATTAGGTTATAAAGTTTTACTAATTCAGGAAGCAAGTCATAGTCATTTTATATGTCGTCAGAATTTGAAACTTGACATGAGGACGATTTTGAAGGAAAACAATATAGATGCTTCTAATTATGTTTCTCGTTTTAGCGCTAAGGTTGGAATATTAGATAAGAAAACAGTCATAGATGCTGTACGGTATTATTTAATTTTGCAATACGGGTTGGAATGATGTTCTATTAGTGCATGAATATTGAGGTAAGATTTTAAACAATTCACCTCATTAATATAAATATCAAGCGGAGCCCATCTGTTTTATGAGATGGGCTTTTAAAATTAATATTTTTTAAGTTTTTTAAGATTTGGTTTTTAGATTTTTATTTTCGTTTTCCTAAAATCCATGCTACAATAATCTTAAAATCCCAACTAATCTTATGTTTCCTAAAATATTTTATTTAATATTTTCTATTGCATTTATTTTCTTTCCTTTCTTTGCGCACGCGGCCCCAACACTTTCATGTTCAGGCAACAATGAACTGACCATCACCAAAGACACTAATATCACGGGAGACTTAGCATTTACAGGAAG
>SBBB01000010.1 GCA_005239895.1 bacterium | reverse complement strand
TCTTCCTGTAAATGCTAAGTCTCCCGTGATATTAGTGTCTTTAGTGATTGTCAGTTCGTTGTTGCCGCTGCATGAAAGAGTTGGGGCCGCGTGCGCAAAGAAAGGAAAGAAAATAAATACTGCAAACAATGTTAATAAAAAAACAAGCCTGAAAATCATAAATAAATACAACAAAGAATCATTAATTCTTTTATTATAATATTTTATCTTTTGATTTACAATGTTTATAATCTAAACGCATTTCAAATTTTACCAAATAAATCCGAAAATCATGTTGTATTTTTAAATATTGATACGCATTCTCAACTTTACAATTAAATTTTTTAAATGTTGTGTCTACAATCGTCGGCGATAGCAGATAGCTGTAGACATATAAAATAATAGATTGATTCTTTAGGGGTGGCGCGATATTAATTACAAAACACCACCCCTCAATATATAATTCCCTACGAACACATAGATTTAAGAAAAAAACTCCTTTAAAATCTTTTCCTTTATGACGATTTCTGACTTTTTTTGAAACCCTGTTTCATCTGTATATTCATCATAGTATTGAACCACTGTTTCATCTTGAATCAGATAATCACGGAAATTATAGTGAATATCCCCTATGCATCCTTGATCCGCCAGGTAAAGAAATAATAACTCTACTCCCCCGGGTTGAGGATTTATTTCTCGGTCTATTAATAAATAATCACTTTGTAAATGCAAATGAAAATCCTTCATGACCCATAATTCCTCTAGATCAAAAATTGCTCTCATTCTATTAAGCAAAAATTCTGCCACATTGAATTCACTGTTAACCCCCTCAATCACTACTTTTGCTTCTTGAATTGGTTTCATTAAACTTGGACTCAGCTTTATTAGTCCTGACATTCTAACCATGTTTTCCATTTTTTTATTCTCCTTTTGTTTTACTGTTTACCTGTCGGCACCATGAGAATTGATGACCTTCTTTGATCAACTGTTAGCATGATTGTCATTCACTGCGACATACTACAACCAAAGCATTAATTGCGACTACAATCAGACTGGTTGCAATTAAGATGCGTAATGGTGCTGACAACCATGATACGAACAATGGTAATGATTGAAATGGTGGCCAAAGAACACTAATTGCCAAACTAGTCACAGCATTAAAGCATGCACAAAATAAGAAAAACGCTGTATTAATTTGTTTGGCACGAAGCAAACGCAACCACGACAGTGCACCAACAATCGAACCTACGACAGCATAAGCTAAAAGAATCATGATATCCTCTCTTTCTTTTTGTTTGTTATTTGAGTTGCGTGAATTCACCACAATCATACTTATTCTATAATATATATTTATGATATTGTCAACTAATTAATTAGGTCTCAGAGGTCTAAACTGAATGCATCATTCGTTACCATTCCTATTTTGCTTTTGTCATTCCCGATTTAGTCGGGAATCCAGGAGCGTGTACACTAATAACTACTGTTTCAACTAATATTAATGTTAAACTCCAATTGTAACCTAGTAATTAAATCTTATTAATATAAACCTGGATCCCCACTTTCGCGAGGATGACAGAAAAAACATTGTCATTTCCGCCTTCGCGTAAATGACAGAAGCGACGATTTTTCTCAAACGTGTAAATCCTAAAAATAAAAATCAAGAAAAATAACAAATAAACTAAATCAAAAATATTAAAAAAAATTAACATTTAAATGCGCTAAGTTTATGCTATAGCTAATAATTAGCGCACTAGTTAGATTACAAATAAAGTTTTAAATAATGTTAGATGCTTCCAACCAAACTTTTTTTACTTGGAGATCGGGCTTCCAAGTTACTTTTAGACATAAATTAGAAAACATGAGACATAGAAACTCGAACTGTACCTTGAAAAGACTTAAACTCTTCTTTAATTTTTTCTTGATGGATTATTAAACTTTCTAAATAAAGTTCAATCGCTTCTTTTATGTTTTTTTCTGTTTCTTCTAATGTTTCGCCTTGAGTGTGGCAACCAGGCAAAGCCGGAACTAATGCAATATAACCACCCTCTAAAACTGCTTCATAAAAAAACAGAATAAGAGTAAATTTTTTGAGCATCTTTTTTCATATATAACAACTTATGTGTTGACTACATAACTCAATGTTGAAAAAATAAACTTTACTAACTTTCAACTTTCAACTTTCAACTTTTTTTGTTACTTCTCCCCTGATAAAAATTTAAACAAGAACATGCCAGCAGCTGCTCCCAATAAAGGACCAAGAATATACGCTAAATTAAATGAATCAATTCCCAAAGCCACGGCTGGATTTAATACACCATTGGAAACGCTTCCGGCAAAGAAAATTCCAAAAAATAAAGATGTTCCTATTACAGCGCCGCTTAAACCTTTTGAAGTTTGACCATAAATTACCGAAGCCACGCCAAATGCGAATAAGACCATGCCTAAAAATTCAGCCACACCAACACTTAAACCAGTGCTTAAAGGAATATAATTCGCTATATTTAGAGACGAAGCCACAAACATAGCTAAAATTGCCCCTGCAAATTGGGCAATCATATAAGCCACAGCATCACGCACGCCTATTTTCTTAATAGCTAAAGCACCCATGGTTATAGCTGGATTAATATGCGCACCTGAAATATGACCCGTAAGATACACCCACAAACCGAGTATAAAGGCCGCAATTATAGAGATTGCAATACCAAGTACGCCATATATTGAAAATATAACCGCTAAAGTTAATAAAAAAGTACCAATTAACTCTACTAAATACTTATGACCTGACTCTAATGATACACACATATATTGAAAAGTTAAAAATTAATACTAATATTATAACAAAAACAAACCACCAATGCAAGCTATACTATATTTAACTAAATAACAGTAAGATTGATGCAGAACGGACGTTGTCAAAGAAAATTAATCTGACAACGCCGTTCTGCATTTTGTCTCCACATCCGCTCCTTTGTCATTAACGCTCATCAACCGAAGACGGATCACTACTATCGTCATAATCGTAGAAATCTTCGTTATATACAGGATCATCGCTCAAGTTGTCCAAATTGTCCAAATAGGGATTATACGGTTTTGGTGTTTTGGGTGTTTTCACTAAAGCCTCCTTTCATGTGAAGCTATGCTCTCAGCGACACTCGTCTGGGTCCTATTAAGTGGACCTACTGAAAACAATAGCTTGGTTAATAATAAAAATATTAACATCTTTACATCTAAATGTAAATACAGGCTATATTTAATTATTTAAATAATATTGACAGTTAAAAACTAATCCCAAATTTGTAAAAATTTTCCAATATAATGCAAAACAACATAAAGCCATACAATATAACCCAAAACACCCACGGCCAGTGATACAAAAACAATGTTTATTATTTTATTTCTTTCTTTTTTAACTTGATCTAGGGTGCATATTCCCTTTTCCCTTTTTAAATACAAAACCAAACTTACAACCAAAAAAATTAAACCAATTAATCTAAAAACCCATACATATTGACCATAAAATAAATCTGCTAAAGATGAAGCCGTAGCTACGGTTCCTAAACTTAAAAGCACAATAATGATGGGAGACAAACAACACAAAGAAGCAAAAATAACTGGTAGGTGTACTATTTTTAATATGTCTTTTAGGGATATTTTCATAAAATAAAAATTTTTTATTTTAGCACAAAACCCTACTAACACCTTCTTAATTTATTATACAATTCAGAAATTATAAATTCAAGGCTGGTTGTTATTTAAAGGCTTCAAATATTTGACCTGGCATTACTATATATGTTATTCTTAAATAAATTATGCCAGAAAAAATTATTTTAGCCAACGACAATACCGAATCCGTAAAATTTCTTTTTAAACTTAGATTGCCATCTTTAATCGCCGGATTAATTCTAGGTATACTTTTATCGTTTATTATTTCACAGTTTGAACATGTGATTTCTAAAAATATTGCCATTGTTTTTTTTATTCCATTTATTGTGTATCTTGCGTCCGCGGTTGGCACTCAAACTCAAGCTATTTATATTCGAGATTTAAAAGATGGACAGGCTAGTTTTAAAAAATACCTCGCCAAAGAAAGTGTTTTAGGAATATTTTTTGGATTAATTTTTGCTTTAATCGTAGCTCCAATAATTTTTGTTTGGTTTAAAGATATCAAATTAACAATAACAGTTTCGCTCGCTTTATTTACGGTTATAGCGTCCGCGCCGCTTATTTCTTTGATAGTAGTTAAATTATTTCAGCTTGAACATCAAGACCCGGCCGTTGTAGCCGGACCAATCGCAGCAGTCATACAAGATACGGTAAGTGTATTAATATATACGCTAATAGCAGCTGCGATATTTTTATAATCAATATAAAAAATAAAATCTTATATTGGAATTATAATATTTACTTCAAATTTTTATTTTAATTTTAACACTTCCATAAGTGTAGGGTGTGAGTAGTAAGCTAAAACATTAAAAGCTGGATCAATTAATTCAATCATTTCCATTTGCGGACGCTTAATAAGACTAAAACCAGATTTATCAAGATACGTTTTTTTAAAATTATTATAATTAATAACTGTAAAATCTGCGTCTCCTCGTTCGGGACGCTTTGCGTCACAACGTCTGATTTTTAATAATCTGAATGCACCAACGTCAGTCAACACTGAATCAATATAAAAAACTGGTCCGGTCGCTGTGTTGTCTGCTACGTAACCAACATTTTGAATTGCAGTAACCATGTCATTGTATTCAGTCAAACTTTGTGTAAAAATACACACATAATTCACTGATACTTCACGCTCACTTGTATGCGCTAAGTGTAGTTTGTACGCTTCAGCCACAATTACCAGACTAAGATCTTTAAGTTCGTTAAATGTCATATAATATTTTTATAGATAATCAAATTAATTTTAACTCCCCTTCTTTAATTATTATATACTGCGCCCATGATTAATTCAAACTCTACCCATCACCTAATTGACAATAAATAAATTAAGCTGTAAAACTATACCATAAAATCATAAATATGATGCGTACTTTATTAAAATATATTTTATTATATCTCTCCGATCGGGTTCTAAAAAAATATAAACCTGAAATTATTGGTATTACAGGTTCAGTTGGCAAAAGCTCTACTAAAGAAGCTATATATTGTGCACTTAGCCCCAACTTAAGTGTTCGCAAAAATTACGGAAATTATAATACTGAAATCGGCGTTCCTTTAACCATCCTGGGAGCGCAATCTGGAAATCGCTCTATATTAGTTTGGTTAAAAACCTTTGCCAATGCTTTACGATTATTATGCGTTTATGATTCTCATTATCCTAGTATTTTAATTTTAGAAATGGCAGCTGATAAACCCGGCGACATTAATTATTTAGTAAATTTTACCAAACCGCATATCAGTGTCATTACTGCTATTGGTATTTCCCATCTTGAAAAATTTGAAACCCTTCCTAAACTCATCGCGGAAAAAAATGCGATCATTTCCAATTTGTCTTCACATGATTACGCTATTCTTAATGCTGATGATTCAATTGTAATCAATCTAAAATCTACAACCAAAGCAAATATAATAAGTTATGGTATTAATAATCCAGCGGATATAACCGCAACTAATATTATTTTTGACAGTAAGATACATAATTCTAATCACGCTGAAATTGGCGGTACAACCGCTACAATTTCATATCAAAATAATACTGCTCAACTATACCTACCAAATGTTTTTGGAGTAACGCATATTTACGCATCCTTAGTAGCCATATCCATAGGTATTATTAAAAAAATACCCTTAAACGAAATTATAGAAAATTTAAAGTCTTACACTGCCATACCTGGGCGTTTAAATTTTAAACCCGGTATAAATTCAAGTTATATTATAGATGATACTTACAATGCAGCTCCAGCATCTATGCGAACAGCTTTAGATACTTTGGCTAAAATAAAAATTTCTAATTCATCCAAACGTATAGCCATCTTGGGTGATATGTTTGAATTGGGCAAAGAAAGCGAAAACGAACATTTTAACATAGGGCAATACATCCCCGAACTAAAAATTGATATATTGATTTGTGTTGGCAAATTATCTAAACAAATTATAGCTGGAGCGATCTCTGGCGGAATGCCAGAGTCTAATGCACATTATTTTAAGAATATAACACCAGTAATTGATTTTATAATTAACAAAATACAACCCGGAGATTTAATTCTCATCAAAGCTTCCCGCTCCATGCATTTAGAGAAAATAGTTAAGAAGTTAAGCAAGTAACACTTTTTACTTAATTATAATTTTTTGAATAATAACATCTTGAGTTGGATGATCTCTTTCATTAACTTGCACAGATTCAATTTTACTAACAACTTCCATTCCATTAATTACTTTGCCAAACGCAGTGTGTTTGCCATCTAACCAAGGAGTTGCGTCAGCTGTAACAATAAAAAACTGACTGCCATTAGTGTCTGGTCCAGCATTAGCCATAGCCAAAACACCCTTGACTAGTTTATGTTTATTAAACTCATCCTTAAAAGTATAGCCTGGTCCACCCGTACCATCATCATCCCAATTATTGTCGCGACTATTGGGATCACCAGCTTGAATCATAAAACCCTTAATTACTCTATGAAATTTTGTGTCATTATAAAAATCCTTTTCAGAAAGCTTAATAAAATTATCAACTGTATTAGGCGCGTCCATATTAAATAATTCTAATTCAATATCACCAAAATTAGTCTTTAAAATAGCGACCTTCTTAGATGTTTCAGGCGCTTTGGATGTTGTAAAAAACATAAACACACCAACAACAATCAATATTACAACAACAGCTATTAAGATCATATTATTTGAAGAAATTTTCATATTAAATTAATTTTTGATTTTAAAAAATAAACCCTGTTAAAGAGTATAGCGCATAAACCCTAAAACAGCAAAACTCAAAATACTACAGGGTGTTGCTCAAAACTACAACAACACCCCCTTATAATAATAGAATGGACAAGCCTGATATTTTAAATCTATGGGCACGTTAGATATACTTCCTGCAAGCCACATTTTTAAAAACTCATTGGCTCCACATAAAATTTTATACAACGCGTGATTATTTTTAGCTTCGGGTAAATCAACATGAAAGACTAGAAACTTAACCTCTAGTTCGTTCCAGATATTTTTTTCAGCAAAACGATGAATCATTCTGCTGGTTTTATATACTACGATTTGATTAAGCAAGCAACTAAACATCCCAACTGTTTTTTTGTGTAGTTCAGCAGAATTTTTTAAATTACCAAACCTGTCATACCAACCATTGTCTAAACTAAAATTAATAGTGTCGATCACGTACACAGACCATACAATCGACTCTAGAAAAAAAGTTTGACCAGTTAAACTTGAAATGATACATATATGTTCAGCGGATAACCAGTCTTTGTAAATACAGTTTTCATATCTCGTCACCTGTAACAATATCCTCTCTTTTACAATATCTTGACTAATTTGCTTCGATTTTATGCTGGAAATATTTATTAATCCAGGCATATCCTATTCCTCCTTATAATGCAAATACGGCACTATTGCCGTATGTTACTGCTTTTCTGTGACGCGTATGCGCATTTCTCCTAAACTTGCATAAATTATACAGAGTTTTAAAAAGAAACACAATACCTAAATTAAGTTTGTAAAGTTATAAAGTGAAAAGTTATAAAGTGAATTTACCTAAATTCGTTTTTCTTAAACACGCATACTCAATTATTGGGGTATGCTTTGACCCGTGGGCGTAGATGTAGAATTCGGTGCAAAAATTGGTGTAGGAGTGGCGCGTGCCCCGTCGGATGACTGGGTAGAAGTTGGCACAGGCTGAGATACTGGTGTATGTGTAGATGTAGATACCGTGGGTTGATATGGTGGTGTGTACGTAGTTGGAAGTTGATCTACTGGTATAGGCACAATAATAGATGTATTAATTGGTGTGGATGTAGATTGACCGGGGGGTTGATTTGTTGGCAGACCTATCAACTGATCTGGATGTGGAATTACGGTTTGACTAACTGGTTGATCCATTGGTGTAGATGTAGATGTAGGTAACGATGTTTGTTGATCTGTGGGTATAGTAATAGTAGGTGTAGCCAAATCCATAGCCTGATCTGACGTAGAAGTAGAAGTAGAAGTAGATTGGTTTATGGTTGGCAATACAGTTGTAGCAGGCGCAGATTTATCTGCTGGTTGGTTTACAGATTTACCATTAGATTTAGAAGTATTGGTTTTAGAATTTTTAAAAAACGAAGAAAATGCTACACCTCCAATTAATAATACACTAATTACGATAATCACGGTTACTAATTTTTTCTTGGATTTTTGTACTGGGGTTACAACAGTAGTAACCGACTCGTTTGTTTGAGAAGTTTGAGGTGAAAAAATAGTATTAAAAGCTTGGTCAATATCACCAGCCTGCCAATTATTCATTAATAATAATTTTTTAATTTCATCTTTGGTTGATCCTTTCTCAGATTTATGTTTAATATAATCAATTAATTCAGGGGTAACCATTTTTTTAAATTAAAAATTATAAAGAAGAAAGTATATTTTAATATAATATTATAATTATACCATAATTTTTACATCTTGTCAATGTGTGGATAACATCAAAAAATTATATTTATAATAAAACATCAGTGGTGGTAATATTATATTTTTAAATTTCATCTCTGAGTGATAACCAAATTTTATTTTTTAATTCAAAAAAATACGGTTGGTTTCTTATGGATGCAGATCTTGGCCGCTCGTAACCAACTTGGATAATTTCTTTTATTTTTGCTGGCCGATGACTCATTACGGCAATTTTATCGCCAAGAAAAATTGCTTCATCAATATTATGGGTTACAAAAATAATTGTCTGTTTTAATTCAATTTGGATATTTAAAAGCTCTTCTTGTAATATATCTCTAGTCTGTGAATCCAAAGAAGCGAATGGTTCGTCCATAAAAACAACTTCCGACTTAACTGCAAATGCACGAGCCATAGCAACTCTTTGCTTCATACCAACTGATAGTTCATCGGGATACCTGTCAGCGAATGATTCTAGTTTAACTTTTTTGAGTAAGCAATTAACTTCATCATTAATTTTACTTTTACTTAAATTTTTACATTTTAAACCAAATTCAATATTGCCTCTAACTGTTTTCCATGGAAAAATGGCATGCTCTTGAAAAACAACGGTTCTTTGTGGGCCAGGACCATTAACCAACTTATTATCCATAGAAATTTCGCCCTTGTCTGGAAAAATAAAACCAGCCATAAGATTGATTATCGTGCTTTTGCCACAACCAGAAGGTCCAACCAAACAGAATATTTCGGAATTTTTTACTTCAAAAGAAATATCATCTAACACATTGATAATGTCATGATTATTTTTCACCGCAAAAGATTTAATAATGTTTTTAAATTCTATTTTCATATTAGTTGTACTTCCAGGGAATTAAAACATGTTCAAAAAATGTCATAAATTTATTCATTACAAAACCAATACATCCTATAGTAAACATTCCAACAATAACGCTAGGAATTTCTAATATTGTTCTATTTAACTGAATCATATAACCCAAACCGGATTGTGCTCCAACCATTTCGGCAATTATAACCACCATCCAACCAACTCCTAAGCCTATTTTAAGACCTGCAAAAATGTATGGAAGTGCAGATGGCACTAAAACATCAGTTATAAACAACCTTCGACTTGCTCCTAAACTCCATGCAGCTCTTTTATAAATTTCATCTAACGATGATATGCCTAAATATGTATTAGTAAAAATTGGAAAGAAAACCCCACAAAAAATAAGGAAAAAAGCAGGATTATCTCCCAATCCAAACCACAAAATTGCTAATGGTATCCAAGCTATGGGTGGTATAGGACGAAACATTTCTACGATTGGATTGATAAAATTGTATATAAACTTATACATTCCACAAAATATGCCTAGCCCTATACCAAATAGGGATGCAATAACAAAACCAATCAACACTCTTTTAATACTTTGTGTAATATCAATTACAAAATCGTCGGTGGTTAACAATTCAACAAACTTTTGAATAATTTCAATTGGTGGTGGTAAAAACCGTGGATTCAAAATGCCCATCATGGAAAGTATCTGCCAAACACAAAAAAAGAATAATATAGGAAGAATTGTTTTTAAAACTTTGAGCATTTTAAACATAAATGTTATTTAACAATGTTAATTGTTTGAACATACTTTTTGGCCTTAATTTCCTGGACTGCATCACGTATAAATGACTGATTAATAACATCTTTAATATTTAGTAATTTTTTAAGTATGTTTAAATCAAAACCCATATCTGCTTCACTTTGAATTCTGTCTATATCAGTTTGGTCTAAAATTAAACTAATTTCGTTAATGTTCTTCGCATTATTATTTCTCTCTAAAGCAGAAGCTTTTTCTAAAACAGCGTTGGAGTAAGTTACGCCTGTATCATTAATATACCAAGAACTGGCTTGAGTTTTATTATTATTATAATAATCATAAGATTGGATCATGGCCTTTAAAAAATCTTTCGCAGCTTGAGGATTTTTATTATAAAAATCTTTAGACATAACAATCACACCATCCAACCTAAATTCATCTATAGTTTTCGCTAAACCCATTTCTTCCAGTAAAGCGATATTTGGATCCCAAAGACTGGTAGCCTCAATATCACCCCAGTTTTTTGAAGTACCCTTTTTAACAAGGCTAGCCGCTTCAACAGCATCAATATTTTTTACAATCAAATCTTTTTGTAGATCGAGACCGTGTTGCTTGAAAGTATTAATAGCTTTCATGTAATTAAGCGTACCAAAAGGAACACTAAAATTTTTACCCTTTAGATCAACAATGCTATTTATTGAAGAATCTTTAGGTACAATAATGGCTGCGCGACCATCAGAAAGACGACTAACTATCTCCCATTTATCTGTCTTGCTCATTAAAGAAAGGGCTGGAACCTGACCAACAAAAATAACATCTACGCTTCCAGCTAGAGCAGCCTCAGCCAGCGGGGCTCCATAAGTGAATTTTTGAAATTCGGGATTTAATCCATTATTTTTTAATATATCAGTATGCTGCAAAATAACAGCTAGATGACCTTGTGGAACCCAAGCCACTTGCCAACCAATCCGTATATTTATTAATTCTTTCGGTGGTTTATTGGTTTGAACATGCCAAAGTATACTGGCTACAACCACAAATAAAATAACTATAACACTAAATAAAATTGATTTTTTCATAAATTTGTAATTTTATAAATTAATTTAATCCGTTATAATTGTTGTAAGTTCACAACACTGAACTTATGCACTTGACTATATACTATAAATGATATATAATCAATAGTGTTGTAACATTGCGACAACACTATAATTTTTTATGTAAAAATATGATAAATAACATTCTCACTACTCTTAAACTTACAGATGAAGAAATAAAAACTTATTGGCTGCTAGTTGAAACAGGTGAAAGCACAGCTGGCAACCTTGCTAAAAAAATTGGGATTCCCAGACCGTCACTCTATGGTTTTTTGAAACGAATCCAAGACAAAGGAATGATTACTCAGTCCATGAAATGTGGAGTTAAAACTTTTATAGCCGAACCCCCAGAAAAAATCGGCCTCCTTTTGCAGCAGCAAATCGAACAACTCCAAAATCAACAAAAACTCTATCAGCAATTATTACCAGAACTTAAAAAACATCGCCCTTCAAAATTTCTCACTCCTAAATTCCAATTATTTGAAGGTGTGGAGGGAGTACAAAACGCTTTAAAGGATATGTTACTGTACCGTGATATTGAAACCTACGCACTTTGGCCAATTAAAACTATGATTGATATTTTAACTCCGGACTTTGTTCGTTATTTAAATAAAATACGATTGATAAATAATTTATGGACCTGGGCAATTTGGCCATCCAAACAAGCAGTTGATATAAAACAGCATCCTTACTTGGGAATTGGCAAAGAATTTAAGCGAGAAATTAGGATTGCGCCCAAGGAAATTGAACTATCTATGGGGTATTGGATTTATGGGAATAAGGTTGTATTTATTTCTTCGCGTAAAGAAAGTGTTGGATTTGTAATTGAAAGCGCAGAGCTTGTAGAAATGTTGCTCACCCAATTTCAGGTTATTTGGAAAAAATCTAAACCTGTGGTGGTAGATCCTAAAGATACGGCTCTTTTTCTTGAAGAAGTTAAAAAAACAATGACAATTTTATAAAAAAAATTTACGACTTCCCTGTAAAAATAAACAAAACAAAATCTTGACGAATAAAAATATAAATACTATTCTTATATGGTTCGCGTGTAAATTGTTGTTTAAATCAACTACAATCAAGGAGGAACATGCAAAACAATGAAGCAAAAAATCAAAACATAACAGAAATGCTACAAATCATGGAGAAAGTTTTAAAGGAGGGATATTTCTCGCACATGATTGACTGCATGAGTGAGATAAAAGAACTGATTAAACAAAACTACACAATAATCATGGGCAAAAAAATCGAAAACTACCATGCAATTGTAGATACTGGCGCTGTCATTATACTAAGGAGGCATGACAGTTATACTGCTCAAGATGAAAAGATTGTTTCAGAACAAAGCAGGGTAATATGTCGGTGTATTACAGACGAGGTATTATCAGAGCCTGTTATTTAATGCATCTATAACGCATTAAAATTTTAAACCAAATTTTCGGGGCAGCGCACTTTAAGCACTGCCCTACCGAACATATTTACAAACTAACAGAGTTTAATTTTTAAAACTAATTCAACCTTCATCGAAAAATAAATTTTTATTTTCTCTGTCATTCCCGCCCCAGATCAGGTCGAGGGTAAACTCCAGCGGGAATCCAGGTTATCAGATTATATTAAAATTTATTAATAGTTGTTTTGTTTATATTAACATCTATACAATAAAATCTAGACTTGTTGTTTATTGGGTGCGCTTCTGGATTCCCGCCTTCGCGGGAATGACAAAAACATAGTGCTTGCTTTAATTCTAAATTCTAACTTGGTCGCAATTACTTAACGCCGCTCGAACCTTTTTTGAACGAAATCCCAAACGATGCCGCGCCTGCCTGCCCGCAAAAGACTTGGCGACGGAGGGCAGCGCGGCAGAAACCAAACCACCGTCGAACTTCGTGCCAACGAAGTTAACGCGCCGTAGTTTAAGATTTCGTCAGTTTATTATAGATCAAAGCTATCATTGCGCCAAGAATCCAAAAAACGGAAGCTTCAACGATTGTGCCGAGTATAATATGGCTCAAACTTGAATCAAAATCAGTAACTTGGAGATGAAGCCCTGCAACAAACAAATTCATCATCCATTCGTAAGAGCGAGGTGCGACTGAAATCCACAAATGAAAAAGTGGATGAAGGGTTAAATCTATAATTGCGAGTGTATTGGCAAAAGCTATAACACTAAACTTGTTCATAAATTATTTTGGTAATTTAATTTTCATAAATAACTTGTCCTATAAATTGATTTTAACAAATATTATCTGATCGGTCTATGGAAAATTAAATATATAAATGGAGAATTAATTATATAACCAGTTCGTTTAATATCAATGTAATAAAATTGTTAAATTACTTAAGAGTTACTTAGGAGCAAGGCACCCAAGTAGATATCTAAATTTATCTATGCACCTGTGCCAAACTTTCAGCTATAGCATAATATTTGGCACACTTAATTATAAATAAATTACAAGTACAAACAAAGTGTTTCTAATGAAGTATTGCATTAGAGTTGCTGTCTATTTTTTATCAAATAAATTGTCCGATTTTTATAAAATTTTTAACTTTCAACTTTCTAACTTTTAACTAATTCAGTCGGGGCGCTGGGAATCGAACCCAGGCTGCGGACTCCCGAAGCCCGCATACTACCACTATAATACGCCCCGATAAATTGTTTTGAATAACCCTTCGACTACGCTCAGAGTCTACACTCCCATAACAGCTTAAAGCAAGCCTAAGAGTTTTATGAGAGTTTTGATAAATGTTTATCAAGGGCCAAATTAACCATTTGATCAGCTTCTTTATTTTGCTCACGCGGAATATGCGTAAAAAATATAGATTTAAATCTTGATCTAAATTTTATAATTTCCATAAACAAAGGAATTAGCTTACTATCCTTAACTTTATAACTACCATTTAATTGATTAACAATCAAGGCTGAATCCATTCTGCAATCAATCTCAGTATTGGTGTTTGAACCCTGTATTTCGCAACATTTTTGCAAAGCTTTAAGTAGGGCCGTATATTCAGCTTGATTATTAGTGCTATGTCCAATATACACTCCCTCTCTACACAACACATTAAACAAGTGATCATAAATAACAAATCCAATCGCGCTTGGACCGGGATTGCCCCTCGAACCACCATCAGTTTTTACAATTAGTTTCATACCTTAAAATTATAAATTACAAAATCTTATTATTTTTTCGAATTGATTTTAATATTAATTGGACTCCTTGCCTACCATTCCACTGATCTAATTCAAACTCAAAAACAAGATCTAAAATATCTCCGGGTTGAATTTCAGAAGCCAAATATCCAAAGCCAAAACCAATACATCGTTTATCATTGCTTTGATTGGTATCTTGCACAACCAGGGTTAAATGTTTACCATTACCAACTGTTCCACGATACAAAACCACAACATTGTAAACTACAAACTTTGGTTTAAAATTAGCATTACCGTGCGGTTCAAACAAACTCAATTCTTCGCAGAGTTTTAGGTTTAAATCCTGAAGAGCAACTTCGGATTCAATATCTAGAGTAGCTTCAAATTTTTCAATATCTGGCAAATTATCAGCATATTCATTAATTAGGGTGGAAAGTAATTGTGTGTCTTCAGATGATCTTAAAGTAAAACCGCACGCTTGATCATGTCCTCCATAACGAACTAACAAGGGTTGATTGGCTAGGGCGCTAACATTTGCCATAGCATTAGTAATATGAAAACCAGGGACACTACGTCCAGAGCCAATAAATCCAGCCTCGTTTTTGCCAAGCACCAAAGCTGGACGATTGTACTTATCAACGACCTTGCTAGCAATTAAACCGGCAATACCAGCAGTACACTGTTCATGAAATACAACTAAAATTTTAGGAATAATATTATTTAACAAAAAAGTTTCAATTTTAGCAAACACTTCTCCTGCGACCTGAGTAACTAAATCTCTACGATACGTATTATGATTTTCTAAATTTTGAGATAAAGTTTCAGCTTCATCCACATCTGTTGATCGCAATAAATTTAAAGCTGTGTCAGCGTGCCCCACGCGCGAAGCAGCATTAATCCTAGGGCCAATTCTAAAACCTATATGATAAGCTGTTATTTCACTATTTTTAGTATTATTCCCATTATTATTACCATTATTACCATTCATCCTAGATAGTTTAATCAATTGTTTTAAACCCAAACGCCGGGTTTTGTTTACAACCACTAAACCATATTTTAATAATACCCGATTCTCTCCTAACAAGGGCATCAAATCCGTTACCGTAGCAATAGCTACTAGATCTAAAAGCCATTTAAGAAATTTATCAGCTTCAACTGGATCCAAATCACTTTTAGATAATAAACCTTGAGATACTTTATATGCTAACCCAACTGTGGCTAAATTTTTGAACGGATAAGTTTCGTTTTCTTGCTTAGGATTTATCAGTGCGTGACATTGAGGCAAGGTTTTGCCAACTATATGATGATCAATAATAATTAAATCTATACCAACTTCAGCTAAACGCGCAGCTTCTTCAATATTAGATGTTCCGCAATCCAAAGTAATTACGACCTTCGCTCCCTTAGTAATAATTTTTTCTACGGCTGTTAAACTTAAACCGTAACCATCTTTATCGCGATGAGGTAAAAAAATTTCATAATTTTTAGCGCCTAATTTATCTAAAACCGAACTAATTACAACGCTACTACAGATTCCATCCGAATCGTAATCTCCATAAATAATAATTTTTTCAGATAATTTAACAGCTTTCAAAATACGCGCTATAACCTTTTCGCTATTCAAAAGTAGAAACGGGTCATGCAAATGCTTACTATAATCCGGATGCAAAAAACTATCAATTTCTTGAGAAGTTTTTAATTCCCGATTATATAACAATTGTAGGGCTACTTTAGATAACCCATAGTCAGAATGTTGCTGGATATAATCTTCTTGGATTGGTTCTTTAATAATCCATTTCATACCGCGAGAACCGCAGGGCCAATTGTTAACAATAATAGGCTTAAAATCATAATAATACTTATTATTATCCAAATAATTTTACGAGTTTTATTTTGAAGCATAAATTATAATTTTATATCCCTATTGAACAGGAGGAATATAACAATTTTGATAAATGTCTTTAATGCCTGATAAAACGTACGTGCTATAAGTAGTATTATTTTCAAAATCATCATGATTAATAGAAGTTTTAGTTTGAGAAATACCAGTATCTGGAGAAGCATTATTAACAATTAATTTACTATTAATCCAAAAAGCTTTGCCCCAAACATCATCACTTCCTGAAACATTTAATTGAATATTTTTAGTATTAAGACTACTCATCATCATTTTCTTATTAAAAATAATTTGTACAGGCTGATCTAGTTTAACACCACTGCCATCTTTGGGCGGATCCGTAGAAACAATTTGAGGAGAAGACAAATCTATGACATTGGTAGTCGTAAATTGCCATGCAAAATTATCATCAGGTTGCCCTGAAGCTTTTCCATCTTTATTGCCATCAAATGAATTGCCGGCCATATCCACAACCCCATCATAAGGAAATTTTCCTAAAGGACCTAATTCTTCTAAAGTATCAGCTTTCACTAGGGCTTCTAATTTTGCTCCGCCCGGCAAACAGAAAATTTCTTCACCGCAAGAATTAGTTCCACACTTTTCTTGGGTCACAAACTCTATAGTTTGATATTGATTACTAATATTAAAATTGCCCGACACGGATGTATCTACAGGACCCACGTCTACTTTCCTAATCTTTAAATTATCAAAACCCGGAACAAATCCGCTAGCAGATAGTGGGTCTATGGCTTCATTAAAATTAATTTGCACCACAACATTCATAGGCTCGGTTGAGTCAGGTATGGGTATAATATTTAAAATTTGCGGTGGTGTATTATCAACTAGGGTACTAACTTCAAATTTCCAAGAATAATTTGTGGCTATACCTCCAAATACAGTCTCTCCATCTTTTTTCTTCAAATCCTTACCTATTACAACAGTATAGGACTCTGAGGTTGTCGGGGAACCTAAAAGAAGGACTGGTTTTAATATAAATGTTTTAAAATCTCTGGTAACTATACCAACATCAGTTAAAGGATCTATCTCTCCTGAAGCACTAACAGGTGTTTTATAAATCTTTATAGTTGTCGTCGCAATCTTGTCAGTATAACTATCGCCGAACACCGTATTGTTATTGCTATCTAAAATTAAAGTTTTGGCATCTATCTCTTCTTTAAAAGTAATAATAATTTTGGTATTACGAAAAACTCCCTTGGCGTTTCTAGCCGGATAATGACTTTCTATAATACCACTTCCCAGTCCACTACTAAATCTAGTGCCAATATTACTAGGTTTATTACTAGAGACAGTATTACTCTGATTATTAAGAGATTCTAACAACCTACTCATTACATAAGTAACAATCGCATAAGACAACAAAATAATAATTAAACCAATAGCAGCCGCTACTAAAATATTCTTGGCTTTGGTTATTTGATCAGGATTTCCAGCTGCTGTCATCCACATGAAACCAGCGTAAATAACCAAAACTAGAGCTATAATACCTAAAAACCCCAAAATAACCTTTATGATTTTAGCG
>SBBB01000005.1 GCA_005239895.1 bacterium | reverse complement strand
GCGCCCAACACCTTGCGTCCTCAACCTCGCAAAAACTAAATCCCTTTTCCTCTTTTATTGCGGCCGCGCCTAAAGCCGCCGTTTGAAATAATTTTTAAATTAATTTTGAAAAATTATTTACCAATTTCCTTAAGCCTTCTTATTAAAAATGTACTAATAGAACCTGAAATATTCATAGTTAATTCAGCATAGCTTTCATAAACTTCGGGTGAGATTATCCCTTTTCCATGTGCATCGCTTAGGTCGTTTCTAATTCCAGCGACACCTGAAATGGCTCCTGTTAAACTACCGATTATTTGTTCAAGATGGACAACTGTTGTTTCTTCTCCTAAGCGAAGTTCAGACCTTACAGCTTTCCATAAATCTGTTAGTTGCTCTTTAGAAGGATATGGTTTTGAAAGTTTATCCAGAATTATCTTTAATGTGCTTTCAAGAGATGAAATAGAAGCCCGTATGCATCCATCAGGATTGCCGTTTCTTAACTCATCTCGCGCTTTTGTTAAAGAATCAAATGATGATTTAAATCCAGATGCCTCAAATAATCCCAAGACTCTTCGATTCTGTTCTGTTGTAAATTCAGAATTAACAAGATTGCATGAACAACAATGTTCATAGGTTGTCGTCCTTTTTCGTAGTAAACAAAATAAAGAGACGGGATGGACTCTGTATTCGCCTGTAACAGATTGATTAATAACATTGCGAGGCGAAATATGCTTACAGCCCAATTCTCTAAATATCCGGCCAGCAATACAATCATGACAGGCTTTCTCATCTACGGCACCGTTACCAGATAGAGATAAATCCGCAGCAGAACAAACCATGGCGCCATAGCTTAATTTTTGATATGGACAGTCAATATTTACGTTATCAGGTACTTTATTCATACTTTACCAGTATTAAACAAAGCTATCCGTTTCTATAAAATATTTCTCACTTCTCAAATACAAATAAATGCTCATGCATTATGAGTAAAAAATTATATTCTTTCAACTTCTCGGTCCAATAAGGAGTCGTTTCACAATTCCATTGTTGTTTGATTATATCTTCTTTAAGCTTAAAACCTACTTCAATGAATTTTTGCATTATTCTATACGCTATGGGCGTAAAATATGTTTTTCTCCTTGTATCTCCAATTAATATCCCACAATATTTCTTAGGCTTCAAAACTCTAAAACATTCCGAAGCAACTTTTTCCATCTCTTCACAGAATTTATCAATATTATGTATATTGGATAAATCCCTTTCTATTTTTCCATCACTATATTTAATAATGTCTACGTAAGGCGGATGAGTTGCAATTAAATCAACCGAATTATCTTTTACGTCTTTAAGATTTCGGGCATCTCCCACTTCTACTAAAATTTCAGTCTTAGGAATATCTTCATCTATATCAAACTTAACATTGTTCTTTGTCATTTCTACCATTTTGGGATTTATGTCTAAACCGATTGCATTTCTTCCGGTAAGCTTGCACTCAATCAAAGTTGTACCACAGCCGCACATTTGGTCTAAAACTAAATCTTTTGGTTTGGAATAACGAAGGATAAGATTACGAGGAATCTGAGGAGCCCAGTTACCTCTAAAATTCGGTTGGTGTGTTGCCCATTTGCCTCTTTCGGGGAATGACCATACGGTAGTCGTTTCTAATTCAAACTTTTCAGGCTGAAGCTTAATCATAATTTATTGGTTTAGCGTATTTATTAGGAGCGGGATACTTTCGTCCAGCAGCAGCAAAGATAATCCGGTCAATCTGTGTATCACCAGCAGCCACCCACCTAATAAATCTCATCAGATATTCTCTCGGCGGGTCCATTTTACTCTTTTTAGGCGCGCCGGGTCCAAAGTTGAAATCTTGCTCAATCATTAAAAGCTGTGTTATGTAAAGATTTACTTCGACTTCATCCAATTGCATGGGAAAATCTACTTTTCTGAGCTCCTCAATATAATCTTCTGGGTCCTTACCGTTAAAAACACCTTCCAGTGCTTTGAATAATTTCTTGCTACCCTCAAGATTACTTTCTCTCTTAATATACAGGTCTATTAATAACCTAATGTGGGTTGGATAAAATTCGTTTTCGCTTCCCCTGATTAGACCTATCGCGTAGTCATTATCTGAAAATTTGCCTGTTTGTGTCACTGTGACCTTTGAATTTTTCTTACTTGTATAAATCACTTGATGCTCTTCCTTATTAAGTTTTCTTAATTTAGCTGCTAGCGATGACATCTCCATAAGTTCCCCCTTTTAATTGTACTACAAAATAATAATAAGAGTTAGGGGGAATATCTCTTTTACTGAGATGTCACGCTAACTCACTCTTAATAATTAAGAATGACTAGTTCCTTAATCGCGCCTCTACCTGAAGGCTTGCAATTGATCGCTCTTTTTGCAAACACAACTTCAATTCTAAAATTCTTATAAAGACTGCAAATAAAAGAAGTATCAGAATTACTTAGCATTATTTTACATCCCATTTTGTCTAATTCTTTAAAAACCTTGCTTAGTTTCACCTGCTCCTTTTCTCCGAAAGGTTTTTTTGTATAACTGGTAAAACTTGATGTTTTGTTTAGAGGCTGATATGGTGGGTCAAAATAGATAAAATCTTCTTTTTTGGCGAGTTTCAGGCACCTATCAAAATCACCGTATAAAATCTCAACATTCTGTAAAGCTGAACTTACAGCGATTAGATTTCTAGAATTGCAAATTAAAGGATTCTTATAGCCACCAAAAGGAACATTAAATTTGCCCTTGCTGTTTACTCGATACAACCCATTAAAACATGTCTTATTTAAATATATAGTCCTTGCAGCTCTTTCAAATTTATCTTTAGGCTCTTCGGAGCGGATTTTATAAAATGTCTCCTCTGTATTAATAAATTTAGAACCATTTAGAATTTTTATCAGCTTTTCGACATCTTCCTTAATAACTGAATAACAATTAATGAGTTCTTCATTAGAATCGATCAGGAATATTTTCTTTTTGCCTTGCAATCGTCCGTTGTTAAAGAGATAAAAAAATACAGCGCCACCGCCAACAAAAGGCTCAAGAAAATTATTAAATTCCTTAGGGAAAAATTCCTCATATTGTCTTAAAAGCTGACCTTTACCGCCTGCCCACTTCAAAAAAGGTTCTGCACGGATAGGAACCTGCAAAGCAACGCCTTCTTGCGCAGCAACAGCAATTGATCCCATCTCATTTGCTTCCAACCAAGCATCAACCTTCTCAAGCCGAAAACGCCACTGATTTTCGATTCTTGAAACTGGGATCTTTCCGCGTTGAGCAAGTTTATAGACTTTCTCCTTGCTCATCTGAAGATATTCAGCAACATCTTTAATGGTTAGTAGCTTATTCATCTTGTAGTCTTTTATACAGAAAATACTAAAGAATACTATTATTTGCTAATATTATACTCCTTCTCTAAATCTAATCAAGCTAATACTAAAAATAGCTTATAGCCATGGTAATCCTTGGGGAGTCCGTACATCAGCGCCTAAATGACTTATGTATGTATTTACAAAAGAATTAAACATTAATTTTTGAGATTCCGCAAAATTGGGATTCTCATTAACCCATTTTTTTGATAAAAGCAATAGCACTGCAAATCCAGCACTATGGAAGAATGCTCGATGATTAGGATTATTGAGGGATGGTTCTAGAATATCTGGAAGTATACCTGCCACCACTCCCAATATTAAAGAGCCACAAGTGCCTTTTAATGTCCAGTTCTCTTTCCTTCGCCATTTATAAATACCGTAGCTTGTTAAAGATAATCCTACGCCAATTAAGATATGGGTATTACGTGATGCCATAGCTAACCTCCCTTATTCAATTATATCACTTTTCTGCATTGATCTTTTCGTTAAAGCTAACAATTCCCCCGAGTTAACTCTTTGTATATCCGAATCTCTAAGTGTGTATGAATATGACGGATTATCATCTTCAAAAGGCAACAGCGTGCTTCCAATAAATTTCCCATCAAGATATATATTAAAGAAATATAGCCCTTTGGATGGAATTCCAGCAATCAAATCCCCTTCTATTGGAACCATTAAACAATCTGAGACCGGTGAAACTACAATATTGCCTATTTCTGTTCTTTGTCTATTTGCTACATTAACTAAATCAATAGTGATCTTGTGTTCTCCTTGGGATAATCTTATACCTGTCGCTATTGTAGCTCTATAACGCAAAGGATAAGATTTCCAATAAATAGCCTTGGGTTCTCTTATAAATCTATACCGACACTTGGGAGCTTCAAACTTTTCGCAAATTACAAAATATTCCAATATAGCCAATCTCTCCGATAGTTCTGGGTCACTACATTTTTGATGCTTTCCAATAAGTTGCCTTTCAACTTCCTGTTGAAATTTGATAAATTCATCTTGATTCTTAACTACTGGTTTCTCGACAATATCAAAATAAAGGGCTCGACGCCCTAAAAATTGTTCTCCAACATAACAATCAAGAAAAACAGGCCCAGGCTTTTCAATTTTAAGTTTTAACATAAAATCAAATTCTTGCTGTTCAGGCATATAACGTAAATTAACAATTTCATTATAAATAAGCATCCTTTGACTATCTTGAGATAAATAAAATTCGATCTTATGGTCTCCATTACTACCCCATGGTCCTATGGAAGCAAGAATGGGAACTTCTCGAGGAAAATAATATGCACCAATTTGAGTCATTACTCCTTCGAACTCTGTCATCTCAAAATCTCTATTCACTTTCAAGCAGGTAATGAAGTAATTTAGATGCCATCGGTACTTTTGCTTATTTCCTAGAGGTGAATCGTAATCGTAAAATTGTCTGCTTATTGGTTCAGACTGTAAGATCGCATACGGTGACAACAATTGAATATTGGAGCCTGTAGCTAAATCTTTCTGTACCCATTTTCCATTTTCAAATCTCATTTCCTTAGAGCTACCACCTACCTCTGGATCCACATCAAAAAAGCCATAATTTAAAGGAGCGATTCCCTCTTTAGACAAGAGAATTGTTTGGAATAAACCACCAACCGAATCTACCCCGTATTTTTTTAATTCGTTTTCTAAACCTGTTAATAACTCATCAGCTCGATTTTTTAAAACCAAATGTTGGTTAATTAGTTCTGTATATTTTTGTTGTAAATAGCTGCTTACAACATTCCCACTACCGACTACTGCAAAACCCCTTCTTAGACTTTGTAAAACAAAGGCTGGTGATTCGCAAACCCAGAGGGCTGTTTCACCATTATGCTCAACTCCTCCCAAAATAAAAGAAACACAATACTTCTTCCCTGTCCTTTTTTCATATTCTTTTTGATATTGTTTAAAACAAAACTTCGCGGCTCGAGGAAGATGACTTGCAATTACTGAAGGTATCCGGGAGCGTTTATGCTTCTTGATCTCTGCTTTAATTTTATTCGCAATAACTGTTGCAAGCAACACATCGCCTGCAAAAGCTAAAGCTACTTTAGGAGCAATGGGAATAATCTTTTGAGCTGTATCACTAAACACTTTACCAACTGGCTTTTCCCAAGTAACTCTTGAATCAGCAATTACAACTGCTCCATCATCAAAATGACACGCAGCAACCATTGTCATATAAAATCTCCATAAATTCCTATCGTCGGCAACGATAGTATACCTAAATACAAAAACCTTCGCCTTTTGAGCGAAGGTTTTACTTATTTTTACGTGGAGGTTCCCCCTTCGAAACACACCACTCACACCTAATTTTCATATTTAATATACCGCTAATATATAGATTTGTCAAGTATTTTAAACGAAGCAGACACACGAAGGTGAAGTGTAAAGTGCAAGAGAACTGTTTGTATCTTATCTGAGTGTGGCTGCTGGCTTCGCTTCAACCACGCTCAAAGACAGCTCGAGATTCGGCTTCCCCGCCCGCAACTCCTGATTAAGTTGCGGGCGGGGGCGGACGAGACCGAGCAAAAACTTTAAAAATTATTTCAAACGGCGGCTTTAGGCGCGGCCGCAATAAAAGAGGAAAAGGGATTTAGTTTTTGCGAGGTTGAGGACGCAAGGTGTTGGGCGC
>SBBB01000013.1 GCA_005239895.1 bacterium | reverse complement strand
GGCAGTATCACCAGCAGGACAAGGAAGAATTTATTTTGATTCAACTGCTAATGTATTCAAAGTTTCAGAAAACGGTGGAGCGTATGTTAATTTGGTTGGTGGAGGTGGTGGATCTGGGGATGTAACTGATGTTGGAAGCTGTACTACTGGTGCTTGTTTACCATTAGATAGTTCTGCTCATAATATTGGACTTGGAACACAAATAATTTTTGAAGGCATAACGAGTGATGCTTTTGAAACAACTATCTCTGCCACTGACCCAATTGCTGATAGAACTATAACAGTACCAGCACCTAATACTGATGGTACCATTGCTTTAGTGTCAACTATCACTACATCGTCGGGACCTGTTCAAACACCTGTTGCTACACATATGGCAAACATAGGATATACTCCAACCGCATGGCACTCTAATCTAAACGCTGGTTATAGATTTACTCCAAATATTAACGGAAACATCACGAAATTTGGTTGTTTTGGTGGAAGCCAGTCAGTCTCTTTTACCAATGCTCCAGTCAGGGTATACAGGTTTAGTGATGGGGTCGTGGTAGGTAGCGGAAACTGTAGTTCAAGCAATAATACTTGGGCGTGGACAACTATTACATCAATTCCTGTAACTGCAAACACAAGCTATGTAGTAGCAATACAGTACACTGGTTCTGCTTCCCGCTTCTTAGGAGTAGGAGATAATGTTGCTTTACCTTCAACTCCAACTACGAATACAACAATTCATGATTCTCGTTGGAATACCAATAGCAATACTGCGATGCCTACTGAAACCGTTTCTACCACTATTGGAGCTGGAGCGGTTGATATAGAGTTCTCTACAGGTGGATCAACAACCACGGTCACACCAACCAACACTGGAGATTTTCGTTTATCTGGAGATATCCAAGCTACAACAGCAGATAAAGGTATTATTACTAAAAGCCCTGATGGTCTAATATGTAGACGTATTGGAATTAATAATGCAGGATCAGTTGTTGCGACTGCTGTAACTTGCCCATAATAACTACAAAAACACCTAAATTAATGACACTAAGCAAAAAGTAGCCCGTATAACAGCTACTTTTTGCTCGTAAAAAACTAAAACCAAAAAGATTTTAAAGTTTAAATTATTTATTTTTAATAATTTTTTATGCAAAAAATATCGCAGTTTTTATTTATAAGTTTATTAATTACTCAATTAGCTCTGCCATTGAGTGTGTTTACAGAAAGCCACCCAACCTACACCCCTCCACCAACTGGCACAACTTATACTCCACCAGCAGGAACAACAACTTATACACCACCTACTGGCTCTACAACCTACACTCCACCACCTTCGGGTACAACAACCCAACAAACACCAACTGGAACAACTTACACTCCACCAACTGGCACAACAACTTATACGCCGCCTACCGGAACAACCCAGCAACCACCTACTGGTATAACCCCCACAGGTCAACCAATACAACAACCACCACAGTATACAACAACAGACAAGCCATACCCAATAACTGGACCAACCACTACAGGTCAATATCCATCACAACATCAATACCCTTATCCTGGTTCTACAACCCCAACTTCAACTAGCATAGGCACAGTAGTTTGTACTCAAGAATATGCGCCTGTTTGCGGCACAAACGGAATAACTTATTCTAATAAATGTTATGCCAGAGGTGTTGCTATTGCTAAAGAGGGTAAATGCGATAGCACAACTCCCAATCAATATCCTTATGGCAATGATGCTCTAAATATGCCTGGTTACAACAATATGCCAGGTGGTCAACCCATTAGCACTCAACCATACGGAATGCCAGGAGGAGGAATGCCGGGAATGCCCACTGGTATGCCAGACATGATGAAAGGAATGCCTACTGGTATGCCCGACATGATACAGGGAAGACCAGAAATGCACCAAGGAATGCCAATGCAAATGCCGCCTATGCATATGATGCCAACTCGCCCACAAGAACAAATGGGTTTTTCTAAAGAAAACATGATGGACTTTAGAAACAGACTTCAAGATTCAACCCAAGCTATACCTGATTTTCAAAAATCTGGTCATATATTTCAACATGACAGTGTTGATTTGCAAGCTAAAATTGAATTATCTAAACAATACCTTCAAAAAGCCGAGGAAAGTTTAAAGCAAAAAGATGAAAAAACAGCTCAAATGTATTTTCAAAAAGCCCGCAACTTCTCTCCCCACCAAACAACCTCTTTTGAAACTGGCAATGTTCAAAATTTAGCTCCTGAAGGTATTAATAGAATGTTAACTAATATTAAAGATGGCTTGGATCGAACTGCTACTGGTTTCCAAAAATCAGAAGCAGCTGGAATTGCAGTTGATCCCGAAGACAGGGCCGCGTACGAAACAGCGCTAACACAATACAATAACATGCAATCTAGTTTTACCAATCAAGACTATACTAAAGTTGGTCAAGTACTTCACGATATGCAAGGGTTAAAATTAGGAGATCGCTTTGGTAATTTTAGAGGACATACTCCCCCACCTGAAAGAATGATGAATCTTAATATGATGGCTGAAATGGGATTAATGCACATGAGTCGAGGCATTGAACAAGCATCCAAAATGGGCGTTGATACTAGTAGCTTAACTGCTAAAAAAACTCAATTAGAAAGCATTATTACAAATATTAAAACTGCCAAAGAAGCTGGAGATCAAGTTTTAATGACCCAATTATTTGATGAATTAAAAGAACTTAAAAAAGAGTCTCGTGAAGAAATGGAAAAAATATTTAAAGAATCTGGCAAAAAACATTTTCAGGAGCAAATGTCGCACGGATTAAAAGGAGCTCAAGAAATGATAAATAATCTTAAAAAATTAATCGCGGATTTAGACGCTAAAAAAGTTAATACTGAAAAATTAAAAGAATTTTTAGCTGAAATGGAAGCTTTGTACGCTAAAACTATGGCAGCTTTTGAAAGTAATGATATGACTAAAGTAGAAGAAAATATGCGTCAAGGAATGGCTATGGGAATGAAGTTCCGTGAATATATGAGGGATTTTGTACAAGTAAAACCATCATTTGATTTTGAAGGTGACTTTAAGGATGAAGATGAAATTATTGGTTTGGAATCCAAACTAAATACTAATCAGGTTCAAGAATTTGATAAAATTATGCAAGGTATTCCTGATCAAGATACATTCAAAGCTAAAAAACTATTCACATCTTTAGATGGTCAAACCTTAGAATTAATTTTGCAAGAAAAGAAACGACATCAAGAAGCTATGATGAATATTTTGGCAACCTCTGTAAAAATGCCTGAAAAAATACGCGAAGAATTTGTCAAAGACAAACTAGATATGCTATCCGAGGTTAATCAATTTGATACTACTAAGAAAAAAATAGCAGCTGTACCAGGTGTATCCGCAGAGTCACTTAAACAAGTCGACGAACTTAAAAAATCACTTAGTAATTTTAATTTCCCGCCCGACGCTAGTGACCAAATGTTAAAAAAAGTTGAAAATTTCAATGATAAACTATTAACCGTAAATGATCCTTTAGAAGCCGAGGCTTACATCAAAACATTCCGCCAAGAAACCGACAAAATTATTAGAGCTGCAGTCGAAGAAAAGTTTAAAAAAGGAATGATTCCTTTTAAGAATATTGATGATAAAAATCCCCTCTTCGACGAAGCTATGCGTCTCAAAAATGACGGGGCTCTAACAGCTGATAAGCAGGGCAACATAGATCTTAACAAACAATTAAATCGAAATGACTTCTCGGCTATGATGGATAATACTATGGACAAGAAATTAAATCTTAAAAAGGGCAGAAGAGTTATAAGAGAAGCTGATGCTATTCGATCTGTATTAGACGCTTACAAGATTAAGACTGATTTTAACCGAAATGATCTTAAAAAACTTTCAAGTTTTGCGAATAAAATAGGATTAACAGATGCAACAGCTAAAGATCTTAGGACTCCTCTTACTCAAGAAGAAGCCATAGAACTTATAGGTCATGCAGATGCTAAATGGGGCAATGAAAAGAAATAAAAGCTATTAAGCGCATTCCTCTGGCGTATCCTAGATCAAAAGCAATTTATCCGCCCTGTCGAATGACAGGGCGGATTTGCTATTCTTTGACAAAAAATGATATTCTGTATGGTGTTCTGTGTAACCATGAACCACTTAGGGTTCATGGCAAGTTATTTTCCCGGATCGTCTAAAGGTAGGACAGCGGCCTTTGAAGCCGTGAATCTTGGTTCGAGTCCAGGTCCGGGAGCAGCGCACCAGTCGGTGCACTGCTTCGCCAGAAGCAGAAACCGACTGGTAAAGCTAGAGATGCACCGAATGGTGCGTCTCCAGAGATGCACCGAATGGTGCGTCTCAACACAAAAACTATGAAATTCTATTATGTATATGTTTTATACAATAAAAATAGGAGTTTTATTTATGTTGGCTATTCTACAAATTTAAAACAACGAATAATTGAACACAACAAAGGCTACTCCAAATCTACAAAAGGATATTTGCCATTAGAATTAATTCATTATGAGGCTTATAAAAACAAAATTGACGCTAAACGCAGGGAGCAATATTTCAAAACAACAAAAGGTAAAACAACTTTAAAAACTATGCTAAAAGAGTACTTTAACGACAAAAACAAACTAACATTTAATAACCATCACCTATGACCACATCTGAAGTTCGTCAAAAATATTTAAACTTTTTTAAACAAAAAAATCACATCATTATCCCCTCTGCTCCCATCCTACCAGAAAATGATTCTACTACCCTTTTTGTTGGTTCTGGTATGCAACCCCTCCTACCATACTTACTAGGACAAAAACATCCTTGCGGCACTAGACTAACCAACTCTCAAAAATGCGTCCGCACTCAGGACATTGAAGAGGTTGGTGATATTCGACACTTAACTTTTTTCGAAATGCTGGGAAACTGGTCTTTAGGAGATTATAACAAACAAGATGAGGTTAAGTGGCTCTTTGAGTTTTTAATTCAAGAAATAAAACTAGATCCTAAAAAAATATATGTAACTGTGTTTGAAGGATACGATCAGATACCAAAAGATATGGAAACTGTAATACTTTGGCAAACCCTATTTAAAGAAATTGGTATTGAGGCTAATGTTTATAACAACAGTATGCGTTTAGAAGACGCCAAAATTTTTTATTATGTTAAAAAAAACTGGTGGTCCAGAAGCGGAACTCCTGAAAATATGCCTATAGGAGAAATAGGGGGTCCAGACACAGAGGTTTTTTATGACTTTGGATTGCCACACAACTTAAAATATGGACCAAACTGCCACCCCAACTGTGATTGCGGCAGATTTGCAGAAATTGGTAATTCAGTTTTTATGGAATATATGAAACAAAACAACGGTTTTGTAGAGCTAAAACAAAAAAATATTGATTTTGGGGGAGGTTTAGAACGCATAACCATGGCAGCCAACAACGAACCAGATGCATTTAAATTAGATATATTTTCCTCTAGCATTAAAACTATTGAAAACATTTCTGGGAAAAAATATGGAGCAAGCCCAATAACAGATAAAAGTATAAGAATCGTAAGTGATCATTTAAAGGCAAGTATTATGATTATGGGTTCGGGAATAACACCTGGCAATCTTGACAAAGGGTATATTTTGCGTCGTTTATTGCGCCGCGCCATGCGTCACGCTAATTCCTTGCTTAAAAATATGAGCCTAACTGAAATTACTAAAAACATCATTGATCAATATATAGAAATGTACCCTGAACTAACACCAAGTAAAAATATTATTATAAACGAAATTGACAAGGAAGAAGAAAAATTCAAAAATGTGATTCACTCTGGGCTGGCAAAGTTTAAAAAACTGGAAGACGAAAAGATTGTATCTATTGATGGTAAAACCGCTTTTGACTTATATCAATCTTTTGGCTTCCCTATTGAATTAACCAACGAACTAGCTCAAGAAATAAACATAACAGTTGATATGGAAGGGTTTCAGCAAGAGTTTGAAAAACATAAAATAATATCTAAGAGTGGTTCTGAAAAAAAATTCAAAGGTGGTTTAGAAGATACATCTTACGCAACCACTAAATTACACACTGCTACTCACCTGCTGCACACGGCTTTGCGCATAGTATTAGGCAATCATGTGTGTCAAAAAGGTAGTAATATTACTGCGGAAAGATTGCGTTTTGATTTTTCTCATTCTAAAAAAATGACAGAGCAAGAAATACAGCAGGTTACAAATTTAGTAAATGAGCAAATTAAAATGGGTTTAACCATGTCCCCTGAAACCATGACCGCTCAAGAAGCTTATAATGTAGGCGCGATCGGATTATTCCCTGACAAATATGAAACTAAGGTGTCGGTTTATACTGCTCACAATCCAGAAACTGGTTATGTATTTAGTAAAGAAATTTGCGGTGGCCCCCATGTAAAAAATACCTCTGAATTAGGTAGTTTTAAAATTATAAAAGAAGAAGCTATAAGCGCGGGTTTACGTCGAATTAAAGCTGTCTGTATCTAAATTCTATTTTTATGTATCAAAAACATATTGTAAATAATAAATTGTCGGTAATTTTAGCTCCTATAGAACATACTGAGACTGTAACCGTCTTAATTATGGTAAAAGCTGGGTCTAAATATGAAACGAAAGATATTAATGGCATGTCTCATTTCTTAGAACATATGTTTTTTAAAGGCACAATAAAAAGACCGAGTAGCACTATTATTACTGAAACCCTAGATCGTGTAGGAGGAGAATATAATGCTTTTACTGGCAAAGAATATACAGGTTATTACGCTAAAGTAGCAGCTAAACATTTAGATTTGGCTTTAGATGTAGTATCAGATATTTTTTTACACTCTTTAATTGATGTCCAAGAAATAGAAAAAGAAAAAGGTGTTATTGCTGAAGAAATAAATATGTTTTACGACACACCTATGCGTTATATAGGTGATTTATGGGAATCTTTGCTTTATGGAGATCAACCCGCAGGTTGGGATATAGCTGGAACTAAAGAAATTATTCAAACTTTTAAACGCGAAAATTTTATAAAATACTTGAATGAGCGTTATGTGGATTCTAATACTGTTGTATTTGTAAGCGGAAAAATTCAAAATACAGACGAACTACTTAATCAAATCAAAGTGTACTTTGCGGATATTCGTTCGGGTGAATATATAAACAAACTTTCAGTAACAGAAAAACAAAATAGCCCTCAAATATTAATACACAACAAAAAAACCGATCAAACTCATATTATGTTAGGATTTAGAGCTTATGATATTTGGCACAAAGATAAATATGCTTTAAAATTATTAAGCATTATTTTAGGCGGTGGTATGAGTTCTCGTTTATTTGAAGAAATTAGAGAAAAACGCGGGTTAACTTATTATATACATACTGAAAACGAACATCATACGGATACAGGATTTTTAGCAACCAATGCTGGTATTAAAAACGAAAAAATATACGACGCTATTGAGGCGATTGTACAAGAACACAACAATATTCTTAATAATGGAATTCATAAAAACGAACTTTATAAAGCTAAAGAATATGTTAAAGGTAAATTATTACTAAGTTTAGAAACTTCTGAACAAATAGCTTCTTATTTAGCTCTGCAAGAAATTCTAAAAAGTGAAATTATTTTGCCCGATGCCTACTGTCAAATAATTGACAATGTCACAATTGATGATATAATGAGAGTGGCTCACGATGTTTTTCAAAAATCTAAATTAAACCTAGCCTTAATTGGACCATTTGAAAAATCAATTCATGAAAATCAATTTTTAGAAATCTTAAATAGCTAGGAAATCGCGGGGTAGAGCAGCCTGGTAGCTCGTCGGGCTCATAACCCGAAGGTCAACGGTTCAAATCCGTTCCCCGCAACCAGGTACAATACTATACCTGGCTCCGCAAGGAGACAGTAATGTATAGAAACCTGAGGGAGATGCTGTCTAGTATCTCCCCAGATAAACCAGGTACAATACTATACCTGGCTCCGCAAGGAGACAGTAATGTATAGAAACCTGAGGGAGATGCTGTCTAGTATCTCCCCAGATACAAATATGAAATTCTACTATGTGTATATTTTACACAACAAGAATAGAAATTTTATTTATATTGGCTATTCTGAAAATTTAAAACAAAGAATTACAGCACACAATAATGGCTACTCAAAATCTACAAAAGAATATTTGCCATTAGAACTGATTCATTACGAAGCTTATAAAAACAAAAGAGATGCCAAACGTAGAGAATTATATCTTAAGACTAATCGTGGCAGAACAACACTAATAACAATGTTAAAAGAATACTTTAACATATTAAAATAACACCTTTGCGGCACCACTACAAAGCCCTTAAGACAGGGTCTTAAGATATTCTATTAGTTTGGCCTTATCTAATCCGCCGGTACAAAATAAAACATCATTAATAATGATACCTGGCGCAGACATAATAGAAAAACGAGACACTAAAGCTTGACCAGCTTCAGACATCATATCAACATATTCAATTTCAAGATTGGGAAATTGAGTTTTAATTTCTTCTAAAGTATTTTTAGCCGCATGACAATTACGGCAACCTTCAACTGTTAATTCTTGTATTTTCATATTGTTAGACCCCGCTGGGGGTATTTTATTCAATAATTTTATCTATAATTCCATATTCTCTAGCTTCGATGGAACTCATAAAACGATCTCTGTCCGTGTCTTTTTCAATGGTATCGATATCTTGGTTGGTGTGTTTGGCTAAAATCGCATTCAAACGGATTTTTATTTTTAAAATATGTTCAGCTCTAATTTTAATATCTATAGCCTGACCCTCAGCTCCACCCATAACCTGGTGAATCATAATCTCGGCATTAGGTAAGGCGAACCTTTTTCCAGGATGTCCAGCTGCTAATAAAACCGCTCCCATACTAGCTGCTAAACCCACACAAATCGTAGACACATTAGGTTTAATATAATGCATGGTATCGTAAATAGCTAAACCGTCTGTTACTGATCCCCCGCCTGAATTGATGTACAATTGTATATCTTTGTGACTATCTTCGCTTTCTAAAAACAATAATTGCGCAATAATAGTATTGGCTATTTTATCATCAATCGCACCACCCAAAAAAATAATTCTATCTTTTAGCAGCCTAGAATAAATATCATAAGCTCTTTCTCCGTAATTTGATTTTTCAATAACTGTTGGAATTAGATACATAGTTAAGTAAAAAAGTTAGAAAGTTGAAAGCTACAAGCTACAAGCTACAAGCTAGATACCAAGAGCAGCGTCAACCTTTGATTTATCAAAACCAATAATAATAGTGTTATCAATATCTATCAGCGGAACCGACAATCTGCCCCCGCTTTTTTGCAAAAACTCTTGTTTAGCAGCCTCGTCTTCGCTTACATCTTTTATTTCGTACGCAAAACCTTTTTCAGTCAAATAGTCTTTGGCTAAAACGCAATAAGGGCAAGTTTTAGTTGAATAAATAATAATTTTTTTCATAAAAACACTAATTTAATTATAGTATATATTTTATCTTTAATCAAGATCCACAACCACTGAACTCAATTCATAATAATGTTTAGTACTTCGAGTACTAAACATATACCGCCAAACATACTTATCGTACAATTCGTACAATGGGGGTGGATGAGCGGACTTGAACCGCCAACCGCTGGTGCCACAGACCAGTGCTCTAACCAATTGAGCTACACCCACCATTTTAAACACACAATAATGATGATACTGTATGGATATTAATATTAGATAAATTAACATAATGTATTCTATATTTTAATCTTTCGTTTAAAATCTTGCAAGTTCTAAATAAAATTACACTAATAAACTAACAACCGGAATGCATTTTTTGTTCCAACACTTCTCCTATCATCCTTGATTTTCTTTCTGTTATTCCATAAATTTCTTTGTCATCCTCAGGCCTTCGGCTCTGAGGCTCAGGCTCGAAGAGCTCGAAGAGCTTGACCCTGGGATTCAGGTTATATTTAATTGAAACAATAGTTATAAGTGAATACGCTCCTAGATTCCCGCCTGCGCGGGAATGACAAATGACCTTCGGCTTTCTAACTGCCCCAACACATTCTTCCAATCATCTAAACTTAAATCTTGAGCTCTACAAGCTGGATCTAATTTACAATCCATTAAAATTTTCTGCGCTATGGCATCTGAGATTCTAAAGCCATTCATTAAATTATTTTTTAATTGTTTACGTCTAGCTGAAAAACCACACCTCACTAAACGAAAAAATTTAGCTTCATAAACCGAATCTCGCGCTAAACCATGCGGCACAAGTTTAATAATAGCTGAATCAACCTTGGGTTTGGGATCAAAATATGTTTTAGAAATAAAATCTATCAACTCAGGTTCAGCGTAATATTGAACTGCAATAGCTAAAACACTCATTTCACCAGGTTTAGCAAGAATCCGTAATGCAACTTCTTTTTGAATTATTAAAATTACAACTTTGGGTTGCTTCTCTAGCTCTAAACAGCGACGCAAAAAAATAGAAGTAATATTGTACGGCAAACTAGAAACAATTTTATATTCAATGGGCAAAGATTTAATTAAGTCACTATAATTATTTAGTAACGCAAGTATATCCCCGTTTATTAAAGTTAAATTTTTACAAGAAGCTAAAGCAGTCTGTAGATAATTATATAATTTTTTATCTAATTCAACTGAAATGACGTTTTTAGCAATATTGGCTAATGGTTTTGTTAAAACTCCCAAACCAGGTCCAATTTCTAAAACGCAATCGCTTTTTGTAATTTGTCCAGCCTTAAACATTTTGTTTTTTATCTCGTCCTCGGGATCAATCAAAAAATTCTGACTAAAACTAGACTTAGGTTTAAAATTCATCATAAAAACTACACTACAAGATTTATCGCTTTATTAGGAGCTAAAATAATCTTTTTAGGTTTTTGATCTCCTAAAAATTTTAACACTTTTGGTCTATTGAAAACTATTTTTTCAACGTCAGATTGAGGCGTATTAATATTAATTTCAACTGTGTCCCTTAACTTACCGTTAATTTGTACAATAATCGTAACTTTATCATCGGAGATAATATCCAAATTTGCGCTAGGCCACTCTTCTTGTAATATACTATAATCTAATTGTTTATATTTTTCAGGGTGTAATTGCGACCAAATTTCTTCAGTAATATAAGGAGCAAATGGAGACAATAATAAAATCAAGGATTCATAATGTTTTAACAAGGGTTGTTTTTCTAAAGCATTGACCAAAACCATTAAACTGCTAACACAAGTGTTAAACTTAAACTCTTTAATATCATTCGTAACTTTGATAATTGTTTTTTGAGTTAAAATATCTAACTGCTTATCGTCTCTGGTTATATTTTTATCTAGGGGGATACTAGACAGCATCTCCCTTGGTTTAATTTTATCTAGGGTTTCATATATTTTCCACACTCTATCTAAAAACCTACGAACTCCAATTATATTTTTAGTAGACCAAGGCTTAGAATCCGCGAATGGCCCCATAAACATTTCATATAAACGAATACTATCAGCTCCGTACGCTTCTATAATATCATCTGGATTTACGGTATTACCTTTAGACTTAGACATTTTCTGATTATTTTCTCCTAAAACTAAGCCTTGATTCACAAGTTTTATAAACGGCTCGTCAAAATCTACGATTTGCAAATCTTTCAAAGCTTTAATAAAAAAACGGCTATACAATAAATGCATTACAGCATGCTCAGCGCCTCCCACGTACAAATCAACTGGAAGCCATTGTTTAATTTTGTCTTGAGCAGCAAACTCTTGAGTATTTAAGGGATCAATATATCTTAAAAAATACCAACTTGAATCTACGAACGTGTCCATAGTATCACTTTCAGCCCGAACATTTACTGTTGACTTACATCTAGGGCAAGAAACATTATGAAAAGATTTGGATCGAGCTAAGGGTGATTCTCCGGTTGGCAAAAAATCAACATCTTCGGGTAATGTAACTGGCAAATTACTATCTAAAACTGGCACCCAGCCCGGATTTTCTATTTCCCCTACACTTAATGTTTTTAAGTCTATTTCACTGTTTTTGATCTGTACCTCGCAATTAGAACAAAAGGTTAAAGGAATAGGGCAACCCCAATAACGTTGTCTAGAAATAAGCCAATCTCTTAATTTGTACTGTACTGAACGCACTCCAGCCCCAATTTGCAATAAATGTTTACTAATCTCAGCTTGACCGGATTTAGAATCTAATCCTATAAAATCACCTGAATCCACCAAATGCCCAGAACCAGTGTAGGCTGCGTCTAAAATTGGACAAATTGGGTTAGGATAATTAGGACAAATTACTATTTTAATTGGCAAATTAAACTTTTTCGCGAATTCAAAATCACGCTGATCATGCGCTGGCACAGCCATAATTGCACCGGTTCCATAACTCATTAAAACATAATCCGCTACCCAAATTGACAATTCAGTTTTAGTAATAGGGTGCACTACTTTCAAACCTTTTAATTCCACACCTGTTTTTTCTTGAGCTAAGCCAGTTCGCTCTAATTCATTTTTATAACGAATGGATTGAATATATTTTTGCACTTCATCAAAATTTGTAATACTATTTTTATAGTAACCTAAAATTGGGTGTTCCGGAGCTATAACTAAATAAGTTGCTCCAAATAAAGTGTCGGCTCGGGTTGTAAATACTGAAATATCTAGTGGCAAATCTTTTTGCGCATTATTAACTAATTCACTACAAGAAATTTTAAATTTTATTAAATCACCTATTGATTTACCAATCCAATTTATTTGCATTTCCTTGATTTTGTCAGGCCAGTCTAATTTATCTAAATCCGCAAGTAGTCGTTCCGCATACTTAGTAATTTTTAAAAACCATTGCTTTAGTTCTTTTTGCACAACATTACTATCACACCTCTCACATTTACCATCTATAACTTGCTCGCGAGCTAAAACCGTCTGACAACTTAAACACCAATTTACTGAAGCCATTTTCTGATAAGCTAAACCGTTTTTAAAAAATAATAAAAATAGCCATTGCGTCCATTTGTAATATTGAGACGAAGATGTATCAACTTCACAATTCCAATCATAACTAAAACCTAAATTATTTATCTGCCTCTTAAAATTCTGAATGGCTTTTTGAGTTGTAATAGCAGGATGAGTTTTGGTTTTGATAGCATAATTTTCAGCTGGTAAACCAAAAGCGTCCCATCCCATTGGGTGCAAAACATTATACCCGTTCATCTTATAAAATCTGCTACAAATATCTGTGCCTGTGTACCCTAAAATATGCCCAACGTGCAAGCCTGTACCCGAAGGATACGGAAACATATCTAAAATATAAAACTTTGGTTTATTGGAATTATATTTGGAATGCAATTTAATGGTTTCCCAATAAGACAGCCATTTCGCTTCTATTTGTTTGTGTTTATACATAATTATGATAAAAAATTCTAAACTCTAAATACTAAACTCTAAACAAGCTAAAAACTAAAATGTTTTAAACTCAAAACAATTTAGGGTTTTGTATTTTAAGTATTTGGGTTTGTTTTGATTTTAGAGTTTCGGTTTTAGAGTTTTTCTTATATCTATATCCACTTAAAAGACCCGTCTTGTCTGTCAAAATAAGCTCGGTCTTCTAAATACTCTACCTCCTTGGAATTATTTTTCTTTAAAATATTAATAATATCAATATACCAACGCGCAGATTCGTTTTCACTAGAACGCAACTCGTCTTGTAAAATAAATTTTAATAACTCGTCCCAATCCATGTTCGATTGCACGGCTAAATTTTTAAATCTAGTATCACCTTCTAAAACGTTTATCAATTCATCGCGTTTAGCTAAAATCTCTAAACCCGCGTAAACTTTAATTTTATTCGCGTCTAAAATTGCTTGATGTAAAATGCCAGCTATATTGCTTAAAGAATTATCAGTTTTAACAACAATATCGTCTGCAGTGGAGCTAACCAAAGCAGCTTCTTCTTTATCTAAATTATATTTAGAAAAAACATCTTGAAATAAAGATACCTTTAAATCTGCCTCATTGGGTTTGCTAATTACCTGATCAAGTTCTTCGTGACCTTTATCCGTTTTAACAACACGAGCATCTCCCTTAAGAATAACCTCCATTTCACCCTCCCTGTAAACCACAAAATCTCCATTGTCTAAAACCATAGGAACATCTTCTTCTAAACCATCGATGGTTAAAGATGACAGTTTTAATCTCTCATAGAGCCTTATTAATCTTTGTGTTTTTTCTTTATCGTACCCTGTTAATTGATTAAAGTCATGGTCTGACACAAAATATCTCGCGATTGATATGCGACTAGCTGTCTTAGTAGTACCAACGGCTTCAGTATAAGCTTGCAACCAGCCCTGAATTGTTTTAGGTTCTTGTTTTGTAAAAACTTCGTTATTTCTAATCATTAACATTCTTATTTTTTCTTTAAAAATGTCCCGATCTTCAAAATCTAGGGTTAGTAAATACCGTTTTAGCCTTTCCCAAATATCATATTCTTCTAAGGCATAACCTTTAGCTAAGTGTTTTTTAAACAAATCTAAAATCTCTTTTTCTGGTAACCAAGATAAACTAATCCACTTGGCAACAATAATCATTTCTTCATATTTTAACCACAATTCTTGATCAACTTGATCTAATTTTTCTTCAACCAATTTATTTTCTAAAGCGCGCGTAAAATTATAAGCATCTTCAATAAGATCAAAATCAACAATTTCTTGAAGTTTGGCTTCTACAGTTTGCATTCCTGCCACTTCTTTTAAATTTATAGCGCTAAAGTTGAACATAAATAATTAATTTTAACTTTATTCCCAATAAATACATGTGCCTAATTTCCTAGTTTAGTTTGCATATCTCGTAAATAATCTTTATGTAGCGGTGAAATTGCTGGATCTCCTTGCATTTGTCTTATTATGGTTTGAATTTCACTATTTTCTTTAAATAACTTACGGACTTTGTGTGGTATTTTATCAAATGTTTGATCTCGTGTAAAAACTTTAGCTATGCGCAAATCTTTCTTGAATTGCTCTAAAAATGCTTTACTAAACTGAAATACACCATTAATATCTGTTCCACCTAAATTATTAAGATGTTTAAGCATGTCTGCAGGCGATTCACTTTCTAAAGATTTGGCCTGTTTACCATCAGACTCTATAGAAGTAGCTAAACGCTTACGACCAGTTTGCACGACATATGCTCCACCAAGACCCCCTGCCGCAAGATTACTAAGCTTAAAACCTAAGTTATGCGCTTCTTCACGATCTAAAACATTACCTTTCTCTAATTTTTGCATTAATTTTTGCAAACCTTCAGCTGTAGCATCAAAACCCTGCTTATTTAATATATCAGGTAATTTATCCTTAGTCGCAGCTTCGGTTAATATCACCTTAATATCAACGGGCTTATTTTCCTCAAGAGCTATATCAAAGTTTCTATTATATTCGTTTCCATCCGCACCCTCCAAGCGATCCTGGTATTTTTTCTTGATTTCGCTATCACGAATTATAGTAAGCTTATCAGACATAGTGGTATCAAGGGTTCTTTTCTCAGCTCGCTTAAGATCACTTTGCGCTGTTTGTTGTAAATCTATGCTTGGTTTTACATTGTCAAGGTCATCTCCATACTTAGATTTAAAATCATTTTTAATAGTGTTTATTTGGGTTTCTAAAACGGCTCTCTCTTGACTATTTTTTGGAAGTCGATTGGCTTCTTTTTGAAGATCTTGAACTTTTTCATTAGCCTTAGCAGCCTCGTCATATTTTTTATAATTGTGATACTCCCCGGCTCCAAAACGGTCTATCAAAACGTGATCTATTTCAGCGTTATTAAAACGTTGTTTATAATTTTCTTGTATAGAACGTATCTCACTTTGAATAGCGACCTTACGATCGTTAGTTGTGGCTGGCGACTTATATTCATCCATAAGCTTTTCAATTTTAGCGCTCCCCTTATTTGCTTCATCATATTTTTCATACTCCGTCCTAGCATCCTCTAGTTCTTGCGGTCTTGTAGCTCCTGTAAAAATATTATACCAATTTTTTGCAATACCTCCAGTCATAATGCCAGCCACTCCACCTGTATGACCACCTGCTTTTTCAATACCAATCATAGATGCATCGGCGCTTTCCCCGCTCTCTTTAATACGCTCTTTAATGCCGCCTATTACTCTCTCGGTCGCTACTTGAGGTCGCGATAAAGCCATAAGACCTACTGATCCCAATGCGCTTAATTTAGTCCCCCAGCCAGATTCTTTGCCCGCTTCTCTGTCCTTTTCTTTCTGTACAGCTGTTTTATTTGCCCACTTAGTAGCAAGTGTTTGAGTGACAAAACCAACTGGCATTAAGAAATTTCCCGATTGTATGGCGCCATAAGCTTGACCCGCAGCTTTACCAGCTACTCCTCCAATTTCTTGAGCAACCATTAATGAACCTATTAACATTCCAATCGCAACCATATAACTAGACATAGCCACAAAACCCCCACCTTCAGTTATGCCAATATTGGGAGCAACATTTTTAGAAGTATCCTCCTTTAAATTTAAATAATTGTCAGCACCAGCAAACATAGACAAAGAAAGCCACAGAAAAAAAGCTAAAACCGGAACATTAACACAATATTTTCCAAACTGTGACCACCATTTTTTAGCATATTCTTGTCCAGCTGGAATAATAGATAAAACATAAGGCAATGGAGATAATACAACTAATATCCAAAGCATTATTATTCTTTGTAAAAAAACTACAATTAACACTAAAACAACCAATGCGGCTATAATAGTAAAACAAAGCGCTAAAAATTGCGACGCAATAATACCAATTGTGTTTGTAGCCCCTTCAGATATAGTTGAATTACTCTCCAGCGCTTTTGTCCATTCTACTGTATGTAATCCCACAGTAAGCGAAAACGGACCAGCATTATAAAAACTATTAACAAAAGTTAAAGTAAAAACCTGAGACATATCAATGAACACTCCAGCTATAACTTTGCTAAAATTAACTAAAATCGCCATTAAAATTAACTTTGGTAATGTCTTCTTAAGCGCGTAAGTTTCGCTTTGCAAAATAGTCCCAAATGCTATAATTAACAATATAACCGCGAAAAACATATTGCTAATATCCCGCACCGTAATCCATCCCGTCTTAATAGCGTAAGCATTTGTGAAATCATTATAACTAGCTATCTGTAATAGGAGCCACATAAACATTGTTAAAAACGCGCCAAATATTGCCGTGAAAATACCCAATATAAACCCAGTTATACTAGTCACTACCCAACAAAGGTCGCCACATCTAGGATCAGCAGCATTAACACTATATACAGGAATAATTAACAAAATAGCAATTAAAATAACAACAAATGACTTGCTAAATTTTGATAGTACGAAAAACTTAAACTTATGCATTATATCAAATTAAAAGTAATACTATTTACTCATTACAGATTTAATCAAATCATATAAGGCGCTAACACCAGTTTTGAACATTTCTAAGGGATTTTCAATCAAATTAACTACTAAAATAAAAAATACCAATACAAGAAATATTTTTAAACCTATCACTATATTTTCAAACAGAATAACCAATATTTCCGGCAAGGGCAGAGGTTTAAATATTTCGGGATATAACATGCGTACAAAAAAATAAAACAAAATCCCTATAATAGGAGTATAGTATATATATCGCATATAAACTAATACTGCTTCTTTAGCTACTTCTTTACCTGCTTCTTCAATTGTATCAGATTTTGCAGATGGTTGTACATTGCTGTTTTGCTTTTCGGATTGATGTTTTTGTTTAGCAAAATCACTTAATTGGTTTTGTTCTGTTAACGCCTCGTACATAAATTTATTTTAGGAATTAGCTTTTTAGCTTTTTAGCTTTTTAAACTAGAAAGCATTTTATTTAACATTTTCATTACTTCAACCAACAATGCATCGACTTGCTTATAATCTAATTGTTTACCAAAAGGCAACCTTTTTGCAATTTCTACTTGAGTTTCAAGTTCTGCGCCAGAGCCGTAAGCAATTATTAGAAAATTATGAAAATCTTTTTTACTGCCTCTTCTTCTGCCTTCTGCTATATTTGATGATATAGATACTGCGGCCCTGCGCATCTGTGATATCAATCCATATACTTCTAACTTAGGAAACTTATCAGTCAATAAATATACCTCAACCACTAGCTCCATAGATCTCTGCCATACTATCAAATCTTTATATGAATTAATAATATTATTTTCTAACATATTTCCTCTTAAAAAGCTACAAGCTAAGAAGCTAAATTATAAATTTCTAATTCTTGCCTAATTCATCGACTGTTTCTTGATAAACCTTCATAATAGTAGCGTCATCCGTAGCGTCTAATATTTTTTTATCCGTACCTGATAATTCTAAAAGCGCTCTAATTTCTTTTACATCTAATTTTTTATCCAAAATATTTGGAGTGTTACTACCTGGTTGAGTTTGGGACTGGAGCAGTAAAGGTGATAATAAAGATTTTTTAGTTGCCGTAGGAACCGCTGATGGTGATTCAGCTATTTCCAAACAATTTTTACCTTGAGGGCAATTAGGATCATTCCCTGATTCAATTTCTTTTTTATCAAAAATATTATCAGAATCAGAATCTGCTAAATAAGGACTCGTATTATAAACATTAAACTCGTCATAATCAGTTAAACCATCTTTATCCGTGTCTTTATTTTTTAATTCTTGGTCTGTGTCTAATGCGGCTTCATCTGATATATTAGTAGATGTTGAAACTTTGGGAGTATTATATATAGCTAAAAATGGTTGCTTTAGATTGTATTTTAAGTTTATTATACTAAAAACAAACAATCCTATACATAAAAGCACCATTAGCCAAAAGATATTTTTTTGAAGCATATTTACAAAAGTTTGTTTTATATTCAATAATATATTGAAAATCCTTGTAAGGACTAAATACATTATAACATTATAAGCGTCCATAGCTCAATTGGCAGAGCAGATCCCTCTTAAGGATAAGGTTGCAGGTTCGATTCCTGCTGGACGCATAAAATTTTTCACTTAGTTCAAAATTTTGTGTAATTAGTAATTTGTATTTAGTACTTTGGATAAAAAATGTTAAGATTGCCTTAGTGAAAAATTTTCCCAAACTACAAATTACTCATCCTAAATACAAAATTTTAATTTTGCCCTCATAGTTCAATGGACAGAACAAGGGACTCCTAAGCCTTAGATTCAGGTTCGATTCCTGATGAGGGCACCAAAATTTTTCGCTCTGCTCAAAATTTAGAGTAATTAGTAATTAGTATTTAATATTTTAAAAAAATTTATGATTCTCGCTCATTCAATAATTGGAATAATGCCTATAAATAATTCAGGATTTAATTGGTTCTGGTTTATTGGTTCTATAATTGCGGATATAGATCATTTGTTTGTTTTATATCAACATAAAATTTTTTCTTGGAATAAATTTATAGATGCTATTCAATTTGAAGATAAGTACGGAATTCATTTCAAAACAAAATATATGCATTCTATTTTTGGAGCAGTTGTTACAAGTATTCCCATATTTTTAATAAACCAAGAAGGGGCTCTTTACTATTTTATTGCTTATCTTATTCACCTTGTTCTTGATTGGCCAGATATAGATGAAAAACAATATTTTTATCCATTTAAGAAAAAAATCAGAGGTTTCCTGCCTATATTTTCAAAACCTGAAAGAATATTTACAATTTTGTTACTAGGATTGTATTTTTATCAGATTTAAATTTTGTAAAATACTATCAAAAAAACTACTACAAAATAAAATTTATATCAATGATTATAAACATCAAGCCCCGACACTAATAAAAATTAGTCGGGGCCACCAAAAAATTAAATCACTCCTTGGTATATCAATGAAATTGACTAGTTCCTCTTACACCAGTCATATGCGTTTTGGAAGAGCCGTAACCACGGTGCTGCTTCCAGCTTACGCAATTTATCTGGCATATAATGCCACTGCCATTTAAGGAAACAACGTTCCGGATGAGGCATCATTGAAAGATGACGTCCATCTGGAGAACATAAAGCCGCTAAACCTTCAGGCGAACCATTCGGGTTATACGGATATGTTTCAGTTACTGCTCCGTCAGGGTTAACATAAACCATAGAGGCAAGTTCTTGCTTCCGAACTTCTTCCATAATTAATGAATCCGGAAACCAAAACCGGCCTTCTCCATGAGCACTATGAATCCCTAAAACTGAGCCTGCCATACCTTTCAATAATATTGATGGGCTTTCTAAAATTTTTACTCCTACCCATCGCGACTCAAATTTTCTGGATTTATTTTGAATCAATCGCGGCTGCGATGATTCTGGAATGCCTGGATATAGTAACCAGCCAATATTTGAAGTCAGCTGACAACCATTGCAAACACCGAGAGAGAAAGTGTTCTGCCGTTCATAAAAACGATTGAACATTTCCTGTAACTGTGGATTAAACAGGATTGAAGCTGCCCAACCTTTTGCACTACCAAATACATCTGCGTATGAAAAACCTCCTGGAAAAACAAGACCTCTAAAATCATCTAGGTCTCTAATTTCTCCACTCCGCAGATCATTCATAGCAATATCAACTGGATCCAGCCCAGCTGTATAAAATGCAGCTATCATCTCATCATCACCATTAGTTCCTTCCTCACGCAATACTGCCGCTTTCACTGGCAATCTACGTAAAAAATTAGGAGCTTTAGGAGTAAATGAAAGCTTGTATTCAACAAATTTTCCGTCTAAATGACTTCTAGCTTCAGCCTCTACTGTTTCAGGATTGGATGTTTCGCGAGTGGGTTGTTCTAGCTCCAGTCTAAGACTGGTTTTTTCCCACCATTGCCGTAACACTGTGACAGGCTGATCAAGAAGTTTTGTCGTACCATGAAGAATGCAAAGATTGCCATTCTCTTTAGTATCAACAACACCGATTTGCTTGAAAGACACGCCGTGTTTATTCGTCACACAATTAATGTCGTACTGCGACTCAGGAGAGAATTCAAACGCCATTCCCCCTTCTTCGCAAAAAAATGCAGTCAAAGGATTGTCGCAATTGTACTGAATCTCAGCGCCCCGATTACCAGCCATACACATTTCTACTAAGGCTGTAATTAAACCGCCATCACCAGTAGTGTCGTGATAAGCTGTAATAAGCTTTTTATCAATAAGCTCCAGAACAGCTTTGCAGGCATTCAAGGCATAGGAAATTTCCACTTTATCTACATCTGGTGTTTCATCTCCAGTTTGCCCAAGAGCTTGAGCTAGAGCTGATCCACCTAGACGTTGATGATTACCGCCAAGACTCATAAAACCAATACAACCACTTCCTTTAAGATCAGGTGTAACAACTTTAGTGATATCAAGAACTGGAGCACAGCCTTTTATGACTAATTGCCCTGGTGAAACCACTAGTTCTTCACCAATTTTAGTCGCTGGAGAAAGACTATCCTTACCTCCCACAGCAGCAATGCCAGCTTGCAACATAAAATCCCGTATTGCAATATAAGCATCGTACAAAAGAGCTCCTTGTCCTGGTAATTTTGCAGCCCAGATACAGTTAACATAACACTTAATATCTGAAATATCAGTGATCCCAGCACTAATAATATTGGTAAGCATTTCTACCAATGCCATACGAGCACCTGCAGCTGGATCAATAAGCATCTTGATTGGTTGTTCACCAAATGCCGTAGCTGCTCCAGTAAGATCAAAATAACCATCAGCTGTAACAGCCGCATCTGAGACTGGTATTTGAGCTGGTCCGCAACATTGCTGTTGAGCAATCAAACCCGTAACACTGCGATCAACCTTATGTACCAGAAAGCCCTTAGAGCAAACTGACAGCAAGGTAAAGATCATTTGCAGCGCTTTCTCAAATGTAAGTTCCTCTGGAATTACGAGAGGTTTTAGTATCACCGGCAGATGATCAGATACAAACTTTTTGCGCGGCAGTTTTCCTAAGATATCTGCGAGTGGAAGATTAACTGGATTTGTATTATCAATGGAATCATAAACAACGACATTGCCATTGCCAGTGATTTCACCTAATACATCGCAGTTTACTCGTTCCCGCTCACAAATTGACTTAAACAACTCAAGATTCTCTGGTTTAATAAGCAAAACATAACTCTCTTGAAATTCAGCCACCCAAATTTCTAGGACTGACATGGTTTTGTCACCTAAAACAATCTGACGAATATTAACCTTGCCACCCAATGGATTCATCAATTCCGTAATGGCATTGCTTATACCACCAGCGCCTTGATCATTAATGGTTTCAATTGGATTGTTTTCAAGCATTTTACCGCATGTTGTGAGAACTCGATTGGTACGATTTGCTGTTTCTCCGTCTCCACGTTGAACAGATTTAAGGTCTGCTTCCTCGCTTTGAGCTCCATGAACCAAGCTAGAAGCACTACCTCCACCTACGCCAACGCGATAAGGCAAACCACCAATCCTCACCATTAGCATTCCTACTTCGGGAGGATGTTTACTGACATTTGAATCAGGTATCCTTCCGTCGCACGCAATATAGAATGTGGGTTTAATAAACTCTCGTCGAGCATTATTAAATATTTGACCAAATGCTCTACAAAAGCCTCCGATAACTGGCAGTCCATCTTCATTGCCATACTGTGAAATACCATTACTACCCTTTATAAGAATATCAAGTGGTGAGGAATGCCTGTGGCCATATTTCCAACCTTCCTCTTCACCAAAAATATGAAAACCAGGAATGTGTAAATTGCCTATGCAATAACCAGCAAATGCAGCTCTCATAAAAGCTCCACGACCAGCAGCAAATTTATCTCTGAGACATCCGCCAATGCCAGTTTCAGCTCCTTGAAATGGAGCGATAAGCACAGGATGATTATGTGTTTCGCCTGTTTCAGTGATGTGTTGCAAAACCTTAACAATAATAAAATCTGATGGATGTCCAGGAAACTTTGGGATGAGTATAGAAACTATAGTCCCCCTGATTACTGCTGAATTGTCACTGAAAGCCACCAGACTATTACCAGTATTAACTCTCCACGGAGTCTTTATAATTTCCATGAGAGTTTCCGGCATTAGTTGTCCATCAATAACCAGATCACCCTTAAAGAGCCAGTGACGGCTATGTTCTGAGTTACTATTACCATTCTGAAGCAATTCAACATTGGTTGGATTGTGTCCAAGTCGCTTAAACATTTCAGTATAGTAGTTTATATCCCAATTATCCATTCCAATATCATATTTCTTGTTCGCTTGATGTAATGCTTTCTCTCCCTGCTCTAGAATAAGTATGGTTTCCACTGGTGCTGGTACCAGACCAGAATCAAATGTCACTAATGGAGATTCATAAATTTCTTGAGTCATTAAATCAAGATTAACTTTAATGATTCTATCTCGATTTCCTTCACACAATAAATAACGATTTGACATTTCAATCCTGCTAATTGGCAATCCTATTGATCGACAAATCGCAACTGCGTTTGAAGAAGAAGGTGTTTCCATGGAAAGCCTAGGCCCAATTTCTACAACCTTATTGTCTTCAAATGTTTGCTCAAAACCAGTCTTACTTAATGGGCTGGAAATAAGCCTCAATAAAATATCGCGCTCTGCAGGCATCAATTCTCGTTCAGTTTGGATATAAAAGCATTCCTCAAAAGAGGCTTGCTTATACTGCTCATTCGGACTTCTAAAGATCTTAAACATGTTTCTCCTTTGATCTATTGTTGTTTATTATTTTGTCAAGAATCTCACATTCTATAAAACGAATGTATTTTGACAGTATCACGTACTATATATTTTGTACAGATATTGAAAAAAACACTTAAATATGTTATTCTTTTTAATGTCAATAACAAATAATTGTTGCGACAAAACAAAAATCACTAACCAAAAAAGGAGGACCAATGAACAAGTCAGTGAAATGGATTTTAATTTTATTTCTCACGGCGTGTAGGCTGAATATAACCGAAGTGCCCACATATGACAAGGAAACAACATCTTTGTTGATACAAACACGTCAACAAGATGTAGAATCAAAAACAGAAACACAGCAACAAAACAAAGTGTTGATTGTAATTCGCATTAACGGACCGGGTGGGGTCACATATCAAGAAGGTAATTACTCTCACCCATGTATACACGAAGAGTGTATAATAACAACCCACACTCCATTGACAGCAACGTTAACACCCACACCCATACCAGGATCTGTTTTTATAGATTGGGCTAACTGTAAGAATATTAAAAACAGCACCAAAAACTGCGTAATCAAACTACCGAAAGGAAGTGATAATCAAATCATTACAGCTTTATTCCGTCTGTTGCCACCCAAACAGCCCAAACCTCAGAACAAATTGCCAAGTATCATAAAACTGGCTTAAATGCCTACTTGAAATAAATTTGAACCATACAAAATAATCAGCGGCAATGCGTAAAACCATTGCCGCCCCGACTACAAATACTAACTTATAACTTTAACCAAACGTAAAAGTAAAAACACGAAGCCCAGAATTTTTAATTATAATTTCAAGTGTATGCTCCCCATGCTCTGAATCTTGAATAATATGATAAAGCCCATGTTCCTTAATAATTAATTCATTAATAAATTTACCATCTTTTAAAATATTAATTTTCGCATCTTGGTCAGCGCCAGCTACGAAATACACATCTTTAGCTTGATAACGAAAAACTATTTTAGCTTGAGTGTTTTGATTTTCAACAAATTCGTCTTGAATATCCCATTCTCCATCTAAATACAAAACATTGGTTTTAATGTCACTTGGTTTTGATAAATTTTGAGTTCCAGTTCGACCCACGTCTCCATTTCCTAAGCGCTCATTACGTCTAGCCCCAAAATAAATTTCTGGACTCTTAATTTTAGATTTGAAATTATTAATACTAACAACATCCGAGGGATTAGATATATCTTTATTAATATCTTCACTTAAACCCAAAACAATCTTGCGCTCTTCTAGAGCCTCTTGAATTTTTTTCTCTGTTTCTGCATAAGCTCCTTCTCCAATATGATCGTAAATAATATTGCCATGTATATTAATAAGATACTTACGTGGCCAATAATTATTACCATACGCACGCCAAGTGGCATAATCATTGTCTAATACAATAGGATGCATAATACCAAACTGCTTCATGGCTTTCCTAACATTGTCTATATTTTTCTCAAAGGCAAACTCGGGTGTATGAATTCCAATAATTATAAAACCCGCATCCTTATATTTTTTATACCAAGCGTTTAAATACGGAAATGTGCGCTGACAATTAATGCAGCTATAAGTCAGAAAATCTACTAAAATAATTTTTTTACCAATATGTTCGCCAATAGTAATATTTTCAGTGTTAACGAATCCTGCTGGTTTTACTATTTCTATATATGGTTGTGTTTTTTCTTTTAACTCTTTTAACTTAGGGTCTGTTTCGCTTGATGGGTACAAAAAAAGCACACCAAGCCCAACCGAAATAAGCACGAAAATTATTAACCCAATAATATATTCTACTTTCATATTTTATATATTAACGCGTGCGCTCTAAAAGACGTTGTTCAATTTTAGTAACATCAAAAAATCCAAAATCAAGAATTTTTACTTCTAATTTCTTTTCATATCCCGAAGCAATAGTAATACCAATCAGAATAAAAAGAACACCAATTCCACGCTTAAACCACCCTCGCGAATCTGAAAACACATTTAATTTACTAACAAAACGTTGTCCCAAAAGTCCGATAAGAAGCAGTATTAATGAAAGTCCGAGTGTATAGGCTAAAACATAGGTCGTGCCCAATAAAAAGCTAGCGGGTAGAACAGAGGCTAGAATAACAAAATAAGTGGGTGAACACGTAGAAAATACTGGACCAAGCGCTGCGCCTATTATAGCATCACCCCAAAAACCTTTTTTTTGATATCCTGTACCAACAAGTTTATTAGCTCCACCTGCAATATATTCTATGCCTGGAACTTTTGCCCATAAAACCGGAAAAACAAGGATAATTCCAAAAAGTGTTAAAATTCCACCTGAAAAATACATCCACACATAGGGTGGAATTTTAATAAAAACTGTGGAAACTTTAAGAATATAAGTAAAAACTATAATTGAAAGTGCGAGCGAACCAACAACAACGTACGGAGTTGATCGGCTCCGTCCGGACACAGAGGAGCCGATCACAACTGGAAGTAGTGGTAAAATACAAGGCGCTAATACTGTCAGTACTCCGGCAATGAAGGAAACAATAAGCAGAGTCATACCAATACCACTATCACTACTTAATATTTGTTAGTAGTGAAGCTAGAGTTGCAGAACCAGCCCACTTTGAGATCTGATTACCAGCAGCATCAACCTGAACAAAGGTATGCTGATATGTAACACCATATTTTTGTTTAAGATCAGTAACTATATCATAGTCAAGATCAAGAATTGTAACTTTAGCAGGAATTTTATCCATATTAGCTCGGATATCAGCATCTAACCCCCTACAGGCTGGACACCATGATGCTCTAAAAAACAAAATAACGCGATCTTCAGAAGAAGCAAGCGATACTTTCTCTGGACTATATTTTTCGTACGATCCTTTTTTCATCATAGTATCACCGTCTTTTGGCAACATACCATCTTTTTTCATCATCGTGTCTCCACCTTTCTTCATCATTGATGGATCTTTCATTATAGTTCCATCCTTCATCATTGAATCTTTTTTGTCCATCATTCCACTGTCTTTCTTCGTCGTATCACCCTTCATCATTGTCCTGTCCTTCATCATTGAACCATCTTTCATACTATCTTTAACCATTGGATCTTTTTTCATCATTTTCTTTTTCGTTGCTTTCTTTTTCTTCATTGTTTTTTTCTTCATCATTGAACCATCTTTCATACTATCTTTAACCATTGGATCTTTTTTCATCATTTCACCATCTTTATTTGTCATGGCATCATCACCAGCTAAAGCGTAAATTTTTTCAACTCCAAAAGAAAACATACCACCAAACACTATAACCAACACAAACATTGCGATAATAAAGGATATCGCGAAGCTCTGCATCGTCTGGTGCTGGGCAAAATCCTTTTGTAAATTTTTTGTCATATATTTTAATTAAAAAATTAAATTCATTTGGCATTCATTCTAAATAACTCGACCTTTAGACTTGTGCCAATTATTAAATAAATTAAGCAATTTTTAACCTATTAAAATTATAGGATATTAACCAAATAATGTAAAGTATACTTTACATTGCTCTGTGGACAACTTTATATTTAAATCTATTAATGATGCCAAGCATGTAAGTTATACTAATACCTTATTTTAGTATAAATTAATCCTATAATTTTTGCCAAAATCATCACACACAAGGTAACAGGAAGCCAAAAATCTAGCTCGTGTTTAAAACTCTGAATAATAATACCCATACTTAAAAAAGCTACTCCAACTAAAAATGCAATTCTTCCAGCTATGATTTTATGAAGGTTTTCCCTTTCGTCCTTAGAGTTTTCCTTCCAAACAAAACTTGCATATATAACAAAAACAATAATAAAATTTAACACCATCATCATAAAAAATGGTGTAGGCATCCAAAACTCAAATGGATTTAAAAATAGTATTAATAAAACAATAAGGATAACTGAAATAAAAATTTCTTGAAATAAATTATTTTTCATAAGTAATTTTGAAAATTTCTTCCAGGGGTTTATTAAAAAACTTGGAAATTTTTAAAGCTAAAACTACAGAAGGTGTATAGTTGCCTTTTTCAATTGCAATAATGGTCTGCCTGGTAACACCAATGGATTCGGCCAATACCTCCTGTGTAACGCCAGACTTAATTCGCAATTCATAAACTTGATTTACTATAATTTCTTTCATCCCGTTAGAAATAGGACGCGGACAAAAATCAATATCCTATATATTAATATTTAAATAAAATCTTTTATAATAGCAAGTATATATCTGCCTAAACGCGCCCGCGATTTCTAACGGGATGCATATTTTAATTATAATAAATTTAAGCTTTATTTACAATTTCTTAGAATAATTAATACACTAAACCCCGCTTCTTGGTTACGAAACGGGGGTTGATTTTTAATAATTTTATCACTTGAATCTAAGAATTGGTCCGTAAACAACATTGGCTTTTACATTTTCATAACTAGGTGCATCAAATATGCGCAAAGGTTTATGGTCTAAAGCCTGTATATTTTGAATTTGTTTATGGTAGTCGTTATATTTGATCTTATTGTAAGCTGCGCCTGCGGTTAGCCCAACTGACATACAAAATATGTCTTTCTGGACTTCAGTAAGTTTGGTATACATAACATTACACAATTCAGTGATGAAAACCATATTTAAATGGTTTTCAGGGTTCTGATACGAATCCATTAGAACATTTTTAGTAGAGACTGGACCTCCTACTCCTACAATAACCGAAACCGTAAACTTTTTTTCTTTATCATTAGTAAGATATTCTTGAGTTATGCCACGCACTAACTCATCAGTGGTATGATGAAATTGTTCTTGATCTGTTAAAACAAAGACTAATCCACCAGGAGGCAACTCTCCTTCATTCATACCTATAAAAGATATCCATTGTTTAAAAGCCAACAGATCTACTTCAACTTGCGGAGTATTGTTTTTTCGGTATCTTAAGACAGTTACCAATCTCACTGTTATCTTTTTATCTATAATTAGATATAATTTAAATAAGGCTTTAAAATAAATTTATGAATCCCGTTTAGAAGCTTGCATTTTAGGTCTAAATTAAAAAATATTTAATTAATAAATATGCACAAAAGATTAATGGATGGTTTAAAACTTTTAAATAGACCTGCTTCTAACGGGATGAATACCAAAAAAATAAAAATGTGTTTACAAGAAAAAAGTTATGACATCCAAATTGGAAATGGTTTACTAGAAAATTTTAACTTCCGTAATTTTAAAAACAATAAATACATTATTATTGCGGATACAAACACTAAAAAATTATTTGGAGAAAAACTCATTAAAAATCTTAAGTGTCAAAAATTACCCGTGAAACTACTTTCAATTCCATCCGGGGAGTCTTCAAAAAACTTATCCATCGCTGAACATATTATACGAAGCTTAGCGCGTATGCAAATTGATAAAAACGCCACAATTTTGGCTTTGGGTGGAGGAGTGATTGGAGATCTGGCTGGATTTGTGGCTTCTATATATAAACGCGGTATTCGTTATATACAAATTCCTACAACTCTTTTAGCACAGGTGGATAGTAGTATAGGTGGAAAAACTGGGGTTAATATTGTTGAAGGAAAAAATTTAATTGGAAGAATTTATCAACCCCTCGCGGTTTTGATTGATCCTCAAACCTTACTCACGCTGCCTGATAAAGAAATCAAAAACGGACTGGCTGAAATTATAAAATGCGCTATTATAAAAGATGAACAATTATTTCAATATTTAGAAAATAATATTCAAGAAAATAGTCTAGAATTTTATGAAAAAATTATCCTACAAACTGTCAAAATAAAGGTTTCAGTTGTGCAAAAAGATGAACACGAAAAAGAATTTAGAAAAATTTTGAATTATGGTCATACTATTGGCCACGCCATGGAAATTATAAGTAAACACAAAGTTCAGCACGGCGAAGCTGTAGCGCTAGGAATGGTATATGAAGGAAAAATTGCCAATCATCTGGGTATTTTTAATAAAACGAACCTAGAACGCCAAAATAATTTAATTAAAAAATTGGGATTTGCTCGCGTACTAAAATTTAAACCTCAAAAATTAATAGAAATAATGAAACGTGATAAAAAAGTAATGGATGACAAACTATATTTTATTTTGCCTAAAAAATCGGACTAATTTACACTGAAGGTAAAAAAGTAGCCATCCCGGTTGATACTAAAATTGTTGTAGGTTGTTTAAAATAAAAATAATATGTTATAACCTCTCACGATCGCGAAAAGCCATAACGATATAAATTATCATAAACAGATAAACCTAGGCCGATAATCAATGTTTGGCGGTCGGACCGCCAAACATAATGAAGCTAAATATAAGCTCGAAAAAACAAACCATTGCAGTGATTATACAATTTTACTCATTTTTTTCTGCCAGTCTTTAATTTTAACGTGATTACCGGAAAGCAAGACTTTAGGAACTCTATATTTTTTATTTTTCCATACTATAATTTCGGGCCTAGTATACTGAGGATGTTCTTTTAAAAAAACATCTGAATGAGATTCATTTTTTAAAGCTTCAGCTTTAATCGCCCCAGGAAGCAAACGTGTAACAGCTGAAATAATAGTCATAATCGCGCAATCACCATCCATTAAAACATAAGGTCCTAGAGATATTTCTTCCGCTTTCAAAATTTTGCGAACCCGATCATCTATACCTTCATAACGCCCACTAATCAATATTAAGTTATCATATTTAGATAATTTAATAGCTTGACTTTGCGTAAACTGTTTGCCTCGCGCTGACAAAATAATTATTTTTCGCTTGGTTGATTTTTTATTTTTTATTATCCACGCGACATTTTTCAAAATTGGCTCAGCCATTAAAACCATTCCTGTTCCTCCACCATACGGTTTTTGATCTACAGTTTTATGTTTGTCTGCGCTATAGTCTCTAAAATTATGAACTTTAATATTAAGAATTTTTTTTTGTTGGGCGGTTTTTATAATACTTTCCTGAAAATACGAATCAAAAATCTTCGGAAAAATACTTAAAATATCAATCTGCAACATACTAATTTATTATTTTACTAACAAATTAAAGTCTATCCTAGATTCTTGAGTATTTCCAATATCATCCGAAACACGCACCATTAAAGAGTGAAAACCGTTTTGTATATTTTGTAAATCTAAAACAACTAATTGTGGAACTGTATTATCACTACGAACCAACTTTTCATCAATGTAATACTCAACCGTACTTATACCACGGCTAGCTGTAGCAAGTAATTCAACGTTAATTTGTTTGTTTGTGATGGTTTGATTATCAACTGGAGATAAAATTGCCATAATGGGTCTGTTGCTTTCAATGTGCAGATCATCTGTTTCTAATGGTATATTGGGTTGAATATAACCCGATGATTCTAAATATTTACTAATACCATCTTCCCATGATTGATAATTTTTATCTTGACGATAGTCAGCTGGAGGAATAGAACTGGTTGGGTTTTTAAGATCTATATATCTTAAAATAGTATGAATTTCTTGAACCGGTGTTTCAATAATGGAGCTTAGTGGTGTAAGCTCTGTCGCTAATTTCTGAGAAAATTTATCTATTTTTATTATAGAAACCACCCCTTTTTCTCCCCTTAAAATTGGGTGAAGGGCTAAATTTGTAACTGGCTGATAATCCGTAAATTTTTCAACTTCTTTGCCAGCCAGGGCTTTAGTCATAAATTCATTCCAAATTGGAGCCGCCACATAAACACCATCGGCTTTTTTAACCATAGGCTTATTATCATTATTACCAACCCATACTCCCGCGACTAAAGATGGCGTATACCCAATTGTCCAGCCGTCACGCCATTCATTTGTAGTTCCAGTTTTAACAGCCACGTTACGCCCTTCTATTTTCAATTTACTTTGAGGTCCAAAAATATAACTACGAGCATTATTGTCTGCTAAAATACTATTTATTTTATGGCTAGTCTGATTGCTTAACACAGTTCTTTTTTCAACCTCAAAATTAACTACCTTGCCATTTTTGTCTTTAATATAAAGTATAGGCCTTGGTTTAGCTAAAACACCTTCCGTGGCAAAAACCCCAAAAGCACTAGTGTGCTCTAGTAATTTAACTTCACCACCTCCTAAAACTAAAGACAAACCAAATCGACTTCGATCTTTAAAAGATGTATATCCCATTCTTTCCGCTAAATCTAAAACATTGTTAATTCCAGCTAAATATAAAGTTTTAACACTGGCAATATTTAAAGATCCCGCCAAAGCTTTGCGCATACTAACCGGGCCGTGTTCTTGTTCATCGTAATTTTTAGGTTCATAATCTTTAAGGTCGGTTTTAAAAATTGTATTCACATCCCATAAAACTGTTTCGGGCGTAAAACCTCTTTCAAATGCCACAGCATAAACAATAGGCTTAAAAGATGATCCCGGTTGTCTTAATTGCAAAGCCACATTTACATTGCCATCATTTTTATTATCAAAAAAATCAACCGAACCAACCATAGACAAAACATCGCCCGTCTGAGGATCTAACGCCACCAACGCGGCATTCCCAGCTTTATATTTTTTAGAATTAATAACGCTAAATTTCGCAATAGCTTCTTCGGCTATTTTCTGTTTAGTCAAATCTAAACTAGTATAAATATTTAAACCGCTCTCCGATAGTTCTTGGTTATTATATTTATTGCTAATTAATTCTCTAACATACATCACAAAATGAGGAGCAATAATTTTATCTTTTCTAATTTTAAAATTGAGTTGTTGGGTTTTGGCTTCTTCCAGTGCTCCTTCATTAATATATCCATTTTCAAATAATTGCCTCAAAACATAATGTTGCCTAGTAATAAGTCTTTCGCGATTACTATTAAACGGAGAATAATAACTGGGGGCCTTAGGAAGCGCTGCTAGTATAGCACCTTCGGCTACAGTTAAATCTTTAGTGTTTTTACCAAAATAAGATTGGCTCGCAGCTTCAATTCCATATATATTTGATCCGTAAGACACTTCATTAAAATACATTTCTAAAATTTGATCTTTGGTAAATTTCTTTTCCAAAATATAGGACACCATTAGTTCTTTTAATTTACGCGCATAAGTTTTTTCTCTGGTTAAAAGAGTATTTTTTATTAATTGTTGAGTAATAGTTGAACCGCCCTGTTCTTTGCTTCGCGTCAAAACATTAACATACAAAGAGCGAAACATACTTTTTATACTAAACCCCGGATGTTTATAGAAATTTTTATCTTCCGTAACAATTGTAGCCCATTTAACATGGTCAGGCACCTGAGCTAAAGATATTTTAGTCCTTTTAACATTTTCAGCAACTTCATATAAAAGAGTTTGACCAGTTCGATCGTAAATTTTAGCGCTTTCCGAAACAGCCCGATCGCTCAGTTGATTGGGATCAGGCAATCCTCTAGACAACCAAGCTAATACTAAAACTAAAATAATCGTACCAACTAGAATCAACATTAAAATTAATAAAAATACATGCTTAAAAAACAAAAACGTATAACCGTGTTTTTTGTGATAGGATCTTTTGGGTTGATTAACCTTGGGTCGGCTATGCATAAGCTTTAATTAGATTTAAAGTTTCTTTGAATATATAATTGTTGAACACACATTAATAACGCGCTAACTGCCCAATGCAAGGCTAATGCTCCAGGCAAGGCTGCTCCAAATACAATGGTTAAAACCGGAGCCATATACACCATTTGTTTTTGCATCATAGCTTGCATATCTACTTCACCTGGTTTTTGATCTTTTTTAGGAGTTGGCAATGATAGTTTAGATTGCCAAAATTGCAATGCGCCTGCTAATAACGCTAAATAAATATTTGGCTTGACCAAATCTCCGCCAATCATAGATAAAGTGTTAAATACCTGAGGAGCTTCAATAAACGCGTACAAAGATGTTGCAACTTTGGACAGATTAGTGTTATTAAAAACCTGAAAAAGGGCAAACATAAATGGCAACTGGATTAAAATTGGTAAACAAGACGTGAAGGGGTTAACTTTTTCTTCGGAATATAATTTCATCATGGCGCGACCTAATTCCTCTTTATTGTTTTTGTGAGTCTGTTTTAATTTATCAATTTTTGGTTGCAAGGCTGTAATTTTTTTCTGAGAAACAATAGTTTTCCAAGTCAAAGGCCATAATAAAATCCTAACTAAAATTGTTAATATTATAATAGCTACTCCAAAGTCATGACCCGGAACAACATTGTACAACCATACTAGCAAGTTTAAGGTTGGCTCATAAAACAATACTTGATATAAATATGACATATTTTAAATATTAATCATTTTTAGTAAACGGGTTACATCTTACAACTCTCCATAATCCCATGGCAACACCTTTTAACGCCCCATGCTTTATAATCATCCGACGACAGTGCTCTGAACAACTAGGATAAAACCTACAATAGCCATAAGGATATAAATAAGACATAAAACCATGATCGGGTGAAATAGTTTTTTGATAAAAACTAATTAACTTAATTAACAAAAATTGCATTAACATAAAAGATCAGCTTTACTAAATAAATTATAAATTATTTGTTCCAATTCTAAATACTTTACCGAAACCAAATTTTCTTTAACATTTAACACACAATCAAAACCTGGCTTAATCTTAACCAAACGCAAGCGAATAATTTCCGTAATTCTGCGACGCACTAAATTTCTAGCCGTTGCTTTTTTAATAACCTTTTTACTGATAATCACTGTAAATCTAGAATATCCTCGCCCATTTGGCAAGATATTGACGAGTACAGATTTAATACTAACAAACCGCCCCTTAACAAACACTGTTTTAATTTCTTTGTCTTTTCGTAATCGATTTAATTTGTTTAACATACATTAAACGCTAAAATTCATTATCCTGTTCGCTCTCCACAAAAATCTCTCTAGATTTAGCGCCATTAGCCGGACCAATAATACCCTCAGCTTCTAGTAAATCCAATAAACGCGCAGCTCGCGCATAACCAACCCTCAAACGACGTTGCAATAAGGACGCCGAAGCTTTTCCAGATTGAATCACAATTTTACGAGCATCATCTAAAAGCTCGTCGTCATCATAAGCATTAGTATTTACAGCTGAACCTGTTGATTTTACGTTAACCACTTCGTCATTATATTCCGGAGCTCCTTGTAGTTTAATATAATCCGCGACTTTCTGCATTTCACCCGTAGAAATAAACGGCGCTTGAATTCTCTTGGGTTTAGATAAACCAGCGGAAATATACAATACATCTCCCTTGCCTAATAATTTTTCAGCACCCGGAGCATCTAAAACTGTTCGGGAATCTATTTGAGAAGCAACATAAAAAGCAACCCGAGATGTAATATTAGATTTAATTAAACCAGTAATAATATCTACGGATGGTCTTTGGGTGGCAATAATTAAATGAATTCCAACCGCCCGAGCCATTTGAGTCAACCTAATAATTGAAGCCTCAACATCTGAAGCAGCTTGCAACATAAGATCAGCTAATTCGTCAATAATAATAACCAAGTGTGGCAGGGGTTCATTTTTGTGATGTTGGTTATAAGAAGTTATATTAACATCTCCGGATTCAGACAATAAATTGAATCGTTTGTCCATTTCACGCACCGCCCAACGCAAAGCATTCGTAGCTTCGTTAATACTAATAATAACCGGAGTTAATAAATTGGGGATCATATTATATATCAACATTTCAACGCGTTTGGGATCTATTAAAATCAAACGTAAGTGTTCTTTCGGGTTTTGATAAAGCAAAGCAATAATGAATGAATGCAAACACACAGTTTTACCAGCCCCAGTTGACCCAGCGACTAATAAATGGGGCATACTACTTAAATCGTCTAGTACAATATTGCCAGCTGTGTCGCGACCTAAAACCAATGTCAAATTAGATTTACGTTTTTTAAACTCCACAGACTCTAACATTTCTTTTAACCCTACTATAGTAGTAGCGTGATTGGGCACTTCTATGCCTACCAAGGCTTGTCCGGGTATGGGAGCTTCAATGCGAATAGGATGACTAGATAGTGCGAGGGCTAATTCACTAGAAAGTTTTGTGATTTGAGACAATTTAACACCGTTCTCCGGTCTTAAAGTGTATTGAGTTACCCGCGCGCCAACACTAGCAACACCCATTTCTACTTGAATACCAAAATTACTTAGGGTCGTAGCAATAATAGCTTTACCAGTTTCAATATCTATATTTGGAGACTTAAATTCTCTAGCATCTAATAAATCAACTGGAAAACTAAACTCTTGTTTTAAACGAACATTTTTTACCGTAACAGTTTGATTTTCTTTAGGGTCTAAAATATTTTGAAATGGATTAACCGACGAGGTTTTTTTGTTATCAAAATAAAATGTAGAAATATCTGTTTTTTTCTTTACAGAATAAATCGGCTCGTTTTTTTGATCAGAGTTTAAACCAAAATACTCTAAATTAGTATCAGAAAAATCTTTTTTGGAACGTCGTTTACATAAATTCACAAAAACATTATCTAGTAATAAAGATTTTAAACTTGTATTAAATACTATAAGCAAAGATATGATTAAAAAAGATATTATAATAATAATAGTGGCTGGAAATCCAAATAACTCACGCATTGGATAAGCCAAAATAAAACCCATATAACCACCAGCTTGACTAACTTCTAAAATATTAGAAGAATTATTTTTATTATAAAATAGATCTAGCGCGACACTCAAACTTAAAACAAATAAAACCGCGCCAAAATAGGTAGATGTATTGGAAGAATATTTTTCATGTCTCAGTAAAATATACGCTAACACTAATAAACCAAACGGAATAACCCAAATACACAAACCTAACCACACGCCAAATATATCAGGTATATATTTACCAAAACGACCAGCAAACCCTAAAAGACTTAATATAAAAAGCAAACTAAACATGATGCAAATAATAGCTGCCGCGCTAGTTTTGGTTTCGTTGTGTAAATTATCAAAGTTTAATTTGGAAACAGGCTTACTAAACTTATGTGTGTTTTTATTATTTTGATTCATTGCGATAAAAGGGTTAGATCTTCTGGTTGGATTTAAATAAATTTATTTTTTCCTCCACAACTTTTTGCATGGCAAGCACAGCTGAAGCCTCAAATTTATAAGGAGCAACTTCGTTTAAATTATCAACCAGAAATTGACGTAAATTTAAAGTATAAGCATTGCGAAGCTCAGTATTAATATGTATGTTTACAATTCCTAATTCAATAGCTTTACTAATCGTACTATTAGGAATACCTGAAGCGGCGTGCAAAACCAGAAAAACATCTGGTACGGCTTTTTTAATTTCACTTAATAATTCTAAATCCAAGTCGGGTTCTTCAAGGTTAATACCATGAATATTTCCAATCGCTATAGCCAAACGATCCACCCCGGTTAAAGCCACAAATTCTTTGGCTTGATCAGGTTTAGTATAGTCATCTTTGGTTAAAACAATTTTTTGAGCGCTAACTTCCGATGAACCCTTAACAGCTCCTAATTCCCCTTCCACAGATATGTCTTTATTTTTGCTTTTTACATAATTAACAACCTTTTTGGTTAATTCTATATTTTCAGCGTACGACAAAGACGAAGCATCAATATGAATGGAATCGTACCCAGCATCACAAGCCCTAACCGCTGATTCGTAAGTCTTATGATGATCAGAATTAAGAAAAATTGGCGACCCAGTTTCTTTGCGAAACACATCAATTAACGCCGCCGCGCAATTATAACCCACAAAATTAGCCTCACCTTCGGATGTTCCAATCATAACCGGAGCTTTTAAATTCTGACTAGCTTGAACTATGGCTTTTAACCCTTCTAAATTAGAAATATTAAAGTGTCCAATGGCATAACCGCCTTCTTTGGCTTGTTTTAAATAAGTATTTAAATTTATCATATGCCCCTTATTATACTACGCATAATCAATCTTGCACAAGTTGACATTAGTTAATTAGTAGCCAATGTTTTATGATAAAACACACTCAAAAACTTAAAAGATCTAGAAATAAATGTACGAATATGGAATAATGAACATAATAACAAGAAAAAGGGCATAAAACATGTCAAATATTATAAAATTTTTAAAACAAATCAAACTAGATAAATTTATTCTTTATGCTAGTGCTGGACTTTTTATCTGGCAATTATTTCATCTATATTGGCTCACCACTGATGTGGTTTTGTTTCGCCTAACTGGACAAAGTTATTTTTGGAAAATCAACTGGTTAATTTTTTTTACCACTTTAGCTGATTATGTAGAAATTCCAGCTTTAATTTTAACTTCAATTTTTTATTTTAATAAATTCCGAAAAAAATCTGGATATAAAAATCTATTATATTTAATCTTTCTTAATCTTCAATGGATACACCTCTTTTGGATTACCGATGAAATAATTTTAATGCAATTTACAGGAGCCATGCCAATAATGTTACCAATTTGGTTATCTTGGATAGCAATTTTCATTGACTATCTAGAACTCCCTGTTATTTTTGACACCTGTAAAAGAGTTTTATGTAATTTTAAACTGGATCTTTGTCTAAAAAATAAAATTGTTTTTCAAGAAGATAATTCATAAACACAGAACACGCCTATCGCAGTTATTTATCAGAAGAGCAACTTAATCATCCTTTTGTTCAAAAACTTAATAATTTATGCGAAGAAATTAATAGCATTATTATTCGTAATGAAAAATACGTAAATAAAGTTACAAAAAATGATAATTATAAAATAAATGCGGAAGACTTAGAAGTTCTTCGCAAAAAAAATAATCTTATAAGTGATCTTATTCACAACTATTATAGGGTTGAGTTTTAAAAAGTTTGTAATTGCACTGTATCTTAAATTTAAAATTTATAAGCCGGGCTTTGCAAGTAAGTTAAAATAAAAAAAATTTAAAAACTAAATGTAATTGGTTTTCGTGGTTGTTACTTAAATAGATCGCCCTGATAATGCTGACGAATACTATTTACAAGGGTTGTTTCCTGCCCTTTAAAATCAGCACCCAGACGCTTAACTTCTAAGGCAATTGAACGTGGGTCGCACTCAATCCGCTCCACATCACAATAACGAGCAAGCATTTTACCATCATTTTCAATAATAATAATATTTAAGGGATTAGAATCAACAACGATACCGTTAAGCTTGGTAAGCGTATTGGCAATCATTTTTCCTGTAGCTACAGCTGTATCCATCTTTAACTGCTCGTCTCCTTCATCATCAAGATAATTCGCAAGCATAGAACCATGCAAAAATTCTTTACAGATCAAAAACTTTTTCCGTTTATTTTCGAGCAACACTGTTTTGCCACCATAATATCGCTGCACGCTCCAAGCTCGCTCGAAATTATTTTTTTCAAGCACAGTTTTTTCTTGATATGATGGACTGTCTTCAATTCGCTGATATGAATCAATATCTAAACTGACAGTCATCACTGCTTCGCGTCCATCTTTGAGTATAATATACACGCGATCCACATTGCGTTTAGTGCCAATAGAAAAACTAATATCAGCCTGATCAAAACTCTCTACTACCACTTTTTCGACATCTTTAATAGTAAGATCTAGTTTGGAAAGAATCTGACCGATAAGCGATTTCTTTTTTTTCGCTTTCTTTTACAATCAGTTCGCGGAGCATGTCTATATGATACTGAGTATTTTCATTAGCAAAATCAATATCAATAAAATTAACCTTTTCGACAATCTGCTTTTCAAGCTTACCAATCCTAAGACCAATTTCCTGTTGCAAGCATAATAGTAATTCATTCTTTTGCTCTAAATGCGACGCAGTTTCAAAACTATGCCTCATTTCCATTCTCATATAGTCTAATTACTTAAAGATTTATTTTTCTATAAACGCTAAAATAAAATCGCAATATTGCTGATAATCTGCTAAACAATCTTTGATTGAATTATAAATTGCCTCCTGACTAATATCATTATATTCGTGCACCAATTTGTTTCTAGTGCCAATACTTTTGGATATCTCTTCAGCAAATTCTTTTGGATAAACAGAAAAATTGGCTAACAAAATAAATGTGCTTTTATAATCTTTTGGACCAGCAAAATCTTTTTCGTTTAACTGAGCAATTAAATGCTGGTTAATATCAAGGGCGCGAGTAATAATTCTCTCCATTAATCTTTCTATGGTTGCTTGTTTAGAATAATCAGTCGCGACTTCATCAAAGGAATAATCCCTAAAATCAGCCATATGAATCAAATCGTCCTGAATTAATGAAATTTTTCTTTTAATAAACTCTTTATTAATCATATTTTTATTCTAATGGGATTGCAAAACTGTTTTTAAAAATTTTTGCCTTTTATGAATAATTGAATTTTCTAAATCAAAAAGTGCCTTAGCATCAACACAGTCCCGATAAGCAAAACACTGATACTGGATAAATTGCACTTCGTCACCGTACAAAAGCTTCCCTTTAGACGTTATCTCAAAACGCAAAAGAATATTAGCCCCATTTAAGTCAACTAAATCAATTTTGTCAGGATCAATACGTAAAATATCGCCCAGCTGATTTAAAATTTCTGAATGCTCTTTTAGGTTTCTAAAAAGTGGTCTTTGATTATATAAAGAAATTGCAATATCATAATCACTTTCAGGATGTAAATTTTCTAGCGCAGCTGAACCAAAAAGAATAATAAATTTTATCTGTTTATCTTGAGCATATTTTTTAATTTTTTCGGAATTTATAATCATATTTTTATCAATTACTGTACACTATATAATGTAAAATTATACATTAACTTGGGCTTTTTAGCAACTCGTAATATTTTCTAAATACTCAAAAAAATAAAGCGCTCTTTGAATACAATCTCCTGTAACCACTGTCCTTAATGTGCCTATTTACCAACACTTCAAACAAATTAATTAGTAAAATATAAATTCTAAAAAAAATGTTTTTGTTTATCCACCTTTTCTCTAATCTTGTTTTTGTTTCATCAAAAAATATTTTTTCTAACAGTGATAATTTTAGAATTGGCTGCTCAGAAAAATTTAACCCCTAATTCTGTAAATGGGGACTAACAAATAAAGCATTGCTTTTTTAAATCAATTCTTTATACTACAATAAAGAAGTATGAAACAAGATGATTTATTTAAACAAAATTTACCTCAAAAACACTTTATTATACCAACCAAAGTCATTAATATAAGTATTTTTATTATTTGTTTACTGATGTTTATTGGATATATTGCTTTTAAATCTAATACTCTGTGGACTAAGCCTAAATTGGTTATTATGGCGCCCATAGATAATATAAAAACTAAATCAAAGGTTATAGATGTTATTGGCTACACTGATCCAAACACAACTTTAATGATTAATGATAAAAAAGTTTTGATTCAACCCACAGGAGCATTTCAAACTACAATTAATTTAAACAATAATATCAATGTCATTAATATTATATCTACCACTAAACATAAAAAAACTAATTCAGTTAAAAGAACTATTTTCGTAGAAGAATGACTACAAACAACAAAGTCTAGGATGAAAATAACACACCCTAGACGCGATAATAGAAAATATAATCAATCAATATTGTCAAAAATTAAATCAGCTAACTTGACTGGATCACATTGCAATTTCTCTACAACCCAACTAGAAAATGCTGTATTATTGGCTAGGGTTTGTTGATTAAATCTGTTGAAATAACAAAGAAGTGTATAACCCCAATCAACATCTATTTCCAGATGTACTTCCAGGCACAACAGCACCTCAACAACTTCTTCGTCATTAATACGAGCGTATTTTAAAATTACTTTTTTAGAATCTGTAAAATCAAAAAACATCGTAACATCAACAACCCTATGAGCAAATATAAAATCAATATCTGTTACTGGTTTTGCTTGTTTGGCGACATTTATCCTAAAATCCAACCAGTTCTTTAAAACCACTCCCTTATCCATAGTTCCCTCCTTTAGGGCTACTTCTATTTCTTTGCTTTCCTGTTAAAATAACTATAAGCATCAACCAAAAAACAACCAACCAAGGCTGTTCCTAATGTCGTTCCTAAAATATAATACAGGTTCACATTACCTCCTTCTGAAAGTTAAAATATATTATCATTGAGCCAAAGTAACTCAATTTAACAATTCTAAATATATCGTATTACTGGCCACTCGTCAAATATCTATACTAGTTTTCCAAAAACAATATCAGGGCGCAAATTTTAACAACTTATCAATATATTTAGGCACGTCATGTTCCGCAACCATATCTCTACCGCACTGACCAAATTTAATTAATTCTTGTTTGTGATTTAAAGCATACTCCATGACTTTTAATAAATCCAGTTTATCATTGGGACAAAAAGTTAAACCAGTTTTATAATCCTGAACTAATTCAGGAATGCCACCTAAACGCGCTCCCAGCACAGGTACGCCCATTGAAAAACTTTCTAAAATAATAGATGGACAGTTGTCATAACAAACAGATGGCACCACAACTACATTGGCTTTTTGTAATAAATTATTCACACCCATAAAATCAGATTTTTTATAAAGAATCAGTCGTGGATTATTTTTAGATATATTAAAAACTTCTTCATATAATTCACCACCACCCATAATACTTAATAATATATTTGATTTTGGAAACTTTTTTAATAATTCCAACCAAGCGTCTACTAACAATCTAACACCCTTATGATCAACGAGCTGACCAATATAAACAAAATTAAACGTGCTATTGTCATCTTTTAATGGTAATGTTTGGGTGTGGCCAGAAATTGTCACTGGATTAGGCAACACTAGTTTTTTACTCTTTTTAAAAAAACCGTAACTTTCGTAGAATTTAGAAATCCACACAGAAGGAAAAACAACAACTGGAGTATTTAGGAATAAAAACTTGCAAATCTTACTAAAAATTTTACCAACAACATTTTTGATAAATGAATATTTCTCATTTACTAATTTTATTCCACTGGGAACAATTAAATTTATATCATGCACAGTGTGCGCAAATTTTATACCACGCAAATATAATAGCCAAGGTATTAATAAAGACAATCCTCTAAGATTATGAGTTAATACTAAATCTGGCTTTTCTTTATTTAAAATATGATTAACAACTAAACAGCTGTGTAAATTAAAAATATCTAATATATGCCATATTAGTCTTAACCAAAATGGCTTTTTATCAATATTATTGACCCAAAATACATTAAAGGGATAAAAATAATACACCAAACCATTCTCAGTAATTCTAGATTTTGACCACAGTGATTTTAAGCCCCTATATTCTCCTGAGGTAATTACAGTGGTTGTTATGTTAAGTTTGTGCAAACCAGATACAATCGTAGAAACAATGCGCTCTGCCCCGCCCTTAAAATAAGGATCGTATAAACCAGTAATAATAATTATCTTTGAACCGTCTTTTAGTTTCATATTTGATTATACACGTCTTTTAATAAACCACTGACTCGCCCCAAACTATATTTTTGTTCAACAATTTTACGAGCATTAATTTTATAAGCCTCTAAAGCGCTATCGTCTTCTAATAAACTATTCAATTTAGAGGCAAGATCAACTGCATCTCCGGGATTAGCCAGTAAACCATTTGCTTGATCACTAACAATACTTCTAACCCCTCTTAAATTAGACGCAATGACGGGCGTACCACACGACATTGCTTCTAAAAGTACCATGCCAAAAG
>SBBB01000007.1 GCA_005239895.1 bacterium | reverse complement strand
ATTATTAGCAATAATTTCTTTATTTTTTTCAAAAGCTTCGGTAGCAAAACATTGAACTTTTTTTCTTAAATCTTTAAAGTCGGGTGTGTTAACACCAATATAACGCACACGCTCTCCGGATTGCAACTCAATCGTGTCGCCATCAATAACCCTAGTAACCACTGCTTTTTCAAAAACCGTAGAAGTAGAACTAGGTTTAATATTGGAAGGCTTAGAATTATTAGAAGTATTATTGAAAATAACTGGAGACTGCTCAATGTCTTTAATATGAGGACCAATAATCAGACTTAAAATTAAAAACAAAACAGCCAAAACAAGAATAATTATAAAAATTATTTTTAGAGGAAAACGAATGATTTTAAAAAGTAAACGTATCATAAATAATATTTTAAATTTTTTAGGGGTGATCGCAAACAAGTAATCACCCCTCCTATTAATATGTATTGAGACTAGGCTTTATTCGCCTGGTCCCAAATTTTTACAGCAATCACCTTTGGTAGGTGATTCCCGGCTTGAGCAGCATCACTACCCAAACCCTCCAAACGGAAATCATCTCCGCTAGCAATAAGTGAAAGGCAATGCCGAACCGGTCCATAAAGATCCGCAGTCTTTAACAAGCCATCTCCTACTCTATTTTCACCTGTGTTATAGGCAATTATAGAGCATTCAATGTTGTCAAACGCACTCATCAAATCTTTAATGTACGCAACTTTCGCGTAAGTAGACTTGACAATGTCACGACGATCTGCCAACGAATGCAATCCATATTTCTTTCCAGTTTCTGGAGTAAACTGATGAAGACCATCAGCTTCTCCACTGGAAGCATTTGGATCACAACCGCTTTCAGCTATTGTGTTGTAGAACCAGTCCTTAGACAAACCAGCTGCAGAAAACTCGACATCAAGAAATTTACGAATTGTTATCCATTTTTTAGTGGCTGGATGTTGAACTCTTTGCTGGCAACGCTCAAAAGCTACCAACAAATCTCCACCCCAACCATCCTGATTTTGAGATTTAGCAATCCAGTGTCTAACAACTGGCGAGTCTTTCTTGGCTCGCTCAATGTCTAGGTCTTTGAGGCTGGCCAATCCTACTGTTGGCAACACCCCTTCTGGGCACTCCAAAGCAGTCTTACAACCCTTTGAATCCAAATACTCCCAGCCGCTGCTCAATCCAGAATAAAACCCTCCATTGATGTAGTCATAACTTGGAAGTCTATACGAGACAATTTTCCACGGTCCTCTGGCATTGGGTGGAATATACTTAACCACCTGAAAAATTGGAAACTTGCGCAAAACCGACTCGGCTTCTAAAGCTTCTGATTCTAATGCTTCCAACTCCTCCTGTGGTTGACTGGAAATATAAACTCCGTACACGCCAGCGCTTAAAATAACCAGCGCTAACATACAAGGAGCAGCTCTGAAGACGTAAAAAAATCTCTTCGTAGATCTCCAGATACTCCTACAAGTTTTCAAGAACTTAATCGCACCATGCTTAATCTTGGTCAGCATGTCCGGCGTTTTTCTCAAAAACCAACTCACAAACATCATTCCCTTCCTGAGTACTATGTACAATACAGGACTGAAAATAATGCAAGCAATGAATATTCCTACAAGAGTAATCGTAGTCTCGAATGTTTTGTACAACACAGGGTTGGACATAATGAACGCTAGCATAACTAGCTCAGCAACAAAAACCAAAACCAGAACCGCAAAAACTCCCCAAAACACGTGTTTCATGTTCATGCTAGCCTCCTTTCCCTCGTTAAATTGTTGAAAAACTCTTTAAAAACGGCTAAAAACCGTTTAAAACCAGGATTCCTATATTTTTAACATACCATAAAAAACGGGTTTTGTCAACCCCTGCCAACAGCCACTGAATTTAAGTTAGAATGCACCCACCAATGTTTGGCGGTCGAACCACCAAACATTGGTTTTTAAAAAATACTATCGCGATAAACTTTTTACTAATTTTAAGTTATGATACACTTAATTTATACTAAAATTAATTTCAAAAAATTTAAACTATGCCTGAAACCAAGAAAACAAAAATCGTTGTTATGGGTGGAGGAACTGGAACCTACACAGTATTAATGGGATTAAAATTAATTAAAAATTTAGAACTTACTGCTATTGTTTCCATGGTTGACGACGGCGGATCTACGGGCCAATTAAGAGATGAACTTGGTATACTCCCACCTGGAGATATAAGACAATGTTTGGTAGCTTTGTCTAAAGCTCCTGAAATTTTAAGAAAACTTTTTAATTATCGTTTTGAAGATGGCAGTTTAGCAGGTCATGCTTTTGGAAATATTTTTATTTCAGCTTTAGAAAAAACAGTTGGAGGTTTCAATCCAGCCATGCATGTCATACATAAAATTTTAAAAATATACGGTAGAGTTATACCCGTAACTTTAGATAACACGCATTTAATTGCTGAATTTAAAAACAAAGAAATTATCTACGGTCAAAACAAAATTGCTCAATATAATACTACTAAAAATAATTTTATTACTAAAATTTATCTCAACAAAAAAGCTCATGCTAATCTCGAAGCCCTCCAAGCAATTAAAGAAGCTGACTTTATAGTAATTGGTCCTGGAAATTTTTACTGCTCTATTATTCCTGTGATTTTAATTGAAGGTATAAAAGAAGCTATAAAAAAATCAAAGGCTACAAAAATTTTTATCATTAATTTAGTAAATAAAATTGCCCATTCTTTAGATTCTTCTATTTTTGATTTTACAAATAAATTGGAGTTTTATTTAGGTAAAGATATAATTGATTATGCTATTTTTAACAATAAAAAACCAGCAGCGCAGCTTTTAAAATCTTATAAATCTGAAGGATCTTATACAAAATATCCTGTCAAAAATAATTTTATTAAAAATAATATTCATTTTATAGGCGCGCCTTTGTGCTCTAATTCAATTTTTGTGCAAAGCGATCACGATAAACTCAATAAAATTAAAAGGTCTTTTATAAGACACGATTCTGAAAAATTGGCGGAGGTGATTTGGAAAATTGTGAAGTTATAGTTCGGGGGTGGTAGCAATGCTGTGCTTCCCACCCCAGTATAATGATATATCGTTTGCCGCCAGCAAACGATTACACTGACCGTTTACAACGGTCATTGTCAAGACATGCAGCCGCGATGATTTGTGGCAGATAATTGAACACTTCGTCGCGAGATCTTTGACTTAATTCATCAAAAGTATCTTCGCTGTCTAAAAGCGCCCAACAATCTTTCACAACTTCGCCGGTTTGATGCATTTCAAGTAGCTCTCGAGCTACACGGTTTTCTCCAGTATTAAAACTCATAATGGAGCAACCATAATTATCAAACGCGTTATGCAAGTCGCTAAAATATTTAGTGACAGCAGTCAAAGACTTTCCAAGGCTTGTCCTGTCTTTAGGAGCCAAACCATAACGCTTACCAGTCTCAGAAATAAACTGCGCTGGTCCCAAGGCACCCTCGCTACTTCTAGCGTTCATATCGCAACCACTCTCAATAACAAAAACATAAAACAATTCTTCGGGTTGCCCATGCTTCCTAAAGTGCTGCTTAATTCTTTGTTTGTGTGGCTTGCACCCTTGAAGTGCGGCTCGAAGTCTGTTCTGATGTCTGCCCGGTGTACTAAACCTATCAATCCATTCCTGAACAATAGGTTTCTTGGCCATGGCAGTTACATTCAAAATATTACTGCGAGTTAATCCGATAGAATCCAAATATTCTGGATGCTGCAGAATATACAGCGTCTTTTGCGCCCTAACCTTTTTTTCTGGTTTTGCTGCGCAATTCTGCTCGCATTCAACTTCTTGATGCATGGGTTGGTTCCACTCTGGATTGAAGTAAACAAACACTTCCAGCGCGATAATGCCAACCAGCGCTATCAACAAGACCGCACACACATCCTTAAATGTGACGGGGCCTATTTCTTGCTTCAATTCCTGGAAAAAACTTGTTTCTTCACAAATCTCGTACTCCTCATAATGAGGATACTGATACACGATTTTCATCTTTTGCCCTCCTTTGCGTGATTAAACGGCTGTAACTACTGCAAAAACAATCCTTTTAGGATAGCACAAAAAATGGGCTTTGTCAACCCCCGCTAACAACTACTGAACTCAAATCAAAACACACCAATCAATGTTTGGTACTCCAATGTTTGGCGGTCGAACCACCAAACATTGGTTTTTTAAAAATACTGCCCCTGGAAACTTTTAACTTTCAATCCCTCGGTGTACCTCGGGACCTTCGACTTTCTATTCTTATCTTTTGACACTCCCAACAAATATTCATATACTGTAATTAAAAGAAATCTATATGGAAAAACAACAAGTTACTAAAAATATGGTGCTAGGAATGGTGGTATTACAACACCCTCAATCTGCTAAAATTATGCTGGAATATGGCTTGCATTGCGTTGGTTGCAAGGCCAATACTTTTGATACTATTGAAAATGGATCTAAATTGCACGGGCTGACAGATACTGAAATTGATGAAATGGTTTCTAGAATTAATGATTCGATAGAACTCACTATAATATAGTTCACTCTAAATCATTATAATTATGTCTCTAGTTATTACCAAACTAAATGTCCAAACTGAAAATAAAGATATTTTGAAAGATTTGTCTTTAATTGTTAAACCAAACGAAGTGCATGCTTTAATGGGTCCGAATGGAGCTGGAAAAACAACTTTAAGTTATGCTATATTTGGACACCCGAATTATAAAATTACGCAAGGCAGTATATATTTTTTAGATCAAAATATATTGGATTTAGAAACCCATGAAAGAGCTCGGCTAGGATTATTTTTAGCATTTCAAAATCCATCCACCATTGCCGGACTAGATATTGTTAGTTTTTTACGCGCGAGTTACAAAGCTTATCATGGAATTGATATAACTCCCCTAGCTTTTCGTCGGTTATTAAATTCCAAATTAGATTTACTAGAAATGGATCATTCTTTTTTAGATCGTTCGGTGAATGAAAATTTGTCCGGCGGAGAAAAAAAACGTTTAGAAATTTTACAGCTGGCAGTACTGGAACCAAAATTTGCTATTTTAGATGAGTGTGATTCGGGTTTAGATATAGACGCGCTAAAAATTGTAGCTTCCGGAATTAAAAAATTAATGCAAGCTAAATTGGGAATTTTAATTATTACTCACTATATTAAACTATTGCAGTTTATAGAACCCGATGTTGTGCATGTGATGCTTAATGGAACCATAGTTAAAACTGGCGGTAAAGATTTAATTTCCGAACTAGAACTTAATGGATACAAAAACTTTAAAAATCCAGAATTATAAATATTAAATTTTAATTTATGGCGCAGACTGCCGTCCAAAATAATATTTTTATTCCTCAGCAAGAACGCTGGGTTTATCGTAGCCCCCAAGGTCTATCCAAATCCGTTGTAGAAGAAATTTCTTATCAAAAAAACGAGCCAACTTGGATGCGCAAAAAAAGATTAAAATCTTTAGAAATTTTTAATAGCAAGCCTATGCCAACCTGGGGACCAGATTTAAGTCAACTCAATCTGGATAATATAACTTTTTATATTAAACCGCAAAACGATCAGTATAATAATTGGAGTGAAGTACCTACGGACATAAAAAATGTATACGAAACACTAGGCATTCCCCAAGCGGAACAAAAATTTTTAGCGGGCGTAATCGGACAATATGAATCCGAAAGTTTTTACAACAAACTTCAAGAAAAATGGGAAAAAGATGGGGTTATTTTTTGCGATACAGATACAGCCTTACAAAAATATCCCGATCTAGTAAAAGAATATTTTATGACTCGTTGCGTTCCGATTTATGATCATAAATTCGCGGCTTTGCATGGAGCAGTATGGAGCGGCGGAACTTTTTTGTATATTCCAAAAAATGTAAAAATTGACCTACCCCTACAAACCTACTTCAGAATGAATGCCAAAAACTCCGGACAATTCGAACACACGATTATTATTGCTGAACCTGGTAGTTCGGTTCACTACATTGAAGCTTGTACTGCACCTCAATACAGCACGGCCTCTCTGCATTCAGCTGTAGTTGAAATTTTTGTTAAAGAAAATGCGTATGTTCATTATACTTCCATTCAAAACTGGAGTACTAATGTATATAATTTAAACACTAAACGATCTATTGTTGAAACCAATGGAACTATGGAATGGACTGGCGGATCCCTTGGTAGTCATACCACTATGTTATATCCAGCTAGCTGGTTGGTTGGTAAGGGCAGTCGAGCTAAACACATGAATATTGCCATTGCTACAACAAATCAACACAAAGACACCGGCGCTAAAGTAATACACGGAGCGCCTTACACTAACTCTCAAGTAATTAGTAAAAGTATTGGATTAAATAATGGACGAACTACTTACCGAGGTTTAATAAAAATGACACCGCAATCTTACGGATCTAAAAATCACGTTCAATGCGACGCTTTAATGTTAAGCGATCAAGCTCGCTCCGACACTATTCCTTACATGGAAATATATAATGATAAAACCAGTATTTGTCACGAAGCTCGAGTTTCTAAAATATCTGATGAACAATTATTTTATTTGCAAAGCCGAGGACTAAACCATCAAGAAGCACTAGGTTTAATTGTAAACGGGTTTATTGAACCCATTGTAAATGAATTACCTTTAGAATACGCGGTTGAATTAAATAGATTGATCAATATGGAGATGTCCGGCTGTATTGGATAAAAATATGCTCTGGATACATAACGATAATAGTAGTATTATAACAATATCAATGAACACTTCTCACTTTTCTAGCGTGCTACCTATTACTCAACAAAAAATTCACGTTACTGTAGAAGCAAACTCTAATTGTAAATTATATTTTATACATCAGGACCATAATTACACGAATGAAATTTTAATTGAATTAATTGGTGAACATGCTAGCGTTGAACTATATGGATTATTTTTGGGAGAAAAAAAATATAGTTTTAATCTTTCTACCAACGTAATACATTCCGCCAAAAATACTCACAGTAAAACTGAAATTTACGGAATTTTAAAAGATCAATCATCTTCATTTTATAAAGGCGTTATTCGTGTTAATCCTAAAACCAATGGTTCGTCAGGCGAATTAATATACAAAGCTTTGTTATTATCAGATAAAGTTATAGCTAAACCACTTCCTAGCTTAGAAATTTTAAATAATAATGTACAAGTTAGTCACTCCGTGTCTGTTACCCACTTAAATCTGGAAGAAATATTTTATTTAAATACACGTGGTTTAAATATCGCTCAATCTGAACAATTAATAACCCAAAGTTTTTTGGCAAAAATAAAACAGCGCATAACTGAATGTGAAACAGATAATGATCTAAAAACTTGACACAAATACCACTATTATGCTACTATATATGTTAGATATTTAATCCATATATTTATGTCTATTGTTAATTTCTCTATTCCTAAAGTTTTAGAACGTCGTATTAAAAATGTTATGACTAGAAAGGGATTTCCAAGCAAGGCTGAACTTTTTAGGTTCGCAGTAATGCGCTATGTTGATGATGTTGAACAAATGCCTCTAGATAATAACCATAAAATTGCAGCTTTATCTCAACAGCTGGAAGAACAATTAAACAATAAAATTGATCCCAAGTCATTGCCGTCCATTAAAAAACAACTCTCTAAATTAAAAACTATTTAATACAATGTATAGGGTTTATTTAACTAATTATTTTCTTAAAAAACTAAAACCTTATCTCAAAAAATTTCGCAACCTAGAAACAGATATTATTAAAACTTTAGAAAATTTTTTACCCGAAACATCAGACAGATTAGGTCACAAACTTTATAAAGTTAGATTAAAATCAAGTAACCTATCTAAAGGTAAAAATAAATCATTTAGAATGATTATTTTTCTGCTTGAAATACAAAACTTAATTGTGCCTATAATAGTTTATTTTAAGGGCGATCAGGCAGATATTAGTCCAAAAGAAATTGAGCATCACTTAGAAATGACTTTAGTTGAAATTAAAACACTTTAATTAGTATTAGAAATTACCTAACACAATGGCACATCTTTAAAAACAAAACGCGCCCTAATTGCATGATTATTATTTTAACATTGATTTTTTATCTTGATCAATCAATTTCTCAATTGTATTAAATTCTACATAACTCAAAACAGCAGATATTATACCAATCATAAAAGTGTTAAAAGAGGGAACCTGCTGCAGATATAACAATAGTAAATACCCACCTGCTGTTGCTAGCAAACAACAACCTGAACGTAAATGAGCTTTTTTACTTTCTCTAGCTAAAAAGTCTGATACCGCTAAAAATATACAGGCTACTACTGACATTACTTTAGTGGCTGCGCTCCAAAACGCAAAACTCATCATGAATCCTCCTTATGGAATGTTAACGCCAATTCCTTTAGTCAAACAAACTGGAGATGCCGTGTACAATGAATGCAAGAGCAATTCCAGTAACACTAATCATTAAAGCACATTGCATGCCTGCGATCATCATGGCACGATTAGTCAGTGCCTCATAATACTCCCACGTCTTTTTTGCATCTGTCTTTTTCATCATTTCCTCCTTAAAAAAATTTGCGAAAAAGCTCGGCTTCATCAGCGTAAGCAACACGTGTTGAGACACTGACACCTCGCCTAGGGACACCAACAACAATCATTGTCATTATATTGTCATTCTGCTTAAAAATCTAACTACCTCCGGTTACACCTTTAATACTGATAACGCGTCGATTTTTATAAACAGCAACTCTTACCTCCTTGCCCTTGAATGTCGAGGTTTGCAACTCGTAAGTATTGGAAGCCTTCCCAATTACTGACAGGCATAAAAGAAAACCTAAAAACAATGCTACCACTACAACTGAAATCCTGTGTTCTGGATCCATAATCCATTTCATGACGACCTCCGCTTCATTGTGAATTGTAATATGCTACAATCAAGCCGCGATGACTCGATTGCTTTGCATATGCTTATATATTAAATATCATATCTCTTTCTATATGTCAAGTCCAGCCGGTTTAGTAGTCCGACTACTCATAAGTAGTCGGACTACTTATGATTCATAATTTATAATTCTCATATAACCTGGATTCCCGTTTTCACGGGAATGACAGGGAAGGTACAGGAATGACAGAAATGGGGTAAAAATTGTAAAATGATTAATTTTTTAATCCTTCTGACCTAAAGATCCTCAGGTCATCGACTCTGAGAGTCTCAGACTCGAAGAGCCCTGACGGCTTTATGAACCTTAAAAACTTTAAAACTTAACGAACTGTGTAATCAGTTGCTAAAAAATTAAAAAAGAATTAAAATGCTACCATATTTAAAAGCTAAAAAATTGATAAAATATGGCTAATTTAATGGAAAAAATACCACCTCAAAATATTGAAGCCGAAGAGTCATTGCTAGGCTCTTTATTGATTGAAAAAGAAGCTATTTATAAAGTAGCTGACACTATTTCCCCTGAAGATTTTTACAAACCCAGTCATGGTATGATTTATGAAGCCATGATGGAATTGTTTTTAAAACACGAGGCTATTGATTTGTTAACTGTTACCAACCGATTACTAGAAAAAAAACAACTGGAAGAAATTGGCGGTCGCAGTTATTTAGCTTCTTTAGGAAATTCCGTGCCAACAGCTTCACACGTAATTTCTTACGCTGAAATAGTTCAACGCAAATCAACGCTTCGTAAATTAATTACAGCTTCAAGCACCATCAACTCACTCGCGTATGAAGAAGAACAAAGTGTTGATGACATTTTGGACAAAGCTGAACAATCATTATTTACAGTTTCTAAAAAATATTTAAAACAAGCTTTTATTCATATTAAAGCTTTGCTTACATCCGCTTTTGAACGCCTGGATGAATTACATAAAGATTCGGGTAAAATTCGAGGCATTCCAACGCATTTCACAGATTTAGATAATATTCTCGCTGGACTGCACCGCTCTAATCTTGTGATTATTGCTGCCCGACCATCAGTTGGAAAAACCTCTTTTGCTCTTAATATAGCGCGCAATGCCGCGGTAAAATCTAAAATGCACGTTGGAATTTTTAGTTTAGAAATGTCGCAATCGGAATTGATTGATAGATTGCTCTGCGCTGAAGCTGGAGTGAGTCTCTGGAAAACTCGCACGGGAAAATTATCTGAAAAAGGAATGAATGACGATTTTTCTAAAATCGGAAGAGCTATTAGCGTACTATCTGAAGCTCAAATCTACATAGATGATTCAGCCACAGCTAATATTATGGAAATTCGCACTAAAGCTCGCAGGCTACAATTAGAAAAAGGATTAGATTTATTAATCATTGATTATTTACAACTTATTGAATCGCGCGTAAATATTGAAAATAGGGTTCAAGAAATTAGCGGAATTACGAGAGCGTTGAAGGGTATTGCCCGAGAGTTGGATATTCCTGTAATTGCTTTGTCTCAATTATCTAGACAGGTTGAAATGCGTAAACCAGCCATACCGAAATTGGCAGATTTGCGCGAATCAGGTTCTATAGAACAAGATGCTGATATTGTAATGTTTATTTATCGTAAAAGTATGGACAAAAGCGTAACTCTTCAACCAGGTGAGCAAAATGTAGCTCAAATTTTAATTCAAAAACATAGAAATGGTCCCACGGGTGTGGTAGAATTATTTTTTGACGAAGACCGAACAAGTTTTGAAAATTTAATGAGAGGGTAAGGGTTGCTTTTGACTTGTCATCCTCGGGTACATTCGGGTCTGAAAATCCTCAGTATCTAAACGACTTGACCCGGGGATCCAGGTTAATTATTAATGAACACGCTCCTGGATTCCCGCCGGAGTTTACCCTCGACCTGATCGGGGGCGGGAATGACAGAGGATACTAAAAATTATTGTAATAATCTGACGCAATCGCGAAGTTGTTGACAGCTTATGTTTATGAATTTTATAACTTAGAACGCCTTAAAAACTTAATTTTACTATTGTATTTTTAATTTTGGATATTTTACTTTTAGTTTTTCCTTTTCAGTTGAAGGTAATTTACTAAAAATAACTGTGTAACCGACTGATTCTGGTAATACCAGTCCTTCGATTGAGTTTAAACCTTCCAAATTAAGATGGCCACCGATTGACTTAGGCAATTTTAGTCCATCAGCTGAAGTTAGACTACCTAAATAAAGACCTCCATTAATGTATTCTGGCAATACTAGTCCTTCAGCTGAGGTTAGACTACCTAAAACAAGATCACCATTAATGAACTTTGGTAATTTTAATCCTTTAATGGAGGTCAGACTACCTAAGTCAAGAGTTCCACCGATTGACTTAGGTAATTTTAATCCTTTAATTGAAGTTAAACGATTAAGATTAAGACTAGCGCCGACTGATTCTGGTAGTACCAGTCCTTTAATTGAAGTTAAACGATTAAGGTCCAGACTACCACCGATTGACTTAGGCAATTTTAGTCCATCAGCTGAAGTTAAATGCATAAGATTAAGACTCCCATGAATTAATTTTGGCAATTTTAGTCCATCAGCTGAAGTTAAACTATACAAATCTAGTCCTCCGCCAATTGATTTAGGTAATTTTAGCCCTTTAGCTGAAGTTAGGTCACGAAAAGACAGGTCACCACCAACCGACTGAGGTAATTTTAGCCCTTTAGCTGAGGTTAAACCTCCAAAATAAAGACATCCATTAATGGACTCTGGTAGGATCAGCCCCTTAACCGAGGTTAAACCTCCAAAATAAAGACATTTGTTAATGAATTTCGGTAATTTTAATCCTTCAGCTGAGGTTAAGTTGTTAAAATAAAGACCTCCATTAATGGACCCTGGTAGGATCAGCCCCTTAGCCGAGGTTAAACCTCCAAAATAAAGATCACCATTAATGGACCTTGGCAATATCAATCCTTCAGCTGAGGTTAAATCTTCAAAATAAAGATTACCGCTAACTGTCTTGGGTAATTTCAGTGACTTGGCTGAAGTTAAACCCTTTAGATTAATATCTCCGTAATGATATTTAATATTGCCTGTTAAAGCCTCTTCTTGATTTATACTAATTTGCTCTTCAGATAGATCAGTAATTAAAGAAATATCAGTTTTTATATTCCTTCCTTTTGCCAATTCCTCTAACTCTAAATCATTTTTTAAAATTAAATCTCTGGCATCTTTATCAAACCTATAGATAATCTTTAGATCTTCTATTGACAGTTTTTCATTATTTGTATTCTTGTTTTTAATATTGATTAACTTTTTATAAATTTTAATTGCTTTTTTTATCGCTTCTCCAGTTTTGTTTGAAACTTTTCTATATATTAAACTCTTAGTATTTTCATCAAGCTCGTATAGAAAACGCATATCTTTCACTGAAATTTCTTGATTTTGCATAAGTCCATCTTGAATATTTGCTAATCGTAAGTGCAATTCACCAAAAGTCTTATCTTGACGACTCACGGCATTGCCATTATTTCCAGTAACAAGTATTAAAATTATTAATACTGCAACAAAAAAGGACATTTTTGTGAAAATTTTTATTACTTGTAGTAATTGCATATTTATAATTTAAAAATTAAAGCTTGAAATTAATCAAATTGATATGTAAATAATTTTCAAAATTACCCGCCTGAACAATGAACTTGTTGCTTTTTAATAATGTGCTCAAGTTCACTCACATCCTGGACTCTGATGGCATCCAGAATGTATGAGGATACATTGCGTATATAAAGGAATCAAGGGTTTATGAGATTATATAATTATACTTTTAAATATAATTATATGATTACTAAAACAGCTCAACAAAGACATAAAATTCTATGTTTTTGGAGAAAACATGGTCTTAAAGCCACAATTGACGCTTTTGGAGCCAAACGTTCAACCTTGTACGCTTGGTGGAAAATATACAAAGAATCTGGATACAGAATAGACAGTCTTAATCCTGGAACCCAAGCTAGAAAACACAATAACAAAAGAGAAATTCACCCTTTACTCTTAAAAGAAATTAAAAAGATTAAGATTAGATCTTTGCCCAAATATGGGCAAAGATAAGGTAAAAATCTTTTTAGACAAATTTTCAATAAAAAATGATTTACCAATATATTCTGAATCTAAAGTAGGTCGTATTATTAAAGAAAAAAAGATTTATCATCACAGAATAAAGATTAGTCATTTTGGAAAAATCAAAGAAACAAAGAAGAAAAGAGAAAAAATACGAAAACCTGTTGGTTTTAGAACTAAATCCCAAGGGGATTTAGTTCAAATTGATACTATTGTTAGATTTTATTCTGGTATTAAAAGGTATGTTATTACTGCTATGGACACTCATTCTAATTTTGGTTTTGCTTTAGCTTACAAGCAAGCTAATAGCAGTAATGCAAAGAATTTCTTTAAAAAACTAGAAATAGTGTTTCCAGGAACAATTAAACACATACAAACTGACAATGGCTCAGAATTTCATAAATATTTTGCTGAATATATTGAAAATACAGAAACAACGCATTTTTGGAATTACAAAGGGAAACCATATCTGAATGGTCATGTTGAAAGATTTAACCGTAGTGTTCAAGAAGAATTCATTGACTGGAATGAATTTTTATTAGAAGATGTTAATGAGTTTAACAAAAAATTAACGGATTATATGATTTGGTGCAATACCGAGAGACCGCACTGGAGTCTTAAATTACAATCACCTGTGGATTACTTAATTAATAACAACCTCTTGTCCAGAATGAGGTGGACGGATACAGTTTCGTAAAACATCAATCATGCTGAATATTTCACCCTTAGATCCTTCTCTGAGTTTTTTATCCAAAAACACTACAGCATCTAATGTGCCATCGACATAAATATTTCGACCATTCACATTGTGCGTAAAAACAAGCTTCGTTGTCTTGTCTGGTGAAAGCAGTTCGTAAGTATGATATCCATGCCCACCAAGATATTGCTCTGGCACGCCCCAAATCTTTTTTTGCCGCTCGGGATCACGCTCCATTAAAATTTGATCTTTAGAAAAAGGAAACCAAGCTTAACAAAGTACTCAATCATGGCTTTGACCGTACCGCTAGTATCGGCTTTGCCCTTCTGATGGCTTTCTTTAATCTCCAGGGAATACTCTTTGAATAAATCAGGGAAACAAAGAGACATATATTCCATCGCTGATTGCAAGACAACGACCTGCTTAGCCATATTGGGAGCAATCACGGCTGAAATCCTAGAACCAAAAATCATTTCCTCCATAACCTTCTTATCTCCACCCGTGGTTCCCATCACAAAAGGAATGTTGTGATTCCAATAAAACTCAGCATTGGAATTTGCGACCGCAGGCAAGGTAAAATCCACAGCTATAAACTGTTTTTCTTTCTTGAGAATTTCCGTAATTGCCTCTTCTCTCTGATCTGGACGAATCAAAGTAATTGTTGCCCAGCCTACTTTAGTCTCTGCTTCTGTTGTTTCTGGCCCAGTTAATGAATACGAAATCAATTCAAACCTATCATCCGTAATTACATGCTCGACTACGTTCGTAGCCATCTTTCCCGGCAGACCATTCACCATTACTTTAATTACATTCATCGTGTCCTCCTTAAATATGATTATTGGAAATCAACCACCTGCCTGACTTCTTCTAATACAAGCTACAATAAAATAATCAAAATAGCAAGGGTTGCTACATTTTATACAAAAACATATTTGGATAGCCTTCACATTGATCTATAGATACAGGTATCCAACCTGGAGTCGGCCAAACATAGACAATAATCCTCGCTCCACTTTTAAGTTCTTTTTTAATTTGTCTGCTAATTTAGGATAAACTTTCGGCATAAGAAAAAAATATACCACGTCGGCATCACTTAAATCAGCATGCCAAAAGTCACCGTAACATATTTTAAAATTTGTATTTTTTTGAAACAGGCCAGAAATTTTTGCCAAAATAAAAGGGAATAAACTTAATTCAAAACCTTGAGATTTAACTCCTTGTTTAGCAGTAGCGTAAACTAAACGACCATCGCCACAACCCAGATCGTACATTTTTTGTCCAGGCTTAAAATCAGCTAATTTTAAAAAACGCTCCACATCTGTTTTTCGAGTAGGCACAAATGGCGCGCCTTTCCAACCAGCGTAAACAAATGTTAAGAGTATAATAAAAAACAAAAACATTATTATGGTCATAGTGTTTTAGTGGCTGAAGTGGGATTCGAACCCACAACCTTGGCCTTATGAAAGCCCTGCTCTGCCGTTGAGCTACCCAGCCGTTTTATTAAAAAAACACCTTATCAGTATACCATACTTAATATAGTATAACGCAAATAAGGACAGGATATATCAACTAGAAAAGGCCTTCTTTCTTTTACAATTATAAAAATGACTAATTCCAAATCCAATGATCAAACCCGCAAATAAACTTATAACTACAAATAAATATGGAAAGGTATTATCACTTGACAATGCTGATGTTTCTGCTTTTTGCACATCCATTAAAAAATCAGGTGCATGGTAAATTTTTTTGGGATCAGATAAAAACGCAAAATCAAAAAATATTTCATGCAATCCGCTTTCTTCAAAAGTATAAGGAAAATCTAAAACTCCCCTTTGCGCAATAATATTTTCTTTTTCAAAAATAAATTTTCCAGCCACAGCGCCATGTTTAGAAACGCGAACCTTAACAATTAAATCTTCATTAATTAGTTTACCTTTTTGAATATCTACAAATGATGCCAAAAAAGAAGTTTTAACTCCAACTATAGGAGTAAAGGGAGCACGCGACAAACTAATAAGATATTTTTTATTTACCACACGTTGATCCCCTCCGTTTGCTAAAGACGCAACTGGAAGTATTAACACGAACATTATAGCCAAAAGAATCGTTTTTTTTATCATATTATTTTATATTTACTAAGCCACTATAATGATATCAAAAAAATTTATATTTATACTTGTAATATTAAAAATGTTCACACTGCGGAAAATGTATTCCGCAGTGCATAAATAGTACAACTAAAGTTTGGCAACTGAAATCCTAATAATTGAATCCCAGTCCTGCTTACAATCAAGGCATCTTTCTATGTTCCACGAACGTTCAAATAAAAAAAGAGTCTTTGTCATATTTCCAATATAATTCATATACAGCTCTCCCTGCAAAATTATTTTTCCGCATTGGCTGCACATTTGATCTTCTTGAGCGATATATGGCAAAGCATGAAAAGAATTAATCTCTGTACTCATTTTACCGCCCTCCTATCATTTGGTTTCTTATTTACAATATATCAAAATTAATAAAAAGGTCAACCATACAAAGCATGGCAAAAACCTACAAACAACCAACAGCTTGTAAAGACCTTGCACCTGTTGTTATAATATATACCATGAAAATGGCCCACAATATATATAAAGGAGGAAACAACGTGGAAGAGAAAGAAGGCATACTTGCAAAAGTGATGGAAGCAAAAGATAGTACAAAAGGTATTTATGGAATAGTTGTTCATTCCACCAATGGTAGAAATAATAAATTGTGTTATTTTAAAAGAAAAAACCAGAAGCTGGAAGCGTTGTGCAGTTAACTCGTTATCACGAAGATAAAACTTTTATTCATGTCAAGGAATTTGTTCTTGTTAAAAACATTCCAATCAAACAATTAGCCTCTACGAAAAAACTCCCATTTAACAGTTACACTTTTACCACATGGTGGCTTGACAAATTTACGGTGGCCCTAATAATTGCAGGACCACCAAACGGGCTAGACCATTAATTTCTAAACTTAAGGTCTGGCTTTTTTGTTTGTTGAAATTTTTACCAAAATTTTGCGCGCACAAAAACCCCCGAATACGGAGGTAATTTTATTAATCATAAACAACTTTTTTAAAAAATCCCCTAGCACTGGCCTACTTTCCCTTTTGACTTATCGTAAAAAGTATCATCGGTGCTGAAAGGCTTAACGACTCTGTTCGGAATGGGAAGAGGTGTGACCCTTTCGCTTTTAAGCACTAAGGAAATTAATGACTAAAAATTATAAATTGAAGGATAATTTAAGACACATAATAAACATCAGGATTATTCGATTGATCAAGAATCCATTAGGCTCAAACCATTACTGGCCTTACACCTAAGAACCTTACCCGTATTCTTCGGGAATCTATAACGAAATCTAATCTTGAAGACGGCTTCACGCTTATATGCTTTCAGCGTTTATCCGCGCTAAACATAGCTTCTCGGCTTGTGCCCTTGGCAGGACAACCGATACACCAGAGGTTTATTCTTCCCGGTCCTCTCGTACTAAGGAAGAGCCTTCTCAAATTTCGTGCGCCCACTGTAGATAGGAGACCGAACTGTCTTACGACGTTCTGAACCCAGCTCGCGTGCTCTTTTAATCGGCGAACAGCCGAACCATTGGGAGCTTCTTCACCCCCAGGATAGAACGAGCCGACATCGAGGTGCCGAACCTGGTCGTCGATATGGACTCTTGGACCAGACTAGCCTGTTATCCCCGGAGTAGCTTTTATCCGTTGAGCTTCCGCCGTCCTACTTCGTACGGTCGGATCACTAGCTTCTACTTTCGTAACTGCTCGAGATGTACCTCTCGCAGTAAAGCTGGCTTACGGGCTTGCCCTATATCATTCCGTTTCCATGGGAAGATAGCCAACCTTATAAACGCCTCAGTTACTCTTTATGAGGCAACCGCCCCAGTTAAACTACCCACCAGACACTGTCTCTTCCAGACGATTCAGCCTGGATGATTAGGGTTAAAAATAATTTAGGGTGGTATCTCACTGTTGTCATATCTTGCGACATGACTCCCACCTATGCTCAAACAAAAGTATTTCTAACTCAATATCAAGTTATAGTAAAGCTTCACGGGGTCTTTTCGTCTAACAGTGGGTAAGGAGCATCTTCACTCCTCTTGTAATTTCGCTGAGTCCCTCGTTGAGACAGTTCCCAAATAGTTATGCCATTCGTGCGGGTCGTAACTTACACGACTAGGAAATTCGCTACCTTAGGACGGTTATAGTTACCGCCGGCGTTCATCAGTGCTTCGGTTCAAAGCTACGGCTGTATAAATACAGCATCACCTCTCCCCTTAACATTCTGACACTGGCCAGGCATCAGCCCCTATATATCACCTTTCGGTTTTGCAGAGACCTATGTTTTTGTTAAACAGTCATTCGGGATCTTGCGCTGCGTCCAGCTCCACTTTTGGGTTCAAACGAATAAACAGTCTTTTATTCGCTTAAATAGTTCTTTCTTAGTATTACCATTATGTTTAATTCTATATTCTCTGGTTCGGACATTATTTTCAGATTTATACGCTTCAACATAAATAATAATCCATTTACCATTTTTACTTGTAGTAAACTTTTTACCGTTATTATGCTCAGACAATCTTCTGTTTAAATCTGTGGTATACCCAACATACAATTTCTTAGAATCTGTATTTTGAATAATATAAACATAATACATATTTGATACTTTAATTATATCCCAAAAGTGGAGCTGGAAGACCTTATTGCTAACTTACGGTCGTTGTTTTGCCGAGTTCCTTAACGAGGGTTCTCTCATACACATTAGCACATTACGCGCCCGTCCACCTGTGTCGGTTTGTGGTACGATTACGTTCTCATTAAAAATAAATGACTTTTCTGGGCTCTTTGTTTAATTGAATTGACAAAGCTTGCGCCTCATCTTTTCACCTGCTTGCGCAGATCAACGCCTATAGCCAAAAAACGCTCAATCTATAAAAAAGCGCATCATTTATTAAGCTAAAACGTAGTGCTGGAATATTAACCAGCTCTTCCATCGGCTACCCTTGTTAACCAAGGCTCACCTTAGGATCGACTAACCCTTGGTCGATTTACGTTGCCAAGGAATCCTTAGACTTATTGTGTTCTGAGTTTTCATCAGAATTTTTGCTACTTATGCCAACATTCTCTCTTCTAATAACTCCAATAAAACTCACATTTTATCTTCGCAGTCATTAGAATGCTCCTCTACCGTTTATATTTTAAAAAATATAAACCCCTATCTTCGGTAGTAGATTTTAGCCCCGTTGAATTTTCGGCGCGAGATCACATAGGCCAGTGAGCTGTTACGCTTTCTTTAAAGGATGGCTGCTTCTAAGCCAACCTCCTGGTTGTATAAGTAATCTCACCACCTTCTACACTTAATCTACATTTAAGGACCTTAGATTAGGATCTGGGCTGTTTCCCTTTTGACGCATGGAGCTTAGCCCCCATCGTCTGACTACCATATCTTGTTAGTCTTGCGACTAACCTTCGTATTCGAAGTTTGATTGGCACAGCTGGTTTTATCCAGGCTGCGCTATTCAGTGCTCTACCCCAAAGTTTAAATATGGCGCTAGTCCTATAACTATTTCGAGGAGAACCAGCTATTACCGAGTTCGATTGGAATTTCTCCGCTAATCACAGTTCATCCCCTAGTGTTGCACGGCTAGTGAGTACGGACCTCCAGTTGACTATTCATCAACCTTCATCCTGACCATGATTAGATCACTCGGCTTCGGGTCTATTCCATACTGATTGTTAATACAATTACCAAACACCAACAAACCTCAGTTTGTAAATGATCGTTAATTATATTAACGACGCGCTATTAACACTTGGTTTCCCTTTGCCTATCCACTTTAGTGTTTAGACCATCAATATAGAATAACTCGTTGGCTCATTCTTCAATAGGAACGACGTTACATGTCTCGCTTGCGCTTAACACACTCCGTCTCATTGTAAGTATATAGTTTCAGATACTATTTCATTCCCCTCACCGGGGTGCTTTTCACCTTTCCCTCACGGTACTTGTTCACTATCGATCATCAAAAGTATTTAGCCTTGGGCTATAGTCAGCCCGGATTCCTACTGGATTTCTCGTGTCCAGTAGTACTTACGTTTAATCAAGTAAGAGATGTTAACGTCTTTCGCGTACAGGGCTATCACCTTCTTTGGCCGGCCTTTCCAGAGCCGTTCTACTAGACAAGTTAACTACCCATTTGGATTATCTCTTTGATATTGCGGATAAGCATATCAGTTATGATTATCTCTCAACCCCATGTTTTCCATAAGCCTTATCGCCGTAATAAAAATATCTGATGATTAACTGTTCCTTTGGGGAACAATTAATCGGATATTTAAATAAAGTAAACATGGTTTAGGCTTCTCCCCGTTCGCTCGCCACTACTAAGGGAATGCACACGATTTGTAACAACTAACTGCCAACTATCAACCTCGCGGTTAAAAGCTAGTAGCTAGAAATTAAAATCATGCATAATTTTTTCTTTTCCTCTGAGTACTAAGATGTTTCAGTTCCTCAGGTATTCTTCGCACACCTATATATTCAGCATGCGATGTAACTACATTACTAGTTACGGGTTTCCCCATTCGGAAATTCCCGGATCAAAGGTTGCTTATCACCTCCCCGAGACTTATCGCAGATTGCTACGTCCTTCATCGGCTTTTGATGTCAAGGCATCCACTATATACCCTTATTTAATCCTGATGTTTATTATATATCTTAATTCTTTCTTTTTCCTTACCCTTCAATTCATATTCAATTGTCAAAAAACAAATCTAATGGAATTTATTGTTCCATTATTTTATAACTTGTGGATATCATTAGTCACCGTAGTCACCAGTTATAAAACAAAAAAACAATCAAAAAACCACTCGCCCGAGTGGTTTTTAGCTTATAAATCAACGAAAATACGCTAAATTTTACCCCCGAGATAAAAAGAAACATTATCATTAGAATATAGCATATGTTTATAATGGTTAAATTGTTATCTAAATATAATACCATAAGCCTAAATAGGCTGTCAATAGTAGTTTGTCAAGTTATAAAGTTATAAAGTTTAAATAATAATAATTTTTGATACAGACCCAACAAGAACAACTTTACTATTTCTTGTTGGGTCTTAAATTTGTACGAGCCAAGGTTTTGATTTGCGCTCAGCGCGATGTTTTTGAATACCGAAATTCACCTCTTCATGAGAGAATTTGTTTCTCATACCTTCCAAAAGCGATAGGAAGTCATGTCCATATTCTTTCCAAGTTCTCCTAATCGGTGGTAGTTTACGTTTTATGTTTATTGTTGTGAATAGTTGATCAGTCGTGTCTTCGTCAACAGTAACTACTAATCCATTGTGGTGGGCAGCACGAGCAACCCTGTCTACACAATCAATTTGGTGAAAACCACCAAGCACTAATTCACTGACAGGATTAAGCTGGGCTAGTATCCCCTCACATGATGGGTAGATATACCCTATGTCTTTTTCGCGTATACCGCTCGAGATAATAATATCTGTTCCGTAAATGTTAATACGATGATCAATAAGCGACACATCTGGTATCATGGGTGTATTCTTTGCGCAACATAGTAGCCAGTAAATCTGATAACCAGAGCTACGATAGCGTGCATCAATTATTTCGTTTAATCTCTTAACCGCGGATAATTTTTTTGAAATGTTAAGAATTTCTTGATCCAGGTATGTTCGAGTAGGATAAAGAAATAAAAACTTTTTCATCTTCTCTTCCTCCTAATTGTTGTACTAATAAAACCTATTGTAGTGATAGTAGCAAAAACAATCACAAAAGTCAAAACACTAGAGCAATGTTAAACAAACTTAGTCGCCTTGCCACTAAGTACGCAACTTGCCACTAAGTACGCAAAAAGTGGTGCATTGAAAACTAGACTTTTCACTTAGCCGAAACATAACATCTTAAAAATCTTTATAGCACGCATTAACCCAGGTACGTGTCTTAGAATACATGCTTGTCTGCGTATTTATCTCCTCAGAACTACAACCTAAGTCCACCGTTTCATAAATAGTCCATCCAGAAGGACATAAATCAGTTATAACTGGACAATCGGTATGAGAATAAACCGGAGAACCAGGACGACCAGTTATATTAACACTACCATTACGAGTGAGCCACGCACGATTAGTGCTGGCAGCCACCTCGCCACATGCTGGAGCGTTACCAGAAGAAATCCCAGTAACAAACTGCCCAGTCGTACAATCGCCAGAGACTGGAATCGCTGGTTTGCTAGTTATCCTACTCCAATCTACAGAACTAGTAGTATCAGTTGGCACAGCCCCACAAGTCGGACTGCCACTACTAATACCTTTTACAAAAGTATTTCCACTACAAGAACCAGTTCCTGGT
>SBBB01000024.1 GCA_005239895.1 bacterium | reverse complement strand
TGGCACGCTTCCTTTTGGGCTTGGACATACTTGTCGGCGGTTTCTAATAAGACTTTAGGAACTATGTTTTGTATTTTATCCATTTTTGCCAAAAAGAATTTCCTCTGATACGCCAAACGCATTAGCTATTTTCTGCCGGGTTTCTTTTCTGCCTTTAAACTTTCCAGTTTCTATTTGAGACAGACACGGTACGCTTACACCGCTTAACTTAGCAATCTCAATAAGCTTTATCCCTCTACTCATCCTAAAGATTCTTAATTGTGTTAACATATCTTTCTATCCTTTCTATTGTTTGGGTTAACCATAACAATGTATTGGTTAAAAAAAATCCATTACTTCTTATAAATCTTACTAATCAAATTATAGATTTGTTGTTGTAACTTCAAGATCTCTTCCTCATTTTTACTTATTCTATCCCTGTATCCAGAAACAATCTGTACGCCGATTTGCATTTTCTCTAACATTACTGCCGCAGTCACAGAAGTGTCTTTTTTATTCAGCGATTTATTAGATGAATAATGTTCAAATATCTTATTGACTATTTCTGGCGCGAAACCACCTTCAAAATTCTTCCAGAACTGGAGCTCATTGGATACATGAGGATCTTCTGTATTGACGGATTCTCCCTTGAATATAGATAACAGTAACTCATTAGTTTTCTTCATTTTTTCAATTATTCCATTCAATTCCTGATTTAATCTTAACAAAGCAGCTACTTCCTTGGCCTTCCAGGAAAGCGAAATTAAATTAGTAATTGCTATAACAGCATCTATATCCTTCTCCGTATAAAACCAGCGGTCTCTTTCTCCGCGTTTCTCGCGGATCGCCTTAATTAGACCTTCTCGCTCATAATGTCGTAACTTATTCCTCGTTACGTGGCATTTTCTTTGTTCTAATATTTTTATGAATTCGTTAAGAGGATATAGGGCCATAGATATTTACACTATTGTTATTGTTACTCATAACAATATTTACCTTACCACATTTTCCTTATTTGTCAAGAAATATTTTGATATTTTTCTTTTAAAATCATTAAGATTTTTATTACCTTTAGAACCTAGGCTCATTTGTTTTTGTTTTAAGACATCCAAATCAAATCCCCTAAGAATCGGATTTAGCTGATTGTTAGGCCACGGGTAATATTGAAATTCCCCGCTCATCTAATTCTTGCGAATGTTTCCAATATGCACCAGGCCTTTTCGCACTTCAATTAACCATCCGCCTAACAAATCTTTCTCTTGGTAACTAATTTTATTGCCCGCGGCCAATATTCTTCTACGTAACCTTTTATCCATTTTCCACGCTCCTGAAGTTGTCAATTCTGGCTTGACATATTTTTGTGATATTGCTAACTACACAGCTTCTTGTAACTGGTGATACTTTAGACAGTTGCGTAAACGATGCAAAGATTAAATTGACAAAAATTTGTGAAAAAATCCTTGACATTTTGTCATAATATTGTATTATTTTAATAGGAATTAGATAAATTTCTGGGGTAATCGCTGCGGATGCGGAGGTTGCCCATAAATGTTGTAAATGCGGGCGTTGACTGGGTCGATGGCTCGCATTTTTATTTTGTAGGCTTAAATTCCCACACGCTAAAATAGTTTGGAGCATATTTAGTAAAATTCTTCGCTAGCGTTTGCGCGCTCAATTTTGCCTTAAGAAAGTCGCATACTTTCGCCTTAAACTCATCGGTCTTTTTCCCTTCCCTACTTCTTCTAAAATCTAACACTATACATCCTATTAAAAGATCTACTAACTGGACAAATAAAGAAGCGTGAGATTCAATAACACTGGCATTGTAAACGCTGGACAATGTTCTTATTTCTGGCTCGTAATATTTATTGCTAGTCTTTGGCTTTCCCAAAAAATCAGCTAAAACACATACAGAATCCTTGCTGTTTATATTATTTCTAATCAGCATCTTTGAATAGCCTATATAAGCTTCCCAGGTATCTGGAAATACTTCTTCTATCTTAACATCTGGATTCTTCTTATCTATAACTAGGCTGCAAAATTGTAGAGAAGGAAATTTAAAATACAAGTCTATCAAGTCGCAGTAGAATTTGTAAGATGTCCCTGTTATACTTGCAAACTTGAATTCAAAACAGGTTCCTTTTGCCGGTAGACCCTTTTTTCTCCTCTCTAAATCTAACCTTGATTCAACCTGACTCTTAATACGCCTTAACTCTTCATATAAAGCAGAGGTGTCTTCACATTTAAGAAGCCCTATAGCAAAGAAACGCTGCCCGGGATCATTGTGCAATACTCCAGTTTCATCAATAAAGCCAAAATAGTTTGCCATTTTGATTGCGCTCTGTTAAATAATCATCAACTGCATAATACTACTTCTGTTAAACTTGTCAAATTAAAAGAATTCCACCACATTTCCACCACATTAATTGCAAAAATAGTGCATTTCTCAATTGCTGATAACTGATGTATTCTGCCAATACTTGCTGTTATGCGTATAAGATTTTGTAAGGGTTACGGACTAACTGCGGATTTTATGAGGGGATTTATTGACTTACGTAAAAAATGAAACGGAGA
>SBBB01000027.1 GCA_005239895.1 bacterium | reverse complement strand
TCTTCCTGTAAATGCTAAGTCTCCCGTGATATTAGTGTCTTTAGTGATTGTCAGTTCGTTGTTGCCGCTGCATGAAAGAGTTGGGGCCGCGTGCGCAAAATTGTTTGAGAGTAAAATTACAGAGAATGTTAGTAAAACAAATTTAGATTTTTGCATAGTTTTACTATATTATACACTTTTAGAGGTTGTTTTACAAACGTGGCACTCTGTCACTCCCGCGTTCAGCCTTCGTAGCCGTAGTTACTACGGCGAAGTAGGCAAGGCGGGAATCCAGAAGCGTGTGCAATTATTATTCCTATTACAATTAGTATTTAACGCAACACTACAGCTTAAAGCCAACACAATAATTAAACCTTCTCCAAATAAATAATATTGAGTTTTTATTGATTTTATTGATTAAAATACATGCACAACAAGTATTCTTTTGTTAAACAGTAGATCTTTTTATTAACTTTAATAATTCTATTCGTCTTGCAACGTCAGGCGTACCCAAACCATTCTGCATGCCAGTAATGGACTTTAAATCTATACCCTTATCTTTGCACCATTGAACTAATTTTGTAAGCTCAACAATATCAGGCATACCCAAACCATATTGCATACCAGTAATAGATTTTAGAGACACTTTGTATTGTTCGCATAATTCAATGATACTCTTCATTTGATTTTTGAATTCCTGATATTCTTTTTCTAAAATACCAACTACACCTTTTTTAGTAAAGGAAAACATAGAAGTAACTGGAGCTGTATCTTGTTTTTTATTAGCAATAGAAGCAGCTCTGTTTAACATCATAAAAACTCGATTATTCAAATCATGAATTTCATCTTCACTTAAATTTTTGTATTTTTGCTTTAAAAAACGCAGAAAAGTATCTTTAATTACAATCTCTGGTATTTCTTCTTTTTCCTTATGGCTTACACGCGCCAAAAAATCTTGCCTTCTTTCAAGATTTCTTATTAAGATTTCAGAGCCTTCTGGTGGTGTAAACTTTTTTTCCATATTCATAATTCAAAATTCGAAATTCGAAATTCACGCATAAATCTGGATTCCCGCCTGCAATCCTATTAGGCTTGGACCATTTCTTCTCTATATATTTCTAATACATCGCCGGATTTTAAAGGACTGTTACTTTTTACTTGTATTCCACATTCTTCATTCGTAACAACTAAAGAAACATCCTCCGCTCCAGAGCGCATACTTAAAATTGATCCTGTGATTATATCGCCTGAACTTCTTTGAACATTAAATTTTAATTTGTTTTCCACCTGTCCACTCTGAACAACTCCACCCAATAAACACACTTTACCATTATCTCTAAATATTTTTTTAACCAATAATTTTCCAACCTCGATTTTTGTCAAAACTTGCCCAGCTAATTTATCTAAATTTTTAGAAACATCATCCAAAAGATTGTAAATAACATCGTAGGTCTTAGCTTCAACTTTTTGATCATCAATAATTTTTAAAACATTTTGAGTAATATTAATATGAAAACCAACTATAATAGCGTTGGACGCTTTGGCTTTTAAAATATCATTCTCATGTATATTACCTAAACCACTGCTAATTATTTTTAATTTGGGTTTTTCAATATTAAATTTATCCAAAGAAGTAATAATAGCTTCTAAAGATCCATATTTGTCGGCTTTAAGCACAATATTTAAAATTTTAAAATCAGACTCACTAATCTTAGATTTAACAGCGCTAGGTTTCCCAGATTGAACTTCTTGCCAAGATGTTTTATGTAATTCCATGGATTTGGAAGCCAGTTTTTGCTTAGCTACGGTCTCTAATTTTATATTTGCAGTTTCAGTTTCTACTATTTCTCCGACAGCTGGGCAAGCTTTTAATCCTAAAATTTTTACAGGCATAGAAGGTCCAGCTTTTTTAACAGGTTCATTTAAAAAATTCTTTAAAGCTTTAATTTTGCCATACAAATTTCCCGCAATAACAATGGAATCTTTAGCATGCAAAGTGCCATGCTGCACAATTATAGTTGTGGAAACGCCTTCGCGAGGATCAATATAAGATTCAATAACCGTACCCAAAACTTTGTCGTCATAATTTACCAATAATTCATCTTTTAAAGAATCAGCTACAAATAAAATCATATCCAGCAATTCGTCAATTCCAGTCTTAGCTTTTGCTGATACAGGAACACAAATAGTGTGCCCACCGAATTCTTCCGGAGTTAAATTTAATTCCGCTAAGCCACTTTTTACTAATTGAATATTGGCCGTGGGTTTATCTATTTTATTAATCGCAACCAATACGGGAATTTTCGCAGCCTCAATAATTTTAACAACTTCTTTGGTTTGTTCTTGAATTCCATCATCCGCTGCCACAACTAAAACAGCCACATCTGCAATTTTAGCTCCCCGCGATCTCATAGCCATAAACACTTCATGACCAGGTGTGTCTAAAAATGTTATTAATCTTCCTTGTTTACTAACTTGATACGCTCCAATATGCTGCGTAATACGCCCAGCTTCTTTAGTAACAATATTTGTACTACGAATAGCATCCAATAAAGTTGTTTTACCGTGATCAACGTGACCCATAAATACCACAATAGGAGGACGAACTTTTAATTGCTCTTTTTTAATACCAGCCAAACGAGAATCAATTTTACTTGCCAAGTCGGCCCCAGATTGATCTAAATGATCATCTACCACCTCTTCTTCTAATTCAACTTTAATACCAAAATCTTGAGCAATAATACTAGCAGTCTCAAAATCTATGCGCTCATTTAAAGACGCTAAAATTCTATTATTCATCAACTCTACCATAAGTTTTGATAATGGAATTTGTAATTTTTGCGATAATTCTTTAACAGTTAAAACCAGTGGTAATTTAACAATACTTTTAAGAACCTGCTCTTGAATTTGGCTGCGGTCAACTTCTTCAACTGGCGCAAACCTCTTACTTAAAACCGGCCATTCATTTAATATTCTTAACGCGATACGGTCGTCTACTTTAACAGCCTTGCGACCAATATCAAAACCTAAGACTGGTAATTTGTCTCGCAAATCATTTGGCAGTATATTTAATTTTCGAGCTAATTCAGCAAAATTCATAAATATAATGTTAAATATCAGGTATCAGGTGTCATATATTAAATGGATCTTCAGGGCTAACTCCTCGAAAATTAGCACCTGATTCTTGTCTGCGTTTCACTAAAATTTTATCATAAACCCTAAGAGCTTTTACAACTTCTTCGGGTGTAATGACAATTTTAATTGCTTTAAGATCTTCTTTGCGCAAAAACATATTTCTTTGAAACGTTTCTATAATATCATGCCAAAAATCGCCGTACAAAATCAAAGGCTTATGTCTTCCATAATAAATTCTAGCTAAACCCCAAGCTAAACCAAACTCCGAAATGGTTCCAGTTCCACCATTAAACACAATATATATTTCACCTAATTCAATTAATTTTAAGGTTCGAGCAACATAATGAGGGGTTTTAATTTCTTCATCAATCCAGGGGTTGGGACTTAAGGTTCCACCTTCAAAGTGCGTAGCTTCTTTGGGATAAAATGTAACTCCAATAACATGCCCACCCGCAACTCTAGCGCCATGACTCACGGCCTCCATAATACCCTCAAAACCACCATTCACAATAGTTAAACCCTCTTTAGCAATCAAATTAGCCACATCATAAACTTCTTGATATATACTATCGGTAACCTTACTACCTGAATATCCAAAACAAGTAACTTTGCTCAGTATTTTCATAAAAAAATATTATAAACTATTGTAAGCTTTAATTAAATTAGAATTTAATTCATTATTTTTCCATAAAGCACTACCCATTATAACCATGTTCACTCCGCTCTGATTAAAATCATGCACATTATCTAAATGCACCCCTCCATCCACGGATATTAAAACATGGGGATAACTCTTCCGAAATTCTTTAATCTTGGTCAACACATCTTTAACAAATGTTTGCCCTTGCTGACCAGGATGCACTCCTAAAAATAAAACTAAATCTACATATGGTATCAAGGGTTCAATTTTTGAACATGGTGTTTCGGGGTTCAAAGCCACTCCAACTTCTAATCCTAATAATTTAACCCTTTTAATAAATTCCAATGATTCAACCTGAGATTCAATATGAAAAATTACTCTCTTAAATCCACCCTCGTAACATAAATTCAAATAATCGTCAGGTTTAATAACCATTAAATGAGCTTCTAAAAATAATCGAGTTGAAATATTTTTAAAAAACCCTAAACTTATACTACTATAAGGCACGAAAGCATTATCCATAATATCAATTTGGGACCATTTAATCAATAGGTTTTGCTCTAAAGCTAATAATTCTTGTTTTAGTGTATTTTCGTCTTTAGTTAAAATAGCTGGAATGATTATCATATTTATTTTATTATTCATTAATATGGGAAGAATGATCATGGGGCGCGCAAAAATATGCAAAATTTCTGTTAAACACTAACGTCCTTGCGATTTTCTATCCTAATTATTTTTTTAATTCTTCTTTTATATCGCTTGTAGCCAGCAAATTTAGTTGACAACCATGTTTTGATTATTTTTTTAGTCATAACCGCTGTGGTGCTATCAGCCGCAATACATAACACATTAATATTGTCGTCTGCCTTTTCAGCTTTAGCCATATTAACATTAGTAGCCAAACCTGCTCTGATTTTTTTAATTTTATTAGCCGTAATACAAACACCCGCTCCTGATCCACATATAACAATGCCACGATTTTTTTCGGGATTCTTACTAACTGCCAGGGCAACTAATTTGGCAAAATCTGGATAATCATCAGTTTTATCAAGCTTAGTATTGCCTAAATCTTTAAAACTATAACCCAGCTTTGTTAAATAGATTTTTATGATCTTTTTTAAACCAAAACCTCTATGATCCGCTCCAATATATAACATATTTTTAATGATTATCATTTATTATATTTTCAAAATGACGCAAAGTAAACCTTGTCAGGTCATCGTCCATAAATTCACACGCCACAGCATCAATACGACAAATAACATCCTTTAAATTATTTTTTAGCAAATAGTATTTAGAAGTTTTTAATAAGCTTAATTGTTTCTTTTTATGAATAGCTTCTTCGGGAAGACCGTACGATCGATTAACGCGAGTTTTAACTTCAATAAATACTAAAACATTTAAATGCCTGGCAATCAAATCAATCTCGCCAAATTTGCTTCTAAAATTTTTTTCTAAAATCTTATAACCCTTTTGCTCAAGATATTGTTCAGCTAAAGATTCACCATAAGCACCCAATTTCTGATTATTATTTAACATATTAGGAATTAGCTTTTTAGCTTTTTAGCTTTTTAGCTTTTTAGCTTTTAAATCTTAAATCCTAACCTACAAGCTACAAGCTAAATCCTGTTTTCTGTTTAGTATCCCATTATTGTTCCGTAATGATATTTAGAAGGATTAAATACTTGCAATTCTTTTAATCCGTGTTTAGCAGCTTGCATTTTTAGATCGGCTTGGGTGTGTTTAGAAGCAACCGCAGAACTTAACTGATGTTTAATATTTGTATCCCAATCTACAACTACTAATTTACCTAACGGATGCAATAAATATGCAATCGTTCTCAAAACATCACCTAAAGATTTCATTTGAAACAAGGTATTAACTAATAAAACGCGATCTATAGTTTGAGGTTCAAGGTATAAAGTTTTATATTGCTCAATATCTCCGTGCAATAATTCAATATTTGAAGCTCTTTGAGTGTTGATTTTACCGCGTAAAGCACTTAAGTTAGGTTTAAGAATATCAATGCCATATACCTTTCCACTATTACCTACTTTAGCGCTAATGGGAAACAAAAAATGACCGCAACCACCGCAACCCAAATCCGCCACACTGATACCATGCTCTAAATCTAAATGTTGCAAAATTACATCTATATCTAACATAACTTATTATTAATTATTGATTGCGACACTATTATTGTAGCATCGCTAACAAAAATTGACAATGTGAAATAAGTAATTTATCATTAAATAAGTAACATTTATTTTCAATTATTTTTATTTGGTATGTCTGACAAAAAATTTAACTTTGAAAAAACATTGAATGAGTTGCAAAAAATCACGGAATTTCTAGAAACCAACCCAACTGATCTGGACGAAACTTTAAAAAAATTTAAACATGGAATGGAATTGGCGCAGCAACTTAAAAAAAGACTAAATGAAATAGAGAACACAGTTAAAACCATTAAACAAACATTTGATGAGAATGATATAAATATTGTATTCCAAGATTCTGACTCCGAAAATAATACCGACTAGTAATCACACTTTCCTTACAAGGATTTTTAATATAATTATGCAAACAGGTTTAAGTGTTTCTCAATTCAATGAATTGGTGAAAAATACCTTAGGCGAATTAATAGGAGAAATAAACGTGTACGGAGAAGTTGCGGATTTTAAAATCAGCCGCGATAGTCTCGTGTATTTTGAATTAAAAGACAAAAAATCGAGGGTGTTGTGTTTTGCTATGATCTGGGAGTTGAAGGTTGAAATTGAAAATGGTATGGAGGTTCAAATTACAGGAACCCCTTCTTTATTTCAAACTTCAGGAATGTTTCATGTTCGCGTTTCCAGTATTACATTGCTGGGACAAGGTTCGCTCCTCAGGGCTTTTCAAATTTTACAAGCTAAATTAACAACGGAAGGCTTGTTTAACCTCGAACGCAAACGCCCCTTGCCAACTTTTCCAAATACAATTGGTATAATTACCTCTAAAGATGCTGCGGCGTACACTGATATTTTACGAATTTTAAATAATAGATGGACAGGATTACAAATTTATTTAGCACCGGTAGCTGTCCAAGGACCATCCGCTGAATCCCAAATAGTTAGAGCTATAAAATATTTGAATCAACAAAATTTAGTGGATGTAATAATTCTAACTCGTGGAGGTGGATCTTTAGCTGACTTACAAGCGTTTAATTTAGAAAGTGTAGCCCGCGCTATTTTTGGATCTAAAATACCAGTCCTAACTGGAATAGGGCACGAAAGAGACATTACCATCGCAGATCTAGTAGCGGATTGTCGCGCGTCAACCCCAACTAATGCCGCGATGATCGTTGTGCCTGATCGCCTAGAAATACAAAATAAAATAAACAATTATACACACATGGCTCACACGCACGTATCCTATATTATTAAACAACACTCAAATAACATATCTAACTATGTAGATAAAATCGAATATGTTTTTGCTAAATTCTCTCACCGGGCTATTTTAGTTTACGAACATTATAAAAGAACTGTAAAAACTTACGCACAATTTTTACTATTAAAGTCCCAGACTATATTAAATCTCAATTTAAAATTAATCACTATGATTCAACATAACTTACAAAACGCCCAACGAGACCTTGATCATAAATTAAGTTTATTAAACAACCTAAACCCCTTGACTATCCTTTCTAAAGGATATAGCATCACTTATCTTGACAACTTGATTATTAAAGATATTTCGCAGGTTCAACCCGGAGATATTATTACAACTCAATTATATAAAGGAAAAATTCTATCTAAAACCACAGATATTCAAACTAAAATATGATAAATATTTATAATGCGGAAGAAATTAAAATTATTAGCGAAGGTGGCAAACTTTTGGCTGATATTTTACGAAAAATACTGGAGTTGGTTAAACCTGGAGTCACAACTCAACAATTAGATGAATACGCTGAACAGTTAATTTTAAAAACTGGAGGAGTACCATCTTTTAAGGGATATAAAATTAAAAAACACTCAACCCCCTATCCCACCACAATTTGCGCATCCATCAATGATCACGTTGTGCACTGCCCAGCTCTGCCAGCTAAAACTTTAAAACCCGGAGATATTATTAGTATAGATATTGGAATGAAATATAAAGAATATTTTACCGACCACGCTGTAACTGTTGGGGTTGGCAATATTTCTAATCAAGCTTCTAAATTAATTAGAGTAACACAAGAAGCTATGTTGGTTGGAATACAAGAAGCCAAGCCTGGCAATAGTATAAAAAATATTTCAACCGTTATCCAGCATTATGTTGAAAAAAATAATTTTTCAGTTGTAAAGGCTTTAGTTGGACATGGGGTTGGAAAAAACGTTCACGAAGAACCTATGATTCCTAATTTTATAGGCAAATATTCTCAAGATATTAAATTACAAACCGGAATGGTTTTGGCTATTGAACCTATGGTTAATGTGGGGTCTTGGGAAGTTCAACTTCTAAACGATGGATTTACATACGCAACCTCCGATCATAGTTTAGCAGCTCACTTTGAACACACTATTGTAATTACAGATAATGGACCTGTAATCCTCACGATTTAAGCCGAAGGTCTCTTCAAGCCTGAGCCTCAGAGCCGAAGGCCTGAGGGTTTTAAACCTGAAGGATAGAAAGTAATAAAATTATTATTTTTTCTGTCATCCTCGGGCTTGACCCCGTTAGAGATCTATACCTGATACTTGTAATTAAATAAGCTAGTAATCATAGTTGTATCTAAAATAGATAACATTGGTTTTTATAATCTCTAACGGGGCTTGACCCGGGGATCCAGGTTTATTTTTAATGAATCCGCTCCTGGATTCCCGCCTGGCCTACTTCGCGCTCCGTCGCTGAAGCTATGGAGCGTAAGCGACCGTAGTAGCTACGGCTAGCCTACTCCGCGCCATAGTAGCCTATGGCTACGAAGGCTGAACGAAGGCTGAACGCGGGAATGACAAACAAGACAGTAATAAGCTTAAATTAACGCTTAAAACCTTGATTCGTAATTCTTAATTCTACCCCAGGTCTTGACAAGCTATTGCGCCCTTAAATAGCCTGTGTTATAATAATAATATCCAATTACTAGTGTAATTGGAGCAAGCTTCACTATTTGGTACATTTTTTGGGACAACAACTGTATACAAGATTTGAGTCATGTCTTATCGTTCGTTTACGTAAGGCAGGTAAAATCTAATTGAGTTAGCTTTCATTATACGCTTTTTAGGACCATAAGTCGTTAAAAGAAGAATATTGATAGTAAGGTTATTTGAATTTTTTCAAAACATAACTCAAACTGGTTATAAAAGCCAAAAAATACAGGCCAAATGCGTGAAGTCTTGCGTTATAAGCAGTCGATTTAATATCGACTTTTTTAATATTAAAAATTAAACACAAGATACCCCTTCAGCCATAATAAAATAAGCCGAAGGGGTAAAATTAATATCTCCTTAAATTTACTACTATTGACTGTAATGCAGATACACACGGGAAATACATCCGCAATACGCAGTTACAATCACAACCATCATAACATAAAACAAATTGGGTCGCGCGTACCAAAAAGGATAGGCCAAACTCCAAATTGGAATAAAAGACATGGCACTCATAAAACCAATACTGATTGAAAAACGACCCAACAATATTCTCTTAAAAACAAAATATGGTAATACCATATTAACAATCGCACTTAGTTCAATGGCAATAACCACTGCTTTTAACAATGATTTCTCTAGATAAATCATTGTTAACACTAATACAGACACAACTAAACAGTTCCAAACACCAAACTTATTTCCGTTTTTCTTCACGACATGCCTCCTTGGTTATAAAGTATTAACCATACCACTCAATGCAGTATAGGTTTCTACTTTTTTCTAGCTAGTTATGCTAGCTTTGTGTTAATATATTATTTATAGTTATTTTAGTCAACCCGGCTGTAGATTTCAGAATAAATTTATCTATATCTGAGTAAGATTATTACTGCTTATTTGTTAACTACACATATCAAGTATAAATCTACGGCTGGACAAGCCCAGCAAATTTAAGGTTTAAAAAATAATTTTTAATAATATTATATTTTATGATCGCCGTCATTTTAGCTGCTGGCAACGGAACTCGCATGCGACCCCTTACAAATAGTTGCCCTAAAGCCATGGTTAAACTTTTAGATAAACCATTGCTTTGCCATATTTTAAATACCCTGCCAGACGAAATAGATGAAGTTATTTTAGTAATTGGTTATTTGAATCCAATCATAAAAAAATATTTTGGTAAAAAATTTGGAAGATTTAAAATCACATATATTGAACAAAAAGAAGCAACTGGAACAGCGCACGCCCTTCATCTTTGTAAAAGACTTTTAGGGAAGAAAAAATTTTTAATGCTTAATGGTGATGATCTTCACTCTAAAAAAGATTTGGAAAAACTATTAAAATATCCTCTGGCTGTATCTGTAAAATCTGTAAAAAATCCTCAACAATTCGGGGTTGTAACCATAGATAAAAATAACAAAATTTTAGAAATTACTGAAAAACCCAAAAAACCTGAATCTAATTTAATAATAACCGGCGCTCTAATTTTAGATTATAGAATTTTTAAATATCCATTGATTCAACATTCTAATGGAGAATATTATATCACTGATTCTTTGGCTCAATTGGCTAAAGAGTATAAAATTATAGCAGTTAAAGCTAATTTTTGGATTCCTATTGGTTATCCTGAAGATTTAAAAAAAGCTGAAAAAATTATGCGATCCAAAACAGTCTTACTCACTAATTAATCATTTTAACGCAAAATACGATCCGCAATAATAGAAATCTCTTTAGTAAAAAACTTTTTTACTTTACTCCAACTGGCATTAAAGTAAATTTCTGGCTCAGGATCATTTTCTGCATCATCAAAATATACTAAACTTTTTAAAATATGATGGTAATTATGCACAACCAATGGATATTGGACTTTAAGTCTTTTAATTGTTCTTGTCAAAAGTTCAATATTATGAGCGCACCAATATAAATCAAAAAAATCTCTCTTTTTACCGCGCTGAGATATGGCTATAATTTTCATAACTGCAATATCAATCGGATGCAATACACGAACCGACCCATGCCACACTAAATCCTGTCTAGGTTCAAAAAATGGATAACTAATAAAACTTATTTTAGCATTAAATAATTTTGCAAATATTGTATTCTCTTTATTTAATTCAAGTTTCCAATTTTTATTTCCTATAAAATATTTCAAGACCTGATTGTCAGTAAAATCTTTATCTTTAATAAAAAAATCTAAATCCAAAGATTTACGATTGCCACACCAAAGAGCTAAAGCCGTACCACCAGCTAAATACCAATTTGACTTTTTTAACCACTTTTGTTCAGACAAAAAAATAAAAGCCTTTTTTGTACTGCGCGGTAATGTTTCATAATGCCAATGTACATCACCCAAAACCATATCTTGATTATTGTTTATTTTTTTAATAGTAAAACCCATAGAGCTTTTGTTTCGGGACGTAAACACCTAGATTTAGCAATAACTTTTCTTAATAATTTTTTACTATATAAATTTAATACCCAGCGCACTTCATTATCGTGACCAAAATCAGCTACTTTTTCAATAATATACTGAGCATGTTTTCTTAAATCAATATTTTTAATATTCGTATCCCAAAATAACTCTGGTCTTAATTTCATATAATTAAATTATATCAAAATCTACTCAAATTGTCAATCTCAAATTTAGATATGCCATATCACAATTTATGATCTTGACTTGTCACTTAATACATACTACTATAATTTTATCGTTTCGGTGTTAACAACTAAACAGAAAAACAACTGACCAGAAAGGAGGATGCATTGAACACAGAAAAAACTGTAATTACGCAGATTTGGAAGAAAAAACAATTAATGGATGCTAATGATCCTCGGCACAAAAACATTAAAATACTTCTCCTCATTTTGGGAGGAGGTAATCTGGGTGTTAATAGCGCGGCAGCTTGTTACGCGTTGCACCTTATGGGACTAGGATATGCCGTTGACATTGTCGTAGGCATTTCAACAGGAGCATGGGTAGGAGCATATCATTTAGCAGGACTAGAATCAATTAAAACAGGTAATTCAATCTACTATAAACCTTTCGCCTCTTCAAAATATATATCCCTTAAAAACTTTCCTTTCTTGATGAATGCCTCGATAATTGAAAATACTACTTCCATGGGATCTAAAAAATTAGATATCAATGCAGTTTACAGGACAACATCTGATTTTTTTGTGGGAGTAACAGATATAAACGGAACAGGACATTTTCTAGATGTAAAAAAAGCCAACCCATCACCTTGGTCAGCACTATATGCTTCTTCAGCCATACCCCTAGCATACAAAAAACCCTTAAAAGTTAATAATGGTCTTTATATGGATGGAGGTATAGCTTTACCTTTTCCAATTCAAAAAGTAATGAGAGACTTTTCACCAACTCATGTGTTGGTGTTACCAAATTGTCCCCAAGAAAAAAAACACATAGCAACTTTCACTGAACGTATATTCGTAAATTTGTTTTTAACACACTTAACCAGTGTTATAAAAACAAAAACACTTTTGCGACATCAAAACTTTGTTAAAGGAATTGATTTTGCAAATAATGCTGAGAATATACATATTCTTTGGCCACCTAATATGGATATACACGAACTAACCAGAAATCCTAACAAACTCCGTGCGGCAGCTGAAGCTTCGGTTAAACACACCTTAAAAGAGTTTGGTAAACCTGAACTACAATTCGAACTATACTAAAACGCCATAGCATTTAATTCAGTGTGCTATGGCGTCCGTGATATTTTCAAGATCAAAATAAATAAAAACCCTAAAATTTTAAAACAAAAATAATAAATATGGCAAAAGGCAATGCAATTACGAATCATTGACCCGTAATCCCCTTTCTGCGAACAGAAAGTGCTCATAATAGAGCTACATTGCCTCAATCTTTTTAAGGCTAGGAGCGACGAGGAGGATTTGAACCCCCGACCTCTTGTCGTAAAACGTAAAGAGTTTCGGTCATTAATTACGACCAAAAAGTGTGACGGTGACTCTCCTCTATACTGAACAAGCGCTCTACCGCTGAGCTACCGTCGCCTTAGCCTGTTAAATCAAAATTTCAACTAACAAGTATATATTATACAGGATAATTGACACTTTGTCAAGAGTAGTTGATGCTTGTAATCAAAAAAAATTAAACTTAAAATTATGCATCCTTATAGTTCATCAACATATTTCAAAAAAAGTTTTTTATCAAAACCACCTTGCTCTTTTTTCTTTTTCTCTTTTTGTTTTTTAATTTGATTCATGGTTATATTATTATTTAAGGCAATTGACTCTAATAACTCAAAAATATCTGCTAATTCATTTAAAATTTCTTTATTAGTTTTGGCTGCTAATAATTCTTTCGCTTCCTCTATTAGTTTTTCTTTTAACGCAATTTTGAATTGCTTAGCGTTCAAAACTAAAACTTTAGGAACAGCCTTATTCTTTTTAATAATCTCAGGTATTTTATCTCTTATTAATTTGTTGTAAATTTTACGACGCATATTTATTTTTCATATACCTCAAACTGACCTTCGGCTAGAGTAAGAATTGGCAAACTTTCTTTATAATTTTGTAACTCTGAGTATGCTTTATCCCAATCAACATTTGGTGCGTTATAATCTGAGCGCCAGTGAACAATTACTTTAACTGGAACTAACCCTAATCCACTATCAAGTTTTAAATCGTCAATATTGTAATAATGTGTCGCCATGGCTTCTGCTCCTGCAGACGAACCAGCAACTGTTTTTCCTATCAACTCCTTTTGCCATTCACCGCTCTGTTTTAGCAATGCAATCAATGCATGCGTTGATGTGCCACCGCGAATATATATCAAATTTGCCCATCTTACTTGTTCGGTAAATGTTTTTGGTTTAGCTAGCTGGATATCAATTTCTATATTAAATAAATGTTTTGTAAAAAACTCTCTATCTTGTGCAAAGGCTATATTCCAATTTTCTATTGGACGCGCAAATAAACAACTAAGAACCTTAACTGGATTATGAAAACCTCTAACAACTTCTTCACAAAATGCTTTTCCTTCATCCGCGGCTTTATGAGGATAGCCACCAACAATAATAAACCTTGTTTTCATATTTATTTAAAATTATAATAAACAAACCTAGTAAATTTATACTACTCATTAAAAAATTAACACGCAATAGTTTACTTAGGTGCCTTGCTCCTAAGTAATTGATTGCCTACAACTCGGCGCGACCGCGTTTAGTTGTAGATAGAGGCTTGCATTATTAAATAATTTTTATTTCAGCCCTAGTATCAATATAATTTCCATTGACATTTTCATCTATGTTGATCCAAAACTTATATTTTACTTCAACGCTAGTATTAATTCCGGTAATTTGGTAAATACCGAAGTACACTTATCAGCTTCACTAAATTGTTGTTTAGAATAAATAATAACTTTCATTCCAGCTGCGCGAGCAGCTTTAATATCGTTTTCAACATCACCAATATAAACACACTCTTTGGGATTTACTTCTAATGTTTTAGCTGCAAGAAGTAATGGTTCGGGATGAGGCTTATGATTTATAGTATCTTGATACGCAACAGCAATCTTAAAATACTTCTCAAGACGAGCAAGCTTAGAAGATTCATAAACAGCTTCTTTAATTCTACTAGTAACAATTCCAAGTAAATAGTTTTTACTCAATATTGCTATGGTCTTATCAGCTCCGTCTGGCATATTTAATAATTCTACAGGATATGAAACTTCGCGCTTATAACCCATTTCCCATACTCTTTTAATTTCTTCTTCTGAATCAGACTTAGTAAGAGTCCTAACTGCATCCATCAAACTTAAATGAAAAATTACTGGAAATTCTTCGCGTGTAGGCGCGCGATAACCAGCTCTAAGCATCAAATCTTGAAAAAATTTCAAATTTGCCTCAAAAGAATCTAACAAAACACCGTCAATATCAAAAAGTATGGCTTTAATCATAATGGGTTTTAATAATTAATTTAGAAAATGTCTAGTATTTCTACTCTTCACTCCAACGAAGCATCTTGTAAATCTTTAACTTTTTTGAAACTTTTATATTCATTTTCTCTAACTCTTGGTTTACTATTTTTCGCACTTCTTTTCGACCCACAGTGACAACCTTTCCAGGAGAAGTAAAAAAATCTCGCGAGATTTCCATTAACGGCAAAGTTTTTGAAATAATCTGAATAAAATCTTGATCAAAAACACCGTGAGTATACGAAGCTGAAACTATATCGCCCAAAATCAAATAATGGTCTCCTACATTTTTAATCCAAACAACTTTGCATTCCAAATGCATAGGACACTCGGCAACACGTGGCGGCCTTACCTTCTTACTCGATATTTCTGTAAGCCCTGCGATCTTCAGTTCATCAATACCAGGTGGAATTGGATTACCTGCGTATTTATCTCCACAAATCCAAACTTCTCTAAGTAAATTTTTTGATGGAACATTCACAACAAATTCACGCGTTGCTCTAATATTTCTTATTGTGTCCCATGCTTTATAAACAGCGAGTACTAATCTTTCTGGATCAGTCGAAACTGAAGTTAGATTTGAGAAAGAACCTGCGTTTACTCGTCCTAGTTTATCAACAGTGGTAACTATATATGCTATCCGTGGAGCCAAAATTCTATGTGCTTTATCTGTAGGAAGTTGAATCTTTTTCATAAAAAACAATTATTTTAACCTTTCTAAACTATATGTTATATAAAACCGAAGAAAAAGCAAAAAATTAAATTCTAATTACACTTCCCTCAAAACTTTCATGAGATATTTTCGCATAAGTAAACCTTTGGTAGTAGCAATATCATTCTCAAATTTTAAACCACATACTTTTTCTATGATTTCTTTGCCCCGCAAACTTTTTGAATATACATAATTAAATCCTTTTGAAATATTAGGAATGTTAACAATCCAAGGCATAGATTCATATTCAGACATAATGTGATCCAGTTCATTTTTTCTGGTGTTCAATAAATCAGTCGCATCCCATATTTCAATTTGACCAATTGCAAAATCACCTGAAGCAGTTTTAAATACTTTAGTATCAGCCCGCAAATATTGCTCAAAATTTTTTAATAAAATATCTTCTTGCTCTAAAAAATATTTTTGAATCCACTCTTCCGAAAGCCCAGTGATGGCACTCAATTCAGCATACGCAACTTTATCTCGTTCCGTAACATTTAGGGATCTAAAAGCCAGGGTATTAGAAACAATGGATGCCAGTAATAATTTTGCAGAGACCATACTAATATCCTTTTCTTTTGCGCGCTTTTTAAATTGTTCCCAAATAAGTGTTCCACACGCGCCAACCATTTCAATATGAGCGTTATTTTGTATTCTATCCTTCCAATATGTTTCGTGTCCACTTCTATGATCATATATTTCACTAATTCGATTATGAAAAACGAAACTTGGGAATTGATCCGGATCAGAAATATCTACTAATACAAAATTTTCAGAACCATCGGAACTATAGATGGTTTCGTATTTTGCGCCCCAAGCAAGTATGGAAGGCGTAACACTGGCCGTAAACATTCCAGGAATAACCGGAATTGATTCTTTACCTTCAAGGCTCAATAATTCAGCATATGCAACAGCGCAAGCAAATACATCTATGTCTGCTCCCTTAGCTTCGGCAGTTACAATTGTTTTCATAATATTAAGTTAAAATATATTTATTTTTGTAAAACTTAGGTGCCTTGCTTCTAAGTAACTTTTGAATGCTCTCTTAGTATAAAGTCCCTGAATTTTTTGACTGCTAAAATTATAAAACATATTGTTAGTTCAAGGGAACATCAATTCAGTCTTTTTTTAGATTGACCAACATAAATCATTAAATATTTTTTATTAGAAAGTTTGATTATGGCTGGATCACCACCCACAATGTTCGTATATTTCGGTTCGGTCCACTTCTCGCCTTTTTGGGTAAATGTCCACCAAATCTTAGGACTAGAACCATAAAATCTTAAACCATTGTTAAATAGTAATAAATTACCTATCCAATTAACATCCTTTTGAAATTTAATATTTGGCTTGGTAGAAAAACTAAGCCCGTCAGTTGAAACCGCATGATAAGCAGTGCCCCTAGTTCCCTTAATATTAACCGGCGAAAGTAAATGCCAAGTATTGCCAATTCTACCAACTGCTGAATCAATCACCATTTCACCCCTCACCCCAAACCTTTCTCCTGGCTCAAATATATAATTAATACCATCCTCAGAAATAGCTGAAAATATTGATGGCTGACTAGCTTGAGGTTTGGATGTAAAGTACATACGAATTTTACCGTTGGGTATAGAAATAATGGTGGGATCAAAAGGCCTCATATAGCCTTGAGGAAAGTTTGCAATTTTCATAGGCTGAGGTTGCGACCAAGTTTTTCCATAATCTTTTGAAAAAACCAGAGCTACTTGATCAAAACTTTGTTTATTATTTTTTGGAAACCATTGAAAAGCAACAACAAGCCTATCTTTATTATCTCTAGTAATACTAGGTACGCCAGCTCTTTCCACAAAAATTTTAGCTTTCTTAAAATTAGTGGCGTCACTACTCTCAGTTACCCATAAATCTCTACTCCAGGGACCATCTCTAGCAGTGTCTACAAAATTAACGACTGGTGGAAATTTGTATTCAATAGATGAACTTTTTTTCTTTGATTCTTGCTCTGGCTCTTTTGTTTTCTGAGGTGTTTCAACTGAAGTCTTTAAGGGTATAATAGTAGACGCCACTTGTTTAGCGATAAACACACTCTGATAATTATTCTGCACACTATTGTAAAATAATAACTGCGCATCTTTAAGCTGCAAAGTAGCTGGATCACCAGCATTTCCTTTAGGAGCAGTTGGTAATTGAGTATTTGAAAATATTGAACCAACTCTCTCAAACTTTAGTCCATCTTTTGAAGTACTCAAACAAATTCCATCGCATGCTCCCCAAAAATAAAGCTTGGTGTTTCCTTCGGATGTCAATACTACCTCAGGACCATCAATGTAACTCCATTTACAATGTTTCATTTGAGCAGTAATAGGCCAATCTTCCGGAGCCACACGCACACCATTTTCAGGACTAAAATTTAATCCATCATTAGAAATTGCCGAAAGTATAACGTGCTTTACATTATTGCAATATGAAACATCTATTTTTCGACCAATATAGTACATACGATAGCGACCGTCTATTAGACGCACAACGCTTGGCGCAGCAACATTATCAACATCAAGTTCTCCGTGCCAACCGGTTGGAACACGCGCCCCGTCCTCTGCAGTAAATGACAAACCTTCGTCATTTGAAATTGCGCTATTAATAGCTTTAAAACCTTGAAAGTAAATCCTTACGCGACCATCAGGTAAATATATTGCATCTGCAAAAGCTGCATTATGAACGCGCACTCCTGTCTCACGACTCCAATTAATACCATCCTTAGAGAAAAAACTCACAATCTGGTGTTTTCCCATTTCTTCTACGTATAAACGATAACCGGATGGCAATGTCAAAGCATCCGGATCAGCATAATTATAATTTGCAGCTTCACCTTTCATAACCGGTACGTATTCTCCAAACCACTTGGGATCATAAGTCTCCGTAATTTCTTTGGTTGGTAATTTAGATAAATTAGATTCGTCTATAGCTGAAAAAGACTCTTTGGGTACTAACAAAAATTGCCAAACCAAACCTCCGCTAAATAAAATAGCTAAAATGACAACTATTAAAATATGTTTTAAATTTGTTTTATCAGACATTTTGAATATTATATACTTTTATAATTAAGTAAGCTTAACGCATAATATATTCCCAGCCTGGTTTCCAGGCTTTTGTTTTACGCCAGTCTTCCCTAAACGCTTCTTCCCAAGTTTTATCTTTAAGTAAAACATCAAATGCAAGTTGTGGAGCCTTATGGGCAACTATAGCAATACTTTTGCCATCATAATTTTGTTTTAGAAAATTTAGAAAATCGTTAATTCTTGCTTTTATATCCTCATAACTCTCACCATTTGGAAATTTATCGGTTATCCTCTTTTCGTGCATAGGCTCAACAATACTCGATGGCTGGGAAGTATATAGGCCGTAGTTGCACTCTCGTAATCGCGTGTCAGGAATAATCGATACTTCACCCTCAAATATTAGCTTTGCTGAATCTACAGCTCGTTTCAAGTCCGAACAAAACACAACATCAAATTTTTTATCTTTAATTTTTTCTTTTAAATCAACTGATTGCTTTACACCTAATTCTGAAAGTCCAACATCAGACCACCCAGATGAAATTTCTGTTTCATTATCAATACTAGTGCCATGAACAAAATAAGTAATTTTTATAGACATATTTTGAATTCTACCATTTCTCTTAATAGATTTCAACCTACTATTACTTAGTGGTCAGACTGTTAAGTAACTAAACATTGTCCCGTCTACAACTCAGCGCGGCCGCGCCGAAGTGAGTGTAGACATAGTTTACGCTGCTAACTTATCTCTAGTTGACATAAATACTACCAGGAATACGAGTGTGGCAAAAATAGGGAGTGCAAAAAACAAGCGCGGACTGTTGGCAGTGATTAAAATTGCTCCAAAAACAATAAGACGCCCTAAAACCATTGGTATTTCTCGCAAAATAAGAAATTCCTCCTCTTGCTGATTTTTCACCGTGCGATAAATCGTACTAAAATAAGACACCAAAAAGAATGTCATAACAAACGAAGCAACAATAGTAATAAGATATGCTGATAAAGCTTTTTCAATAAATACGCGCGCGATCCATACTATGGCTATACATACTGAAGCAATTGGTACTAAAACCTTAGAATTTTTGTTGGCATATTTTCCAACTATGATCGTAAATATAATGCTACCTAAAGTATTGAGGCTTCCCACAATCCCAGGAGCTTCAAGGGTTCCAATAATAAGAAAAACAAAAATTCCCCAGAACCACTCCGACTGTCCAACGATATCGTCAAAGAGTTCCAGTATAAATAATGATTTTCTTTCGCGTAATTTACTCCATACTCGAGATAATCTAATATCAAAATTTTGTATTATCTCCCTACCACTAATACCAATTAGTGGCAAGTATGAAAAAACTAATATGGATATAGCTATTAAAAATACGGGCCAGAATCCAATGAGTGGTATAAGGCCAGCGCTTATAAGCGGTCCGATAATCCCAAATACTTTTGGTAGCACGAAAAAGTTTGCCAAGTCACTTCCCATTTTTTCTTTTTCTGCTTTTTTGATTAAAAGAATCTTAACCGGAATCCAATAAGAAAACATTGCCAGACCTCCCATTATAGCTATAACAAAAAACAAAGACGGAAAAGCTGAGAGAAAGTTAAGTAAAATAAGATAACTAATTTCCAGGGGATAATAAATTTTTATAAGTCGCACTGGACCCAATTTGCGAATTAGGATCGGACAAACAAAAATGGTAAATAATAAACCCGTAATGTGAAAAACAATAAAAAATATAATGACTTTTGATAACGAATACCCCAAGGTTAAAAGAAAGATAGGAACATAGACGCTTATTATTGACGACGCGAAACCGCGCAGTGAATGTAAAACATGTATTCGATATATTTCACGTTTGTCTGCAAATGAAAAAAATTTCATAAATTATCTTCACTAATAAAATGTTTTTTGCATTTTGGGGGAGTCTTTGAAAAACTCCCCCGTTTCAATAAATGATACAAATAGAAATTTCAGCCATCCGTTATTAAGCACCAAGGACAGAAGGTATGATCGCTGGCTCAGGCTCTTTGTGATACTCCTGATAAACACGTTTGCACTCCTCAATCATTTTTTGAATCATCTTTATTAATGAATCATTGTCACTATAGTCGTCAACAGTGAGATATCTCCTGATAGATACATAATTTTCTGATTCTGATGAAGGGTGATATTCAAATATCGGTTTTGCCCCTTCAATCATCTTAGAATAATCTATTGTGAGTGACACGAAGTTTTGGAATAAAAAAACCGCAAGGTTTCCTGTGACCAACTCAACACGTAATTTCATATGATCTAAGAAAGCAATGTGCTCCCTATTATCTAACAGCTTGTTTATCTCCCCAAACTGTGGCGTCATATTTTTTATAATGAAACCGTATCCTGTCTCAGCTTCTAAATACTCATATCCAGTATCTAACTCTTGATTTCTTTTCAGAAGTTGAATAAGCTCTCGAACCCTGTCTGCTGAAATTGTAATTATCATTATTTCCTCCTTTTCTTTGCTGGCTTAACATCAGCCAATGTTGTTTCAGTTTCCTGCCAAAAAGTAATTTTGGCAGCCTTCCTGTTAATTAAACCTATTAATTACAGATTAACACAATTTTTTAAAAAAACAAGTATTGTTAGCAAAAAGTTGACAAAAATTAAATACTGTATTAATAATTTAAGGTCTTTACTGAAAACAGCACAGCCCTACTATCACTGGAAATAGCCAGTGAGTAGATAAACTCCACTTATTGGGTGTGGAAAAACAAAGGAGGTATACCATGACAAAAGTTATTCCAGCCGACCGTATTAAAAAGCTTCCCCCTTATCTTTTTGCCGCAATTGATGCAATGAAGCAGGAAGCGATCCGCGAAGGAAAAGATGTTATCAACTTAGGCATCGGCGATCCAGACCTGCCTACTCCCACGTCAATTATTGAGCGATTACAGAGAGCAGCAGCCATTCCTAAAAATCATCAGTATCCGTCTTACGAAGGTATGCCATCCTTTCGTGAGGCCGTGGCGCAATGGTATCAAGGGCGATTTAATGTCGCGTTAGATCCTTATACCGAAGTGGTTACATTAATTGGATCAAAGGAAGGAATTGGTCATGCACCATTGGCTTTTATCAATCCCGGTGATACAGCCCTAATGACCGACCCTGGATATCCAGTTTACCATGCCGGAACTCTCTTTGCCGGGGGCGAGTCTTATTTTGTTCCCCTTCTTGAAGAAAACGGATTTCTACCTGATTTGCACTCCATTCCAGAATCAGTGGCCAGGAAAGCCCGAATGTTTTTCATCAATTCTCCCAATAATCCAACAACAGCGGTCGCAACTCGCGAATTTTTTGAATCAGTCGTTGCTTTTGCTAACCGCTACAATATCCTGATCTGTCATGACGCAGCTTATTCGGAAATTTACTATAACGATATCCGTCCTTTAAGTTTTCTGGAAGTTCCCGGAGCTAAAGAAGTTGGAATTGAGTTTCACTCCCTTTCTAAGACGTTTAACATGACTGGATGGCGCATTGGTTTTGCTGTAGGAAATAAAGAAGCATTGGCAGCGCTCCTGAAGGTTAAAAGCAATCTGGATTCGGGGGTCTTTCAGGCAATACAAGAGGCAGGAATAACTGCTTTAAAAACGGAAGACCACATATTAAACAATATTCGAAGAATTTATCAAGAACGTCGTGACGTCTTGGTTCCAGGTCTTCAAAAACTGGGATTTCAAATTGAATCACCCAAGGCCAGTTTTTATGTCTGGATTAAAATTCCTTCCCATACATTATCAGCTGAATTCGCGTCCCGACTCCTTGCCGAGACATCAATTGTGGCAACACCTGGTATTGGATTTGGAGAAGCAGGAGAAGGATTTATCCGCATGACTCTCACTTCCCCAACAACGCGTCTTTTGGAGGCGGTTGATCGGATGGAAAAGGCTGGAATTACAGGAAGGTAACAAAACCCTTCCTTTACATTTATATTCAAGGTACAGGGCTAGCTCATAAATTAGCCCTGTACCACACAAAACTTTATCAAACAAAATGAATAAAATTGTCGATTAAAAATATTAGTGAAGATTTTGTTTATACGTAGTAATTAAAAAAAATTACTAAATATAAACTAGTTCTTCACCAAGGAGCTAGTTTGTTTTACGTAAGTGCGTAAAATAAAAATCATTTTGGTAAAAAAAGAACTTTCCACTAAACAGTGGAATACTTCTTTTGAAAGGAGAATCGTGTACAATCAATATTTCCCATACAAAACAAGTCAACTCTATTGTGAGAATGTTCCTGTTGAGAAAATAGCAATAGATATAGGAACACCGTTTTATCTTTACAGCGCTGGTGCATTACGGAAACAAATTATCACATACCAAAAAGCTTTCTCAACTGTGCCGCACATAATTGCTTATGCGATGAAGGCTAATTCTAGCCTGACAGTGCTTCACCTTTTAGGAAAAGAAGGAGCAGGAGTGGATATTGTCTCCGGCGGTGAACTTTACCTAGCATTAAAAGCTGGAATTTCACCTGAAAAAATTGTTATTGCAGGCGTTGGAAAAACAAAGGAAGAGATGTGTGAGGCTTTACAAGCCGGTATCCTTTTATTTAACGTGGAATCAGAACAGGAATTGATTGCGCTTGACGCAGCTGCAAAGTCGTGTGGTAAAAAAGCCTCCGTTGCCTTGCGGGTCAACCCGGATGTGGACCCAAAAACACATCCTTATATTTCCACAGGTTTAAAAAAGAGTAAATTCGGCATAGCTCATTCCAGCGTCTTACCTTTGTACAAATTGGCTGGACGATTGAACCACATCAATGTGACTGGGGTTCATTCCCACATCGGCTCACAACTAACCACCGTCAAACCGTTTATCGCTGCCATTAAAAAAATGAGCGAGCTTATCCAATCAGATGGGTTTGATATCCGTTATTGGAATATTGGTGGAGGATTAGGGGTGCAATATGATCAAGAAACACCTCCAAATCCTACTGAACTTGCCAAAAACATTCTACCGATTCTGAAAGCCAGTGGCTGCTCCATTATTATGGAGCCCGGGCGATCAATTGTGGCGAATGCTGGTATTTTGGTAACTCGCGTGATTTATACTAAAACAACCGATGCAAAAAAATTCATTATTGTTGATGCTGCTATGAACGACCTAATCCGTCCTTCACTATACGAGGCGTATCACCATATTTTACCAGTAGCAAAAAATGAAAGGCGACATGAAGTGGTGGATGTTGTAGGGCCAATTTGTGAGTCAGGCGATTTTCTGGCGCAGGATCGTACTATGCCAGAAGTGATGCCCGATGAGCTTTTAGCTATAATGAGCGCAGGGGCATATGGTCTTGCTATGGCCTCTAACTATAACGCAAGACCACGTGTGCCGGAAATATTGGTTGACGATGAGCAGTATTATATAATACGGGTACGAGAGACACGCGAGGATTTGACACGAGGCGAAAAAATCCCCATGTTTCTGGAATAACCAACAACAGTATTAAAAACTGGAACATTAAATTATCTTAAGCCGGGTTTCGCAGTAACTTTATCGCGAAACTCGGCCTTGTCATTTTTATTAACTTTTATTTTTATATAATCTCTAAAAGCATTTTTATTTTTTTATTTTTTCAAAAAAAATTAACACAAATTTTAAAAAAGTAAATATTAACTTGCTCGGCACTTAATTTAACTGACTATTAATTTACAACCTGAACAATATCTTAAATGAGGACCGAAACAAATCATCGGCCCTCATTCCGTAACTCGCTTAATCAGTGTTTTATTTTCAAGAAGCAGAAACGTGGTCTTATTATTAAGAACATCTTGGATATTCTTAGCTAAAATTTTAAGATTGTATGCTTCCGCAGCTTCCTGGGAAGCAATAATCCCAATTTTGCATTCGCAACCTAGTTTGGTAATAATTTTTATGGCCTTGCCAGTTGTTGAATCACTTGTTTTTCGTTTGTCGTGTTTAATATCGATTTTATCTAGAAATCGTCTACACTGCCGAATCACTTGTTTATGTGACATTACGCCTTCTAAATCCTCAGGTCTCTGCACGTTCTGATGTGCTAAGAGGCAATGATCAACCTGAAGATCAAGACACCCTATTTCCTCCAAAATATATCCATTATTTCTCATCATTGCTAGTTTTCTAGTTACTTCTTTAATATTCCCCGCAATAGAGTTATGAACAGGAACTACAGCGTAAGCGCGTCGTTTCTGGAGCTGTTTCAAAACATTCGCATGGTTACCACAAAAAACAATCTCATATTCTGATTCTAACCAACTATACTGTTTCATAAAAACCCTTGCAGCTCTGTGTCCGTTTGTGAACTCATCTAATACAAAAATTTTCTTAATTTCCTTTTTCATCAAGCCCCTCCTTAAAATTTTAGATTTGGATGTTTTGTTCCTAGTTTTTTGACTAAATTTAGGCTACCAAAATATTTTGATTTTGTCTATATTTTAAACTAACAATAAATTTGATTACTACAGTAAAACTGCGATTTTAACAAAAAGATGGCGTCAGCCATTCTGTAGCTTTAGCGTAAGATGGCGTCAGCCATTCTGTAGCTTTAGCGTAAGATGGCTCCGGTGGCAGGATTCGAACCTGCGACCAAGTGCTTAACAGGCACCTGCGCTACCGCTGCGCTACACCGGAATATTATCTTAACTGGTATTAAATATCATACAATAATCATTATATAAATATCAAGACTAAGTAATTATTATATAACTTACTTGCTTGATTAAAATATCCGCCCTGTCATTCCCGCGCAGGCGGGAATCCAGGTTTTTTATTAAAATTTTGAATCCCATCGGGTCTGAAGACCCTCAAGTATTCGACTCTGAGAGTCTCAGTGCAATTGGAGTTTGGTATTTCGTACGATCGAAACAATAATGATAAGTGTGCACGCTCCTGGATTCCCGCCTTCGCGGGAATGACAAAAAAACAGCAATGACAAAAAATCATGCAACGGATTAATAAAAATCTTCTAATTTTTTAATGTCCCTATGTTTAAGAATTTTTTCAATAGTCTTAGCTTCAATCTGCCTAATTCTTTCCCGCGTTACTTTAAACTCTTGACCAATCTCTTCCAGGGTATGGGAAATACCATCGGCTAAACCAAACCGCATAGATAAAATTTTCTGCTCTCTGGGTTTTAAACTACTCAAAACATCGCGAATGTAGGTTTTTAAAATTTCCAAACTCGCGGCTGTATCCGAACGAACATTTTTTACATCTTCAATAAAATCTTCTAAGGTGCTTTCGTCGTCGTCATTGCCAATAATAGTAGCCAACGACAGTGTGTCTTGCGAAATCTTAATAATATATCTAACGCGGTCAATATCTTCGTTCATTTCCGTGGCAATTTCTTCCAAAAATGATTCGCGCCCTAAATCTTGCACCAGCTGCCTTTGAACTTGCTGCAATTTATTAATATTCTCAACCATGTGAACTGGAATGCGAATAATCCTAGACTGATCAGCTAAGGCGCGCGTAATAGATTGACGTATCCACCAGGTCGCATAAGTGGAAAATTTGTAACCCTTGCGATACTCAAATTTTTCCACCGCCTTAAAAATTCCAATATTACCTTCTTGAATTAAATCTAAAAGCGACAAACCCTTACCCACAAATTTTTTAGCAATAGAAACAACCAAACGTAAGTTCGCTTTAATTAACTTAGCCCTAGCATCCATAGAACCGCTTTCTTTTTCTTTAGCTAATATGGTTTCATTGACACTATCCAATAAAGAAGTATTTCCAATTTCCGTTAAATAAATTTGTAAAGGGTCTTGAACTAAATCCAAACCCTTGCCAATATAAACTGGTTCATTCTTTAATTTTATTTTTTTAGGCTCCGAATTTAAAAACTCCGTAGCTGATTCTCTTATTTCTATACCGCGAGCTTCTAAAGAATCTAAAAAGCGCAAATAATCATCTAAATACTCTTCGACATCTGTAAAAGCATACAATAATTCTTGATAAGTAATAAACTCTCTCACCTCTCCTTTTCTAAACAAAGCCTGAGCTACAGCTTGATCAAAAACAACCACTGGTTTTTTAAGATTCTTTAATGGCCTGTGGAACTTGTAGTGTTTTTTATGTTTTTTAAAACTGCTCTTGCTTTTAGTAACTAACAGCTTTTTTTTGTTAACTTTAAGTTTCTTTTTAACAACCAATAACTTTTTTTTGTTAACTTTAAGTTTCTTTTTTATTTTTGGCATACAAATAATAAAATATTAAGAGTTGGTTTTAGAATTATTAAGCGATTTGCTCAAAGTTTGATATTCTGCAGAGAGAGCTTCGCAATTTTGAGGATTCGAACTATTTAATTTATTATCACGTTCAATAATAGAAATTTCTTTTTCTATTTCTTTTAATCTTTTACGAATATAAGTTTGCTTTAAAAATGTAATAAGCGTCAAAACTTCGCCATGAATTTCTTTATCAGTAAAAGCGCTGTATTTTTCATCCGACAATAATAATAAAATATTTACTTGAGATTCTAAACTTGCGCTAAGTTTTTCGTCAACCTCACTTTTTAACCAAAGTATCAAGCTATCTATAGTAAGGCCATCTAGGCCAACCCCCGAACTATCTAGCTTAGTATAATAAATCAATAATTGTCTGTAAAGCTCTTTTAAGGTGTTGTGCTCTATAGTCTGAACTTCTAATCTATCAATAGTGTAAGGTAAGTATTTGGGATATTTCAATAAAATAGCTAATAACCTCTCTTCGCTCATTAATTGTCTAGTTTTTAGAACCGCTGGTTTAGTATCTTGGGTTTTTAATTTAGGCACCGCCTGAACAGCTTGATTTTTTAATACAGTTTTAAATTTTGATAAAGTTTCATTTAAAACATTTTGAGAAATATCTAAATCTTTAGATAATCTACGCAAATAAGTATCAAATAAAATAGGGTCACTAATCTTGGATAAAACCGGTAACAGTATAGAAGCTATAGCTCGTTTATCGTCAATATTATTTAAGTTCTTATTTTGATACGCTAAAATAAAATAATAATCAAATACACTAATACGATTAGAAATCACTGCTTGCCAAGTCTTACCATTATCAAAAACCACACATTCGTCTGGATCTTTAAACTTGTTTGGCAATATAACCACCTTAATATCTAAAGATGCATTTAAAGCTAAATCTATGCCACGCTGATTAGCGTTTCTACCCGCTAAATCCATATCAAATGCCAGAGTGATATTATTAGTATAACGCTTTAATAATTGAATTTGGTCCAAGGTTAAAGCTGTACCACTACAAGCTACCACATTTTTAACACCGCATCTAGCAGACGCGATAACATCCATATACCCTTCCACTAAAATCACAAAATCATTTTTCCGAATAGCATCTTTAGCAAAATCAATACCATAAAGCACTTTACTTTTTTGATATAATACGGTTTCTTTTGTATTTACGTATTTAGGCCCTAGTTTTTCAATTGCGTCCACATTGTCTTTTTCATTGTCCAAAAATCTTCCACCAAACCCAACAATCATACCATGCAAATCACGAACAGGATATATTATACGACGACGAAAATAATCATAATAATTCTGAGCGTCTGAACTAGATTTATTAGTTTTTAAAGTTATCAATCCCGCTTCAAAAATATCGTTTAAACGATATTTTTTTAATAATAAATTTTTCAATAAAAAATCATAACTATTAGGAGCAAAGCCTATTTTCCAATCCTCTATATCCTCGGATTGAATTCCACGCCTAGATAAATACTCTAAAGCTGGCTTACCAGCCTCGGTGGTTAACAAAACTTTATGCCAAATTTCAGCTGCCGTACTGCAAATATCAATTAATAAATTTTTTCGGCTTTGAACCTGCGGATCCTGGTGAACTAATTTTACTCCTGCTCTTTGACTTAAAATTTTTAAAGCTTCCGGAAAGTCAATGTTTTCTTTTTTAATCAACCACGCAAAAACATCTCCGCCTTCACCACATCCAAAACAATGCCAAATTTGCTTGTCTTTAGATACCATAAAAGAAGGTGTTTTTTCCGCATGAAAAGGACAAATGCCCTTCCAATTATTTCCACTGGCTTTTAAAGATATGGATTCAGATATTATTTCAATAATATCTAATTTGGATTTAACTTCTTCGCTAATAGACATATAAACTTCAATTACTAAATTTGCGTAATACGCCCCAGAAGAAGTATAAACCCGTAGCGCCTAATAAATACCCACCTATAATATCCGATGGCCAATGCACTTGCAAATATACTCTACTAAAACCAATTAATAAAATTAATACAGAAAATATACTTAAAACAAATATTTTTAAATATCCATTTTCTAAACTATGAATTAAAAAATAAGCCATCAAACCATATACAACCATTGAAACCAAAGCGTGACCAGATGGAAATGAATAACTAATAGCTGAAACCAACCGATTCTCAAGAGGAGGCCGAGAAATATCAAAAAATATCTTAATAAATGAGTTTAACAAGCACATTACTATAAAAAATACGTTGGTATAAATTATGGATACCAAAGATTTATGTTTAAGATATAAATATCCAGACAAAATTAACATTACCAGGACGCCAATCTTAAATGATCCCAACTCTGTAATGATTATAATTAATAAAGTCAATGTTTCGTTATGTAACGAACGTGCTAAAAATAATAAATCAGTATCAACATCAACTAACAAACCATTGATTTTTAACATAGTCCAAGAAATAGACAGCACCCCCAAAATAAAACTAATAAAAAAATATTTATTGACAAAACATTTCTTACAGATCCGTTGTAAATTAACTATATATTCACACCAATATTTACTACGCATAACATAATAACAAAACAACCCTGAAACAACGCACACTAGCGCAATAACAGAGAAAACCGTTGTAAGATTATTTAAAAGATAAGTATTAATACCAACTGTATAACCAATAATCAAATATAATATTGACCATAAAAACGTACTAACAACGGTATAAAATAAAAATCTCCAAATTGGCATATAACTTAATCCAGCAGTTAAAGAAATAAATGGTCTTACCACACCGACAAAGCGTCCAACCAATATACTTTTTCCGCCATGTTTTTTAAAAAACTGTCTACAACTATCTAAACGCTCTGTATTAAACAAACTAAAATGGCTTAATAATATATGATGCAAATTATATCTACCTATAATATAACTAATACACTCGCCAACGATAAACCCGAAATTTACAAAAAAAGCAATCATCCAAAAACTAATATCGTTACCATTACTAGCTAAAAACCCTAAAAATACAACCACTATTATTCCTGGAAAAACAATACCAATAACTGGCAATGACTCCACAAATGCCACAACAAATGCCAAGAAATAAATCGTGTGCTCACTCGTAGTGCCTAAATAATTTAATAAAGTATCAATCATATAGTTAAAGTATTTAATCTTTCATATTCCGGAAGTTCTTTAATACTACTAATTCCTAATAACCTTAAAAAATCTAAAGTAATAGTATAGAAACTTTCATTTTTTTTAGAGTTTATACTTTCTTCAATTAAACCGCGCACTATTAAATTTCTTAAGATAATACTGCAATTAACGCCTCTAATAGTGTCTATATCTAATTTAGGAAGCGGGCCTCGATAAGCAATAATCGCCAGGGTTTCAAGTTGCGGTAAAGTTAAATCACCGCTTAACTCTTCATTAATAAATTTACTAATAATTTTGGAGTTGTCTGCGGCTGTGACCATTTGCACCTTGTCTTCTTGTCTTAAAATTTGAAGACCCAAAGTTTTATCAGTATTGTATTTCTTTATAAGCTCAACTAAAGCCTCCTCTACCTCCTGCGAAGAAACTTCTAATATTTTAGCTAGGGCTTTAATACTTAAGGGTTGAGGATTAATAAACAGTAAACTTGTAATCTGAGAAAGCAGTTGCATATTTTTTAAATAATTTAGGATTATTGCCAAAATTAGTCTACCAAACGCAAATGAAGGTCTTTCAACTGATTGGGTTCAACGGAACTCGGCGCATTAGACATTAAGTCTTTACCCTGACCATCTTTAGGAAACGCATAAATATCGCGTATTGAATCGACATCGTTTAATAACATTAAAATACGATCTATGCCTGGCGCATTACCTCCGTGAGGTGGAGCTCCGTAAGTAAAAGCAGTAATCATAGATCTAAATTTATTATCAACCTGCTCTCGAGTGTATCCAGCTATTTTAAAAGCTTCGTACATTATTTCGGGATCGTGATTGCGTATAGCCCCGCTAGAAATTTCAAAACCATTAAACACTAAATCATATTGATAAGCCAAAATTTCTAAAGGTGACTTTTCTTGAAGAGCCTTAAGTCCTCCCTGGGGCATACAAAATGGATTATGAGAAAAATCAATTTTGTCAGTTTCAATCTCCGAATAACTATACATGGGAAAATCAACAATCCACACCAAGGCCACCCTAGCATTATCTTTCAATCCCAAAAGATTAGCAGCCTGACTCCTCACTGCGCCTAAAATACTACATACTTTTACAAAATCATCAGCTGCAAAAAAAACTACATCTCCGTTTTGGGCCTTAACCTTAGTTGCAATTTCTCGCAACTTTTGTTCGCCTAAAAATTTAATTAAAGGTGAAACCAACGCATCATTATTTAAAGTAAGATACGCTAACCCGCCTGCTCCGTTTTTCTTGGCTAAGACTTCAAAATTATCCAATTCAGAACGCGTGAACTTAGCCCCCCCATCTATTTTAAGAGCATGCACAACTCCTTTGTTTTTTAAAACCTTATCAAATACTGCAAAACCAGAATTTTCAACCAAATCATCTATTTTAATAATTTCTAAACCAAAACGCAGGTCGGGCTTATCAGAACCATATTTTTCCATGGCTTCTTTCCAAGTTAGTCTCTGAAAATTACCATTGGGCAATAGATTACAAATTTTTTTAGAACTAAATTTTTCTATCAATTCTTTCATAAGTGGTTCCATTATAGCAAAAACATCTTCTTGCTCCACAAAACTCATTTCCATGTCCAATTGATAAAACTCTCCATAATGACGATCCAGGCGAGGATCTTCATCGCGAAAACATGGCGCAATTTGAAAATATTTATCTATACCACCCACCATTAAAAGTTGTTTAAATTGTTGCGGAGCTTGAGGTAGGGCGTAAAATTTTCCAGGATATAAACGAGAGGGCACTAAAAAATCCCGCGCGCCTTCCGGAGAAGAATTAGCTAAAATTGGAGTTTGAACTTCCATAAAACCATTAGCATGAAAGTAATTACGAATATGTTGAATATATTTATCTCGAATACTTAAAATGTTTTGCAACTTTGAGCGTCGCAAATCCAGGTATCTATACTTCAACCGCAAATTTTCATTTACAGCATCGGTCTTATCACTAATTTCAAATGGCAATATTATTGACTTACTTAAAACTTCTATTTCTTGGGCTAAGATTTCAATTTCACCCGTGGATATTTTTGAATTAACAACATCGGATTGTCTGGCTATAATTTTACCTGTAATTTTAACAACCCACTCTAAACCAATTTCTTCAACTATAGAATTAATATTAGAAGTATTTTTTTGAGGATCAAAAACTATTTGCGTAATACCATAATGATCGCGCAAATCCATAAAAATTAAACCTCCGTGGTTACGAATACTGGATACCCATCCAGACAAAGTAACAACCGTATTGACGTTTTTTAACCTTAATTCACCACAAGTATGTGTTCTAAGCATGTATAATACATTATATTTTAACTAAAAATTGTGCTAAAAATTACTAGTATATTATAAAATATATACCTGTTTTTGTCTAATTTACCCACCTAAACTTATTAACCTCGTTGTATTAAAACTTTATTAATTAATTTTATTGGTTTACTTAAAAATAAAATCTAACAATCCTTTTTTAATGGTATTATCACTAGTTTGAAATTTGTCCCTATAAATTATTTTTTCGGAATAATCAATATCTTTAAAATAACTCAACTGAACCTTAAACAATTTTTGATCAAATTCAGAGCCAAATATTTTATCAGCTTTTTGAATAATTTTATCCATACTATAAATACTTAAAATAAAATAAAGATCCACATAATCTTTCCACTTTGCTCGACGACCAAGAGCGTAAGCTTTCATAGCTGCTATTGTTAAAAGATCAGCCATTTTTATAATATTGTTAAAATTTTTAGAAAATGCCAGCTGAAAAGGATAATAAAGAAATGTTATTTTTGTTCCTTTTATCAAAACAGTATACTCGTCTTTATGATCAACCAAAACTTTTTCTATTTTTCCATATTTTAAAATCTTTTCCCTTATTGATAAATTATCAAATCTTTTATTAGTAAAAAGATCAAAATCTAATGATCCTCTGTGACCTATTTGTAAAGCAATCGCCGTACCTCCAACTAAACCAAAATTACTAGAAAATAATTTAATCAGCGGCAATAGCTCAATTTGTTTTTTAGTTAACACTTCGGGATGCATCCCATTAGATGCTGAAGGTATAATATGTTTAATTTTTTTGTGTATAATTTGCATGTTGATATTCTAAAATGTAACGACAGCTTCTAACGGGGTGTATATTTTTTAAAATATAATTTAAAATAATTCTTTATTTCGGGGCGATAATTGTTACGTTTATTTTTTATTTGTTTATAAAAAATATTAGCCGCATTGTTCATGCCTAAAATAGAGAAAACCTCTTGCACATCTTTCATGGTTCCATAATTTAAAACTCCTTCTAAAACCGCTTCTTTAGAAAGCCCCTTATAATTTTTGGTGGACCAAAATAAGTAAGATCTTTTTTTAACTAAATTATGTAGAGTCATAAATTATATTTTAACTAAAAATTGTACTAAAAATTACTAGTATATTATAAAATATATACCTAATTTTGTCTAATTTACCCGCTTAAACTTGTATTTAGTTGTAGTGGATTTATCCTCCTAAATTCACCCTCCTACAATTTACTTATTAAATCTTGGCGGATGAATTAAGTTATGCTTATTCTTGCAAAAAACTGTCATGTGTGTTGACACCACCACTTCTTGACTTTTTTCTTATTTTGTGCTATGGTGATTAAGTTAAAATTTACTTAATCCAAATTATTTTGGCTTAATTATATAGGTTCTTTGTAAATTTATAAATATTGTTTGGATATTGTAGTGAGCAGCGCATTGGATGGCTAAATCCTGCCAATAGTCAGATAGATGTCTAGTGCGCTGCTCATAAGAGTCAGTTATTCGCGTCAAGGAAACGCAAGTAAAAACCAGGAGGATCACAATGAGTATAAAGATAGTTATGACGAGCTTGTATAAAAGCCAGGAAGCAATTCGATATCATTTAGCGTGCCAAACCATTGGCAACGCTATTGCTCTCGGATACGATGTATTGATAGTAGACAAATCCCCCAATCCTGAAATATCTAGATCTTTTAGAAGAATTGGCGCTGATGTTCATAACTCATCCGCCAAAACCTTTGGCGAACAAAAACGGGAATTGTTTGGTATATGCGTTGACAGATTTAATGAGTCTGACGTTCTGGTTGCCATGGAACCAGAGAAAGTAGATCTGGTTCGCCTGATACCAAGTATAATCGCCCCAATTGAGCAAGGCCAGGCTGATATTGTAATGCCAAAACGAACTGAGGAAAGTTGGTCAAGTTATCCAGACTTTCAGGTTACGGCCGAAAAAGAAACAAACGCAGCTTTCTCGCAGGCAACCGGAAAAAAGGGGTTTGATATACCCTTTGGAGCTGTAGCGCTTAGCTGTAAAATGGCTCAATATTTTGCAGCTTGCAATCCAACCCAATTTGACGCGCTCGATAAGCATGTTCAAATCTATGCATCTATAATAGCAATAGCCAATGGTCATCGCGTAATTTCCGTGCCTGTAAATTTCTTCTACCCCGCAACCCAAAAAAGAGAAGAAGAAACAACTCTACGCAAGGACATGATAACCCTACGCAAGACCCGTGTACAACAACATAGTTACAGCTTCCGTGTGGCAGCGAAAGTACTTAAGTGGCAATAAGTCATTGACACAAATTATGATCGGGGGTACGACCAACGAAATCTCGTCACCCCCACACTCACATTCTCTTTCTTTATTCTCTTTCTTTAAAAAATACTAAATCAAATAAAAAAAATGTAAGAAACTGTCGCGATCGCGCAGGTTTCTTACAAATAAAAATTTACAATTATATTACACTAATATCATAACATTAATTTATAAAATACTACCCTTTAGCAATAGCTATTCCCCACACTTCAGCCGCTCCAGCTAATTTTAAAACTCGAGCGCATTCTTGCATTGTAGATCCAGTGGTAACAACATCATCCACTAAAATTACTTTTTTATTAAAAATACTCTGGCGAGCATCTTGAACTTTAAACGCCCCCTGTAAATTGTTTAAACGTTCATCTATGCTTAACTTTACTTGAGGTATGGTATATCTCGTGCGAACTAATAATTGAGTAAAATTTAAATTCAACTGCTGGGCTAAGATTTCAGACAGTAGATTTGCTTGATCAAATCCCCTTTCAATTAAACGCTTTTTGTGCAAAGGCACAAAAGTTACGACCATATCATCTTGTTTTTCTAAATCTAAGTTTAGTATAAAAACTGTGTGCAATAAATCAACTAAATAATCACTTAAAAAATATTTTAATTGGTGAGCTTTTTGATATTTAAAAGTAGTAATCAACTTTTTAACCAAATAATGTTTATAATCAAATACCACTAGTAATCCATTTAAATAAGATTTTTCAGCGCAAGCCATGCAAACCCTGCCATCTAAATTACGACCTTCGCAAATAATACAATATTGAAAATTATTAATTTTTAATTTTGGCAAGCACTCTGAACACACCCAACTACCTTCTTTATAGCAACTTAAACATTTGAGTGGGAATAAACAATCTAAAACTAATTTTGAGCCTGCACAAATTAAGGATTTTAAATTTTTTATTATTTCCATTCGATATTATCAATCTTCCACGAAGTATTATCTTTTACTAAAGTTACTAAAACATTTTGATAAAAAACTCTAGGTTGCGCAGAACCCTCTTTAAATTCTTGCCTCTGGGTAGCGATATCTACCTTGGCTAAAGTGTTATCAGATTTAATTATATTGCTTGTAATAACTTTGGTGGTCATGCCACTATATTTGGGAGTAGATTTAATACTTGGCTTGGGTTGAACGTTGTTCCACATACTTTCAGTCATTGCAAATTGCAAATCTTTAATATTTTCATAAGAATTATGATTGGAATAACTACCAAATCGTTCTACAAAATCACTAGCTACTTTAACTAGGTTGGTTTGTAAAATCTCTTCCGGACTAACTTTTTTAACTTCTTTTTTAACAACTGCTTCTGGCTTGGAAGTTGGGATTGGTTTGATAATTTTTTTTATAGGCTGATCTACGGTTGTATTATTTGAAATTTCTAATGTTGAGGGTTCAGAAAAAAACGTCCAGAATGCCCATAAACCAACTCCTATTAAAATCACAACCACCAAAATCAATATTTTTTTAGTGAAACTAGACATAATAACGATTAATTAAATAAACTATTTTTCTTGAGACTCTTCCAGGGCTTTCTTGGCTTCTTCTATTTCTAATAATTGACGCGGATCAGAAGTTATAATCTGGTCTTCCACATAAGATGCCACAACCTTAATCGCCGCGTGTTTATTCCCAGCAAAAAAAATACCCTCACCTACGCCAGATTCAAGCAATAAATATCGTTCACCTTGAGTTAATAAAAAAGTTTTTTGAATTAAGTCAATAGAAGATGGCGATTGTTTTAATAACATTTGAATAGCGGAATTATTCAAAATGGCTTTTCCATAAATTGAAGTCAAAAAATCATTCACGTCCTGCGTAATAGTCGTAACTCCTAAATAATATTTTCGGCATCTTTTTACTAAAGCAAAAACAAACTTAGCGCTATCTTCGTGTTGCATCAACCACCACGCTTCGTCAATTACTAATATTCTTTTCTTTAAACTTGATCTCACAACATTCCAAATATAATTAACTACGGTATAAATAGCTAAAGGTCTCAATTCGTCCTCCAAATCACGGACGCTAAATATCACTAGTTGATTATTAATTTCCACATTGGTGGGATTATTTAAGAATCCCGAAAAAGTGCCTTCCGTGTACTTTTTTAATCTTAACACTAAATTCGCGCCACCATCCATACCTTCTAATATACTTTGCAAGTCTTGCAAGATGGGAGGTTCTACGAGTGACAAGTCCGCATCGGGCGTAATATCTTTTTTAGCATAAGTTTCAATAATGGCGCGATCCATCAAAGAATCCTCCTCGGTTGTAAAACTCCCCAACATCAAACGCAGTAGTCCTTTAACAGTAATAACCGCGCTGCGTATAACATCACTAGTTTTTACGTCTTTAGCTCCCCGGGGCAAATCAAATGGGTTAATCTTACTTTCGGAATTTAGTGAAATATTAATATAGGTGCCACCTACAGCAGCTGATAATTGACCATACTCTTTTTCAGGATCAATAATAATGACATCCACACCCATCATTAACTGTCTTAAAACTTCTAATTTAATAGTATAACTTTTACCAGCTCCACTAGTCGCAAAAACCGCAAAATTAGCATTCTGCAAAGAAAAACGATCAAATAAAATTAAACTATTATTATGGCGATTTATACCATACAACACCCCATTATCAGATGTTAATTCCGAAGACATAAAAGGAAAAGAAGACGCAATCGGAGAACTATTCATGTTAGATGAGAGTTGTAACTCATCGCTAGATAACGGCAAGGTTGACATAAAACCTTGTTCCGCCTGATATAATCCTTGTTTTATAATAACTAATTTGGAATTAAATAATGACTCTAAAAGATTTACCATTTTAATCAACTCCTCTTCCGTGTTAGTATAAACTGTTACATAAAGTCCAAATTGAAAAAATTTTTCAACACCTTGGGTTAAATCATCTCGTAATTTTTCAATATCTCTCAAGGCTGTTTCGCGCAACGGGTCGCGTGGAGCACCCTTGTCATGATCCGAGGACAGTTGAGCTTCTAATACACCAACCTTATCTCTTAATTGTTTTAAAATAATACCGGCTTCAACTGGATAAAAAAACATAGATATATCTATGGTAGCATTTAAATTAATAATAGGCCTAAACCACCCAACATTAATATAACGTGGATAAGTAATAACAAACACAGTCGTCACAAACTTATTGCCCAGCTTAATATACCTAGGTTTTATTTCCATCGCAGCTGGAGAAATTAAATCTCTAATAGAAGTAATACCCTTACGATAAACAAATTCTTCGACTAATACTTCGGAGGTTATAACACTAGACTTAATATCTGCTTTATCTACTTTGGTTTTTGATAATTCCTCAGATGGATTAGCTTTTTTCTTAAAAAAATTAAACATAATAGTATTAAACACTCTCTACATTTAATTTATCAATCTTTAAAGTCTGTCCTATTTCAGATGATTCTAAATTATAAGTGTAATAATATAATTCTATTAAACCTTGCGTATCTAAAACCACACACTGTAAACCTAAACTAGTTAAGCCGGCTTTAACCTGATTAGTACGTAAACTTAAGGCTTCACTACGCTCTTTGAACACCTTGTCGCTTAAATTTATAACCACGTCAGCGTGAAAAACTTCCATTACTCTAGTCCAAAAACCTTTCTGTTTATTACTAAAAACATTATAGGAAACTACAACATAAAAACGTTTTGTCATAATTTCACCTAATTCCAGCAAGCTTCGAATATATTTAATATAATCTATGGTTTGCGCCTTTAAAAGCTCATTGGTTTGAGCCTTAACAATCTTATCTAATTTTAGCAAATACGCATCCACATTCAATTTGCGAGATTGTATCACTATTTGCAAAGGATATTCAATGCTATTTAAAAAATTAACATAACCAGAAATCACTGCGTTTTGTTCGTCTTCAGCCTTTAGATCAAAATTAATTGACGACACCATAACAACGCTCAACAAAGTACCATCTTTTAAAATAACACAATTATCCCTAATTTCAGAAATATTTAAAAAACGTTGTGTAGATTGCATATCTTTCAAAAATCTTATAATTTAAAAATAATTTTAATCCAATAAATTATCTCCATGATAAACCCCGCCCGTATCTACTACTAAGGCTAAATCTCTCAAAGAACTCTGCGGTAACTGACCTTTAGGTTGAATAATATGACTAACAACTGGAGCCAGGTAATTACGCTCTAAAATTTTTTTGAGTTCCGTTTTAGAAATATGCTTATTCCAGACTCTAGTTTTGGGTTTCTTCAGGGTTTGCATAAAATTTAAAAGAAAAAAATGCATAGGTCTTCCATTAATAGGCAGAAAACCCAGGGCCCCAAAAACCGCGATAATAATCAAACCCAAAAAAACAAATAAAGTAAAATCAGCTAGTTTATAAATAATATACAACAAACCACCAGCTGATAAACAAATAAGAAATTGACGCGTTGTCATGGCGCCTATAATTTTTGATTCTACATCAATAAATTGTGGAATAGTAAATTGTTGCATATTTAAATCTTATCCTCCAGTTTGTCCTCCGGCTTGTCCACCAAAGCCTTGCCTACCCATCGAAGTCTTGACGAAGTTGGGGCGTCGGTGGAAGCTCCACTAAAAGCGTAGGAGGAAGCCTTCACTAATACGCGAATGAAAAAAATCATAAATCTTAAATCATAACTTTTAAACTCTCAAACTAATATTAAAAGATATTATAGCACTATATTCATCAACGGTGATATACTCTTTAGGATTATTATGGGCTTTAATAACGTCAAATGGGTTTTTATTCTGATTTAAACTTTCTTTGCATACCGCAAGATACATCTGATGTATGGGAGATGATCTCCAGGCTGTTATTCCATCTAAGCGCTTTAAAAACGACTCTTGTCCCCAAAGCTTTAATTTATTGGAAAGTTTTTCCATAGCCTGAAAAGCATTTTCAGATAAACGCCTAAATTCAACCAACCCCATAACACTCAACTCATCAATGGGGGTCATTACTCGTGATTTATGACTGGTTTTGAACGAATCCTTGGATGTTTCCAGTACTGCTGAAGTCGCGATCTCTTTAGATACAGCTTCTTCTTTAATCGGTATAACAGCTTCATTTGTAATTGGTTGTGCATTAAGGGGATGGGCTTCAGGTGTTGGTGTCTCAATAATTACTGGGTCTGGAACAATAGCCTGTTTTGGAATTTCTGGTTCTGAAAAAATAACTGACTCATTTAACACGGGCTTTTCTTCAAGTGGGTTGACTTCGGTGATTGTGGAAATAACCGGAGGAACAGGCACTTCGGGTTCAACTGAAATAACAGCTAGGGGTGGTGGCATTAATTCTAGTTGATCTAAAAGTGAATTGGTTTGTTTAGAATCAGTAACAGCTTCTTCAGGCACTAAAGAAACTTCTGAATTTACAACAGAATTTAAAGTAGTTTGACTTGTCTCAACTGGTTCTGTGGGCTCTGTAATAATTGGATTGGGTATTTCTGGTTCTAAAGAAACAACCAACTCATTCTGATTTAATATGGGTTTCTCTTCCAGCACATTCTCTTCAGTTGTTGTAGAACCAACCGGAGGAACAGGCACTTCTGGTTCAACTGAAATAACAGTTAGGGGTGGTGGCATTAACTCTAATTGATCTAAAACAGCATCAGATGATTGGGTGACAGAAATTTTCATTTGAAGTGGCTTTTTAATTTGGATCTGGGATTCAAAATCAATATGCTCTGTAAGCATACTAATTATTTTATAGGCCATTTTTTCAGTTACACCTAAACCACCTTTAGTTTGTGGCTGCATAAGTATTAATTTAGTATCTACAACATCTCGCAAATTTTTTAAACAACTTAAACATATATTACGAGCTCGTTTTACTATTATTTCTCCTTGCGTACTAAAATTACACTCTGTAATAACCTTATCAATAATTGCATCATAATCAACTTTAGGAATACTAACCTCATTACTCTTTTTAACATCAATAGTGTTAGCTGCTTTAGAGATAACACGAGTAGTGGAAACACCATTGTCTTTAACATATAACTCTGTAGATATAGTATTGGCGCGCTTACGTTCTTCGTAATTTACTAACCAATCATAAATATTTAAAACGCTTCTTACTCTTTGTCTAAAATCAGCGTCAACTGTGGCTGTAATAAACGTATCTATAAACTGAGCAATTGTATTGGTTGTACCCTTATTATTCTCTAAATAATTTTTATAGTCGTTTATCCAGGAATTAATGGGGTAGGGTTGAATTGTGGGGTTTTCAGGCTCCATAATTTCCAAATTGCTTTCCAAGGCTTTAATAATAACCTGAAGTTCTGTGCGCACAGCCTTTATATCTTTTAGTAAAAATCTTAAAATAAATTTATCAAATAGGTTTATTTTGAATTTTAAAGCTACTAATAAATGTTTGGTAAATAAATCTACAACCTCACTAAGAGGCTGAAACGGCAAAGTAATAAAACCCATTCTAATCAGCAATTCTTCATATTCCAAATAAATATCTAAAGAATGACCATCAACCTTAGTAGCATTCATTTTAGGCTTTAAAATAATATAAAACTCGTAAATATCTCCTAAATGAGCCCAGCGCTCACAATCTAAAACAACATCTTGCAGGGCTGTAAAAACCTCTCTATCTTGAAACTGACTACTTGTCAAATCATTAAAAGATTGTTTAGTAAGATTCATACTTTAATTATATTTTTCAAAACTAAATAAACTCAAAAACATTTATTCTAAAAAAATTAATATTAAACAATAACCACTCTATCTTTTTCATCTTTAATATTTATACCTCCCATAACAATTTTTTTATTCCCTACTAATATATTATAGACCACAGCTATTAAATTCGCAAAAGCCACATGATTTAATCCAGACTGCTTCAGTCGGGCTAAATTTATATCTTGCCAATCATTGGAAACCCGCAAGTAACCGTTGCTATCTACCCTAATGTCAGTCGTACGACTAAATCCAAATAATAATTTAGCATCCGACAATTTAATGTTATTCTGCAAATCATTTATAGTCGCGAAATTAAATAAAGTTTTAAATATCCCCTTATTAATAAACTCCAAAAAAACTTCTAAATTACCAGTCTTGCCAAGGGCTGATTTTAAAATCAAACTAGCGCTTAGTCCTTTTTGAATTCTATCTGAACTAGGTAAACTTTCGATAGCTTGTATTTGTTTCTTATCAATAACATCTATATCATTAAACGCAAACTTTTTAGTATCAAGATTGTAATCTACATAATTGGTTATTTCGTAGTGAAATATTCTTTTACCTATTTCTGATAACTCCTGAATACCCTCTAAAGATTTTTGAGATGTTCCTAAAAATGATTTTACAAATTCAACTATCTCGACTAAGCCATAATTCTTTTTTTCATTAAAGAGAACGTTTTCTAAAATGCCCCTCTCGCATATCACTTTTATTAAAGATAACCGATAAGAAAAAGTATTCTGTAATCTAGTGTTTTTTAGTTCAATTATTTTTTTTAACAATGCATCGGTGCTTAATGAAAAAAGATTATTATCATCACCCTCTAAAGTAACTACGGGAGTTAAAATATTGTTTTTTAAAATTTTAAATACGCCATCGGTATCTTTAATAAGTATTTCGTCTTCCATATATCAAATTACATTTTTTAAAGCCAAACCTACGGTTACGGCCATACGAGGCGCTATCTGATATAAAAGACCCTGTAACGCCTTGTTATACTCAACGTGAAACCAAGGGTCACCAACATAAACCGATAAACTAGTTAATTGAGATATATACTGATCAATCCCCGGAACTAAAGCTGAACCACCAGTTAAAATTATTTTTTCAATTTTATTATTTTCATTTTCTTTGTAATATAGATTTAAACTATATTTAATTTCATCAATAATTTTGGTTATAATGGGTTCTACGACACTAGACATGGTTGATTTTCCATCCTCACTAGTTACACTTAAACCCACATCATATTTTAATTGTTCGGTATAATTAAAATCTAAATTTAGAGATTTACTCAAAGCCTCGGTCATAGTTACACCCCCAACTTCTATGGTTCTACTTATAACCGGCTCTCCGTTTTCAATTACAAAAATATTACTCGTAATAGCCCCTATGTCTAATATAAGTATAGATACTTGTTCTGTGCCAACTAAGGCTCTAGATAAAGCCACGGTTTCAGTCTCTAGGCTTACTAATTTTAATCCTGCCAGTTGAAATATTTCTTTGTATCTCGTTACGATACTTTTAGGAACTACGGTCAATACAACTGTTACTTGGGTTAAAGCTTCGTCTTTTGGTTTTTCTACTCTCTCTAAATGTTCTACAGTGCTATATAAAATATTTTGTACATTAGGATTAGTGCCTACAATTTTCCAACTCACAATAACTTCCTCTAAAGAAAAATGAATCAATTTTTTAGTCTCTTTTCTAATAATAATATCCATTTCCGTAAAACTTAAATTAGGCACTGTAAGTATCGCTGTAAAAACCGAACAGGCTGGCACGGAAGAAGTGACATTTAATCCCCTGGTTTTAGCTTTAACGCATGTATATTTAACAGCTCGCGCAACTTCCTGGGCACTACTTTGACCTTTAATTGTATGTTGCAAAAAATTTTCATCAAACTCAGCTAAAGCATAAGTTGATAATTCAAGTTTTTCATTTACTTTGTTTAATTCTACTAATTTAATTCCTGTTTGTCCCAAATCTATTCCTAAATAAACTTGGGGATTTTTAGAAAAACCAATCATAAAGATAAATTATATTATATATTTTACATTATAACACAATTTATCTTTTAAACCTAGGGAATTAAGCTTGATTTAATAAATATTGAAGATAATCTTTTAATTCTGTTATATTTTTGCGTTCTTGTCGCATAGTATCTCTATCACGAACCGTAATGCAGCCATCATTAGATGTCTCAAAATCAATGGTAATACAATAAGGCGTTCCAATTTCGTCTTGACGTCTATACCTGCGACCAATAGATTGAGTTTCGTCGTACAAAACCGTGAAATGTTTTCGCAATTCACTCGCTATGTCTTTAGCACTATCTATTAATGGTTGTTTTTTTGATAAGGGTAATATTGCCACTTTTATAGGAGCTAAATGTTTAGGTATTTTTAACACCACTCGCGTATCACTCTCGCCTTCTTCTGTGGTTGGCGCTTCTTCTTCGGAGTAAGCACTGGCTAAAACTGCAAAAACCGATCGATCTATTCCAAAGGTTGGCTCTATCACATAGGGAAGAAAATTAGCTCCCGTGGATAAATTTTTATATTTTAAATCTTTGCCACTATATTTCTCATGATTTTTTAAATCAAAGTCCGACCGGCAAGCTAAACCATATAATTCTTTCATACCAAACGGATATTGATATTCAATATCAATGGTTCGCTTAGAATAATGAGCACGATCACCATCGGGTATTTCGTGTAAATACGTCTCATCTTTTTTAATACCTAATTCTGCAATCCAGTCTTCCATTTCTTTCAACCAATAATTAAACCAATGCTCCCATTTATCGGGTTCAACAAAATATTCAAACTCCGCTAAATCAAATTCGCGCGTGCGAAAAATAAAATTACCTGTCGTAATTTCATTTCTAAACGCCTTGCCAATTTGAGCCACGCCAAAAGGAACAGATAAACGATAAGTTTCGTATAGCTCCTTAAAGTCCACAAACATAGCTTGCGCCAATTCCGGTCTCAAATAAACCACCGAACCTTCGCCTTCCACAGGTCCCAGAGTAGTTTTAAACATTAAATTAAAATTACGCACATCCGTTAATTCACCACCACAAGTAGTGGAGTGCTCAATCGGTACTAAATCTTGTCTAAAACGTTCGTGACATTTTTTACAATCCGCCAATGGATCTGTAAAATTTTGCAAATGCCCCGAAGCTTCCCAAACTTTAGGATTCATAAATATCGCGGCATCTATACCAATCATATCATCTCTTGTTTGCACAAACTTTTTCCACCACGCTTGTTTAATATTGTTTTTCAATTCTACCCCTAAAAAACCATAATCAAAACTATTAGCTAATCCTCCATAAATAGAAGATCCTGAAAAAATAAACCCTCGTCTTTTACAAAGAGATACTAATTTATCAAATACAATCATAAAAAAGTTTAAAACTTATTCATTCACACACATTACACTATATTACACTATTAATCCTTAAAGAGTAAATATCATGGTGTGTACAGTACAAATCATTGACAGGCTATTAAAATTAGTGTATATTAGTATGTACAGCAAGAAAATCAACATTTAACTAACAGGAGGAACAAAAGGTGAAAAACCAAAAAATAGCGTTATTATGCCTCATGATTCTCATAGGTGCGACAAGCATAACGTTGTTATCAATTGGAGCTTACACCGATAACAAGGCGTTATGTCTCAACGGAATATACATGCTAACTGGATTACCTGGTATTTATGCTTTATACAACCATGCAGACCAAAAAAATATACACGGTCTTCAGTTAATTGCCACAGCTGTTGTTGGAATGTTTATTGTCAATGATATCATTCTGGCTGGAATTGGCAAAATGCAAAGAAATCCAGTATTACCTCACACAAACTGGATAATAGAAGTATCAATACTAGGACTAGGTACGAACATAATATCCTGGTATCTATTAACAAAGTATACAACGCGCGAATGGATAAAAGAACATGAGACTGACCTGAAGTACAGCATCTTGATCTCATTAGTAGCCATTCTAAGTTCAACGCTAGTTGTTTATTTCAACAGCACATTCCCAGATATATTTTTAGGTGTTGGGAGTGGTATGTACTTTCTGAAATCAATCTGGGAGAAGTTAAATCAAAATTATCTGGTTTATATGGAAGAAGTTGAAGAGCTTCAAAGTAATGCCAAACAAATTCGGAATGATATTACTTATCTAAAACGCACCAAGCAAGATCTGATCAATAAGAATGACGCATTGCTCTATAAAATGGTGGCTCTTCGCAAAGAAAAGCAAACTCTTAATCGGCTGCTGGAAATGAAAACCGCAGCCATTCATCAGAAACCAGATTCGCATCTAATAGATGAAATTTTGGGCATACTTAATCGCACCAAAAAAGTGGCTAAAGTGTTATGGATGAAAATAGCTACCGAACCAAATGGACAAATGATTTGTAAGGCTCGCATTAAAATGCATGAAAATATTGACCCCAAGCATCAAAATGCGTTGCGTGAATCACTGCGCAACCAAATAAAAGAATTAGGATTGATGTATCATAACATACAAATCCAAGTGGCTTAAAAAACCACACTTATAATGAACCCGGGTTGCTCTTTAAAAGCCTGGGTTCGAATCATATCTATACTCTATTGATATATAAAAAAAATAGTAATATAATCTTGTATTAAGGGCTAGTGGTGGAATTGGCATACACGCAAGACTTAAAATCTTGTGCCTCACGGCTTGTGGGTTCGAGTCCCACCTGGCCCATAAAATTTTGCTTCGCCACGACTGCGCAAAATTAAGATCACGATGAAGATGAAGATGAAGAAGCTATGCATCATATGACATATGGTAGAGTAAAATTTTCCCTCATCCACATCTTCATCCAAAACTTTTAGTAATTTGTATTTAGTAATTAGAGTAAGAAAATTTATAATTATATTTACGTAAAAATTTTTTTGTATAATTAATACATTGACATTTTCTATATAAAGTGATAGCCTGTGGTTGACAGTTGTTCAACCCTAATGGAGGAAAAAGATGGCTAAAAACACTGAATCAAATATGCGACTTTTTGCGAGATGTCTAAGAGGAAATCGGTTTGACATTTCATTTGAATGCGTTTTTCATCGAGCTGAAAATCAACAAGACCTTTGGCTGGATCCTATACTTTACTATGAAAAGCACACTGGAAAAGTGCCAATATTTCCACATTATGAAATAGAACTACTTACAAGAGTAGATGGATATAATTATACTCGCTATCATACATCCGAACGCAATCAAAACAAACATTTTGCTGTTTTAACATCTCGTATTCCATCTTTATGGGATACTGGTACTATGCACGAAATCTGGAAATCATTCTACGATCCACCCGCACTAACTTACATGGATGGATCACCGTACCATGAAGAAGGTTATAATTTGGCGTTTCATGTTCCATCAATCACAGATGCTGAGATTATGTTTCAATTCTATGTAAAGATTACCGCATGTATCATTGCCACTGGCAAAGATTTTGTACAACAATTTAAAACATATGAACAAGTGTACTCTCTAAACAATAGAGTTGACAACATGGAAAAGACTTTGGATGAATTATTCTGTCGCTTGAATAAAAAATATAACATAAATATCTATCAATCCTGAATATACTATAACCCGCGCAAATTCAACTGCGCGGGTATTATCGTTATATTTTTTCAAAATCTACAACCAACTCGCTACTGTTTTTGCTAACTCTTCCTGTCTTTCATAAATGTGTTTTTTATAACCATGATCCACCCCTATCATATGTTTAGGAGTTGAACTCCTAAACATTAAAAAATTATAACATCTACCTAATGCACTAGCAATATATTGATACGCCTTAAATTTGACTTTTTTAATTTTGGCGTAATATGACAATATCAACATTTGATTCTTAACTTAATTTAATTTAATTAAATATATGATTACAATCAATTATTGGGCAGTGTTAGGGTGTTCTATTTTAGCTCTTATTATGGGATATATTTGGTATGGATTGCTGTTTAGTAAAAAATGGCTTGCAACAATTGGGGTTACAAAAGATCAAAAGGAAGCTTACGATAAAAGTTGTTTAAAGCTTTGTGTCATAGATTTCTTATTAACTTTATTTCAAGTTTTTATTCTAGCTTATATAATAGGATTTCATGAAAAAGAGGTCTCTGGTTTAAAAATTGCTTTATCGATCTGGATAGGGTTTATTATGCCAACTATTATTGGCGCGCATATATGGAACAATTATCCTGCTAAAAAAACTTGGACTATAATTTTAATTCAAGGTGGATACAAATTAGTTATGTTTATAATTTTTGGTTTGATTCTTGGTATTTATCGGGTCTAAATTTTGACAAATAAACCCATGAATCCCAAACAACAAAAAATAATTGAAAAAGTAGCAGATGAGGTAAAAGTTATACTTGAAGGCGAAGGCTCTGGTCACGATTGGTGGCATATTGTCAGAGTATGGAATATGGCCAAACACATAGGCACTAAAGAACACGCTGATATGTTTATAGTAGAACTTGCAGCACTTCTCCACGACATTGCTGACTGGAAATTTTATAATGGCGACGATACTGTTGGACCAAAAATGGCTCAACAAATTTGAGAAAAATATTCTGTACCAACTAAAACCATTGATCATGTATGCGATATTATTCTTAATATGTCTTTTAAGGGCGCTGGTGTAAAAACCGAGATGAAAACTCTTGAAGGTCAAATTGTTCAAGACTCCGACCGCCTTGATGCTATAGGCGCCATCGGCATAGCTCGCACCTTTGCTTATGGCGGGCACAAAAACAGGCCGATGTACGACCCAAATATAAAACACTCTATTCACAAAACAAAAAAAGAATATTTTAAAAATAAAAGTTCAACTATAAACCATTTTTACGAAAAACTTTTACTTCTGAAAGATAGAATGAATACTAAAACTGCTAAAAAATTGGCAAAAAATCGACATAAATTTATGGAAGAATATCTAAATACATTTTTCCAAGAATGGAATGGGAAAATTTAAAATGAATTTATCACTTAGTGGCAAGGCGACTAAGTTAATGAAATAATTGACCTTTGGGTAGTTATATTTTAAACTATATAATGATTTAAGGTGCAGCATTATCTATGATAATAGGATCATAAAGAGCCTTACCTTAAAGATTGCATAATGGGAGGTAAAAATGCAAACTACAATCAGGTTGACAAGAACCATCAAAAAAAGGGTTAGCATACTTGCGGGCATAAACGTAATAATTTTTGGATTTTTATACGATGTAACAAATGAAGTATCGCTAAAACTGTTTTACATGACAAATGTGATAATTTGGGGTATACCATTTATAGTATTAAGCGAACTTGTGTTTCAGCCAAATAATAACAACCGCGCCTACAACGTAACCCTAGCTAATATTATTACCATAGTATTTATAGGTCTAGCATATGGTTGTCACTTGCATAACAAGCCAATAATTTTACCGGGAGTTATAGCCACCCTAAGTCTGATGTATTCTATATTTGGTACATACAGAAACCTGTGCAATCAAAGATGTTGATTGTTATAATGTCCCCTACGCATCCCAGTCAGAACAATTTAAACAAACGCGTTCTGACTGGGCATCATTTTTAAAAAAATAAAATACGATAAAATAGTACTACTATGGAAATCAAAGCAATATTTGGAATACTCTCATCAATTGTTGTCCTAATTGGTGGAATACCCTATATAATGGATATTCATAGAGGCAAAGCTCATCCCCATGTTTTATCTTGGTTTGGTTGGACATTTATTACCACACTTGGCGCTTCTGCCATGCTAGCAGAAGGTAGTGAGTGGACCGTAGCTATTCTATTTGCCAATGCAGGAAATTGTTTATTAATCGCAGTATACTCAATAATAAAGAAAGTTGGAGTATGGTCAGTAAGTATTTATGATTACATGTTCTTCATACTTGGTGTTATTGGTTTGGTTCTTTGGCAAACCTTAGATCTTCCTATACTTGCCTTGATTTGCGCCATCGTTGCAGATTTCTGTTTTGGATTTCCAACAATTATTAAAACATATAAAGACCCACTAAGTGAAACTTATTTTGTATGGCTAACAGCAAGTATTTCTGGATTATTATCATTGCTCACAATAAAAAGTTTTGTCTTTACAGATGTCGCGTATCCATTATATCTTTTTATTTTTGATACCACTGTTTTATTACTTGTTTTACAATTTATTAAAAAGAGGAAAATATACAACAAATAACTTTCTTAATTTTCTATGTCTACACTGCTCTGCTATCGCAGAGTGTTGTAGACGCATAAAATTATTATAAAATTGACATCACACCTAGTCACGATCGTAATGAAATGTGATAATCAAATAATTTACCATTTCCCTAATTACAAACTACGAACTACTTAAAATTTTGAACGCAGTGAAAAATTTTAGTGGACTGTACCGGAATTGCACCGGTGACCTCTCGAATGCGAATCGAGTGTTCTGCTAACTGAACTAACAGCCCATAATGGAGCGAATATATGTAATGCCACTTTACTATAGACCCTGAAATACACTGAAAGTACCCTTAAAAATTAAAGCATTTTTCTAAAAAACACAAGCTTTAAAAAAAAATTAATATTTACTATTTCTGCTGAATATAATACGCTAGTTAATATGAACCAAAAAAAACTAAAAGCTTTAAAAATCGTCAAAGAACTAAAAAAACTATTTCCCGAAGCTAAAATGGCTTTAAAATATTCTAATCACTGGGAACTTTTAGTCGCGGTTATACTTTCTAGTCAATGCACAGATAAAAAAGTTAATGAAGTTACTGCTAAACTCTTTAAAAAATATCCCAAATTTAATGATTACCTAAATGCCAGCCCAAAAGAATTTGAACAAGATATAAAACCAACTGGTTTTTATAAAAATAAAGCTAAAAATATATTAAACTCCGCTAAAATAGTCCAGGAAAAATTTAAAGGTAAAATTCCAAATACTATGGAAAATATCATAACCCTACCAGGCGTAGCTCGCAAAACAGCTAATGTGGTTTTGGGCAATGCTTATCAAATCGTGGAAGGAATTGCAGTTGACGCCCATGTTACCAGACTCTCCAAAATATTGGGTTTAACTAAAAACACTGATCCTAATAAAATAGAAAAAGACTTGATGCTTTTACTGCCTAAAAAAGAATGGTTTGAATTAACTTATAGGCTAATTGATTATGGAAGAAAATATTGCCCAGCGCGATCTCATGATCACCAAAATTGCCCTTTAACTAAAATTCTTTAAACTAAGCTTATATTTCTCCATTATTTCTTTTAAACGTTCATTGTTTATAGCAGGCATATTAATACCCATATTTTGAGCTTTTTTAACTGATAGCACGCAATTACTCCTTTTAGCTTTAGTAATACCACCTGGGCCTTGCAATTGTTCTAAACTAATAGGTTCATAAGTATGATCAGGATTAATATATTTTTTGTAGGCTTCTAAAATTTGATAGTGTTCAACATAGCCTTCGTTAGTAAGATTAAGTATGCCCGTTGGTCGTAAAGCAATTAACTTATCTAACGCTGGCCACAAGTCTTCAACTAAAGTTAAAGAATTAGGAATGGAAATTAATTTTTTATAAGAAATAATTTTATCAAAAAAATTACGAGGATGAGAAGTAACTGAACAAGGCATTCTAATTCTAGCTTGCAGCACAGGCAAATCTGCTAAAGCTATTTGTCCGGCTATTCTTAAACGCGAATACAAACTGCCAAAAAAATTAGGAGCGTCTTCTTCAGTAAATTCATGTTCTGGTCCTCCAGTATATACGCAACCCGAAGTAATTTGAATGGGATAAATTCCGAATTCCAAGGCTGTAAGTGTAAAAGCAATGGGTGCTAATACTAACATATCAACGCTTTGAGCTTGATTATCTTCGCACCAATCAATAGTTGGATAAACAGGAGGTCCGGTTAAATTAATCGCCACATCCGGACGGCTTGAATTGAAAGCTACTCTTAAAGCATTGCGATCTGTAATATCAACTCTTTGATCAAGTACAGTATATCCTAAAGACCGAAAATACTCAGCGCATTTTGATCCTAAAAATCCAGCCGCTCCAAAAATATAAATTTTTAAATTACGCATATTACTTTCTACTTTTTACTTTCTACTTTTAGTCTTTAAAGCATGGGATTTACTGAGTAAAGGGCCCCACCACTTTTCATTATTTTTATACCACTCTAAGGTGTGAGCCAGTCCGTGCGACCATTCTACTTTTGGTTTCCACCCTAATTTTCTAATTTTATTCGCGTTTAAGAGATAGCGAGTATCATGACTTAAACGATCCGGGACGATTTTTTTTAAATGCTTGGGTTTCTTAAGAGTATATAAAACATGATCCGCGATTTCCATAATTGTTTTTTCTAATCCAGTGCCAATATTGTAAGACTCCCCAACTACTCCATTATGTAAAATAGTATCAATCGCGCTGCAATGATCTGAAACATGTATCCACTCTCTTTGATTGCTAAAAGACTTAAAAATTGGCAAAGATTCATGGCGCAAAGCTTTAATGGCAAAAACCGGAATTATTTTTTCAGGGAATTGATGCGTGCCATAATTATTACAAGCATAACTTATCGTAAGTGGTAGATTAAAAGTGTGATAATAACTTTTGGCAATTAAATCTCCGGAAGCCTTACTCGCATTATACGGTGTACGAGGTTTATAACTAGATTGTTCTGAAAATTTACTCTTGCTGCCTAATAATAAATGTCCGAAAACTTCGCAGGTAGAAATATGATGAAATCTTTTTAACTTACCGTATTGTCGGGCTGCTTCTAATAAAACATTGGTTCCTAAAGCATTGGTTTTAACAAAATCTATAGGTGTACTAACAGCCTTGTTATTATCGGATTCAGCTGCAAGGTTCACAATACAATCAACCTTATGTTTCTGTAAAATTTTAAGTATAGCATTGAAATCACCAATATCAGCTTTATAAAATATGTGACGGGAATGATTTAATTCATCTTTAATGTTTTCTAAATTCCCACAATAAGTTAACAAGTCAACATTAATAATTTTTGTGTGAGGATATTTTGCCAACATATATTTGACAAAATGACTCCCAATAAAACCAGCTCCACCTGTCACTACTATATTTTGATACTTAATCATATTTGTAAATGCGAAAAATCATTCCAGGTATAAACCCGCCAAGCGCTTGTAGCCACTGGTTTTTGAATATCGTCAAAAACCATGATTGTCAGGCCAGTATTTTTCATGCAAAAAACTTTTATAAATTGTCTGCACTCATCTCCGTTCAATGAGTCCCCAAAAGTAACATAAGCTAATATTATTCTAAGAAAAAAATCGTGCGTAATTACTAAAATATCTGCTTCGGGACGCTTTTCCAAAAACAACAAGGCTTGATGAGCCCTAGTTTTTAAATCTTCAAAATTTTCTTCATCGGAAAATCTATAGTTTTCAATATGAAAATTTTCTAAAATAGTTGTGCCAATAAATCTAGACTCCGGAGAATCCTTCAAAAAACCTATTTGATTGCTTGGTCGACGACGCTCAATAAATAAATCTGATAATTCAACTGGTTTTTTAATTACACCACTGACAATATCAGCTGTAGTTTTGGCTCTTTCTATGGTGCTAGAAATAATAACATCAATGGGCAACTTAACGCAGCGCTCAGCTAATAACAAAGACTGATCTTTGCCTTGATCTACCAAGGGATCAGGATCATATAAGGAGTGCCATACATCATCCGCATTGCCACTGCTTAAACCGTGCCTCACAAAATAAACCCTTTTCATAATTTTAGGGGCTTTATTATAAATTTAAAAACAAACACTTTTATTTAAATTTAACCAAACAAATAATGTTTAACTATTATTAAGCAAATAATGCTTAACTATTATTAAACAAATATCGCGTTAAACTCATCTTGCTCTATGGTCTCTTTCTCTAATAACACTTCAACAATTTTATCTAAATATTTTTTTTGTTTCAAAATAATAGTTTTAGCTACTTTTTGAGCATTATTAATAAACTTGGCAATTTCTTTATCAATAGCTTCAGCTACTTTTTCACTATACTCTCTGGTTTCAGAAATTTCACGAGCTAAAAATATATACTCCGAATGATTGTTAAAGGTTTGGGGGCCTAATTGGTCTGACATACCATAAGTAGTTACGATTTGCCTGGCTAATTTAGTAGCTTCTTTCAAATCATTGCAAGGTCCGGTCGTAAGCTCACCTAATATTTCTTTTTCAACCACATAACCTCCTAACAACACAGTTAAATTATTTAATAATTCCGAACGTTTATGATAATGCCTATCTTCCGTGGGAAGTTTTAAAGTAAAACCACCAATGCGTCCGCGCGAAATAATAGAAATTTTTCGAACCGGATCAGTGTTTGGTAATTCATGAGCCACTAAAGCATGCCCAGCTTCGTGGTAAGCTGTAATTCTTTTTTCCGCATCGGAAATAAGATGACTTTTTCGCTCTACCCCTAACATAACTTTTTCTATACTATGTAAAATATGCGCGGTGTTAATCTGTTTCAAATCTGCTCTAGCGGCTAAAATAGCAGCTTCATTTAAAACATTATGCAAGTCCGCGCCTGAAAATCCGGGTGTTCTTTCAGCTATTTTCTTTAAAACTACACCCACATCCATAGGCTTACCAATAGCATGAATTTTTAAAATCTCTTCACGCTCTCGTATATCTGGCAACTCTAAAGTAACTCTACGATCAAAACGACCTGGTCTAAGCAACGCTGGATCTAAAACATCCGGACGATTAGTGGCGGCCATAATAATAATATTGGTATTAATATCAAAACCGTCCATTTCCACTAAAATTTGATTCAGGGTTTGCTCTCTTTCATCATGCGAACCACCTAAACCTGAACCCCTTTGTCTGCCCACCGCGTCAATTTCATCAATAAATAAAATACAGGGAGAGTTTTTCTTGGCAGTGCGAAATAAATCTCTAACCCTACTCGCCCCAACCCCCACAAACATTTCTACAAACTCCGAACCAGATATATGAAAAAATGGAACCCCGGCTTCTCCAGCCACAGCTCTGGCTAGCAAGGTCTTGCCTGTTCCAGGCGCTCCTATTAGTAATACTCCCTTGGGTGTGCGCGCGCCTAAATCTATAAATTTTTGTGGAATTTTTAAAAATTCCACAATTTCTAATAATTCGTCTTTAGCTTCTTTGGATCCAGCTACATCATGAAAAGTTGTTTTCTTCTTTTTACTATCCTGAGAAAATTCTTTAGCCCCGCTTTGTCCAAACATCAAGGCTTTACTATTAACACCTTGAACCTGCCTCATCGTAATATAAATCAAGGCCCCAATCAATAAAATGGGTATTAAAATTGGCAGAAGGTTCATCATCCAAAAACTAAAACTAGAAGGACGTTTAACTTCAACCTTAATCTGTTTTAAATATTTAGAATCAAAATTATAATTTTTTAACATAGCTGAAAAAGAGTCTAGACTCTCTTTTTCAGCAATCTTTAAAGGACTAGTAGAATCAAGTGGAACTAAAATAACTTTATCCTCGTCAATAACAATTTTTTCAACTTTATTTTTTAAGTTTTGATCACTCAATTCATTTAACAATTCAATAATACTCACCTTAGTTTCAGGTCTATTTTTAGCACTCAACTGACTAAATATAATAGCTACAGCTATAAAAATAAAAATATAAAATATGGCTTCTTTAGTCAATTTTTTAAACATAATAATAAAGTTAAAAGTAGAAAGTAGAAAGTATCAAAAAACCTAATATTTAACTATTAAGTTTTAATTCTTCAACTGATTGCTCAACTAATTGCTCAACTGGTTGTTCGGGTTTATTTTCTTCATTTTTTTTCTCGTTTTTGGTTTTAGACACAGCGCTAAGCCCTAAACGGTGCTCTTTAGGATTCATAGTAATTATTGTAAAATCAAGCACATCTCCAACCTTAATATCATTGCTATTGGCTAATTCAGACACGTGTGCCAACCCCTGAATTTCAGGATCTAATTCAACAAACAACCCAAAGGGATTAATTTTAACTATTTTGCCTTGTACAGACTGCCCAATATTATATTTAGTATTTATATTTTCCCAGGGATCGATTAATAAAGCCTTGGCTGATAAAAATATTTTAAACTCATCAATATTCAAAACCGCAGCTTTAATTTTATCACCTACTTTAAAAATGTCCTCTAAACGGTCAACTCTTTGCCAGGTTAATTCAGAAATATGAATCAAACCTTCCATATTTCCATCAAATTTTATAAACACGCCAAATTCCGCTACCGCGCAAATTTCACCTTCTACAATTTGACCGATCTGATATTGTTTAACTTTCTCCAAATATTCTATATCTTCAATATTTTTTTCGGAAACAATTAAAGTGTCATCTTGAACATTCAAAACCTGAACATATATTTTTTTACCAACTAAATCATTTAATTTTTCTAAAATTTTATCTTTATTAGATGCTTCCACGCGAGGATAATGTTTTTGAGAAAGTTGAGAAGCTGGTAAAAATCCGCTTAAATTATTTAATTTAATTAACAAGCCACCACGATTAGCTCCGGTAACGGTTACTAAAACTTTTTCATTGCTAGCTGGTCTGCTAGATCCATTCGTATTTGAAGCACCTGCAGAATCTGAAGATTGCAAGTATTGATCAACATTGCATCCTAATTCTATTTCTCCGCGTTCATTATCAATATCTAAAACCACAACCTTCTGCATATCTCCACAATGCACATTTTTAAAATCAACTACCGCGCCCCACAATTCTCTGCCGCGAATAACACCAATATTAAATCTATCCAAATCTAATTTAACCTCAGATTTACTGATAGAAATAACTTGACCATTCACAACATCTCCCACCTGAAGATAGTCGTTTTTCCCTTGTTTTAATAAATCATTAAAAGTATCCATATATTTAGTATATAACCCAAAATAATTACATTAGCAACAGTAATATATTATATACTATACTACCAATAAAAGCAAGGGTTTGTATCCGTCACCTCATTCTGGATAAAAAATTCTGGACAAATGTGTTTCAGATAAAATTTTTACAAAAATTGTCCCTCATGTTTATCTCTATATAAAATTATTACAACGAGATAAATATGAGGGACAATAAATGAAAATTATGAATTTACTTAACAGCTTCTTTTAAACCCTTGCCAGGCTTGAATTTTGGAACCGTACGAGCCGCAATGTGAATTTTAGTTCCAGGCTTTTGGGGATTGATTCCCATACGAGCAGCTCTTTTAGAAGTTGTAAACGTACCGAATCCTGTTAAAGCCACATCTCCGCCTGATTTTAAGGTTGACACAATTGTAGCAATAATAACTTCTAAAACATTTTCAACTTGTTTTTTCTGTAAATTCGTAGCTGTGGCGGTTGTTTCTATTAATTCTAATTTATTCATATGTCACCCCCTCTCAATTTATTAAATAAAACTCGACCCATAAAATATTAAAAGCAAATTCAGCTTAACCGTATTACTAAAATCTTCAACTAAGACACTAAAACTTCTTTCTGTATTCTTTGAATATCTAGAGCTTTACCAGTTGCAGGATCAACTGTTAAATAAATGGCATTAACAGTAACTAAACCATTATCGGGTATGATATGTTCTTCTTTTATTTGAGTTAAAAAGGTTTTAATAATATTAACTTTATCAACCCCAATAACCGAATCCTTAAGTCCCACCATTCCAATGTCCGTAACATACGCTGTGCCATTAGAAAAAATATGAGCATCAGCTGTAGGCACATGAGTATGAGTTCCGTAAACAGCTGTTACTCTTCCACTAGCGTAATGCCCCAAAGCCACCTTTTCCGAGGTAGCCTCAGCATGAAAATCAACCAATATAGCATTGAATTTCATACCTTTATGTTCAGTTAATATAGCATCTAAAGCACGAAAAGGGCAATCAAAACTTTGATACATACCAACCCTTCCTATTAAATTTATCATTAATATAGTATATTGGTCAATACTTATTACTTTATATCCGACTCCGGACACGCCAGGAGGATAATTAGCCGGGCGCAAAATATCAATTTTATTTTCTTGAAAAATATTATAAATATCCTTTTTTCGATTCCAAACATGATTGCCAGAAGTGAAAAAATTCACACCACATTCTGATATTTCCTTAAGTGCTTCCGGACTCACTCCCGAACCGTGCGTTAAATTTTCAACATTAGCAACAATTAAATTTGGCTGATATTCTTTTTTAATATCTGGTAAAATCATGCGCAGGGCTTTACGACTAGGTTTGCCCATCAAATCACCAAATATAATAACTTTTAGCATAAAATTAACGAGCGTATTCCGTAATGCGAGTTTCTCTAATAATGGTAACTTTAATATCACCAGGATACTTTAAACTGCGCTCTATTTTACGCGCAATATCTTGCGCTAATTTAAAAGCCTCTAAATCATTAATTTCTTCCGGAGTAACAAACACCCTTAATTCTCTTCCAGCCTGAATAGCGTAAGTATGCGACACGCCTGAAAATTCTCCAGCCAACTGCTCTAAAGCTGTTAAACGTTGAATGTAATTTTCGCGCGTATCTCCCCTAGCTCCAGGACGACCACCAGAAATAGAGTCAGCGGTTTTAACAACTATGCCCAATAAAGTTTTGGGACTATCTTCGTGATGAGCAATGGCCATATAAGCAATCTCTTCAGGGAAACCATATCTTTTCATAATTTCATAACCCAAAACCGTGTGAGCGCCCGGCACATCGTGATCAACGGTTTTTCCAATATCATGAAATAATCCGCCTAGGGCAGCAGCCTTAGGATCAATTTTTAATTCCTCAGCTAACAATTTAGCTAAATAAGCAACCTCCATGGAATGCTGTAAAACATTTTGTCCATAACTAGTACGAAACTTTAAGCGCCCTAAAATCTGCACTAATTTAGGATCAATGCCACTAATTTCTAATTCAGCAAGCGCGTCTTCCCCAGCTTTAATAATTTCATTGGTAATAGTTTTTTTAGCTTCCGCAATAACTTCTTCAATTCGAGCCGGATGAATTCTGCCATCGGAAACTAATTTTTCTAAAGCACGTTTAGCAATATGTCTGCGCACCGGACTAAATCCGGAAATAATAATAACTCCCGGAGTATCGTCTATGATTAAATCTACGCCTGTTAAATGTTCAATGGTTTTAATATTTCGGCCTTCTTTTCCAATAATCTTTCCTTTTATTTCATCCGATGGCAAAACAAATGTAGTAGAAGTAATTTCAGACACATTAGACATGGCGCATCTTTGAACAGCGTTAATTAAAATATTTTGAGCTTTAGCCGCTAAAACACTTTCAGCATTAGTTTCTATTTTCTTTAGCTTACCTAATAAATCTTCCTGACACTGACGCTCCACATTTTCTAAAAGTAAAGCCTTGGCGCTTTCTTGATTCAAACCGCTAATTCTCTCTAATTCTGCTTGTTGTTTGAGTTTGCTCTGTTTAACGTCCAACAACTCTTTTTCTAAAACAATATTTTTATTATATAACTCTTGTTGCCTATCTTGAAATTTAAGCATTTGATCACTAAACGATCTTTCGCGCTGTTCCAGCTCTCTTTGTTTGCTTATAGCTCCGCTCAAAATTTTATCCGACTCACTTTTAGCTGAACCCAAAAGTTTTTCGACTTTGGTGTGAGCGTCGTCCAACATAGTCTGTGATTGTTGTTTAGTATCCAAAATAATTTGCTCCGAGCGCAAACTAGCGGAATTAATATCCCTTTCATTTTTATACTTACGTATTAAATAACCAACCCAAAAACAAACTATACCCACTAAAACTTCTAATAAAATTATAAATACACTAAATTGGTTCATATGATTATGAACCCTTAAATTAGCAAATGAAAAATTAAAAAATTAAATTGTAAGCAAATAATGTTAATTTTATGTACTAAACCTAAAATAAAGGCTAAATATAGCCCAAATATAGGCCTAGATTAGGCACTATCACAAACACAATCCGTCCAAATATATAACATATTACTTGTTTTACTAAAATTTAAGGATTACTTATATCATAAAACAGATAGAATTTATTGGCAAGAGCATTGATTTAAATCGATCCTAAAACCAACATAGCATATGTTATATCAAACATACATATACAGATCTCATGTAAGTTGACATTAATCTTTGTAGATCATATATTATTCATAGTAAGATAGTATAATAAACAGGAGGATTACAATGAAAAAGACTATAATGAAAGTCGGTACTATTAAAACCTTTCGTGATAGGGGTTTTGGATACATAACTATTAATGACAGCGGTAAAGATATTTTTTATCACTTTAATGATGGTCGAAAGATAAAAGCTGGCAAGGTTGCACCAGAATTCTGCGACGAAAAATTGCAAAATAATCCCAAAGCAGGAGACCGCGTAATTTTAGTATGCGGATATGGCCATAAAGGACCTAAGGCAGATCCATGGGGATTCTTCAGTGACTATGAAAAAGCAAAACAAGAAATGACCAAATCTAAGTCTATCTAAATTATACAGAAAATCTACTCCTAACAAACAACAGTATTGATTAACACTATCAATCAAAATATTATAATTAAACACAATCCCCACGATTCAATGCCGTGGGGATTAAACATTACATTCACTTAGTAGTTTCGCTACTAAGTGATTTTATTTAATGCTCATTTGTCATCCTCTGGTCGTGATCCTGAGGACATTCATGTCCGAACGGACTTGAGAATGACAAGTTTTTTTCTGTCATTCCCGTGAAAACGGGAATCCAGGAACGTGCACGCTTAATCATAATCTGGATCCCCGATCAGGTCGGGGATGACAAGAAAATTAGCAATCTTCGACTTTCTACTAATATTACCTAATACCACCCGAAGTGGTAACATGATGTCCGGCTGACAAATTTCCGAAACCTTTTTCAAGACTAAAATCTATAGTGAAATCTGTTGGACTTAGTCTGTTATAAACATACGGTATGCCATTGGGTTGCGGATTTTCTGGAACAAACTCCATATTTGTTGTACCTGAAGCAACAGTAGAAAAACCATTACCAGTAGATAATTTTAAAGGAGTATTTTTTGGATCACCATCATCTATAACAGCCGTAGGTGGATAATCATTTTTTTCAGTAAAATAAAGCTCTAAAGCTGTTTGTAATTGTTTCATATCAGCTACGCGTTTAGCATCGCGCGATTTTTGCCTGGCGTCAGCAAGTTTAGGACCAATAATATCTTCTAGTGATTTAGTATTAGCTGGAACATCAACCTGAACTGGTTTATTAAAATTTTTAAATAAAAGAGTAAAATCATACCTAGTAGATAACTCGCTTTTTACAGCAACCTTGGGCCTAACACCAAAATAAATTTTATGCGGTAATAAATCCTTTTTACCTATCCAAATCTCTCCCTTAGGAAGTTTTATATCTTGAAAATTCCTACTATACACTTTAAGCATTTCTCCTCTCTCCATTTTTGCCTCTCCAGATTCTTTATCGAACATAACCTCTGAAATACCAGCTATTAGTTCTATTATGCCATTTTTATCAAATTCAAATTTAAAATGGTAAGTTGGTATATTATTAATGGTTTTATCAGAAAATCTTTTTACGACTTTAAAAATTCTTGCCTGTTTAAAAACCTCCTCTAATTTTTTAACCCGTTCTGGTGATAGTTCGGTTTGTTTTTCCGCTTCTTTAAATTTTATATCTAAACCTAATTCTTTTAGTTCTGGAGATTTTGCTAAAGCTTCAATATCAATTTTAATCCACTGATTTTTTAGACTAGTAATCTCGGAAATTTCTTTGTCTTTAGATTTACCAAAAGAGGGAATATCGATATTATTCAGCCTTACGTAAACTATTTTGTTAACAAACCTTATATCTAATCCTAAATTAAATTTCTTCTTAGTAGGTTCATCAGCAGATTCACCCCTAGATGCCTGATCAGCGGCAATATTCAAGGACAACACCCCTTTAATATTTTTTACATCTTTGTCATCCGACATCCCATTAAAATTAAGCACAAAATTGCTCGCATCATGACCCTTAGTTTGCGCTTTTAATTCTCCTGAGTACTCTAAAGAATTAATTTTAGAATACTTCTCCATCATGTTTTGAACTATTTTTTCGGATGCTTTAAGATGATGAGAAGATGCAAATGTTTCTCTTCCAGCAATTCCAATAACTAACACACTTATAATAAATAAAACTACTAAAACCTGTTTTGCATTTTGTAACATATTAAATAATGATTCAATGATTTAATGATTTAATACTTGGTATATTAGCATAAAATGTGACGGTGGGGCAATAATATATATCCACCTTGTGTAATCTACTTAGTGGCAAGGCGACTTAGTGGCAAGGCGACTAAGTAGTACTACAAATTAACGCAACACTAAGGCTTTTTTAATAAATTCTCTAAATAAAGGGTGCGGGTTTAAAGGCCGCGATTTGAATTCCGGATGAAATTGAGTACCCACAAAAAACGGATGATCTGATATTTCAATAATTTCAACTAAATTGGATTCGGTGTTCACGCCTACAATACTCATGCCACACGTTTCGATTTGCTCGCGATATTTATTATTAAATTCATAACGATGACGATGCCTTTCTGAAATCTGTAATGCACCATAAGCTTTCGCAGTTAAACTCCCCTTTTTTAATTCACACTGATAAGCTCCCAAACGCATGGTGCCACCATAGCGTCCAGCATTTACATTTTTAGATTGATAAGGATTAATATCAATCACAGGATGTTTGGTCTTTTTATTAATTTCTTTAGTATGAGCACCTTCTAGTCCCAACTCATTACGACAAAATTCTACCACTGCTAATTGCATACCATAACATAATCCTAAATATGGAATTTTATTCTTACGAGCAAAACTAATAGCTTGAATTATTCCTTCAATACCACGGGTTCCAAAGCCGCCCGGAACAATAATACCATCGTAATTTTTTAAATCTTGCAATGCGTTTGGATTTTTTTCATAAACTTCAGAATCCAACCAAGTTAAAACTGTTTGCGCGTTATAATACCACGCAGCATGACGCACAGCTTCAATAACGGAAATATATGAATCTGATAAAGTATAATTGCCTGTACTAAAATATTTACCAATCACAGCAATACGCGCTGTTTTTTTACTATTTTTAATACGCTTTACAAAAGATTTCCAAGCATCCAATTTGCTTGGATATAATCTTAATTTTAATAACTTTAATAATTTAGGAACCACTCCCTGTTCATCTAAAACTAATGGTAATTCATAAATAGATTTAACATCTGGCGCTGAAAAAATATAATTCGGATGCACTCCGGTTGCAATCGCTAATTTATTACAACGGGGCTGATCTAAATGCGCGTGTCCCCTAGCTATAATCATATCCATACTAATACCAGCTGAATACAGTAAACGAGCAGCTTGCTGAGTGGGTTTGGTTTTCATTTCTCCCAGATGCTCGGGAACAGGCAAATAACTTACTAATACCGTAGCAACACTAGAAGGATTACTAAATTTCATTATACGCACAGCTTCTAAAAATAAAATATTTTGATACTCTCCCACCGTACCACCCACTTCTATAATAGTTACATCCGCGTCATAATGATCAGCAGCAAAACGAACACGCTTAATCACTTCTTCGGGAATATGCGGAACAACTTCAACACATTTACCTCCATATTTCATGGATCGCTCATTATTAATGACACTAGAATAAACTCTCCCGGTTGTCATATAATTTATAGCTCCTAAATCTGTATTTAAAAAACGCTCATAATTACCAATATCTTGGTCTGTCTCATCTCCGTCATCCGTTACAAAAACCTCGCCATGTTCAATAGGATTCATGGTTCCAGCATCCACATTAATATAAGGATCAATTTTAAGTACGGTTACTTTTAGTCCGGTTGATTTTAAAATAAGGGCCAGTGAAGCGGAGGTTATTCCCTTACCAACGCCTGATAAAACTCCTCCCACCACAAAAATATATTTTCTTTGCTTTTTAGACATAATTGCAATATTAAAACACCTAATAATAGCCTGTATTTTATAACTTAAAATTGCGCTGCACTCTAAGTCTATATAAAAATTTATCAATAACACCAATTCTCATAACAAAAAGATAAATTAATTTTAAATAGTTGGCCAGTAAAGAAACATAAAAACCAGGATAAGCATCGCGGTATTTCCTAATGATTTGTAATGAATCATTAGTCCTAATAATTCTTTTCTTTCTAAGGTTGTTGTCATCATATCTTAAGGCTGTCAAATATTCTGGCCATATATATAATTTACCTAATTTCCCTAATTTTAACCACATGTCATAATCACCGCTAAGACTTAATTGTTCGTCAAAACCATTAACCAAGCGGGCACCCTCGGTTTCAAAAACAACACTAGAGTTAATAAAAAAATTTCTTAATAATATATGTTTCCTAATTTCTTGATCAGTGGAAGGTAGATCGTAATAAAAAAGCTCCTTATCTTCTTGATTAATAACTACAGCCCAAGAGCCTATTAGTTTACATTCTGGATTGTTGTCTAGATAGTTGATTTGTTTCTTAAGTTTGTCTTTATTTATCCAAACATCGTCATCGTCAATTCTGGCTATATATTGCCCTTTAGCTGCTTGGAGTCCAAAATTAATTAGAGATTGCAGATTATTTTTTTTATTCATTTTTAGATAGACTATTCTGGAATCCTGTTTGATATATTGCGAAATAATCAACTCAGTATCATCTGAAGAATCATCATCAATAATAATTAATTCCCAATCTGCAACTGATTGACCTAAAACAGATTCAATAGCTTTAGAAATAATATAAGACCTGTTTCGAGTTGGTAAAATTACACTGACTTTCATTTGATATTTTTTTTAAATTTAAGAAACTTAACCCACAATGATTTAAGGTCTTCCTTCCTAATAGTTTCTATCCCCATTTTAAAATAAAACGGTGTTTTTAACAATAGAAAAACAAACCTATTAAAAAAAACGTTTTTAAAGAAACGAATTTTTTTTAATTTATTGAGGGTTATTAACAACAAAAGTACTTCTATGGGATCCCAAGCTTTAGTTTCTAAAATAGGAATAATCAAGGGAACATCTGCTCGGGGTCCAATTAAAATACAACCATTTTTATAGGCTTCTATGGCTTCGTCTTTTTGACCATAACCTGAAATAACAAAATAAGTTGCT
>SBBB01000022.1 GCA_005239895.1 bacterium | reverse complement strand
GCCGGGTTAGCTCAGTGGTAGAGCGCATGCCTGAAGAGCATGGCGTCCACAGTTCGATTCTGTGACTCGGCACACACTTTTTAGCGCGTTTAGCTCAGTAATATAGCGCGGTCGTTTATTCACCCCGTTAGATTTCATAAGGACGCTTAGCTCAGTGGTAGAGCGACTCGTTTACACCGAGTAGGCCGGAAGTCCGATCCTTCCAGCGTCCACAACATTTTCGTTAGCACGAAAATTTGAGTAGTTAGTGATTAGTATTTTGTAGTTTGGGATTGTATTTTATTATTAAGCGAAAATTTTTTTTAGTCCGCCGAAGCTCGCAAGAGCGAAGGCAACCCTAAGTACTAAATACTTGTCCTGTTGCATAACGGGACTCACCCTAAATACAATTATTTATTTTGCTATTTATTCCGTAAATTTTCGCTAACCTCCTTCACCTAAAGTCGTTCGACTCTGAGAGTCTCAGACTCGATGAGCTTCGAAGGGCAAGCGTTCAAAATTTGAGTAGTTTGTAATTTGTATTTAGTAATTAGGGTATTGTAGTTTTGTTTTTAACAAAAAATTATTCCTTCTTTTTGTCAACTTTATCTAGGCCTAAATATTTGACGCCTAAATACACAACTAGAGAAATTACAAGAAAATCAATTAAAACACTAACAAGGTCTCCATATAAAATTTTAGCAGAACCTATATTTAGCGCGGCGTTTTTTAAACCTTCCGTAGTTCCTAATGCAGCGCCCACAATTGGATTAATAATATCTGTTATTAAGGCCGAGACGAGTTTTGATACTGCCCCTCCTAACATAAAACCGACTGCCAAACCAACTACACCTTGCTCTCTAATAAAATTGATAAATCCTTTCATATTTCTAATAAAATTATAAATAATAGTATTCAAATTATAACAAAATATATATTTCAGTTCAACTTAGTGGTTTCGCTACTAAGTGCTACTAAATTTGACCTATTAAATAAATGTGCTATTATATTCCTATAAGCTAACTAATTTATCTAACTTAATGTTATGCCAAGAGAACATAGAGAACAATCGTCGTCAGTTACACCGATCTTAGATACAATTCTAGCAAAATTACCACCCCTGACATTAAAACTAGAACAGTCCATGGCTCAATCCATGTCGGTTTATCAGAAAGCTTGCGAAAGGTTAAATAAGAAGTTGGCAGATGGCAAATTGACCCAGATGGATATTGAACATGAGCTAAGCAATATGCCGAATGTAGGTGGTATAGAGCAAGTCAAGAAAGATTTAGTGAGCTATATTCGTATGAATATTTCAACGTATGACATAAAAAAACTACCTATTGAATTTTTACCAGAAAAAAGTAGATATTCTATTCCCTTAAATAAATTTTTTTCTAAAAACCAGAAAGCACTACCAAACATCAATATTGTTGATGTTACACAGGTAGCGCCGTTGATTATATATTTTATCGAAACTTTCAGAAAACTCTGGAGTAAACACCAGAGATGAATTGTAGTGTAGGCCCTAAAACAATCTCAGCAGGTTACTGCCGAGTGATTCAAGTAACAGTTTTATATCATCACAACGTAATATTTAGGTATTTCAACTTCTCCTGGAACGCATTGATACGGTTCGTTATATTTATCCGTAATCCAGTCTTCCGCGTCTTCAGAAAATTCAAAAACTTTTCTATGACAATGTTGATCTAAAACAAATTCAAGAGGACTAAATCCAGCGAAATGACTCACTTTTAAAACTGAAATTTCGCCCGTTTCATTCCATTGTTTTTTTGCGTAATCAGCTGGCTCTTTTAATCCCCACGCAATGTTTTCAATAATTTCTAGCACAGGATCATGTGTTGATTTGACGAGACGTTCGATTGTATTCATGGCAGTGTCTATGGGTGACGCACGTTGGTCTTCTTTGTTTATTTCTGCCACCAGTAAAGAAGTTGACCCACAAAGATAATTAAAATATATTGTTCCATCTGGCAATACACACAATTTAAATGTTTTATTGTCAGTTAACCGGGTGTGTTGTTTGACAACTAAAATTGTTTTGATATTTTTAGCACCTGTCAGGCCTATTTTTCTTTTCAGGTTTTTATCATCTTTCATGGATTAGTCTCCTTAGTTTATATGTTGTTTTACGATTAATGAAACCGTAAACATCATTAACATAAACATATAATATATTGTTAAAATGTCAAAGTCCTTAAGTAATATGTGCGCATATTACCGAAAGCACTCGTCAATTAGAATAATTTATGTTAAAATATATCTAATGTGCTTAAAACCAAGCTCAGAGGTCGCAATAATTTATTTTTTTAATATTGTAAAATATGTTACATAGAATTGTTAAATTAGTAATTGGTATATCAATTTTTTTATTTGTAATTTGGATAGGCAGGCAACTGTTTCAAACTGGGTCCAGCGTTGTTACTAAAAGAGAATCAGCTACGGGAAGCATAGAAGATTTAGAAAGTGCTACAAGTACGAACAGCGCAACCAGTACAGCAACTGCAGAAAACGCAGACAATACAGCTAGTACAGACGATGCAGTCAATACAGAAAATACAGAATAAATATATTTATAATCAAAATATTTTATAATCAGATATTATATTCTGATATATGTCGTTGTCCCAGCTAATTAAATATCTAGTTTATTTGTTAATTTTAGTATTACCACTAGAAACACGTTGGATTATACACAATTATCATATTAGTGGTTGGAATATTGAATATCTTTCTGTTAGTTTATATATTGTTGATTTGTTAATTTTGGGTATTGGTGGCCTCATGATTATTAGGGCACGTGTTGGCGCTGTTCAATCTACGTCTTTTATAGCCTCCATAAAACAAAATAGTTATATTTATATTTTGACTATAGTGTTATTAGTCCTTTCAATTTTTGTAAGTAATAACTCGCTAATTACCTGGTATTATTGGTTTAGAATTTTGTTAACCCTAATTTTTATTTGGATACTTTACACTTCGGGCATAGACCGAAGGCGCTTAGCTTTAATGATAGTAATTTCAGCCACTATTTTCTCTTTGTTGGCATTATTTCAGTTTGTTTCTCAGGTTACTTCTGAAAATAAATGGCTAGGATTAGCGTGGCATGATTCTATGTCACCCGGAACATCAGTTGTAGCTGGAATGGATTATAGATTATTAAGACCATATGGAGGACTACCTCACCCTAATATTCTGGGTGGTTTTTTGGTTCTTAGTTGTATTTTAGGTTTTTGGTTAATTACTCAATATATAAACAAATTCAATTATTTATATTATTTTTTAATCATGGCTTACTATATTAATTTAAGTGTTTTATGGTTCACTTTTTCACGTAGCGCTATTTTAGCTTCATTCATAGTATTTATATCTTACATTTTTTTTATTTATAAAAATATATTTGTTAAACGTATTTGGGGACATTTATTTTTTAGCGTAATATTTGTAATTATTTTAAGTTTTATATTTCAAGATGCGTGGATGAATCGCGTGATAATAGACACATCTTTAGAAAATATGTCCTTGGTTGAAAGAGGTAAGTATTTTGATTGGAGCATGGATATGATTTCAAAATATCCATTATTGGGAGTTGGTATAGGTCAACATGTTTTTGTAGCGCTAAATTTGTACCCAGGCCTGAGTGGCTGGGTTTATCAACCTGTACATAATATTTATTTGTTAATTTTAACTGAAATTGGAATTATTGGTATGGTTTTACTGTGTTGGTTATTTTATTTATTATTTAAAAAAATTGATAAATTTAAATTCCAATTTAAATTCAGTATAGTTAGCTTACTGTGTTTAGCGCTACTGATATTAGGAATATTTGATCATTATTTATGGACCTTACATTTCGGAGTTTTAATGGTTAGTTTTGTCATTGGTTTTGGTTTAGTTAAATCCATACCCTCTCAGTAAAAATTTAAGGTTTCAACGCGTTACTGTTAATATTTTTTATATTAGTAAATTTTGTCATTTTAGTGATTCTTTTGTCATTCCCGCGCAGGCGGGAATCTAGGAGCGTGTTCAATTTAACTTTATAAACTTGATAACTTTATAAACTTAAAAAACCTGGATCCCCGGGCCAAGCCCGAGGATGACAAATAGTGTGGCATTTATGATCTGAGTTTAACAAACTCCATAGCATCTTCAGTTTTTAATCTTTCTTGTTTGCGCATATAATTAGTTCCGTATATCAATCCTATAAATAAAACAAGATAGTAAGCAGATAATATAAAACCATTAATATTGAGGTTGTACACTGCAAAACTTAAAGAGGCAAAGTAATGAATAATTACTAATACATATTTTACTAATATTAAGGCTAACAGCGCGAATAGATTGGCTAGGGGCATAAAAATAAAACCCATAATTCCCGTTAAAAAACCTAAGATGGTAATAATTGGTATGACAGGAATAATTAAAATATTGGCCGGAAGAGCCAAGACTGGCAAGGTGTTAAAAGTATAAAGTATGAGTGGTAAGGCGCTTAGTTGAGCTGATATGGTTATAATAAATGTTTCGCTTAATATTTTATAAATTTTAGTGTGAGTAAATTTGGGTTTAATTTTATTCGAGAAATACCTTAAGATGGGAGAAATATAAATAATTCCGATCATAGCCAAGAACGACAACTGGAATCCTAAATTCCAACGCAATATTAAGGGATTAAAAAGCAGCATAATAACTATGGTTGCTAGTAAAGCATTGGTTGGATTGTTAAGTCTGCCAACTTTATTAGCTACTAGTAACACCGAGCCCATAATAGCTGCTCGGATAATTGAGGGTTGTGCTCCCGTCATGATGACAAATAAAAATATAAAAATACTAATTAAATAAAAACTATAACGCGGGTGAACCAGCATGGCTTGAAATATGTACAAAATAATACCAATGATAATTGTAATATTTAAACCAGATAAAGCCACTAAGTGGCTAGTGCCTGTGCGATTAAAAATTTCTTTCAAAGTTTTGGAATAGTTGCTTTGTCCTCCCACTAATAATCCGTTTAAAAAATAGGATTCCGGTTCAGGCAACAGATTAGAAATTATAGTACTTAATTTTTGTTTAATTTTTATTAAATTTTCTGTGAGTTGATTATTTTTGGAGTGTCCCAGTGTTTTAATTTTAGGATAATAACATCGGGTTACAATATTTTGAGCAATTAGATTCATATCTTGGGGATTATGTTCAGACAATTTGATTAACTTACATTGGACTTGCAAAATATCATTGTATTGATATTTAGGATAAAATGGACTATATATCAAAGCCTTATATTTGGTTTGATTGTTTTTCACCTCCACTATAAGATTTTGATAACTATCTGTTAGAAACGGATCTTCTTTGATTGTACCTATAATAATTGAGGTTTGGGCTTGCAAGGCGTTAAGTTTTGTGCTTATATTAATAGTATATAAACGAGTGTACATAAATCCCGCGTATAGAAATATAATTATTCCGAAAACAATTATAGCTTTGGGTTTATAAAATACAACAGCCAAGCAGCATGAAAATATGGTTAATATGTATATAGTCAGGGTGGACAGTAAACCTGAAGAATATATGGCTACGCCCATTATAAAAGATAAACAAAGACATAGAAAAATTTTAGATTTAGCCATATAATGATATTAGAGTAAGTTTGTAAATTTTATTTGATGATTTAATTTATTTAATGCCATCCCAGACACGGTAGAGAATCAAGAGTTATATTGAATGCGCTCCTGGATTCCCGCCTTCGCGGGAATGACAGAAGTAAGACAGGGAATGACAGAAGTAAGACAGGGAATGACAGACGGTTTATCATAAAGTTATATGATTCCTAATTATATTGTTGATATTATTTTAAATTTACGCAAGTCTGGATATACCGCCTATATTGTAGGCGGATGTTGTCGTGATATTTTAAGTGGTAAAGTTCCTCATGATTGGGATATAGCCACCAATGCTTTACCCGAAGAAGTGCAAAAAATATATCCCAACAGTTTTTATACTAATAAGTTCGGAACTGTAACTTTAAAATCTATACCGTTTTCAACTGACAAAATAGAGATTACAACGTATCGATCGGATAGTGATTACATTGATTTAAGACACCCTAAGTCTGTGAAGTTTATATCTTCTATTGAGGCTGATTTAAGTCGTAGAGACTTTACAATCAACGCTATAGCTCTAGGTATTCCCGAACCAAAAGTTACCATAGATTCAGCGCAAAAACCCAAAACTATTAAACTAAAAGATTGTCAAATAATTGATTTGTTTGATGGACAAGGTGACTTAAAGCGCAAAATTTTAAGAACCGTTGGAAAAGCTAAAGACAGGTTTTCTGAAGATGCTTTACGTATGATTAGAGCGGTACGTTTTTGTGCTCAATTAGATTTTGATATTGAAGACCAAACCTATAAAGCCATTAAGGACAATGCTCACTTAATAGATAAAATATCTAAAGAGAGGATTCGTACGGAATGTTTTAAGGTGCTGACCAGCGATCATGCTGTAAAGGGTGTTCAGCTTTTAAAAGATTTGGGTTTATTAAAATATATAGCCCCTGAGCTTTTAGAAGGAGTGGGTGTTACTCAAAATAAACATCATGTTTATACTGTGTTTGAACACAATCTTTACTCGTTTAAGTATGCGTGTGATAAAAATTATAGTTTAGAGGTTAGGCTGGCAGCTTTAATGCACGACATAGGAAAACCAAGGACTAAAGCTGGAGATGGAATAAATGCCACTTTTTACAACCATGATATTGTGGGTGCTAATATGGTAAAAAGTTTATTAGAGAGGTGGAAAAGTGATAATACTTTTATTTCTAAAGTAGTCTTATTGGTGCGTTATCACATGTTTTATTATAATGTGGGCGAAGTTACCCAGGCCTCAATTCGAAGGTTGTTAGTTAAAGTTGGAGTAGATAATATTGAGGATTTAATTAAATTAAGGCAAGCTGATCGGATTGGATCGGGTGTTCCCAAAGCTGAACCTTATAAATTGCGACATTTTAGGTATTTGGTGGCTAAAGTTTTGCGCGACCCATTGAGTGTTAAAGTTTTAAATATTAATGGAAGTGAAATAATGAAAAAATTAAAATTACCACCCGGACCCAGAGTGGGAATGTTATTAAATATGTTATTGGCTGAAGTGCTAGACGATCCGGCTTTAAATACTAAAGAATATTTAACTGAACGTTTGCAAGCCTTACAATCTTTGCCAGACGAAGCTTTAAAAAACGCTTTAGAAAGAATAGAATTTGAAAAAAACAAAATTGATGAAATAGATAAACAAAAATATCACGTAGGTTGCTAAACACAGAATTTAGTAATTAGTAATTAGTAATTGGTAATTAGTAATTTCGAAATTTGAAATTCGAATCAGTAATCAGTAGTCGGTAATTAGTAATTAGTAGCATGATATTGAAATATGTAGTATTATTTATTATGTATACTATTCTTAGCTCCAAACCCTAAAATCACATGCTACAAAATATTATTAAAAAATTATCAAAAATAAAAGAGTTTTTTAAAAAGTTTAAACTTCCTAAATTTTTTACAAAAAAAAGATTAATTATCTTTATTTTTATCGTTGGTATCGGTTATTTTGTTTACACCTTAACACCCATGGGTAAATCAGATTTTCTCGGTTTGACTAAAGTAGAGCTAAATATAAAAGTTGACACTGATTTCAAAAAACTGAGAATCTATCTTAATGGCATGAAAGAAGTTATGTCTGATATTGAAAAGAATAAACATCTTTTTGAAATAGAAACGTTAGATAATTTACATCCAGACCAAAAAGAAAAATTAATCCAACTATGGGCTAGTTATTTAGATCATCAAGTGGAGCTAAGCAAACTTGTTGACGATTATAAGTATTTTTATCAAATTAATTATTTAGTTGATAAAGAGCTTCACTCTAAGGCATTTTTAGTTGGATACACAGCTTTTGTAACTTCTTATGCCAGAGGAGTTCAGTTTATTGATTATACATTTGATAAAAAATTATTTGAGACACTTTTTAATGATTCTTATCCTGAATACGGTATTCCTAAAAATACTTATGACAGATTAAAGTTGAATGTACTACATATAAATGATGTAGTTAGATTAACAGCAGGCTATAGTAATCTACACTTTTTATACAGTGAGTACGAAAAGCTAGGGTTTACCAATCAATACACTGATGTTTTTGAGCATATTGAAAAAGATTATGCTTTAAGCACTAAAAATTTAAAAGATAAATCTGTGAAGCAATTCGCAAAAAACACTATTGATATTTTTAAAAAGACAACTTATACGGTTTGGTTTCCAATTCAAAAAAATGTTGCTAACGCGCTTGGGAACACTCGAGTAACTGTCAGGCATGAAAATTTTATTACCGAAGCACAAATTGTGAAAATGAAAAAAAGTATGGAGCCCGGAGATATAATGATACAAAGACGCAATTGGTATACAAGCAATGTTGGGATTCCGGGATTTTGGCCTCACGCGGCTCTTTATTTAGGAAACCTTGAGGAATTAAAAGAATATTTTAATGATCCATCTGTAATTGAATATATTAAATCTCAAGGTTTTAATGATTTAACAGGTATTTTATCTAAAACGAATGAAAAATTTTACGATCAATTTAAAACTGGTGAAGTTGATGTTATTGAAGCTATAGCCGAAGGAGTAGTTCTTCAACCTCTTACGAAGAGCGCCAAAGCAGATTACGTTGGAGTGTTGCGACCAAGGTTATCTAAGTTAGAGAAATTTAAATCAATTTTATCAGCAGCTAGTCACTTTGGTAAACCCTATGATTATAATTTCAATTTTATTACTGATTCTGAGTTGGTTTGTTCGGAACTTGTATATAAATCATTTAAATCCAAAATAAACATTACTCTTTTCCCATATCTTGGCAAAGAAATTATTTCACCCACTCAGTTTGTTAAAAAATTTGACCAAGAATTTGGAACTCCGCTTCAAGATCTAGACTTCGTCTATTTTCTGGATGGGTCCGAAGAAGCTAAGCGAGCCTCTGTAAGTGACTTAGAATCTTTTAGACAGACTAGGTATAGAACAAAATGGAGTTTTTCTCAGGAATAAAGTTGGTTATTGATTTATATGGCGATAATTTTATACGGTGGAGTTGCTTGGGTGACTTTGGAGTTACTTGACTGCCTTGCTCCCAAGTAATAGAATCAGCCGTTGGTTGCGTAATATTACAATATCCATTATTATTTATACTATTTGTGTTAGCTAAAACTGTCAAACTACGCGCGGTTTAAATATGATTAAAAAAACATCAAAAACATCAAAAATCAAAAAATCTAAGAAAACAGTTGCTTTAAAGAAAGGGATTGTTATAAAAAAAGTTATCAAACCAATAATAAAAAAAGTGGCAGTTAAGAAACGCGCTAGCGCGACCGCGTTTACAAGATCCCTAGATAACCCCATAATTTCTCCACAGGCAGATAATAATTGGGAATCTTGGCAGACCTTCAATCCCGGAGTGATTTTATTGGACAATAAAATATATTTTCTATATCGAGCCGTTGGAGAGGATGGCATTTCTCGTTTTGGCTATGCAATGTCAGAGGATGGATTTAGTATTGATGAGAGGCTTCCTTTTGCTGTATATGAACATAAAGTCGATCAACAACCTTCTTTTAATATTTTTTCTTATTTTTCAGGAGGGAGTTTTGGTGGAGCGGAAGACCCGCGTTTAGTGCGAGTCAATAAAGAAGATACTTTTTATGTAACTTATACGGCCTGTGATAATGGACTGAGGGTGGCGTTGACTTCCATAAAAATAAGCGATTTTTTATCGAAAAAATGGAAATGGCAAAAACCGAAATTAATTTCGCCTCCAGACGAGCTTCATAAAAATTGGCTTATTTTTCCTGAAAAAATAAATGGTAAATACGCTATATTACACAATATAGTACCCAAGATAGAAATAGCTTATGTTGACGACCTGGATTTTAAAGAGGAATTTTTTATTTACAGTTCTCGAGCTTTCGGTCCGCAAAGAAATGGTTCTAAAAAGAAGGGTTGGGATAAATGGTTGCGAGGTACAGGCGCTCCTCCCCTAAAAACAAAATACGGCTGGCTTTTATTCTATCACGCCATGGACAATGACTGGAGTAAATATAAAGTTGGTGCTATGTTGCTTGATCTTAACAATCCTACTAAAGTATTGTATCGCTCTGAAGAGCCAGTACTGGAACCAGAGGCGTGTTATGAAAACAACGGATCCAAGGCTGGCATTGTATATGCTTCGGGGGCGATAGTAAAAGATGGATTACTATTTTTATATTACGGAGGTTCGGATAGTTATGTATGCGTAGCTTGCGCTCCTTTTGATAATTTTGTAGAAGCTTTAGTAAAAGGAGCCAAGCCAAGACTTAGAGTAAAACAAGTAAAGACAAAATAGTATGATTGTTTGTAGATTTAAAAAAAATCCTATTTTAGTGCCCAATAGAAAGCAGTCTTGGGAAGCTGAAGCTGTTTTTAATGGTTGTCCAGTTCAAAAAGGTGATAAAACTTTTTTAGTTTACCGAGCGCTTTCTTTGCCCCATTACCATACTACAGCTAAAACCAAGCTTATGGTCTCTGATATTGGTATAGCTGAAAGTAAAAATGGAACTAATTTTTATAATCGAAAAAGATTTATTATTCCTGAGTACGAATGGGAAAGTAGTGGATGTGAAGATCCTAGGGTTACGCAGTTTAATAATAAGTATTATATTTTTTATACAGCTTTAGGTAGTTGGCCGCCTAGGGCTGATACTATTAGAGTTGGTTTGGCTATAAGTAAAGATTTAGAAAAAATTGAACACAAACATTTAATCACTCCTTTTAACGCCAAAGCCATGACCATGTTTCCCGAAAGGATCAATGGTAAAATATGGACAATATTAAGCGTTAACACTGATAAACCGCCCGTAAAAATATGCCTAGCTTCATTTGATAAAGAGTCTGATTTATGGTTAACCAATAGTTGGCAGCAGTGGTACGGTGATTTATCAAAACACTCTTTAGATCTTCAGCGGCGACCGCAAGATCATGTGGAAATTGGTGCCGCGCCTATCAAAACAAAATATGGTTGGTTATTAATTTATTCTTATATTAGAGATTATTTTTCCTCTCAAAAACTTTTTGGTATAGAAGCCGTACTTTTAGATTTCAAAAATCCATTTAAAATTATAGCTAGAACCGACTTTCCATTATTTACGCCCGAAGAATATTATGAAAAATATGGTTTGATAAATAATATTGTTTTTCCTTCAGGAGCAATTGTAAAAAATGACATTATTCATCTGTATTATGGAGCAGCTGATACGACTTGTTGTTTAGCTTATATTGAACTTCCGGTGTTATTGGAGCAAATGTTAGAAAAAGGAAAAATATCTGTTAAGTTTATTCGCGCTAACAATAACCCTATTATTAGTCCTATTAAAGAAAACCCCTGGGAAACAAAAGCGACTTTTAATCCTGGGGCAGTATACCTTGATAAAAAAGTGCACTTGGTTTACAGAGCCATGTCTGAAGACAATACTTCGGTTTTTGGTTATGCAACTAGTAAAGATGGTGTTAACATAGATTATCGCGCTAAAGACCCTATTTATATTCCGATTGAAAATTTTGAGGCTAAATTGCAGCCCGGAGGTAATTCAGGCGCAGAAGATCCTCGTCTGGTGGAGATTGATAATAAAGTTTATATGTTTTATACTGCTTTTAATGGGAAAGATTCTCCACGTGTAGCTTTAACCTGGATTACTACTAAAAATTTTTTGCAACGTCAATGGTTTTGGTCGCGTCCCGTGCTTATTACTCCTCCAGGTTTAGATAACAAAGACGCAGCTATGTTTCCCGAGAAAATTAAAGGCAAATATATTATCATTCATCGTAATGGTAATGATATTGATCTTTCTTTTCACTCCAATTTGAATTTTGATGGTGCAACTTGGCTTGAAGAATATCGCTGGATAGCTCCCAGAAAAGGATGGTGGGACTCTGTAAAGGTTGGAGCTGCCGCGCCACCTATTAAAACCAATAAAGGCTGGTTTTTACTTTATCATGGTGTTTCTGAAGATGGTATTTATAGAGTGGGAGCAGTATTAACAGATTTATGTGATCCTGTCATAATTATTGGCAGAACTGAATATCCGATTTTTGAGCCTGAAGCTTTATACGAAAAAGAAGGAATAGTTTCTAATGTAGTTTTTCCTTGCGGAGCAGTATTAATTGGTAAAAAATTGTTTATATATTATGGTGGAGCTGACAAGATTGTAGGCGCAGCTAGTATTGATATCAATAAAGTTATTAATATTTTAAAAGCATCTAAATGCCAAATAAACTCATAGGAATCAACAATCACAAACTCGTTAAAAGACCCTGGGGTCAATATTTAATATTAGAAAAACACCCAAATTATTGGTTAAAAAAATTATTTATTAATAAATCCGAGCAATTAAGTTTGCAAAGCCATAAACATAGATATGAAATTTGGATTGTATTAAGTGGAAAGATTCGCGTGCAAAATGGTTCGGTCGCTAAATTAATTTTAAAACCAGGAGAATATTTAAAAATTAATAAAAATACTAAACATAGAATATGCGGAATTACTGCAGCTGTTATTTTAGAGGCAGCTTTTGGTAAACCGCAAGAAAAAGATATTATTCGTTATGAAGACAAATATGGGAGAGTCAAATAAATTATTAACTAAAAAAATTGTGGTCGTTGTTAGTGGCGGCTTTGACCCTATTCACCCTGGTCATACCAGGCTTTTTCAAAATGCTAAAAAATTAGGAGACGAATTAGTGGTTCTGTTAAACAATGACAATTGGTTAATTGCTAAGAAGGGATACGTTTTTATGCCTGAGAATGAACGCAAAGAGGTTATTGAATCTATGGGGGTTGTGGATCGTGTAGTGTTAACAGATCACAAACCCAACACTGCAGATATGAGTGTATGCAAAGAGCTTATCAAATTAAAGCCTAATATTTTTGCGAACGGTGGAGATAGGCAAAAAAATAATATACCGGAACTTGATATATGCGCTAACATTGGATGTAAAGCTGTGTTCAATATTGGCGAAGGTGGAAAAATTCAATCCAGCTCTTGGTTATTAAATAATTATACAATAAATCAGATTAATAGTAAGATGAATGGTTTTGCTTCTAAAAAAGTTATAGTGTTTGATTTGGATAGCACCCTAACTGCTAGCAAAACCAATCTAGATCAAGAAATGAGTGCATTACTTTGCGAGTTGTTACAAAAAAAGACTATAGCTGTTATGGGCGGTGGTTCTTATCAGCAATTTAAAAAACAATTACTGGATTGTTTTAAATGTCCTAAAAAATATTTAAACCAAATGTTCATTCTTCCAGTTTGTGGTAGTACCATGTATAAATATAATAAAGATAAATGGCAGTTGGTTTATAAAAATGATTTAACAACGCAAGAAAAAAAAAGAATTTCAGAGGCCTTTAAAAAAGCTTGTCAAGATATAAATTATATTGCCCCTAGTAAAACCTATGGAAAAGTAATGGAAGATCGTGAAAGCCAAGTTACATTTTCTCTTTTAGGTCAGAAAGCCCCCCTAAATCTAAAATTGGAATGGAGAAAAAATTTTGATATTCGCCCCATTTTAAAACCAGCTTTAGAAAAATATCTATCAGATTTTGAAGTGCGGTTTGGAGGTACAACATCTATAGATATAAATAAAAAAGGCATTGACAAAGCTTATGGTCTAAAGCAACTTGAAAAATTTTTGTCTGTTCCTGTAAAAGAAATGGTGTATATTGGAGATGATTTAAGGGAGGGTGGAAATGATTTTGCAGTGTTTAAAACCGGTATAGATACTATACCCGTATTAGATTTTCAACACACTAAACGTTTAATTAAAAAGATAATTACGCAGTCCTAGTTAGATCGTTAAGTCCATAAAAATATGTTACAATCCCATATTATAGGACACGATACAATTCTTAACTTTTTAGATACTTCTTTAAAAACCGATAGATTGTCCCACACTTACATTTTTAATGGACAGAGGGGCTTAGGGAAAATGACCATTGCTAAATATTTTGCTACGAAGTTAATTTGTAAAAATCAAAATATATTTGTTTATCCTCCAGTGCAAAGATCGGCCAATGATTGTCAATTGTGCGAATCAATTATGGTGGGGGTGAACTTAGATACTATGATTCTTACTAAAGCTGAGGATAAGAAAAATATTTCTATCAATGAAATTCGTGAATTAAGTTTAAGTTTAGTAACTAAGCCTGTTTTGGGTCAATATAAGGTAGCAATTATAGATGACGCGGACAGTTTAAGTCTAGAAGCTTCGAATGCTTTTCTTAAAACCTTGGAGGAGCCATATCCTTACATAATTATTATTTTATTAACATCTAAATTGCGCTTTTTACCTTCGACTGTTATTTCTAGAGCTCAAGTTATTAATTTTTATCCTGTATCGATTGATAAAATTTATGGATTTTTAATTAAGAACAATTTTTCACCTGATGATGCTCTGAATATAGCTAGTTTATCCCTGGGTTCACCATCTAAAATAATGCCCTATATAGGTGATCCTTCAAAATTTGATCAGTATAAAGACAATTCATTTAAAATGCTTGGTATCTTGACAGCCTCGCTTAGCGATCGTTTTCAAATAAGCGATTCATTGTTAGGTTTTAAAGGTCTGGGTTTTAATGAAGCCCTGAGTAATACTCAACTATTTTTAGATACTTTACTATTAATTTTAAGAGATGTAATATTATTACAAAACCATAATCATCAAGCTGTTAGTCATAGATTTATGCTAGAGCAACTTGAACGGGTTGCTAAGGTTTTTCCAATGTTTAAAGTCGGTATTTTGATACGTAAAATTGAACAAGCCAAACGCGACTTGTACTCAAATGTATTGCCATCTTTGGTTGTAGAAAATATTTTAATTAGTTTTTAATTAAGAGGGTATGAAAATTTTTAATTAAGAGGGTATGAAAATTTTAAAATTATTCAGTTTATTATTTATTACAACCTTTATTTTATCGGGATGTTCGATTACGTTAAAATCAAACACAGCCGGACAACGCAAGGGTGGTTTTTATTTATCTAGCGATAGTGGTAAAACCTGGCAACAAAAAGCCTTAGTTTCCAGTGTGGCAGCCGAAAAGAAATCATTATCCAGTGTAAATATAAATGTTATGGTTTTAGATCCGCAAGATTCTTCGGCCTTGTATTTAGGTACGGCCCATAAAGGCTTGTATTATTCTTATGATTCGGGACAAAGTTGGAATTATGTTGAAAAATTAAAAACTGGCACAATTAATTCTGTAGCGGTTGATCCTTTGGCGAAATGCGTGATTTATGTTGGATCTTTAAATAGATTATTTAAATCTACAGATTGTTCTCGAAGCTGGGAGCAAATTTATTTTGATTCTAAATTGGGAGAAGAAATTTTATTTACGGCTGTTGACCCCAAGAAATCAACTGTTGTTTATATGGGGCTAAGGCGGGGAGAAATTTTAATAAGCTCAGACAGTGGAGCAAGTTGGTCTAGTTTCAAACAATTTAACGGCGCGATTTTCAAAATTTTGATTTCAAGCGCTGATCCCAATGTGATGTATGTTATGGTAAGTGGTCACGGTATTTATAAAACCATAGACCGGGGAGTTAATTGGATTGATCTTAATCCCTATGTGAGTAGTATATCTAAATCGCCTGTGGTTGTAGATATGTTTTTGCACCCTAACACTGCTAATCAAATTTATGCTTTATTAAAAAGTGGAATTGTAGTTTCAGAAGATGGTGGCACAACTTGGTCGGAAATAAAAACTTTAACATCTAAAACAACAAACGATTATTTGTTAAGTTTTGCTGTTAATCCGAACAATCCTGAAGAATTATATTATACAACTGCCACGACCTTTAATAGATCTGTGGATGGTGGAGAGAATTGGTTTGCTCAGAAACTGCTTGCGTCTCGCGCCAAAGTAACACTTCGGGTTAATTTTGATCAACCCAAAACAGTATACATGGCTGTACAAAGATTTTTAGAAGAACAATAAAGAGATTATAATATATTTAAATTATTCATAATATCTATGCATGTATTAATTACTCAGCACGATTCTAAAATTAATCATTTAGTCGATGATTTACAAGATAAACTACGGTCTATACGAACAGGCAGAGCTAGTATTGGTTTAATAGACAACTTAGTGGTAAATGTTTATGATTCTAAATTGTCTCTTAAAGAAGTAGCGAGCGTAAATTTGCAAGATCCGCGCACTCTACTAATTGATGTGTGGGATAAAAGTATTTTAAAAGATATTGAGAAATCTTTACAGGCGGCTAATCTGGGTTTATCGGTTGTTAATGATGGAAAAAATATACGCGTAATTGTACCTTTGTTAACTGAAGAAACTCGCAAGGAATTAGTTAAAACCGTGCATCAAAAAGTTGAAAATTCTAAAATTGCCTTACGTCAAATTAGAAATACCATTAAAGATTCTATTTTAGCTGCGGTTAAAAGTAAAGAAATTACTGAAGACGAAAAATATGCCATTCAAAAACACCTGGATGATTACATTAATAAATATACAACCACTTTAGACAATATGGGTTTAGATAAAGAAAAAGAAATAACTCGTATTTGATTTATATGTTGCCTAGAATTTTTGTGGCAGCTGCTTGGCCGTATGCTAATGGTTATTTACATTTAGGTCATGTGGCGGGATTGATTGGTTCGGATATTACGGCTCGTTTTTTTCGTTTAAATGGTCAGGAGGTGCTATTTGTATCCGGTAGTGATTGTCATGGCACACCGATTACGATTGAGGCTGAAAAACAAGGCATTAGTCCTATAGAAATTGCCAATAAATATCATATTGAATTTAAAAAAACCTTAATTGACAGGCTTTATTTTTCATACGATATTTATACTACAACCACTACTGATAATCATTCGCGAGTTGTGAGCGATATTTTTCTAGAACTTTATAAAAAAGATTTAATTTATATTAAAAGCGAAGAGTCTGCTTATTGCACTTCGTGTAAACGTTTTTTACCCGATCGTTATGTTGAGGGTGAGTGTCCCTTATGTCATTTTGCGAAAGCTAGAGGAGATCAGTGCGATGAATGTGGTCATATATTAGATGCCAAACAATTAATAAACCCATCTTGCAAGATCTGTTCCCATCAATCTAATTGGCGTTTGTCAAAACATTTTTATTTAAGATTATCGTCATTTCAGGATCAATTAAAAGATTTGGTAAAAAATAAAAGCAAAGATTGGAGAATCAATGCTAAAAATTTTACAATTGGTTTGTTAGAAAATGGTCTTTGTGATCGCGCCATTACGCGCGACACAGAATTTGGAGTACCTATTCCTTTGCCAGGCTATGAAAATAAGCGTATTTATGTTTGGTTTGAAGCTGTATGTGGTTACTTGTCTGCTAGTAAAGAGTGGTCACTCAATCAAGGTCAACCTGATTTATGGCAAAAGTTTTGGGTAGCTGATGAATCTGTACAACATTATTATGTTCATGCCAAGGATAATATTTTGTTTCATACTATTATTTGGCCCGCTATGCTTTTGGGGGTTGAGAAAATGCACTTACCCGATCATATTATTTCTTCGGAGTTTTTAACGATTAATAGTCTAAAATTTTCCAAGAGTCGCAACACCATGATTTTGGTGAATGATTTTTTGAAAGATTACGAAGCGGAAACTTTGCGATATTATTTAGTTATTAATGGCCCGGAAACATCAGACGCTGATTTTTCTTGGGATAATTATTATGACAAAACTAATACCGAGTTAATTGGCATATTTGGAAACTATGTTAATCGGGTTTTAGCTTTAGTAAAAAATAATTTTGTAAATGGGGTAGAAATTTCTCAGTCCTTAAGTTTTTCTCAGTTGGAATTTTTAAAATTAGCTGAAGCGAGTTTTATTAAAATTGGCGAAGCTATAAAAAGTAGCCATTATCGCGATGGTTTGCGTTTAATTTTGGATTTAGCTGCGGCTGGCAATCGTTATATTGACAAAGCTGCTCCGTGGTTTACGGTTAAAACCGATCCATCTCAAGCCAGTGCTGATTTATCTGTGGCTAGTCACGTTATTATTTGCTTGGCTATTTTAGTTCGTCCGTTTTTGCCAGTTACTTCGGATCGTATTTTAGGTTTTTTAAATATAGATAGTTCGCAACTAAAATGGGAATATCCAAAATTTCAAACTATGAAAGTTGGAGATTTGCATCCTTTATATAAAAAGTTGGAGAATGCTGAACAAACATAAAATATGCTCAGCGATCTAGACTGGCAAAGTCAGGAGTGGTATACTTCACATAAGTGTCAACTTAAGTCGAATGACATTTTTAATTTTATTTTTAATAAATATAATATATGAGCCAAACCGCAAAATGGGTTATAGGAGTAATCGTAGTTGTTGTAATTATATTTGCAGGTTATTCTATGATGAATAAGGGTGCTAAAGACTCAATGACTGCACCTGTAGGGGTTGATTCTACTGCCACTTCTACTGCCACTTCTACTGCCACTTCTACTGCCACTTCTACTGAACCAACACAATAAAAAGATTAGTATCATGAGTGGCTAAGTCACTTATAAGTAAAGCCTCGAGATGTCGTATGACCTTTCGGGGCTTTACTGTGCGGACAAGATTGCTAAAGCTGAACTGTGCACACGCATTTGACACTTAATTGTGGAATCTAATGATGCCTACGCTAATACAGATATGCATGATTGTGATAATATTAATTCTTCTGTTATTTCCCGCTGTAGCTAGCAATATAGGCATTAATAGTGTCATTTCTTCTTTTCCTAGCAGAATAATACTTCCAATAGCACGTCTTCGAACGTCGAGTTTGCTACTTTTTAGCTTTTTAATAACATTCTTTAACTCCATCTTGTTCTCCTATAAAATTGTTTAATGACTATATGACTTTATTACCATAATCAAATTTATACTAAATGTCAAGGATGTGCATGTCATGCTGAATTCAAGTCGTAACGCATCACGTTTTGTTAAAATATTTTCAATGTTTTGTACTCCGATCACCAAGCATTGATTAGGTTAATAATTTGTATATGAATGACAGGAAACATTGACAGATTTTATTTATTAGGTTAAGATTAATTAATATTACTTAATGTTAATCAATTAAAAATATGAGTTATCAAATTCAATCCATTCCCATTACTAAGGCTAGAATTAATTTAGGGGCGTTGGTTAAAAGGGTTCATCTTGGGAAGGAGTGTTTTATTTTAGAAAAAGACGGTATTCCTATAGCTGGCCTGATAGATATTGACGAGCTTGAAGATTATTTGGAGTTACAAAATCCAGAAGTTAGCAAATATATTAAACAAAGCACTAAAGAATATTTGGCTGGTAAAATTCGTCCAGCTCAGGCGTTACGGTCCGAACTTAAAAAAGTAAAAAAGTAAAAAAGTAATGCTACACCTTAAAATATGATATCCGATTTTTCTGTTTTTACCACTTCTTATTTTGATCGCCTTGCCCGCAAGCTCCAAAAACAATCTGCGATTTTTGTTGATTACTACTCTCAAGCGATGGAAATTCTTGCTCAAGATTCATACAATATAACTCGTCAATATTCAATTAAGAAATTAAAGGAAGTGGATCTATCGGATGAAGGGCAATGGCGTTTACGTATGGGCAGGTTTCGTTTTCGCTATGATATTGATGAGAAAAAAGTAATTCTTATTCTTAAGTATTGCGGTTTAAGAAGAGAAGAAACCTATCGTTAATAGGTTGAGTGTTTTCTAGCCTGGAAAACGTATATTCAGTGAAATTATTAGTATCATCTAAATTCAAGAATTTAAAGCACCGCCTGTCATTATAGTTGTGCATTATGATTAGACTCTTGCAAATCTACAGCGGGGTTGACCCCGTTTAGAGGTTCATACTTGATACTAATAAATAAACAAGGAAATAGTCATAATTCAATTTAAAATAAGCAAAATACCTCTCAATAACCTCTAACGGGGTTGACAGATTTTAGTATATATGGTATGATATATATTGTTGTTTTTCTATGAAAATATATATACAGTATACTTTAATTATTGTTTCTATACTATTAATTACAATGGTTTTGTTACAAAACCGCGGAAGTGGCTTAGGGAGCGCTTTTGGCTCGTCATTTAATTTTTATAGTGCTAAAAGAGGAGTTGAAAAAATTTTACATTTTTTAACCATTATATTTTCTATTATATTTTTAGGATTATCTTTGTCTCTAGTGCTAATAAAATAACATTTGCAGTTTTTCAAAGCATGCATCGCGCTTTTTTAGGAATATAATTCGATTTACAAAATTTTCATTTATAAATATTTTTTGTGTTATTCTCCAAATTGTTTGAGTTATTCAAACATGTAGTTCACAAGGTCCAGGACCTAACGAATTATCATCAAATTAAATATAAATATCAAAATAATAAAATGAACCATTTAGATCAAAAATTGATTCGTTCTTTGCGTACCCCCAAAGTTCCCACCCTGAAACAATCTAAATTTTTGTTAGATGTATTATCCCAGAAAGAAAAAAGAATAATTGGCTTTTTGGGTGTGGTTATGTTTTTTTCGTTGGTATTTATCATGGTTCATAGGTGGCAGGACAATAACAGTCGTACAGTGTTGGCTGGCACAGAAGGTGGCACTTTAAAAGAAGGCGTAATTGGTTCTCCTCAATATATTAATCCCTTGTTTTCTCATTCGAATCCAGTTGATCAAGATTTAGTAGCTTTAATTTTCAGTGGTTTATATAAGTATAATTCAGATTTAAAAGTTGTGCCGGATTTGGTTGATAAACATAGTATTAGTGGAGATGGTAAGGTTTATAGAATATCTTTAAAAAAAGATGTTGTGTGGCCAGATGGCAAATCGTTTAGTTCAGAAGATGTTTTGTTTACTATCCAAAGTATGCAACACCCAGATTTAAGAAAGTTAAATCCCATGTTATATAATACCTGGAAAGATGTTCAAGTGAAGACCATAGATGATTTTACAGTAGAATTAACAATTGCTAGATCTTTTACACCATTTTTAGAAAATTTAACTATTGGTATTCTTCCCAAACATTTATTAAAAGATGTTTCTACTGCTATCAATCCCTTGTCAGAGTTTAATTTAAAACCTGTTGGTTTGGGACCATTTCAGTTTAAATCTATGGATAAAGATAAAGCCGGAATGATTAAGTCTTACACGCTTATGAAGAATGATAAATATTTTGATAAGGCTCCTTGGTTAGAAAATATTATTTTTTCTTTTTATGATAATCACGAAGAAGCTGTTGGTAATTTGCGTAGTAGAGTTATTGATAGTTTAACCCTAGCTCCACATGAGGCTATTAACGTGAATCTTAAAAAATTTAATACTTATGATTTAGTTATACCCAAATATACTGCCATTTTTTTCAATGGATTAAATAATCAGCTTTTGAATAATTTGGCGGTACGTCAAAGTTTGTCTTTAAGCGTGGATAGAAATAAAATTATTAAAATGGTTTTAAATAATCACGGGGTTGTATCTAGAGGCCCTATCGTAATACCAGAGAAAATAGATAGCACGCTTGTGCAAACCAATACAGACGGTAAAGACTTGTATAATTTTCAAAAAGCAGAGGAAATATTAGTAAGTAATAAATGGTATAAAGAAGATGGTTATTTTAAGAAAAAAAATTCTAACAATGCTGTTGAGTCCCTGCAATTAACTCTGGTCACGATTGATCATCCTGAAAATGTTAAAGCTGCCATGTTTGTAAAAGAAGATTGGGAAAAATTGGGAGTAAAGGTGAAATTAGATATTTATTCAACTGAGGATATATATTATAAGGTTATTGAGCCACGCAAATACGATGCTTTATTGTATGCTGAGCAACTGGGGGCTGATCCTGATCCCTACCCTTATTGGCATTCCTTAGAGCGCAAGAGTCCAGGTTTAAATTTAGCATTATTTAATAATCCCGAAGCTGATAAATTATTAGAAGAAGCTCGTGGAGAACATAACTTTGAAATTCAAAGAAAGAAATATTTAGCGTTTCAAGAATTGTTGTTCAAAGAATATCCAGCTGTTTTTTTATATAATTCTTTCAGCCAATATATTGTGAATTCGCAGGTTCAGAATATACAAACAAAGAATGTCGTTAATTTAGCTGGACGTTTGGAAGAAATAGAAAATTGGTATATTAAAGTTAAGCGTGTGTTAAAGTAATTATTAAAGGCCCTTGTGGTGAAATTGGCAGACACGTAGGCTTCAGGTGCCTATGAGAGCAATCTCGTGGAGGTTCGAGTCCTCTCAAGGGCACCAGATACAGGACTGTATCTGGTTGGCAAGTGTAGTCTTACACTTGCCACCATGAATCCTATACGTAGTTCACAAAACCAAAACCCTACAAATATAATTTTTTTTAATTTACATTTAATTTATTTTTTCCTGTCATTCGATAGGATGTTAATTTATTTTTATATGGGTAATCTTATTACAAGTTACAAATCAAGTAACAAAAACGTTGAAAATTATTCAGCGCAGAGAACGGATGGTTATAGACCAGAGTCGAACAAAAAGAGTAGCCGTTATATACCTTCTAGGGGGCGTAGACCAAGAAACGTGAACATTTCGCAAGGAGCGTCCAATTTAGAAAACGGTTTTCAAAATATTATTTTACCACCGGAATTTAATGACAAATTAAAAATTATACCCTTGGGTGGTTTAGAAGAAGTTGGAAGAAATATGATGGTTATAGAATATGAAGATGACATTGTTATAATTGATATGGGTTTTCAATTTCCCGAAGAAAACACGCCTGGTATTAATTATATTATTCCCAATATTAAATATTTACAGGGAAAAGAAAAAAATATTAGAGGAGTGATTATCACTCATGGACACAATGATCACATGGGAGCTATTCCACATTTGATCGGTAAATTAGGAAATCCTCCGATTTATACTGCGCCTTTAAGTGCGGCGTTGATTCAAAAAAGACATGAAGAATTTGCATTAAACAGCAATGATAAATTGAATATTATATTAGTAGATAAAAATGATGCTAGGTTACCGTTGGGCAGATCATTTATATTTCAAACTTTTCATGTTAATCATAATATCTCGGACAGTTTTGGTGTGGCTTTAACCACACCTTGCGGAACTATATTGCACACTGGAGATTTTAAGTTTGATTTTACTCCTGTTAATGATACCCCCGCTGATTTGAGACAAATAGCCTTATGGGGAGGTAGTGAGGTTTTATTATTAATGTCAGATAGCACCTCGGCTGATAAACCAGGTAATCAAATCTCGGAATTAAGAGTAGGAGAAGAATTGGATTCTATTATTTCCAAAGCCGAAGGCAGGGTAATTGTGGCAACTTTTTCATCTTTATTAAGCCGTATTCAACAAGTTATACATATTGCTGAAAAATATAATCGTAAGATTTTATTAGAAGGTAGAAGTTTAATTAAAACCGTTGAGATTTGTCATCAATTAGGCTATTTAAAATTTAAACCCGGAACTTTAATAGAAGAAGAAGAATTTAAGCATTTACCAGACAATCGATTGATTGTAGTGTGCACTGGCGCTCAAGGCGAAAAATATGCTGTTTTTATGCGAATGGCTATGGGTGAACATAGATTTTTATTCATTAAAAAAGGCGATACAGTTATTTTTTCTTCTTCCGTAATTGCTGGAAATGAACGTTCTATTCAATCCATTAAAGATCGTTTTTGTAGAGACGGAGCTCATATTATTCATTACGCTAATATGGATGTTCACGCGGGTGGTCATGCTAAACAAGAAGATCTTAAATTAATGTTAAGATTAGTGCAGCCTAAATATTTTATACCCATTCACGGCAATCGTTTTTTATTGCAAGCCCACGCTGAATTAGCCAGTACAGCCGGTGTTAAACCTGAGAATATTTTTATCCCTGATAATGGTCAAATTGTAGCGGTTGATACTAATCAAAATATGACTATGAGTCATCTTAAGGTTCCAACGGATTATGTGATGGTAGATGGAATTGGAGTTGGAGATGTTAGTAGTATAGTTTTAAGAGATAGGATCGTGCTATCCGAAGATGGCATGTTCGTAATTATAGTTACACTTGATACTCGTACAGGGAAATTATTGGGTAATCCCGATATTATATCTCGCGGATTTATTTTTTTGAAAGAAAATAAAGAGCTTATTGAAAAAACACGTATGCGCGTTAAGAGGATGTTCAAAGATTGTAATCTTTCTTCACCCACCTTTGAAAACGATATGAAAAATCAAATTCGTTTGGATATTAGTAAATGGTTATTTACTCAGACTGAACGCCGACCCATGGTATTGCCCGTATTAATTCAAGTTTAAAATACGGAATTTAAAAATCTACAATACTGTTTTCTCCAATAATAAATTTATGTCCCGATGGCAGGTTGTGTTGGGACGATAGAATTTGAGCATTGTAGCCTATAATACTATTTACAATTTTTATAGGACCACCTATAGATACTTGATCAAAAAGAATAGAGTTTTCAATTTCAGCATTATTTATGGTGCTGGAATTACCTATGGAAGTATAGGGACCAATATAACTATTAGAAATATTGCAGTTATATCCAATCACAACTGGTCCACGAATAATAACATTACCGTCCATGCGCGCGCCACTTAAGATTTTTACGCGTCCCTGAATAATAGTATTAGGACTTAGATTTAACATTTGCGTGTCAGTATGATTTTCTAAAAATTTATCTAAGATGAATTGATTACCCTCTAATAAATCATGGGACGTGCCTGTATCTTTCCACCAATCTTGTATAATTTCAAAGCCAACTTGATAGCCATGTTCGGCTAAATAGGTGTGAATATCGCTAATTTCAAATTCATTGCGACTAGATGGCTTAATGTTATCGCAAGCTTCGTAGACATTTTTATCATAAAGATAAATTCCGGTTACAGCGTATTCGCTTTTAGGAGTTCGTGGTTTTTCTTCAACTTTTATAATACGATCATTATGAATTTCAGGAACTCCAAAACGCGTAGGATCTTTAATCTTAGTTAAAGCCAATAAGCTGTTCAGTTTGTTGGTTTGAAATTTAGTGATTAGAGGTTTTAAATCAATGGAGGTTAAATTATCTCCTAAATAAAATATAAAAGGTTCATTGTTTGTAAATTGTTTAGTTATTTTTAAAGCATGAGCTAATCCCAGGGGAGCAGACTGAACTATATAAGTAAAATTAGCACTCCATCGAGAGCCTGAACCTAAAATATTAAACAAATCTTTGTGGTCCGGGTTAACTATAATACCAATATCTGTTATGCCCGCCTGTATTATTTTCTCTATGGCGTAGTAAATCATGGGTTGATTAGCAATAGGAATTAAATGTTTGTTTAAATTATTTGTAATGGGTCTAAGGCGAGTTGATCGGCCTCCCGCAGTTATAACAGCTTTCATAGAAAAGGTTTTTAGTTATTTAAATACTATATAAATAGTATAAAAATAGTATATAAAATAGTAGTTATTGTCAACCCCGTTAGAAGTAAATCCAGATTTGAATACTACATTTGATTAAAAAGGCTGTTTAGGAGTTGAACTCCTAAACATTAGTTTTTTTGAAACAATTTAGTAGCGAAACTACTAAGTAACTATCAAGTAATATAACCTGGTGATAACTAAATACTGATTTATTGACAATTAATATTGTCTTCATTACCAGATTAGTGTATAATATATACTATTAATATATTTAATTTACCAAAATATATGGCTATTCATCATATTAAGAAACATTTAGAAGTGTTAAAACCATGTTTAAATTTTAATCGGGTGTTTTATAGTATGTCCATTATTACGATTGGTATAACCTTTGGTATTGTAATTGGTGTGTTGTTTGGGCTAAGCGCTGGTTCGGAGATTGGAGAAAACCAGGGTAAATTTATGATTTTAGATGATTTAGAAGCCACTAGAAAATCTAGGGAACTAAAAGAAAGAAACAATGGTACTTTACCTAAATCCAGTTTGTACAATGTGCCATTTACGCCGAATAGCGTAAAAACCGAAGTGAGTTCTGGTCGTCGCTGCCGATTATCTTCGTAAAAAAAGCTAAAAAGCTCGTGTTTTTTATGCCTGAATTGCCAGAAATTGAAACTATTGTTAGGTTTTTAAAATCCAGAATTGTTTCCAAAACTATTGATAGAATTTGGACGAATACAGATCGTATTTTTAGTGATCATAGAAATTTTAAAAAAATTGCCTTAATTGCTAAAGGTGGTTGTGTGCAAAATGTAGATCGTTGGGGCAAGAACGTGGTTTTATTTTTATCTAAGCATACAATTTTGATTCATTTAGGAATGAGCGGTAAATTATTACTAAGTCCTAAATCCAATGATTCATCTTATATTAGGTTTAAAATTTTTTTTAAAGATGGCTGTGATTTGTGGTTACACGATGTTCGAAAATTTTCTAAAATACGTTTAAAATCGAATCAATCAAAAGATGGTGAATTAGGTGCAGACGCTTTGACAGTTTCTTATTCAGATTTTGAGAATATTATTGGTCAGCGCCGCAAGATTATTAAAATATTGCTTTTAGATCAAGGTTTAATAAGTGGAATAGGCAATATTTACGTGGATGAAATTTTGTGGGCAGCTAATATCCATCCTTTAACTTTAAGTAGTGATTTGAGTTCGGATAAAATTCAGGATTTACACCGAGCTATAAAATCAGTATTGCGATTAGCAATTAAAAAACGCGGAACAAGCTTCAAAGATTATAGATTGCCAGATGGAACACGTGGAGACTATTATAGTATACGGAAAGTGTATCAGAGGACTGGTGAAAAATGTTTTAAAGATGGAGCTATTATTCAGCGCATCAAGGTTAGTCAACGTTCAACTTATTTTTGTCCGGAGCATCAAAGGTATAGGAGTTAGGAATTAGCTTGTAGCTTGTAGTTGATTACTTGTTACTGATTATTAATTACTGACTACTTTCAACTTTCAGTTTTTGCAATAATTGCCTGGTTATTTGTCGGTCATCCCAAGGTATTTTTTTATCTTTAAAAACCTGCCATTGTTCAGCTCCTTTACCCAAAATTAAAACTATATCATTTGGTTCAGCTAGAGACAGGGCTTTTTCAATAGCGACTTGACGATCTAAAATTTTAAAAACTTGCACTAAGTTAGATTTATTAGAAGTGCTAATACCTTTTAAAACCATATTTGCTATATTTTCAGGGTTTTCCGTAAAAGGATCATCATTAGTAATAATAATAATATCTGCGTATGCAGATAAAACTTCTCCCATTTTAGGTCGTTGATTTGGATCGCGATCTCCGCAAGCTCCAAAAACAACAATAATTTTACGTTCGGCTACTTTTTTCACAACTGGTAGCACAGTTTTTAGAGATTCAACTGAGTGAGCATAATCAACTATTACTTTAAAAGGTTGATTTTGAACAAATTCTAAGCGCCCGGGAATATTATTGATGTTTTCTAGGGCTTTTGTAATGGTTTCAAAATTAATATTTAATTTTAGAGCCAAGTGGCTGGCAGCTAAAGCATTATAAAAATTGAATTCACCCAAAAGCGGTAAATTAATCGTTCGTAATTTTTGATCCAAGGAATCATTTTTATGATATATAGTTTTAGGAAAATTTAGTTTTGTATACCGATCTAGATTTGGATCATCTCCATTTAAAATTGCCTGTTTTAAATTGACATTATTTAATAAAACTAAATGGGTGTCTTGATAGTCAGCTGTGGTGTGATGATATTCTAAGTGATCGGACATAAGATTAGTTAGAACTACATAAGAGATTGGAATTCCCCACGTGCGATATTGTTTTAAAGCGTGCGACGACACTTCTAGTACTAAATATTTGGTATTCGTTTTAATAGCCTTAGTAATAAATTTATGTAAAAACAATGCGGACGCGGTTGTAAGTTTTAAATGATTGGGTGTTTCTTTATTATCCAAATATATAGCCGCAGTTGAAAATAAGGCTGTTTTATATTTAGCGTAATTTAGGATTTTTGTTATTAAATAAGCTGTGCTAGTTTTACCTTTTGTACCGCAAACGCCAATAACTGTTAATTTACGACCGGGGAAGCTAAAAAGTATAGCAATTAAAACCGCTTTGGGTAAATGCCAAAGATTATTAATAACGCACTCGGGGATAAATTTGCGAATTTGTTTTTTAATAGACATATAATACATAGCTTTTAGCTTGTAGCTGGTAGCTTTTTACGACTTGGAGGTTCAACTTCCAAGTCCTAGTTGAATAAATTTTTTCAAAATTCAAAATTCAAGGAGGAATTCTTAAATCCTAAATCCTAAACTATAAATACTAGGTATTAAACACTGTCAATTACGCCCTACCAGCTACAAGCTACAAGCTAATTCCTAAGTCCTATTATAGCTTTGTTATTAATAGAATTACAAGCGCTACGTGGTCTTGCAAAGTTGTTTGACATTGTGCTTTTATCGAGGTATGATTTACGTGTTCGTTAGCAATGTTGAGGGTATGCTAGCTTTGTTTAAATATTCGCAACTTGATAGCGAACAGGTGCATCTTTAATACTGAAACAGGGAGTATATTTATTTTTTATTATTGAATGCCAAGGTTTGTTAAGCCTCGTTGTTATAACCAAAGAATCACTGGCTTTTGTGTTTTATTTTTTACCCACAAGTGGTTTTACTATAATAATAAATTCCATCAGAATTATATTTCATAGATGGATAGTATTAACCCAAAGGGCAATTAAAAAACATATTTCAAGTTAAGTTTCTGTAATTATTAAAAATTAGGTTAAACGAATTAAAGTAAACAGTAATAAATATAATATTACCCTGTTTTAGTTTTTTATTGCGGTTTACCCACCTAAACTTATAATTTCTAATCATTATATTTATTAGTTGCTACAATGCGTAGTAATATAATTCGATAAAGTGCCGTAAGTTTTGGCGGGTGAATTAGATCGTAAAATTTTTATGCCACAAACTATAAAATCATTAATAAAGTAGTGCGTTAAAAACTTGAATTTTGTTGTATCAAACAGGGGCTTGCTTTTAATTGAAATATATGATACACTTAGAAAGTGCTGAATTATAGAGTAATTTTTAGTATTAAGATAATAAAATATGTTAGATAAAAAAACAAAAGAGAAGATTTTAAAAAAGTTTGGAATACATGCGCACGACACAGGTTCTATGGAAGTTCAAATAGCCATTTTAACATTTGAGATTCAAGAATTAATTAAACATCTTAAGGATCATAAAAAAGATTTTTCTTCTCGTTACGGTCTATTGAAAAAAGTTGGGGAAAGAAGAAGGTTTTTAAAATATTTAGAACGCACAAACAATACTAGTTTTTTAGATATTAGCAAAAAACTAAAACTTAAAATTGCTAATCACCCCGTTAAAGAACATTCCGTAAAAACTAAAAATATTTTGAAAAATCTAGATGAAGAAAGCGTTAAAATTGTATGATAAAACACAAAGAGCAAAGAGTTGGTGTGTTTATTGACGTTGCCAACATGTATCATTCCGCAAAAAATTTATATGGTAGTCGGGTAAATTTTGGAGAAATTTTAAAAGTTGCCGTGGCTGGTCGCAGATTAGTTAGGGCTATTGCTTATGTTATTAAGTCTAATAATAAAGAAGAGGAGACATTTTTTGAGGCCTTAAGTAACCAGGGTTTTGAAGTTAAAATGAAAGATTTGCAAATTTTTCCAGGTGGAGTTAAAAAGGCCGACTGGGATGTTGGAATTTGTATTGATGTTATTACTTTAACATCTAATCTGGATGTAGTCGTATTAGTAACCGGCGATGGAGATTACATTCCCTTAATTGAGTATTTGAAATATCATGGTCACCTTACGGAAATTATTGCTTTTGGAGAAACAACCTCCGCTAATTTAAAACTTTATTGCGATGATTTTACAGACTTAAGCAAAAATAAGAAACTGTTTTTAATTCGCAAGTAATTCGAACAATTATTCCATAGTTTATGCAATCTAGTAATTCTAAAAAATATAGCCTTAATTTTGCTAACAAACCATTAACAATTGAAATTGGACAGTTTGCCCGACAAGCGGATGTGTCTGCTACAGTTCAATACGGAGATACTGTAGTTTTGGCAACTTTAGTGATGAGTAAAGAAATACGAGAAAATATAAACTTTTTACCTTTATTAGTAGAGTATGAGGAACGTTTGTACGCGGCTGGTAAAATTAAAGGATCTAGGTTTATTAAGCGCGAAGGGCGCGCATCAGATGAAGCTATTTTATCAGCGCGTTTAGTTGATAGGGCTATTCGCCCTTTATTTGTTAATAAGGTTTCGCCTGAAATTCAGGTTATTTTAACAATTTTATCTGTAGATGGTGAAAATGACCCTGATATTCCATCTTTAATTGGAGCTTTTACGGTTTTATCTCTATCCGAAATACCCTGGACCGGACCAATTGGAGCAGTGCGCGTTGCCAAGATTGATGAAAGTTTTGTTTTTAATCCAGTTTATACCGAAAGAGAAAAATCCGTTTTGGATATAACTATCGCTGGTACACCCGATAAAGTGGTGGCTTTAGAAGCCTGCGCTAAAGAAGTTGACGAACAAACTGTTATGGAAGCCCTACAAGCCGGTAAACAATATCTATCCGAAATCATGGTTTTAATTAATACTATTACTAAAGAAATTGGGTATCCTAAAAAAAATTATGCTATTAGCGCCGACATATTAACCGAAAAAGAAAAAATAAAAAGTAAAATTTATGATTGGGTGAAGCCTAAACTGCAAGAGCAATTATTTAATACTCCCCATAAAAATAAAGTAGCTAGACAAGAGATTTTAAGTAATTTAAAAAGTGAATTATTTGAACAGGTTTTGCAGGATGAAGATCAATCCTGTAAGGACGCTTTGAAAAAATATGGGTCGGGAATTTTTGACTCTATCGTAGAAAACGAAGTTAGTAATAATATTCTTGCCAATTCCAAGCGTGTAGATAATAGGGGATTGACTGATATTCGCCCTTTAAGTATGGATGTGAGCATTTTACCGCGCACGCACGGTTCAGCTGTGTTTAGTCGTGGTGACACTGAAATTCTTTCCGTGGTTACCTTGGGTTCGCCTCAAGAAGAGCAGACTTTGGATGGTATAGAAGAGCAGGGCAAAAAACGCTTTATGCATCACTATAATTTTCCACCCTATTCAGTTGGAGAAGCTAAGCCTTTGCGTGGACCAGGTCGCAGAGAAATTGGACATGGTGAATTAGCTGAAAAAGGATTATCGGCTGTGTTACCAGACCAAAAGGTTTTTCCTTACACTATTAGGGTAGTGTCCGAAGTAATGAGTTCCAATGGATCTTCTTCTATGGGTTCGGCGTGTTGCGCTTCTATGGCTTTGATGGACGCGGGCGTGCCCATTAAAAAACATGTAGCTGGTATTGCTATGGGATTAGCTTCGGGCCCCAACGGAGAATATAAAATAATTACAGATTTGCAGGATTTAGAAGATGGAACCGGCGGCATGGATTTTAAAATTATTGGAACTAGAGATGGTATTACCTCCATTCAAATGGATACTAAAACCACAGGATTAACCGATGAAATTATTAGTCAAACCTTACAACAGTCTAAACAGGCTCGTTTAACAATTTTAGAGCGTATGTACAATATAATCCCTGAACCCCGCAAGGAATTATCAATTTACGCTCCGTTAATTGTTACTTTGCAAATTCATACAGATACTATTCGTAATGTAATTGGTCCGGGTGGAAAAATGATCAATGAAATTATTGATAAAACTGGAGTTAAGATTGATATTGAAAACGATGGCACAGTTGTTATTTGCTCTAACAATAAAGAAATGGTTGAAAAAGCTGTGCAGTGGGTAAAAAGTTTAACGCACGTTACTGAAGTTGGTGAACTATTAATGGCAAAAATTACGCGCATTGTTGATTTTGGCGCTTTTGCTGAGATTGGTCCTAAGCAAGAAGGATTAATTCATATTTCAGAATTAGATACAAAAAGAGTAGCTAAAGTTACCGATGTTTTAAATATTGGTGACACTGTTTTAGTTAAGGTTATTAATATTGATGATTTAGGTAGAATTAATTTATCTTACAAACAAGCCAAACCTTCAGAAATTAAAAAGTAAAATTTTTTAATTTATGATTTTTTATCTTTGGGGTGAAGACAACTTTCGTTCCAAACAAAAATTAAATGAATTAAAGGAAAAATTTTTACGAGAAGTAGATAGCACGGGTTTTAATTTAGCGATTCTCGAGGGAGGTGAAATAACTCTAGATATTTTTAGGCAGAGCGTTTTATCCGCTCCATTTATGACTAGAAGGCGAATGGTTGTGATTTCAGGATTATTAAATCAAAAACTGAAACCTGAATTAGAAAATGAAATTACACATTATTTAAATCGCGCGACTAATACACCTGAAGAACCCTTGCTTATTTTTTATGAATCTGAAAATGGTAAAAATTCTAAAAAAAGAACCTCAGCAGTAAAGGCTAAAACTAATTCTATTTCTGAATTATTGCTTCAAAAAAGCGATTATACTCAAGAATTTACATTTTTTAAAAAGCCAGAATTGAAACAGTGGATTAAGAATGAACTTAAAGTTCGTTCGGATAGTGGGGTGGCTAAGTTTTTAGGAGATCATTTTATAGATATATTATTGGCTTGCGGTTCACATAATTTATGGAAAATAAGCACTATAATTGATCAATTGATTGCTTATCATCACAATAATCCCAGTTTTGACAAAGACGAAGCCCAAAATTTAATTAATATTGAGGCTGTAGAGCATAATATTTGGCAACTAATTGATGCTATTTTAGGAAAAGACCATGTTTTGGCGCTTAAATTGGTTGAAGAGCAGCAGGTCAAATCCAGTTATGCTTTATTTTTATCAGAATTTAGTAAACAAATTAAACTTTTACTAGAAATAAAAGCCGATGAAAGCATTGTTTATCAAAAAATAGATCGTCCTAGGTTTATAATGCTAAAAGCTTTAAAATTTAGCCATAATTTTACTAAAGCGCAGCTAGAATCTATTCATAATCAGTTATTGCAATTAGATCGAGATTATAAAAAAGGAAGTGTTGATTTTAGATCTTGGTTATCTTTGTTTATAGCTAAATTAGAGATTATTTAGCGTGGAAGTTACTTGGAAGTCGGACTTCCAAGTTGACAAATCGTCTATTTCCCTGTTTTACCAGAGATAAATTTGTTAAACTTGTGCATTAGGGCTGATTTTTTGCGATTAGCAGTATTTTTCTTTAAAATACCGTGTTTCGCAGCTTTATCTATGCTTTGAATAGCTGATTTGAGGGTAGTTTTAGCCAATTCTTTCTGCTCACTCAGTGTAGATTGAACATATTTTAAGGTTTGTTTAGCTAAGTTTTTAGCTTTGGTTTTTAAAGCCTTATTTCTAGCTGTTTTAGTTTTGATTTTGCGAACTTCTTTTATAGCCGAGGCTAAATTAGGCATATTATAGGAATTATTAAGTTTAAATAATAATCAAAAATTATTGATAAATAATGGTTTTTTAATAATTTTCATCTGAATCATTATAATTACTATTATTATAATCATCGGAATCGTCCGAGTTTTTATTAAAAGTGTCTTCATCTTCACTAGTGCCAAAGCAACATTTACCAGCTGTTTCACCTGAACCACAATTGCAGTATTCTTCAGTTCCACAGCATGCTCCATATTTTTGTCCTGATCCACATGGACACTCTTCATTTAATTCGTACATTGTTGTTTACCCCCTTTCTTAAGTAAATTAAACATTTAATTCACTATTATTGTAATAATTGTTTAATGTAATAAATTTCGTTTAAAGTATACAACACTTAAATTTATGTGTAAAATAAGCAAACTGTGTATAACTTGTGGACAACCACTAGATAAACCTATTGACAATATTATTATTTTAGTGTATAATATAAGTATGTTATTTTTCTTTAATTAGAAAAACAACAAATATTCTTATTTAAGGAGGATATTTATTATTATATCTTACTGTTTTTGACTTATGGTCGGTGTCTTACCGATGAGACACTATTTGCTTTAATATTGCTTATGGTTGTTATTTGTTAATTAAAGCGAATAAAAAATGGTTATTTCTTCTCTGTCAAAAAATCGGGATGGAGAGGATTACAAAAGTCTCTTATTTTAGTATGTGCTTTGCACATATTGCAAAACCCATGCTAGAAATTGTAAGAGCACATACAAAGGCATATAAGCCTGTTCACAGCATATAAATGCTATTATTATTTTATAAAAGAACTAGGCGGTATGCCTTTTATAATATTCAAAAAATGGATTAACGCTTCGATATAAAATTATGGAGTTTTTTAAAAAGTAAGAAACAATAGATTTATTGACTCAGCGCTTAACCAAGGCCTATTGATTATTTAAGGAGTTGCTTGACTTGCTTAAATTTGAATAATAGAGTATTATTAATTTACGATTTCCTCCTTCGCTCCTAACCGTGCTTCGCCATAGCGGCTACCGTGCTACGCCATAGCTATGCGACGGCGAGCGCAACGGCGAGCGGAGCTTCCACCGACGCCCCAACTTCGTCAAGACTTAGACGGGCAGGCAAGGCTTTGGTGGACAAGCCGGAGGACAAGTAGAATTTATAATTATATGGATAAACAGACTTTAGCTATCATTCAACAAAAATTAGTGTCTAAAAGGGATAGTATTCAAGCAGAATTAGATAGAATTACAGTAAAAGACCCTCAGGGCGCTAATACTTATAATGTTGCGTACCCAGATTTGGGCAACGTTGAAAACGAATCTGTTACGGAAATAGAAACTTATGATATTAATCTGTCTGTAGAACAAGTGTTAAAATCATCTTATGACGATGTTTGCAATGCCTTGAAAAGTATTGAAACAGGGTCTTATGGGGTTTGTAAATATTGCCATAAACCAATTGATATTAACAGACTTTTAGCTCGACCAGTTTCCAGCTCTTGCATTGATTGCAAAACCAAGTTAAAAATGCTTTAAATTTTTAAAAATGTGGAAGGTCATTAGTTTGGATTTAGGGATATTAATTCTAGATCGTTTAATTAAATTTCTAGGTTTTAATTTTGGTTTTAGTAGTTTTTTTGTTTTAGAACTCAATGCCGATAATGCCTTTGGTTTATCATCTACCACATTTTTTATTTTAAATTTTTTAATAATAGTGGGATTGTTGGCGGGTGTGGCGTGGTTTTTATTAAAAAAAAATACGAAAGTCGCAATTTTTGGAACCTTATTGATATTAGCTAGCCTCAGTAATTTATTTGATCGCGCGTATTATGGTGGAGTTATAGATGTTTTTAAAATATCTGTGGGTTTAAGTAGTTTAGTATTTAATTTGGCCGATATTTTAATTTTGAAAAATTCTTTAATCATATTTTCTTTTTTAAGTAAGCCTATCAAAAGTAGACATTAATTTTTCCATATTTTCTTCAGTTTTATCTAGATAGAATTTTATTTCCGGGCATTTTTTTTGAGTAATTTGTTGGCTGAGTTTTTTTCTTAAAAACATCGCTTTGCTAGTGAAGATTTGATAGATTGTTTGTTCGTATTCTTTGGGGAATATAGATAAACCTATTTTCACAAGATTGTTTGGATAGATCACTTGCACGTCGGTAATACTTGCTAAGCATCCATTGGGTAATTCTATATATTTATTAATTAGATTACCTAATATTTTTTCAATTGACGCATTGAATTGTTCAATATATTTAGACATATGATTTAAGCTTATAAAGCTAGCTTTTAGCTTTCTACTTTTAACTATAATTTATAGTATATCTTTTTTGCTTTTATTTGCAAGCCACACAATATTACTTGTAAGTTACTTGGAAGTCGGACTTCCAAGTTGAAGTTGTAAATTTATACCATTGGTAGTGAATATAATATCTCCATGTTTGTCAGTACGATAGGTTTTTATATTTTGATTGTTTAAGCGTTTTAACAGTTCTTTACTGGGATGCCCGAATAGATTGTTAGCTCCCGATGAAATAATGGCGAATTCAGGACGAACATAATTTAAAAATTCAGAGGACGAAGATTCTCTAGATCCGTGGTGCCCAATTTTTAATACATTGGTTTGTAAAAGTAGGTTTGATGCCATCAGTCTGTTTTCCACGCCAAAGCCAGCATCGCCCATAAATAAAAATTTAATATTTTTTGCAATTAAGTAGGTTACTATAGAGCCATCGTTCAAGTCTTTTACGTCTAAATTAGCCAAATTACGATCAGGATATAGAATTTCCATTCTAATATTGTCTTCTAGATCAATAAAAGATGCGTTTTCTACAATATTAACCGGGATTTTTTTATTTTTAATTAATTTTAAGAAAGTGATATATTCAGGCGTGGTATGATTAACCCCATTCATTAAAATTAAATTTATTTGGTAGTTTTGTAACACAGATATTAAGCCAGTTACATGATCAGAATGGGGGTGAGTTAAGATTATTAAATCAATTTTCTTTTGATGAAACGGTAAATATTGCCCAAGTTTTTCTAAGATCGCAGCATTTGGCCCGCCATCTATTAAAATAGTTTTTTCTTTAGGAGTTTGGATAAGGGTGGCATCACCTTGTTCAACATTCAAGAAAATCACTTTTAAATTTTTAGTATTTGATGAGCTTGTAAACTGCCATATAAACCCTACGAGTAATAGCAAGACACTCAAGACGAATAATTTAACTTGATAGGGCTTCAAAGTGATGAGCATTTTATTAAATAATTTTTTTAAGAGCTTCTAGTCCTAAAGTTGCGCACCTAAAACGAGTTGGTCCTGGATTAATACCAAGTTCATCTAAAATATTTTGGCTCGTAATAGTAGATAATTCATTTTTAAATTTGTTTTTTAGCATTTCAGTGAGAATAGACGCGCTGGCTATAGAAATAGCGCAACCTTCACCGTTAAATTTAATTAAATCAATTTTATTATTTTTGAATTTAAAAAATAAATTTAAAGTATCGCCGCATAATTGGTTAGTTTCGGATAAAACTACATCCGCGTTAGCAATGCTTCCAAAATTTAAAGGGTTCCGATATAAATCTAAAATTATTTCTCGATAAATATTCATATTTTCATTTATAAACTACTAGATTCGAAATAAGCGTTTAGCTTTTTGAATAGCCAGAATAAATTTATCAATTTCATCGAAGGTATTATAAAATGTTAAACTAGCGCGAGCCACAGAACTAGTTTTAAAAGTTGTTATTAAGGGTTTGGCGCAATGATGTCCAGAACGGATAGCTATACCTTCTTTGTCTAAAATACTAGCTAAATCGTGAGAATGTATATCTCCGACGTTAAAAGCCATTATCGGAGCATTTAGATTAGGATTTAAAGGGCTATAAATATGAACTGCATCTATAGCACTAGATTTTTTTAGTAAATATTTATTTAATTTGTTTTCGTATTTTATGATTTCTGTACGATCTAAACTATTTAAAAAATCAATAGCCGCCCCTAATCCAATCGCGCCAGCAATATTTGGAGTTCCAGCTTCAAATCTATAAGGCAGTTCATTAAACATAATATAATCTAAAGAAACATCTTTAACCATTTCTCCACCTCCTAAAAACGGTATCATTTTTTCTAAAATACGTTTTTTAACATAAATAGCTCCGATACCCGAGGGGCCAAACATTTTATGTCCAGATAATACTAAAAAATCACAATCAAGATCTTGTACATTTATAGGTAAATGCGCAATGCTTTGGCTGGCATCCACACAAACCAGAGCGCTAGCTTCGTGACATTTTTTTATAATTTCTTGAATGGGATTTATGGTTCCTAAAACATTAGATAAATGCGTAAGGCTTACTAATTTGGGGTGTTTAGTTAATAATTTATCAAGTTTGTTAATATCTAAAGCGCGGTCTGTAGTAAGGGGAAGAAAATTAATTTTAATTTTATCTCCCAAATAAACCCCTGAAGATTTGTTGTATTTTTTATTTAATAATACCCAGGGCACAATATTACTATGGTGCTCCATTATAGTTAATATAATTTCATCTTTTGGTTTTATATTGGGCGCGAGCCAAGATTGAGCAATCAAATTAATTCCTTCGGTAGCATTGCGGGTAAAAATTATTTCATCCGCTGATTTAGCATGAATAAAATTAGCCACTTTTTGACGCGCTAATTCGTATTGAATTGTAGATTCTGAGCTAAGAGTGTGAATTCCTCGATGAATATTAGAATTATAAGTGGTATAATAATTAGAAATAGTATCTATAACCACGCGAGGGAGTTGAGACGTGGCTGCATTATCAAAATAGATCAGTTGTTTATTATTAACTGATCGGTTTAAAATCGGGAAATTAGCGCGTATTTTTTGAATATCAAACATAAATTAATATAAGGAATTATATCAAATGTTATTAAAAAGCAACAATCGTGACCTAGAAGGTTTTAAAAATTTTTTTAAAGCTGGAAAGCTGCGTATGCAATTGTATGTTCGTTCGATTGGTTTGGCAATTGGTTTAAAGGGTTTATTTTTAATTGTTTTGGGTCTTTCGTTTTATAGAGTTGCTATAGCTAATCCTAGCCAGGTTGTAATATCTGAAATTAAAATTAATGGTGAAACCACTTTAGACGAATTTATAGAATTGTATAATCCAACTGGAACGGATATTAGTTTAAATCAGTGGAGACTGTCTAAAAAGACAGCAACGGGTTCACAATCTAATTTAGTTACTAGTTTTCCAGCTGCTTTGGTTATTAAATCCAGGGGTTATTTATTGATTGCTCATAAAAATTATAAATCTGGTAAAAGTCCAGATATTTTTTATTCAGTTTCAACTGCATCTGTGGCTGAAGATAATACTATTTTATTGTACAGCGATGATGGCAAAACCTTAGTTGATAAAATTGGTTTTGGTACAGCGCAAGATAAAGAACTAGTAGCTGCTGTCAATCCCGAAAAACACCAAAGTTTAGAAAGATATTTTAGTAATAATATTCAAGACACAGATAATAATTCCCTGGATTTTTTTATACAAAACAAACCTAATCCGCAAAATACTAGTGACTTGGATGGTGGTTTAAGTTTTAATAAACCGAGTACAACCTCAGAATCTTCAACGCTTGCAAAAAACGAGACTTCAACTACTGTCAAACCATCTGATTCGATTAATGAGAATAATGCCAAACTTGTTTCAGCTGAACCCCTGGTTGGAGATGTTGTTATTAATGAATTTATGGCCAATACTAGCAATGCTCAGGACGAGTGGATAGAACTTTACAATACTACAGACAAGAGAATTGGTTTGAATGGGTCATATTTAGAAGACGGTTCAGGTGAAAAAATTCAATTATATGACTTTTTAGAACCCGGTGGTCATAATAAATTTTTAACCATATATATTAAATCTGGTTATTTAAACAATGATGGAGATTCAATAGTTTTAAAAAATAAAAACGGAGTCATTATAGATAAAGTTGCTTATGGTGATTTTGACGATGGAAATATAAATGATAATGCGGACGCGCAACCCAAAGATTTATCTATGGCTAGAATAAAAGATGGATTAAATTCCAATCATAATCGTAGAGATTTTAAATTGACTTTCGCAAAAACACCTAATGCTGGAAATATTATTTTGGTTGATAATAATATTAATGAATCGCGTTCAGTTCGTGCAACTGATTATCAGGTTGTAATTAACGAAGTTTTGCCCAATCCTCTTGGTTCAGATAGTGAACAAGAGTTTGTGGAGTTAAAAAATTTAGGCTCTAATGAAATAAATTTAAATGGTTGGATACTTGCCAACACTACGGGAGAATATAAAATTAATAATTTAGATTTTAAGGATACTATTATTAAGTCTCAAGGATTTTTGGTTGTTTATTCTAAAATCACCAAATTACAATTAAATAACAAAAGCGATACAGTAAAGCTGTACGCCAATGAAATAAATACCAATGGTCGTGTTTTAGTAGATGTTTTAGCGTATTCTCAAGTTGCGTCAACCAATCAATCTTATAGTCGCATAAATAGTAACACCAGATCGTGGACTTTGGGAATTACTCCCAATCAAGACAATGTTTTAATTTTTGCAAACCAATCGCCTAAAGCAATTTTGACTAAACATATAGATTTAAAAGATTCGCACAGTGTTTTATTTGATGGTTCTGGTTCTTACGATCCTGATGGGGATGATTTAGAATATTTTTTAGATTTTGGTGATGGAACTATTAGTAATAATAGTGTAGAAAAACACAAATATCTTAAAGGTGGTAATTATAATGTGAAATTATTAATGAAAGACACAAATGGTGGTTCAGATACTGAAACTTTATTGGTTTCTATTATTGATTCTGAGATTAATAAAGAAGTTGATAAAAATTTAGTCCCTCCTGTAAATATTGTTTTAAATAATTTCGATGGCCAGCAAGATTTGAAAAAATTAAATATTTTAGAAGAATCAAAAACATCCGAACCTAAGCCTGTGAGTATTTCGGATATTGAAAAAGAACCCAAAAAACAATTAGTCAGTATTAAGGGTCTTGTAAATCGCGTTAATGGTAGGGGCGTGTATGTTGAAGATGACGATTCAGAAGTTAGAGTATATTTTCAAAAAAATAATTTTAAAGAAATGCCCAAAATTTTAAAAGGCGATTCAATTTTTGTAGCTGGATATATTGATAGAAATAAAAATTTAACACGAATATTGCCACGAAATTTAAATGATCTAAAAATTCAGAGTGTTAAAACTGGAAATACTTCAGAAATTAAAAATGAGCTTCAGTATAATCCTATTGAAAAAGAAATTAAATTAAACATTTCAAACGATAATAGTCATGATGATAATCAGTATAAAATATATTTTTATGTAACTTTAATAGCCTTGATATTTATTTCTGGTTTTGTGGTTTATAACCAGCATAAAAAAGTGTGAAGGGCAGGAAGGGTCAAAGTAGTTAGCTTTGACCCTTTGATTTTGTCTGCGTGCGCCTTAGGCGGTAAGGCGCAGCTTTTTTGTTGATGCGGGGTGGTTAAGCGGTTGCGCTTACGGTTGGCGCGACGTGTGAAACAACCGTGCCATCTTTTTTGAAAAGAATGAACTGCCTGGTTTCTTTCACTGGGGTTGATAATTGCTGTGTTTGCGTGTTAGTTGTTGGCATGCCCTGACCATGGGCATGTTGCTCTCTGAGCCACCTGTTAAACGTCATGTGATACGCTCTGCTTGACATGTTGAAAAATGAGATGCTGGTCATTTTAGTCATTGGCTTTTCCTCCTGAGTTAATTTTTCCACTGTTATACAACAGTGGTTGAAAAAGGGCAGTCCTCCTAGATTGCATCCTTTCTCAAAAAAACCTTTATTCCATACACTATCTATTAATAAAAGCAATTTTGAACCAGGATGCAATTATTTATTGGAATACATTATACACTAGTTTGAGGGATTTGTCAACCCCGTTAGAAGCAGATCGCGATTTGAATATTAAGTTGAGTTAAGTATTTATTAAATTACTATGTTTATTTTTAATATATAATATATTTTTTTGTGGCGATCGCGGCTTCTAACGGGGTCAACCCAGCCGTAGATTTAGGCATTAGGCATTAGGCATTAGGCAAGAATCAAGAATAATTTATTTTTGTCAGTTGTTAAATGTCAATTGTCAAATGTAAAGTTTTTAAATCAAAAATCATAAATCGTAACTCGTAATCCGTAACTCGTAACTCGTAACTCGTAATCCATAAGCCATAAACCATAAACTGAAAATCTTAAATCTGCTTGACTTATGCACATGTTTGATCATGCCATAATATTATGGTATAATATAGATTATAAAAGTTAAAAATTATAAAGTTAAGTTTTTAATAAATTTTTTTATATATGCCTGACAAAGAATTACCAAAAGGTGCAAAAGGTGGACCTATACCAGAAGGCAACAATCCTGATTTGGAACAATCAAAAACACCGGCAAAAAAAGCTTCAAGAAAAACGCCTCCAAAAAAATCAACTTCAAAACCAGCTCCAACAGATGACGCTGATACAAAAACAGCGCCAGCTGATTTGTCAGTGGAGGGCGACGATGTTCCTAATGCAGATGTAGTGCCAACACCAGCAGCAGAAGATGACCAAACAGAAACAACTCCAGAAGAAACACCAGCACCATTAACAGATACAACAGACACGGATGGAGTTGAGACTGAGCAGTCGTCATCAGATAAGCCTGCAGAGGAAGAAATGTCATTTGAAGATCTTATTGCCACTACTCTACAAGAACAAGATGAATTAAAAGCATCTCAATTAGCCGAACAAAAAAAATTAGAAAGATTTAGAAAAAAGGAGCGTGAGTTCAAGATTCTAAAATTAGATTTAGATAAAGCCGCGCAAAATAAAAATAGCGCTCTAGAACAATCCAATCAAGACGAAAAAGTCTGGCAACAAGCCCATGATATTGCAATATCTAAAAAAGAACTATTAAACAATGTTGACTATGACCTTTTGGTAAGTTTAAATATTATTCCTGCCACAACAGGCGACTCATTTAAAACAGCATTTAAGTTACTAGGGGATTTAAATAACAATCAATCACGGTCACCAAATGATAAACACGCTTATAATTCGCGTTATGAACGTATAAAGCAAGGGTTAAAAAAGAAAAATTTGGAAATATTTCCAAAAATAGAAGCATTATACACACCTAAGCAAGCGGAAATTACAAATGTTAAAGCTGGGATTGAAACAGCTTATGTTGAAGCTATTAAACCATTACAGGAAAGGATGGATGCTATGCGGAAAGAAGATCCGGAATTTTCTATTTGGATTGATACTATACTAGCCGAAGAAGCTACTAGAAAAGAAAAGAAAGAAGAAGATATTGTAGCTAGGTTTAAAGAGCATTCTGAATCTGTGTCTGCTGTTCATGATGAAAAATTTAATACTATTTTAAGGATTTGTTCAGATTTAAAGCTCACTAAAGACAAATTACTTGAATTAGCTGTTATGAGCAATAAAAGAGATGAACATGGTAAAACTATAGATTATCTTGGAGGTGTAAGAAAAAGATTAAGAAGTCATATTGTGTATGCGTCTGGAGCGGATAGGATTTTTAGTCCACATAAGTTTTCTCCGTTTTTTCCTCCGAATGAGTTTAAATTAGCAACTTTAAACCCAGATGTCTGGAGAGAAGGACAAAAAGAATCGAGTCAGTATAATACAGATATAAATACTTTATTATCTTTATTTGAATTATTAAAACCTGTAGAAAAAAGGAACGAAAAGAATATTAATAGTAGAATAAGTTCCAAGAACATAGAATTAATTCGTCAAAAATTAAAAGCTAGCGACACTAAAACCATGGAATTATTACGTGAAATATTGGGAATTATAAAGCAGAAAGAGTTTTTTGCTACTTTGGTTCGTAGTCAATATATTAAAGGTCAAGCATCTACAGGCGAGGAACCCGACAAACTCGCTAGAATTTTTAAAGAATTTTATGATGCTTTTTTGGAGCGTGTTCATATAGAAGATTATAAAAAACAACCTCAAGCCTTGCAAGAGCCTCACGCCTTTGCAGTGTCAGTGGGTATATATGAACATGAAGCTAGAGGTGGAAAGACTATTTTTAATAGAGTTGGCGCTAAGCCTGTAATGGTTCTCTTGGAGAGAATGGGTAATAAATGGAAGATTGTTAAATTATCTGAAACAGGAATACTAGGCTCAAAAGATAAAAAATTAAAAGTTGGAGATGTGGCAAGTTTAGATTTACGAGAATTTCCATTTGATTTAAGACAAGCTGCTTCATATTATTTTAAGCAAGATGGGCGTGGTAATTTTGTAGAACGTTTGCCAGTAGGGACAGAAAAATAGTTTGAAAAATTAATATTTAGAGGTCAAGTTAGAAAATTTATCCGCCTAAACTTATTTGTTGAAATTTATAATAAACATTTTAATCCATTGAAATGTTTTTCGTTTCACGATTTTAAGGAAGGTTTAGCGGGCTATTGACAAATTATTTTATTTGTTTATAGTTTTGTGGTATTATGTATTACACTAATTTTTAATGTTTTTGAGATGAAGAACCTTGAACCCTTGATCCATCGTCAAAGACTAGTTATTGAAGCTAAATACGACCGAGTAGTAACCCGAGAGGTTGTAAATGATTTTTTATTGCTTTTAGCTCGAGAATTAAAAATGACATTGCACCCAGATGTTCCAGTTCCAATTATTACTTCAGCTACTGGAAAAAGTTTGCCTATTCATGATGGTTATGAAGGCGCTATATTTTGGGTTGAGTCTGGAGCTCAAATTTATATTTGGTCGCGGGTTAAATTTTTAACAGTTGATATTTATACTTGCAAGTCATTTGATCCACTGCTAGCCGTGCAATTAACTAAAGATTTTTTTAATACTACGGAAATTGTACATAAAGAAACATAAAAAAGTAGAAAGTAGAAAGTAGAAAGTAGAAAATGGAAAGTTTTGACTTTCCATTTTTTTGTATATATACTGTTATTAATCCTTCCAAATTTATCGTTTTTCACCAAGTTGATTATCCCCTTTTTATTTAATAATCTGTAAATACAGTGGCTAGAAAGTATAAATTTAGGTGGGTAAATTATTAATTATGTCTAAATTTAAAATTTTAGTTACCAAACAATTACCCGGAGAAGCTGTTAAACAATTAAGGTCAAAATACGCGGTTACAATTAATAAGTCTGCCAATACTTTACAACCTAATGAGTTAAAAAAAGCTGTAGTGGGTAAAGATGCTATTCTATGTTTATTAACTGATAAAATATCTAAAGAAATTATGGATAGCGCTGGCAAACAATTAAAGGTTATTGCTAATTATGCCGTGGGGTATGATAATATTGATATTCAAGAAGCCAAAGAAAGAAATATTATTGTTACCAACACTCCTAATGTTCTCACTCAAGCCGTGGCTGAGCACACATTTGCTTTAATAATGAGTTTGGCTCGAAGAATTCCAGAGTCGGATGAATTTTTACGGAAAAATAAATTTAAAGGCTGGAGACCAGATTTGTTTTTAGGATCGGAGTTAAAAGACAAAACCATTGGTATTATTGGCATGGGAAGAATTGGTTCCATAGTGGCTAAGATTGCTTCTCGGGGTTATCAGATGAAAGTTGTATATTTTGATAATGGTAAGATTCACGCGGAATTAGATCAAAGCTTGGGTTGTTCCGCAGTTAGTTTAAGTGATTTATTAAAAAATTCTGATTTTATATCTATTCATGTTCCTTTACTACCAACTACCCGTCATTTAATAGATAAAAAACAGTTAAAATTAATTAAAAAAACAGCTTATATTATTAATACTTCTAGAGGACCAATTATTAATGAAGTAGAATTGGTTAAAGCCTTGCAATCTAAGCGTATCGCTGGCGCAGCTTTAGATGTTTTTGAATTTGAACCCCGTTTAAGCCCCGGAATGTCAAAATTAAAAAATTTAGTTATTACTCCTCATATAGCCTCAGCCACCATTGAAACTCGCGCTGGTATGGCCCAACTGGCTGTAGACAATATTATAGCCGTGCTGGATGGCAAGAATCCAATTACTCAGGTTCTCTAAACTAAAGTGATTTTTTATGCTACAAATAAATTCTTCTTCTAAAGAAGAGGATGTATTAAAATTTTGGGATGAACATAAAATTTTTGAGAAGACTTTAATCAAAAATGATAAATGTCCACTTTATAATTTTTACGATGGTCCTCCATTTGCTTCTGGTCCACCTCACGTAGGTCATGTGTTTATTAGTATTATTAAAGATGTTGTGACTCGTTATTGGACTATGAAGGGTTATAAAGTAGAGCGCAGGATAGGCTGGGATTGCCATGGTTTGCCTATTGAAAATTTAGTTGAAAAAGAACTAGGTATTAAAAATAAATCTTCTATTGAATCTTTAGCTGGCGATAAAACAGCTAGCATTGCTAAGTTTAATCAGGCTTGTAAAGATATTGTATTTAAATATTTAGATGTTTGGAAAGGTACGTTTTCCAGAATTGGGCGTTGGACAGATTATCACCAACAATACGCAACCCTGGATAATTCTTACATGGAATCTGTTTGGTGGGTTTTTAAAATGTTGCATACTAATCAATTAATTTATCAAGATTATAGAGTGTGTCCTTATTGTCCTCGCTGCGAGACGGGTTTATCTAATTTTGAAGTAAATTTAGGGTATCGCGATGTTGATGACAAATCTATCTATGTTAAATTTAAAATTCAAAAACCACTAGATAATAATTTACCAAACAATAGTTATTTTTTGGTTTGGACGACTACGCCCTGGACCCTGCCTGGTAATGTCGCTTTAGCCATTAATAAAAACTTGTTTTACGCTCTTATAAAAATACAAGACGAATATTTAATTATAACTAAGGATCGTTTGAGTGTTTTTGTCGAAGGTGATTATAAGATTATTAAAATAATGAAGGGGGTTGAATTGATTGGTGTATCTTATGATGCTTTTTATAATGTTTCATCTTTAATTAAAGCCCAAGACATTAAAAATTTTAAAAATATAATCCATCAAGTGTATCACGGAGATTTTGTGTCTAGTGCGGACGGTTCGGGTGTGGTGCATATCGCGCCAGCTTTCGGAGAAGATGATATGACGTTGAGCAAACAAAATAAACTTCCAGTGTTTATAACTGTGGATGCTGCGGGTAGATTAATGAAAGGTTTAAATTTGCCAGGCGAAGGTGAACTTGTTAAAAACGCTAATATAGCCATTACTCAAGATTTAGATCAAAGAAAATTATTATGGAAAGAAGAGGTGATTAATCATTCCTATCCATTTTGCTGGCGTTGCGACCATTATTTAATTTATTATCCCTTAACCTCTTGGTATGTGAATGTTGTAAAAATTAAAGCGGCGCTGTTAGCTAATAATAAAAAAATAAACTGGAGTCCTCAACATATTAAAAATGGAAGGTTCGGCAAATGGTTAGATACAGCTCGGGATTGGGCAATTTCTAGAACTAGATTTTGGGGAGTTCCAATTCCAGCTTGGTCTTGCGTTAAATGTCATACTAAAAAAATTATGGGAAGTATTGAAGAGCTGGCTTTAGCCACGCCTAGCGGTAATAAATTTATAGTTATTAGACATACGGAAGCTGAGCATAATGTAAATAAGGTTTTAAATGAACCTACCTTTTGTAACATTCGTAAATCCATTCATTTAACAGCTAAGGGAGTGGCCGAAGCTAAAAAAATTAGCCGGGAACTAAGAGATCAAACCATTGATTTAATAATGGCGTCTGAATTTTTACGTACTCAAGAAACAGCCAAACTGATTAATAGCCATCACAATATTCCTTTAGTCATAGATCCTAATTTGAACGATATTAATCCCGGGGTTTTCACTGGTAAGCTTTATTCCAAGTTAACGGATTTAAGAAATAATTCTGATCAACCTTATTTAGTAAAACCAGAAAATGGCGAATCTTATCAAGACGTTGAAAATAGGGTTACAAAATTATTTGAAAAATTAAATCAGGATTATAAAAACAAAACTATTGTAATCGTGACTCATGGCGCGGTTATACGCACTATTTATAAATATTTTAATATGAAATCCGAACATCAAGCCGTAAGTTTAAAAGTACCCTGGGGATCTAAGCATATATTTCATAATAATATTCGCGATCTTCATAGGCCCTATATAGACAATATAGTTTTAAAGTGTTCTTGCGGCGGAGAGATGCGTAGAGTTGAGGATGTTTTGGATTGTTGGTTTGAATCTGGTTCTATGCCTTATGCTTCTTGGCATTATCCTTTTGAAAATAAAGAAAAGGTTGAAAAAATTTTCCCAGCGGATTTTATTGTTGAGGCCCTGGATCAAACCCGAGGCTGGTTTTATACTTTACATGTTTTAGCCTCAGCTTTAACTATTCCTAAAGTTAAACTATCCCACGGAGCTAAACTTGGGAAACTTAAACCCGCTTATAAAAACGTATCGGTTACAGGTTTGATTTTGGCTGAGGATGGTAAAAAATTAAGTAAAAAATTAAAAAATTATACGGATATTGATGTTTTGTTTCAGAAATACGGTGTTGATAGTTTGCGCTACTTTTTACTTACGGCAGTGCAATTTGGTGAAGATTTTAATTTAAGCGAGAAAAATATATCTGATAGCCAAAGAAATATTTTAATTACCTTGCAGAATGTGTATAGTTTTTATGAAATGTATAATGTAAAAAAATCAGCTAAATCTAAAAAAGTTAAGATTATAAAACCAAAACATATTTTAGATAAATGGATTTTAAGCAAATTGCATGCTCTCATTAAACAAATGACACTCTCTTTAAATAAGCACGACATTGTTGGTGCGACTCGTTTAATTGGCGATTTTATTAATTCATTATCTACATGGTATTTAAGAAGGAGTCGTGATAGAATTAAGCAAAATCCAGAATTTTTAGGCTTTATATTATCGCAAGTAGCAGTTGTTATTGCTCCATTTATGCCTTTTAAAGCCGAGGTTTTGTATCAATCTTTAAATCCAACTCTGGAATCTGTGCATTTAGAAAATTGGCCAGTTTATAATGCAAAGTTTATTAATAATACTTTGCATCGTAATATGGATAGTGTTTTAGAAGTTGTAGAAATAGCGCACAGCTTGCGTTCAGAGTCAGGAATTAAAATCAGACAGCCGTTGTCATGTTTAAAAATTCAAGGGCTGAAATTATCATCCAGTTTAAACAAAGAACTATTAGGGTTAATTCAAGACGAGTTGAATATCAAAACTGCGTTGCTGGGAGCTGATAAATCTAAGACACAACGCAATTGGATTTCAAAAAAATATAAAAAACTTACTGTGGCCATAGATTTAACTTTAACACCTGAATTAAAACAAGAGGGTTTGTTGCGTGAATTAATTCGTCAAATCAATAGTTATCGCAAAAATAAATCTCTTACTATAAACGATAAAGTTGTTATGAGTTTTTTTACGGAAGACGAAGATTTGTTAAAAGTAATTAATGACTATACAAAACAATTGAAAGATGCTACTCTTTGTAGTAAAATAATGCCGTGTAAAGAAATGGATTTCGGTGATGAAATCTTAGTAAACAATGCGGTTTTAAAAATTAAATTAATTAAACGTTCTTAACCTTGTCATTCCAACCAAAATAGAACCATTAACGATGAATTGAGAATTTATCCACCTAAATTCACCCTGTGAATTTAGGCGGATTTTTGGTTTTAGCTTAGAGTTTAGAATTATATTTTAGATTGTAAGCTGAAACTAATAATGTTTTCAGTGGGTCGGTTGGAACTGTCTAGGGCAGTTACGTAATGATCATGGTGATTCCGGTTCTAGCACTTAACAAAGGAGGTACAAAAATGACAACAGTATTGGCATTGGCACCGAATATTATTACAGGGTATCTGGGGTCTGATAAGTTTTTACCTGGGCATTGTTCGCGGTTTGTTGATGATGCCTTGAGTAGTAAGGATTTATTTTTACAGGCCGACAAGGTGCTTGGAATATCAGTACAAAACTGGTTGCCCCATAAGGCCGAGTTGACAAGAATGAGCGGCGGAAGTGTGTTGCTCTATGACGATAGAGTAGACAATAAAAAATATCTTCAGGGTTTATTGAAACCACAAGCAGGTATTGGTCTATTTAGAGATTTTATGCCTGCGGATTTTTTTATTGTGAATTTTAGTGGTAAGCTTGTGGGATTGTCACAACCATCAGGCATACTCAGCTATATGCATATTTCGTCTGGTCTGATGCTTATCCAGTATCGCTCTGGGTATGTAGGTAAGGTGCCCAAGGCTATACACATAGTGGCCTTGAATGACAAACCAGTAAAGTCGCGTAATTAAAGTCTGGTCACTCGGCAGTTTATTGCTGAGCTTTTTGTTGAAATCTAAAAACGCTTCATAATGATATTTATTTTTGCGAAAGGGGCGCTCTAAAACCCCTTTCGCATATTAATTTTATATAATAATCGCTAATGTTACGTTTTTTAGAATTCTAAAATATGATTTTTTCAAAAAATTATATTACTCAAACTCATTCATATCCTGAACTTTGCAGGCCACCAGAATGAGATGGACGGATACAACTACTTGACATTTACTAGACCATGTTATACAATACATATATCCAGGGCGACCTGGATATTTTAGTATTATATGTCTAAATTGCCGTATTTAAAGCTGTTTATAGGTTTTTTGAAGCTTGTATTATCAATAGTTCATAAACTGTTGTTTGGGTTACAACAAGTCTTGTTGTTTATAGTAAAAAGGGTAAAAACAATGGTTGTTTTTGTTACTTATATTCTTTATCGTGGTAAGCTTAAGCTAAAAAAACTTTTATTAGAAGATGATAAGCAGTTTCGCAGTCAGGTGGTGATAAATTTTTTAACGCAATATTTTGGTGTTTTGGTATTTACATTTTTGGCAATATTTTTGATTGGCTATAATTTTTTTACGCGTAATTCAGTGACATATAGTTTAGGAAACACTAATTTATTAGTGGATTTTATGGACCCAGAAGATGCTGTTATTCGTGATCAAAATAGCATGGTGTTAGATGACGTTAGCAATGCAAATAATCTTTTAAGTATTCGTAGTCATGTAACGAATATTTCTGATTTAGATGCAGGCGTTGGTGTGGAAGGTTTGTTGTTTAATTTAAATGACAATGTTTTAATAAAGCCCAATTTGATTGCTAGTCAAAACATTCGTAATTACACTAACAATATCACTGAGTATATTGTAAAAGTTGGAGATTCTTTATCTAGTATTGCCAATCAATTTGAAATTAGTGTGGATACGATTTTAACTGAGAATGGTTTATATTCCGGAGCTTACTTAAAACCAGGTGATAAGTTGAGAATTTTGCCTATTACGGGAATATCGTATAAAATTAAAGAAGGAGATACACTTGCCAGAATTTCTACCAAGTTTCAAACTGATAATCAAAAAATTATAGCCTTTAATCGCTTGATTAATGAAAAGGATATTAAAAGTGGTCAGGTTTTAATTATTCCCGGGGTTCAATTAGCAAATGAACGCAAGGTGTATGTAGCTTTACGTTATGCTAATAAATCTTGGGCTGGTAACATTGGCGGAAAATTGGCTTATGACATGGTATGGCCTGTGCTTAGTAAGAAAATTAATCAATATTTTACTTGGAGACATAATGGTATAGATTTACACGGAAGAATGGGCGATCCTATATTTGCGTCTGCTCCTGGTAAAGTAATTAAAGCTGGTTGGATACGCGGATATGGGTATCAAGTATTAATTCAACATCCTAATAATATTTTGACTCGTTATGCTCATAGTAGTAAATTATTGGTCAAAAACGGAGATATAGTTCAAAGAAATCAGGTTATTGGTTTAGTAGGTTCAACAGGAAGATCTACTGGTCCGCATGTACATTATGAAATTATTAGGAATGGTAAGCGAACTAATCCCTTGAGTTATTTTAAATCTAGATAAAAGTAAAAAGTTAAAAGTTAAAAAATTATTATGCAACAAACAATTTCGTTCATGATTAAACAAATTTGCGATGATAAGGGTATTCCTACGACAGCTGTCATTGAAGCCATTGAATTAGCGTTAGCAGCCGCGTACAATAAAGACTATGGACAGAGGAATCAAAATATTAAAGCGCATTTTGATATTGAGACTGGTCAAAATCAAGTTTTTGATCTTAAGACTGTGGTGGAAGACAGTCTTTTTGAGGATTTTATACAAAACACTATTTCTTCGGTTAAAGAGAATGCTAATGTTCCGTCTGACACAGATGGAGAAAGTGATATAATCGAGAGATTTAATCCTAGATTTAATATTACTTTATCCGAAGCGCAAAAGATTGAACCAAATATTCAGGTTGGTGAAGAAATCAAATTACCGCTAACGATTCCTCAAGAATATGGAAGGGTTGCGATTCAAACTGCTAAACAAGTGATTTTACAAAAATTGCGCGAGACAGAGCGCGAAGTTGTTTTTAATACTTTAAGCAAATTAGAAGGTAAGGTTGTGGTGGGTCAGGTTCAGCGTTATGATCAACGTAATATTTTAGTTGAGATTGATAAAACTATAGCTATTTTACCGCAGAGCGAGCAAGTTGTGCGTGAACAATACAAAACCGGAAGCCGAATGAAATTTTTTGTGGTTTCAGTTGGTAATAACACTAAGGGTTCAAATGTAGTGGTGTCCCGAACTCATCCGGAATTATTAAAACAAATTTGCGCGAATGAAGTAATAGAAATTAAAAATGGTTTAGTGGAAATAAAATCCATTAGTCGCGAGCCTGGTAGTCGCTCTAAAATTGCTGTTTTTACCAAGAGTTCCAAAATTGATCCTGTCGGAGCATGCATTGGTCAGGATGGAGCTAGGATAAACACCATTATCTCTGAAGTGGGTGGAGAAAAAATTGATATTATTGCTTACAGTGATAATGTGGAAGAATATATTTCCAATTCTTTACTGCCTGCCAAAGTTTTAAGTGTTACGGTTAATAAGATTGAAAAAAGAGCTATAGTGGAGGTTGACGACAGTCAGGTTTCTTTAGCTATTGGCAAAGCTGGTCAAAACGTTAGATTGGCTGTTAAACTTACAGGTTATAATATTGATATTAAAACTAAAAACACCAATGCACAAACAACAAACGATCAACTTGAAACAAATAATCAAGTTGAAACTGTAGTTCCAGATCAAGAAGAGTAATATGGCTTCTTAGCTTTTTAGCTTTTTAGTCCTCCGGGTTAGTTAGAGCAAGGGAGATCAGATATTTTTTAATCTTACAATGTGCTTGTTTTAATTTGTATTTATTTATCACTATTTGCTTGGTTGCTTCATAAAAATCTTATTCAGGGGTTGGGCCTTATTATTATTTTACTGCCAACTTATTTAATCCGTTTCAAGCTGGGGTTCGTTCCTTTTACTTTATTAGAAGGAATGCTTTGGTGTTTGTTTTTGGTTGTAGGTTATAAAAATCGTAATCATTTATTAGATATTTTTTGGAATTCAAAACTAAAATGGCTATACATTATAGCCTATTTGTTTTTATTTAGCGCGACTTTAAGTTTATTTTATACACCAAACCTTGTTTCAGCTTTAGGAATTTGGAAAGCTTATTTTTTAGAACCCATATTATTGATACTAGTTTTAATAAACATTGTTAAAGATGAAGCATCTCTGAATATAATTTTTAAATCTTTAGGGTTAAGCGCTTTAATAGTTGCAGGCCTGGCAATTTATCAAAAATTTACGGGTGTTTTTATTCCAGACGCGTGGTTTGCTTCTGAAATTCGCAGATCAACTAGTTTTTATGGTTATCCCAATGCAGTTGGTTTGTTTCTAGCTCCCATAATTGTTTTGTATATTGGTTTATTGTGGAATTATTTACAATCTAAAAAATGCGAAATATTTGAGCGCCCGCAATTGTTTTTTTATATTAGTGTGATCGGATGTTCTTTGTTAGCAATTATTTATTCTAAAACCGAAGGAGCGTGGTTAGGGGTTATAATGGGTACACTATGGATAATGTATAATAAAATTAAACCTAAATTATTTTATAGTATTTTAGCAGTTATATTATTTGGGGTTTTATTTGTACCTATCCTAAACAAATATACAAATGACAAATTAAATTGTTTTACTTCTAAGGTCTGCCATGATCCAGGTTTAAGCGTAAGACTTGGTCAGTGGGGTGAAACATCTCAAATGTTAAAACATAATTTTATATTTGGAGCTGGTTTAGCTGGATATCCAGATATATTTAGATCGTACCATAAAATTCAAGGCGTTGAGGTTTACTTATATCCTCATAATATTATTTTAAATTTTTGGAGTGAGATTGGTTTGTTCGGATTGTTGATTTTTATATTATTGATAGGTTACTTTTTTTATTTAGGTCGGCGTTTGATAGTTCAGTCGAGCTCCCATAGATCAATAGTAATAGCTATTATGGCTGCCATGCTAACTTTACTAGTCCACGGTTTAGTTGACGTTCCGTATTTTAAAAATGATTTAGCAATTTTATTTTGGATTTTAGTGGCATCTACAGGGTGTTCGTATTGTATGAATGAATCTGTTAAAAAATAATTACTTTATAAACTTTTAACTGGATTGACTTTATTCACCCGCCAAAACTTATTCCGTTGTGGTATGGTTATCGTCTGATGAGATATTTAAACAATATAAGTATGGTGACTAGCAATTATAAGTTTAGGCGGGTGAACTTTACAAAGTCTTGTTATTATTAGCCCTTTATGATACTGTTTGGAGGTCTAAATGTAAAATTTAATTCATTTAATTTGTAATATATTTTTTATGCTTAATTTTTTATATTTTTCATGGTTAATAAGTATTATGTCTGTTGGTTATAGTTTTTATTTAATATATATAATTATGCAGCAACCAGATGGAAACCACAAAATGAAAGAAATAGCAGCTGCTATTCAAGCTGGCTCTAAAGCTTTTTTAATTAGACAATATAAAACTATTGCGATAGTTGCTTTGGTTTTACTTATTGCAATTTGGAAATTTTTAGGAGATGTTGCGGCTTGGGGATTTTTATTTGGAGCATTTATGTCTGGCTTGGTTGGATTTTTAAGTATGTTTGCTTCGGTACGATCTAATGTGCGCGTAGCTCAGGCAGCTGAGCATGGTTTAAAACGAGCGTTTGATTTATCAATTAAGGGTGGGGCTGTGACTGGTTTTTTGGTTGTTGGTTTAGGGTTATTAAGTATATTAGTAGTTTATACTTTTGCAGGGAATGATTCATTGGTGCATGCTTTGCTAGGATTAAGTTTTGGGTCAAGTTTAATTTCAGTTTTTGCTAGATTAGGTGGAGGTATTTATACTAAAGCTGCTGATGTTGGAGCTGATTTGGTTGGAAAAGTAGAAGCTGGCATTCCTGAAGATGATCCACGCAATCCAGCAACTATTGCTGATAATGTTGGAGATAATGTAGGGGACTGTGCTGGTATGGCAGCTGATTTATTTGAAACTTATGTCGTAACAATCACGGCTGCTATTTTGTTATCTAAAATGCAATTTCCTGGATACGATCAAGGATATATTTTGAGTATAGCTGGGGCTGGTGTTTTGGCCTCATTGATTGGTGTTATGTTTATTAAACTAAAAGGAGAAAAAATCATGTCAGCTTTGTATAAGGGTTTGTGGGCAAGCGTTGCTATTGCTGCTGTATTGTTCTATTTTATTGCTGATAAATTTTTTGTTAATAATGCTATTTATTCTCCTTTGAAAATTTGGGGAGCATTGTTAACAGGTTTGTTTGTATCTTCATTGTTAATGTTAGTAACTGATTACTATACTTCTTGTAGTTTTAAACCAGTTCAAAACTTAGCTAAAGCTTCGTCGACTGGACACGGTACTAATATTATTGAAGGATTAGCTTTGTCTTTAGAATCTTGTATTTTACCGACAGTTATTATTTTAGCTGGTATTTGGGTTAGTTATAGCTTTGTTGGTATTTATGGCGTAGCTTTGGCAAGCCTAGGCATGTTATCTATTGCGGGAATGATTGTGGCAATTGACGCTTATGGTCCTATTACAGATAATGCGGGCGGTATAGCTGAAATGTCAGATATGCCTAAGGATATTCGTAAAACAACCGATGCTTTGGATGCAGTAGGAAATACAACTAAGGCTGTAACCAAGGGTTATGCCATTGGCTCTGCGGCTTTAGCTAGTTTGACTTTATTTTCATTGTACAATCAAGAAGTTCAGAATTTATTGCAGAAAAGTGTAGTGATTAATTTTTCTGAACCTGAAATATTGATTGGTCTGTTATTGGGTGGATTATTGCCTTATGCTTTTGGATCATTGGCTATGCGAGCAGTTGGTAAAACAGCACAGAGCGTTGTAATAGAAGTTAGAAGACAGTTTAAAGAGTTGCCTGGAATTATGGAGTATAAGACTAAACCAGATTACGGTAAATGTGTTGATGTTGTTACTAAGGCTGCTCTTAAGGAAATGGTTTTACCGGCTATTTTACCGGTATTAGTAACTGTTTTAGTTGGGTTTATTTTAGGAAGAACAGCTTTGATGGGAGTGCTCATTGGAAGTTTGGTTACAGGATTATTTGTAGCGATATCTATGACTACCGGAGGTGCTGCGTGGGATAATGCTAAAAAATATATTGAAAAAGGTAATTACGGCGGTAAAGGTTCTCAAGCTCATGCTGCAGCTGTAACTGGTGATACAGTTGGTGATCCTTACAAAGATACTGCTGGCCCAGCTATTAATCCCATGTTGAAAGTTATTAATATTGTAGCGTTATTGGTTGTGTCGTTGTTGTAAGGTTGTTAAAATAGTTTTATACAAGAGTTTTAAAAAACCAATGTTTGGTGATCCGATCACCAAACATGATAGGCAATTATTAGGCGATTATTAGACGAATGTCAATCCCTGTTGGAGATATGTACTTGATACTTATAATTAAACAAGCTAGTAATAATAATTATATCTAAAATAGACAACACTGGTTTTTATAATCTCTAACGGGGTTTAATATTAACATTGGTTGGAGCAGTAATTGCAAGCGTGCACGCTCCTGGATTCCCCCACCCTCCTACGCCAAGGCTTTGAAGGGCAAGTCGCGGAAATGACAAGAAAAGCAATGGGAATTCAGATTACAAATTATTAATATTGTAGCGTTGTTAATTGTTAGTTTGTTGTAGGGTCAGCAAGCTGCCGAGATTTCAAGTAGTTATTTATAGCACCACTGATTTAAGGATATTATTAATAGCAGAATTGTTTATTAGTAGTTTTACAGGAACTACCAGCAGACAACCCAGCTATAAAATCTGGAGTGTACATGCAGCAAGCGCATCCGGTATTCTTTGCGTAATCGCAATTTCTGTCAGCCTTGCACCCTGTTTCGTCGTTAATACCACTATTATATTTATCGCAATCAGCGGTAAGCCCACTCTTCTGCTGATGTTCTGTTACTGCTGTTGTTATATCCTTGCAATTCCCGTCTATATATGTACACTTGTTATCTGTTTTACAGTTACTAATATTTCTGTCTGCACACCTTTTTCTACAAGTATATCCTTCGTAGACACAGCCCTTGCTTTGAGCGCTTTTGCAGTTCGTGATATTGTTATTATGTTGAGAACAACTATATTCTGCTTCTTTTACCTCCGGTACATTTTTAACCTGTTTAATACTAAGTGGCTTAAATTGAACCAACTCTGGATTTATAGTTATAAACAATAAATATGAAGTTAATAATAAGACTAAACCCGTAAGAGCGTTTTTTATAAATGTTTTGGCAGTTGTAACTTGAGTGATGTTGCCACCTGCTGTTAAATATATAACTCCAGCAATCATCATCACGATTACAACTAATGCGCCGACAATAGATAGTCCATATTTGTATAACATTATTATGTAAATTCCAATACCTGAACATTTGTCTCCTTCACATAATGATATTGTTTTTTGTCCGTCCAGTGGAGACTGAAAATTTAGTGTATTAGTATCTGCGTGTAGTAGACTTACGTTTGGTGTAAATAAAATTAATACAATAAATAGGATTATAGTGTATTTGGATTTGAATTTTAAATTTGGCATAAAATTATTTTATTTGAGAATTTTTTAGTAAATCATCTATGGCTTGTTTAAATAAATTTTTAGGAATTGCTCCTTCTATTTTATACCATTTATGGTCTTTCGTAAATAAAAACCAGGTAGGTGTTCCCCTGATGCCTAATTTCGCACCATCGCTAGTATCTTTTTTAATTAAATTTATATATTTGCCACTACCCAAGCACTTGGTAAACTGTTCGGTATTGATTCCAATTTGTTTAGCGTATAAATATATATCGGAAAGCCCAGAAAAATTATCTTGATTTTGAAAAGCCTTATCATGAAAATTAAAAAATTTACCTTGATCATTGGCGCACATAGATGCTTCAGCTATTTTACCAGAAACATCAGCTCGATCAGCTAAGGGAAAGTGTCTATAAATATATTTTATTTTGTTGCCATATTCACTGATTAGTTCCCGAATAATCGGAAAAGCTTCTTTAGATGCCGAACATTGAAAATCAGCGAATTCAATTATAATTATATCAGCATTATTTTCTCCAATATGAGGACTATAATCATTTAAAGCCAAGGAATAATCATTAGTAATAGTTGAGGATTGTTTATTTGACGAGTTGGCTGTAAAGTTTATTTTATCATTTTTAGGTACATTGTTTTTAGGAGATGTAAAAATAGTTGCTATAACAATAAGAACAATCGCAATTATTATTAATTTTAACCAAAAATATTTTTTAAACATAATAGAAATAGGAATTAGGAGTTAGCTTTTAGCTTTTAACTTTTTGTTTTTCTTCTAAAATTCCTTTTTTGAACTGGTTTCCTCGATCTACGTAATTTACAAACATTCCAAAACTAGCTGAAGCTGGTGATAAAAGTACGATATCGTTTGGTTGACTAATAGTATTAATAGTTGCTATTATGTTTGCCATATTTTTGGATTTAGCATGAATTAACGGCAGTTTATATTTGGTTTTATGTGTATTAACTATTTTTTGCAAGATTTGTTTAATAATCTGAGCGGTTTCTCCTATTAAAATAATTTCGCGTGTTTGGTTTTTTAATATAGTTTCGCACACTGCTCTATAATTTGCGTTTTTAAACGATCCACCCAAAATTAAGACATTTGGTTTAAGTTCTTGAATAGCGGCTATAGTTGCGATAGGTGTGGTAGCAGCGGAATCATTATAATATTTAACACCCTTGATTTGTTTTATGAATTCTAAGCGATGGGGAAGTCCCTTGAATTTTTTTAGAGCTTGCTCTAGTTTGATGGTTGGACGCAAAATCATACTAGCTGTGATTGCGGCTAAAATGTTTTCTAAATTATGTTTACCTCTTAGAGAAATTTGATTTAAATTTAAAATTTTACGTTCTTTATTGTTTTTTCTCCATATAATTTCTTGATTTTTAATAAAACATCCGTTTTCAACTGGAGTGGTAGAGCTAAAATAATATATTTTAGCAGGCGTTATATTAGACATGGATTTTACAAGCACATGATCGGCATTTAAAATAGCGTAGTCTTGTTTGGTTTGGTAACGCAAGATATTGGCCTTTGCCTGAAAATATTCATTTATATTTTTATGAACATTTAGGTGCTCCGATTCTATATTTAAAACTATGGCTATATGGGGGGATGTTGTTAAATCCTGGAGTTGATAACTGGACAATTCTGCAACTATTATATTTTTTTGAGGGTTTTTATCAGGGAGGATAGAAATTAATGGCACACCCATGTTTCCACCTATTTTAACTGAAAGTTTATTTTGTTTAAGAATGTTGTATAAAATAGAAGCAGTGGTGCTCTTACCTTTAGTGCCAGTTATTCCAATTATAGTTTGATGACATTGCTCCATAAATAGTTTTGTGCTACTGGATACTATTATTTTTGATTTTTGGGCTAATGTAATTTCTTTGGTCGTGTAGGGCACGCCTGGACTGCGATAAATTACATCAAAAGATTTTAAGTTTTTAAGCCAGTTTTTTCCGCACTGCCATCTTGGATTATCTTTTGTACTGTTTTTTAGATTTTTTAACATTTGCAAATCGGGAATATCCTTAATGAGATTAGATTTACTTTTTTTATCACAAATTGTAATGAAATTGTTTTTATTGGCGCTTAAAAATTTAAAAATAGCTTGTCCTTCGCCCCCAAATCCTAGTATAGCGATTTTAGATTTTTGGTCTTGTTTTTTGATCATATTTTGTTTAAAGCTTATCAAACCGTGATATATAAAACAAGTCTTGATTTTGATGCCAAAAATATACTAAAATTAGCTGAATAGCTTATTAGCTTATTAGCTTATTAGCTTCTTAGCTTCTTAACTTTCTAACTTTCTAACTTATGTATGTCTGGTCATTCTAAATGGGCAACAACCAAAAGACAGAAGTCGGTTACTGATAATAAGCGTGGTAATTTGTTTACTAAGTTAAGTCGGCAGATTACTATGGCTGTTAATAACAACCCTAATCCTGACACTAATTTTAAATTACGATTTGCCATAGACAAGGCGCGATCTTACAGTATGCCTAAAGATAATATTGAAAAAGCAATTCTAAAGGGCTCGGGTGGAGCAGAGGGCGTGCATTATGAAGAAGTGATGTACGAAGGATTTGGTCCTTTTGGTATTTTAGTGTTGGTTGAAGCTTTAGTAGATAATCCCAATAGAGTTTTTGGTGAGATAAAAAATGTTTTTACTAAAAATGGCGGCAGTTTAGGTGGTCCCAACAGTGTATCCTGGAATTTTACGAAAGTTGGTTTAATTAAAGCCTCGATTGCAGCAGATAAAATATCAGAAGATTTTGAGTATCAATTGCTTGAAGCTGGAGCAGAGGACTTTAATGTAGATGGAGAAGAAATTTCCATCCAAGTTTTGCCAGATAATTTAGCTGAGGTTCAAAACAAACTTGTAAAATTAGGTTTAACTATAAAAGAATCGTCTATAATTTATACACCCAAAGAAACAGTGATTTACAGTGACAAAGAAGATGCTAAAATATCTATTACTAAATTTTTTAATGCTTTGGATGCTTTAGATGATGTTCAAGAATATTATACCAATACAGATTTATGATTATATTAGGCATTGATCCTGGAATCCAAACAATTGGTTATGGTGTTATATCCCAAGATCAATCTAAGCTAAAAATGATTACTTACGGTTGTATTAAAACCGACTCTAAACTCGCGCTATCTAAACGTTTAAAAATAATACATACTGATCTGCAAGAATTGATTTCTAAATTTTCTCCGGATTTAATTTGCGTAGAAAAAATTTTTTTCTTCAAAAATATGAAAACCGCTATCATTGTTAGTCATGCCATTGGTGTAATTTTACTTGTGATTGAGCAAAATAATATTTTATTAAAAGAACTTACTCCATTGCAGGTCAAACAATCCATTACAGGGTATGGTTTGGCGAGTAAAAATCAAATTCAGAAAATGATCAAGATGATTTTGAAACTTAAAGAGACTCCCAAGCCAGACGACGCCGCGGATGCTCTAGCCTTAGCAGTGTGCGGAGCGTCAGGAATAAAAATTTTTTCAAAAAACAAAATTAATTTATCTGTTCCCAGATCTTGACACGTTTTAATTGTGGATAACTTTTTTTAAATTATAGTTTTTAATGCAATTATGTGTTATAATATTTTTAGGAAACAGTTGAGAGAAATTTTTTAATAATTTTTGTATATCATTAATTGATATTTTCTGAATCCATTATTATGATGGACGACGAGAGAAGGGGGTGAATAAATATGGCAGCCAAAAAAGCAAAAAAAACAGCAAAAAAAACAGCAAAAAAGAAAAGATAAAACAATACTTGAAATAGAATTTCAGTCTATAATTTAAAACTCCGATGCAAGTCGGAGTTTTAAATTTGTCTTTATATTATGCGTACGAGTTTTTATTTCGGCATGTGCTCAATTTCAATTTCATCAAAAGTATTTTTTTGATTTATAATTATTACATTGCGTTTAAATAACTCTAAAATTGCTAAAAAATTTATAATAATTTCTATTTTAGAGGCCGTACTAACAGTAAGCGCTGAAAAACACACTTTTATTTCTTTGCACACTATGTCATTAAGTTGTTTTATTCTTTCTCTTAAACTAATATAAGTATTTTCAAGCACTTGAGGTTTAATAATAGTTAGAGCTCTTTTACTTATAATATTTTCCATTATAGTTTTTAATTGTGATTTTGAAATATTGGGATCAGGATAAACTTTATTTTCAAGTGGAATATACATTTTTTCTTTAGCAAAGCCGATTTGTTGTTTAGATATTAAGGTTTTTATATAATCCATAGCCTTCAAATATTCCTTGTAGATTTTAAGTTGTTGTTCTAGATTTATTTCATCTTCTTGGTTGAGGTCGTTATTCATTGTTGGCAATAAAGTTTTAGCTTTAATTAAGATTAGTTTGCTAGCGATTAATAGAAAATCACTAGTTTCATCAGGGGAAATATTGGTTGTAGAGATATAATTTAAGTATTGGTCAGTGATTTTGGCTAAAGAAACTGTATTAATATCTAGTTTTTCACTAGAAATTAAATTTAAAAGTAAATCCAGTGGGCCTGTGAAACTTGGTAGGCTAGTTTGAAAGGTTGTATTACTCAATGTGTTTACGTTTAAAGTTGAGAGATTTTTCATATTTATTTCCTAATTATTATTCAGGTCTCAATGCCAAATGTTTTAAATTGTTTGAATACTAGCGTTTTTTGGATGAAAAATCGCACATTTCTCCATTGGTTATTTTTAGAAAGTCTTTTGGTTTAAAATTTATAGAATTTTTTAGGCTTCCGGATTGAGTAATTATATTTTTTGATTTTAATAGGGTTTTGTCTAAATATACTTTGATTTTGTATAGTTTCCCAAAGGGTGTTATAGTTCCGGGTTTAATTTTAAAGATTTTACTTACTGTTTTTTCATTTACAATCGCTAGCCGTTTAATTTTTAGTATTTTTGTAAGTTTGGCTAGGTTTATATAATGCGCGGCTGATAAAACAGCTAAAATATATTCTTTATCAGTTTTTATAACAATAGTTTTAGAGATTTGTTGGGGTGAAACTTTTAAAGTTTGTGATAAATCAAAAGCTGTATATACTAGTTTATGATCTAAAATAGTATATTTAACTAGATTTTTGTCTAAGAAGGTTAATATTTTTTTAGGAACAGGCATATTTCCTGTTTATTTTAAGTTTGTGATTTGAACTACGGTTACAGGTTGTCTGTGACCAGTTTTTCTTTTGTATCTAACTTTGGATTTAAATTTAATGATGGATACTTTTTTATCTTTTTTTTGCTCGGTGATTGTGCCTGTGACAGATGACTTAGGAAGATATGGATAGCCGATGTTTGCTTGATTACCATCAGTGTCTCCGGTAAATAATACTTGATCAAACTTTGTTTGATCGCCAACCAAACCATCAATTTTTTCAATTTTAAGCAAATCTTTTTCTTTTACAATATATTGTTTCCCTCCGGTTTTGATGATTGCAATGTGCATATAAATAAGTTATAAAAATAATAGACTAATTATACCATTTTATTGCTATAAAAGTCAACAGGGGATAGTTTGTTAAACTTGGTCGCCTTGCCACTAAGTAGTGTTACTAAGTAGTGTTACTAAGTAGTGTTACTAAGTAGTGCCAAAACTGTCCAGATTATGGGGTTAAGTATAAAACAGGATTTATTACAAGAAATGGAATTAAAAAACAAACAATTATGCAAAATATAAAACAATTACAACAAAACCAAACTACCCTAAAAATCCAACAATTAAACCAAAAACTAAACCACCAACGAAACCACTAGCCAAATTTTCTAGAGTTTTTTTATAAAATAATTTAATGAATAAGACCCATGCCAAAAAATACCCCAATGATTAGTCCAATAATCGCACCGTAAATAAATGCTTCACCTGGTTGAAATTTTTTACCTTGTTCAGTTTTTTCCATAATTAAAAATTATTTTAATTTATTGGTTGTTATTTATAGTACAAATTAATTCTAATCTATAATCTAAACTAGCGCTATAGAAGCAACTAAATCATCATTTTGTTTGAATCTCATTACTCTGACTCCCTGGGTGGTTCGTCCTAATTTATTTACTTCTTTGTAGTGTAAGCGAATAACCTGTCCATTTTGAGAAATAATAATTAAATCCAAAGACTCACTTAATTCCGAGTCAACCACAAAAGCTTTTATGATTTTACCTATTTTCGGTGTAATTTTTGCGGTTTTTATACCTGAGCCACCCCGGGCTTGAATGCGATATTGATTTAGATCCGTTCTTTTTCCAAAACCCAGGGTTGTAATTACTAGCAGTTCCTTTTTTTGTTTTACGGCATCACTCACAATATCCATGCTTACAATTTCATCTTTAGGAGCTAATCTAATGCCGCGCACACCACCAGCTACACGTCCCATTTCACGCACATTGCTTTCTTTAAATCTTATACTTTTACCTAAAGTAGTAACGAGCATAATTTGGTCTTTGCCGCTAGATGGTTTAACCCACTCTAAACAATCATCAGGTTTTAATTTTATAGCTGTTAGTCCAGACTTGCGAACATTTTCAAAAAATTTAATAGCTACTTTTTTAATCACACCTCGTTTGGTGATCATGACTAAATATTGAGCATCACTCTTATGAGTTTTGGTTAAGGGTAAAGTTACGCTAACCTTTTCATTTTCTTGTAAGTTTAAGAAGTTCACCAAGGCTTGACCCTTGGCTGTGCGTGAGGTTAGGGATACTTCGTAAACTTTAATTTTAAACACCCGTCCGCGGGTTGTGAAACAGAGTAAGTCATTATGAGTAGTGGCTGACAAGAATTGATCCACCACATCTTCAGCCTTAGTTTCTATGCCAATAACACCTTTGCCACCCCTAGTTTGCGCCTTGAATATGTCTGGTGATAGTCGCTTTATATAACCATCTTTAGTGATGACAACTACCGTGGGTTCATCAGGGATAATATCTTCTTGATTAAAATCTGTAAGTTTAGTGGGCACAATTTTAGTGCGACGCTCATCTGCGTACTTTTCTTTAATATGATTTAGTTCGGCTTTAATAATTCCCATTAATTTTTTAGGGGAAGATAGTATTTCTTGTAGATGCTTGATTAACAATTGTTTTTCTTTTAGTTCATTTTCAATTTCAAATCTTTGTAGTTTGGCTAATTGTCCAAAACGCATGTCTAAAATCGCATTGGATTGAATTTCACTTAGTTTGTACTTTTTCATTAAATTTTCACGAGCGTCATTGCGATCCGCGGAAGATTTAATGAGTTTAATAATTGCATCTATATTATCCAGAGCGATTTTAAGACCTAGTAAAATATGCACCCTGGCTTGAGCTTCTTTTAACTCAAATTGCGTTCTAGCTCTCACAACTGTTTGGCGGTGTTTAATATATTCTTCCAGAATACTTTTTAAGCTTAAAACTTTAGGCTGGATGCCATCTACTAGGGCCAGTAAGTTTACATGAATAGTGTTTTGAAGAGCTGTGAATTTGTATAATTGATTTAAAATTTTATTGGGAAAAGAATCTCTTTTGAGTTCTATGACTACTCGTATTCCGTCTTTGTTGGATTCGTCTCGGATATCCTTGATACCCTCAATTTGTTTATCTCTAACCAAGTTGGCTATATTTATAATAACTTCAGATTTATTTACTTGATAAGGAAACTCGGAAATAATTATTTGATGACCATTTTTTTCTTCCACGATTTCCGCCACACCGCGCGTGATAATACTTCCATGTCCCGTAGTATAAGTGTTTTGAATTTCAGCTTTATCAAAAATAATACCACCCGTTGGTAAATCAGGACCTTTAATAAAACACATTAGATCTTCGATGGTTGCTTCCGGATTATCAATTAAGCATAGAGTTGCATCAATGGTTTCTCCTAAATTATGAGGGGGAATATTGGTTGCCATACCAACCGCGATTCCCATGCCGCCATTTATTAAAAGATTGGGTATTTTAGCTGGTAATACGGATGGTTCCGTGGTGCTGGAGTCGTAGTTATCTACAAAACGTACGGTTTCTTTATCTAAATCAAATAATAACTCTTCGGCTAAAGCTTGCAGTTTGCTTTCCGTGTAACGCATAGCAGCTGCATTATCTCCATCCACCGAACCAAAGTTGCCTTGTCCATTAATTAAAGTGTAGCGCAGTGAAAAATCTTGAGCCATACGCACCATGGAATCGTAGACTGCGACATCTCCATGGGGATGATATTTACCTAAAACTTCACCAACCACCATGGCTGATTTGCGATATTTGCTATTGGATTTTAAACCTAATTGCCACATAGCGTAGAGTATGCGTCGATGAACGGGTTTTAGTCCATCGCGTACGTCAGGTAAAGCCCTGGCAACGATAACTGACATGGCGTAATCTAAGTAGGATTCCTGCATTTCCGTAACGATATTTTTATTTTCTACTTTTCCTATATCAAATATATTTTTATTTTGTTCGGTCATATTCAATAGTTGTTGTTGATTTAAGCTTAGACTCAATAATTTTTATTTGTTCAGGCGTTAAAGTTTTGTAACGATTTCGGACTTCTTTTAAACTGTCAAAATGTTTTTCTATGGTTTGTTGTAAGTCCAACAACTTGGTTTGAAGATTCTCCATTTCAGGGCTCGGATTCGTGTTTTTATCTGGTGTTGTGGTGGTTATTGCATATTTAGATAAGGTCATCAAGATTGTTAATAACAGTAAACTAATTATTCCAACTCCGTAAGCTACTATTTTACGTTTGGTTTTTTCAGGATATTTTCTTAGGCGTTTTAAGTCCCATTTTAGATTTCCTATTTCGCGTCGAAATATTTTTGAAAAACCGGACATAAATTTTAAGAACTCGGGGTTAGAACTATCGTCTGGGTTCCTTCTTTCTCTAAATCTTTCTTACTAATCTTTAGTTTAGTTTGGGGTTCGTGCTCTTTAATTCCTAGGGCGTGTAAAAATTTTTCTACGGGATCCAAGTCAACTTTTAAGCCGGGTAGATCGTAGTGCATGGGTATAACTATTTTAGGTTCAATTTCAGAAATTATTTTTTGAGCATCAGCGCTATCTATAGTATATACTCCACCCACGGGTATTAAGAGAATATGAACACCATTCAGTTCGTCTAATTGTTCGGTCGTTAATACATGACCAATATCACCCAAATGCGCTAGTACTATATTATGCTCCAAATACATTTTATAAACTGTATTCATTCCTCTTTCTGCTCCTTTAGATTTATCATGATAAGTAGATATACCTTGTATATAAACAGATTTTACTTCATATTCTCCGACATGATTTATAATAAACGGTTCTTGTTTACTTTTTCCTATTAAATCTACATTATTGTGATCATAATGCTGGTGACTGACAGTTACAATATCGGCTGATAAGATTCTGGGCAATTTTAAACCCAGCTCTTTAGAGTAGGGGTCTGTAATTATAGTTACTTCTTGGTCTTTAATAGTGGTTTGAATTTTAAAACACGCTTGTCCAAACCAGGTTATATGCATAATGTGTATAATTAGATTAGTGAAACATTGTAGATTATAAATCCTAGATTTTGTCTAAAATTTGCAATCCAGAATGGCCTAAATTGTTGATTAAAATGTTAAATTAACATCATGTATTTTATCATGAAAATATATGTATGGTCAACCCCGTTAGAAACAGGTCGCGATCTAGGTATTAAACAGAGTTAAATTTTCTTTATAACGACTCCTTTGTTGAGTATACAGGTCTTTGCGTATATTTTGTAGCGATCGCGATTTCTAACAGGGTCAAGTACTGGTATTTTATACTAAATTCAAGTCATAATACTTCATAAATGTTGAAATATATGGATTTATTTTTAAAAAACCAATGTTTAGGAGTTCAACTCCTAAACATTAATTATTGCTGTATTGTATAGTACAAATGTAAGAAACCATCGCGATCGCGCCAGTTTCTTACATTTATTTATTTTACTAAGTCGGGGACTGGATTTTGATGATTATGTTGAATAAATAGGTTATTAAGAAGGGGAACAGCAATATTACCTATTAATAAAGCTAGTAGTAGTGGATTTTTTAATTGTTCGGAATTTAAAAATAAATAGGATAGTCCGATTATAATACCAAAAAAAACTTGTCCGTGCGTATTTAAGGGTGATGACCTAGGTTCAATTAACATAATGCCCATAAAAAATATAGCCCCAACTAACAAATTAAAAGTACTATAATTATTAGATTGAAATATATTTACTAGTCCTGCAATAAGTAGAGGCGCGCAGAATCCAGCGACTAAATGCCACCTATTACTAAGTGTGATTACAATTATAGATAATAAAACAGTTGGGGCAAGAAAAGCGTTAGGGGACCAAATATAGGCTAAAGATGAATATATAAAAGAAGTTATAATTAAAGCCAAGGCTGTAGGATTAAAAATCGGTCGGTTTTGATGACGTATAAATTCGGATGATAAACTTGTGATTACTCCAATTAATATCAAGGCTAGTACAGGTACTTGGCGTGGTGGCAATAGTAAGCTGATTATCATAGCTGAAATAAATCCATTACTACTACTATATAATATTAAATGATAGCCTTTTAAAAAATGAATTGTAGTTTCACAAATTAAAATTGCTCCCAATACGATTATAAATTGATATAAGGTTTCTAATCCCGCCTGCGGAGAGAAGAAAACTAATAATATGTTTAATAATAATAAACCAGTTAAAATAACACGATTCATTAGTAGATGCATAAGTGAATTCATTAATATTTATAATTTGGTATTTTAAATTGTTTTTAATATAATCAAAGTATACTATATTTGTTTTTAGATTTCTATGTTGACCAGAGTTATTAACATTATAAGTTTTTTGTTAGTTGTAATACTATTTATAGGTGTTTATTATTTTGTACCGCCTGTAAGTGAAGAGCTTTTAGATTCAGCTGTAAAGAACAGTGTTGCCAATATACGCAATATTTCTTTGTTGGTGGCATTTTTGGGCGGTTTGTTGTCGTTTTTTAGTCCTTGCATGCTTCCCATTGGTTTGGCAGTGACAGGAATATCTTTAAAAACCCAAAGCAAAAAGGAACGTTTAAAAAATATATTATTTTTCGCTGGAGGATTTTTTATAATTTTTTTACTACTAGGTTTTAGTGTTACTTTTTTTGGTCAATTACTAATTATTAATAAAAGCTACATTGTATTGTTTTCGGGGGTCGCGATATTGTTGCTGGGAATTATTTTATTATTAGATCGATTTAAATTGCCGGTTACTTGGTCTAATTTTTTAAAAAATCATCCAACCCTGAATGTATGGTTTGGGTTATTTTTTGCGGCAGGTTTTAATCCTTGCGTGGGGCCGGTTTTGTTTAGTATTTTATTTATGGCTTCTAATTCTGATAATTATATTTATTCAGCGCTTTTGATTCTATTATATGTTTTGGGAGTATTCACTCCATTTTTAATACTGCTTTTCTTTTTTCCGAATTATAATATTCGCGTTTTCAAAAATATAAGATTATTTTCAGGATTAATTTTAATTTTTTTGGGTGGAGTTTATATAGTTTATGGCAGTTCCACGGTTTTAAATTATAATTTATTTGGTTTAGGTAAAGTGATATATATTTGGCAATCTAAATTGCTGGAAGCATGGTAGCTTAAAAAAAGTATTGTGTTCTTTAGAACTAATAGATATAATAAAATTATTAAATTATCAATTAGTTTAAAATAATTTATTAATTATATGATATTACGTTTGATTTTTGGTCCCTTGGGGATTGTTTTAGGTTTTTTAATAGTATCAAAATCAGAGTGGCTATTAGAAAATTTTGGTCGCGTAGATTTTGCTGAAAAGTATCTAGGATTACAAGGTGGCACTAGATTATTTTATAAACTTTTGGGTATATTAATAATGGTTATAGCCTTTTTATATCTCACTGGTTTTTTGGGTGAAATTGTATTGTCTATAATTAAACCCTTATTTGGTGGCATTTTATAAAGATTAGAATTAAAAATTATAGATAAATCCTAAATCCCAAACAAACTTAAATATTTAAAATACAAAACTTTAAACTATTTTAGTTTGAAACATTTGAGTTTTTGCTTTGTTTAGATTTTAGGTTTTAGAATTTTTAATTTTATATTTAGGGCCTGTAGCATAGTGGTAGTGTATCCGGTTTGCATCCGGATGGCAGGGGTCCGATTCCCCTCAGGTCCACTACTTCGCCAAGGCTTCGTAGTGCAAGCACATTTACGTAGCAACAACTTAGGAGCAAGGCACCTAAGTTAATAATTATTAAGATTTAATTAAAATCATTTTATGAATAAAAGCACAGATTATCTTAAAAGTAAAAATATAGAATTTAAAATAATAGAACTAGACGAAGTTCCAAAAACAGCTCAAGACGTAGAAAGGATTTATGGGTGTGAACTTAAGCAAGTTTTAAAAACACTTGTTTTTATAGGTGAAACTGAACCAGTTATCATTGTTTTACCAGGAGACAAACGGGTTAATATAAATAAATTGAAAGAGATTGTAAATCAAAAAGAATTACGAATGGCAAAACCAAATGAAGTTGAAGAAATAACTGGTTATACAATTGGCGGAGTTACGCCTTTTGGTATTGAAAAAAATATAAAGAAAATTATTGATAAAAGTATTTTTAAAACTGAAGTGGTAAATATTGGAAGCGGAAAAGCAGAAATCGGTATTGAAATTAAATCTAAAGAATTAGAAAAAGTGTGGGATGGAATTATAGCAGATATAATAGAATAATTATGTAGTTGTTTGTATATTATTCTCATCGTTGACATAGATCTGTAATATGCTATTCCTTAATTAAGAATACTTGTTGGCGCGGATGATAGTGTTTTAAATTTAGATCAAAGGAGGAAAATCAATGGCAGGCAAAATGACTTATGATGGAGTTGGAGTAAATTATGATGCGATGGATCTAACCAAGAGAATATCGCAAATAGATGGTTGTGACACCTCAAACAACATCTATCACTTCAGTAATGGAGATTTTAAAGAAGCCAGGTGGAGTCGCGGTGAGAGCGCTTATCTTATGGAAGTGGATGATTGTTATTGGGGAGGTACTATAGAAGGATTGGGCACAAAGAATCTAGTAGCCGATGCTATGTATCGTCTCACTGGCAAGTCTTATTACGACCATATCGCGCAGTGTAATGTGGCTATGGTTGTAAATGACCTGGTTGCGTCTGGCGTATTTCCGCATGTATTTATGATATTTGTCGCAGCAGGTAAATCAAGTTGGTTTACAGATGAGAAGCGTTATAGAGACTTCAGTCGAGGTACTAAAAACGCTTGTAATTTAGCGCGTTGCACATGGGGTTGTGGCGAAACTCAAACAGTGAAAGATATGGTGATGCCAAAAACAGTTATACTTGCCGGCGCTGCTGTAGGTAGAGTTAAATCCAAGAAGAATGTTATCAATCCAGCAAACATTAAACATGGTGATGCGATTGTTATGATTGAGAGTTCGGGTATTCATGCTAATGGACTCACAATGGCGCGAGAGATTGGTGAAAGAAAGCACAGGTTCTGGAAAGCAGTGGTAAATTTCTTTTTAATACCTAATTGGTTTCCGCCTCGTGTTTTATCTGATGGTTATTTGACCAAACTCGATGACGGGCGAACGTACGGAGAAACATTGCTTGATCCAACTCATATTTATGTTGGGCTGGTTGAAGACTGTATTAGTAGCGGAGTGGACATTCATTACGCGGTAAATATTACGGGTCATGGATGGCGCAAGCTTATGCGAGCAACACAACCATTTGCCTACATTATCGATCGTTTACCAAAACAACAATTGATATTTGATGTTATGCAGAGGTATGGTCCAGTGGATGATAGGGAGGCGTACGGTAACTGGAATATGGGCGCTGGTTTTGCGCTCTATGTTTCGGAAGCTGATGTAGATCATGTTATCAGAATCGCTACTACAAATAAGCTCGTAGCGTTTCGCGCTGGACATATTGAACAGAGTAATAGCAAATCAGTTATCATTAAACCGAAAGGTTTAGAGTATTTAGGCTCCACACTTAGAGTTAGATGATGCTTGGTGTTAGGCAATTATCAAATTTAAAATTTTAATTTTAGGTTCGCTGTCGTAAGATGGGATAGCGAACCTTGTTTTTTTAAAAAATTAAAGTACGAATATTTAAAATTTTTATAGCTTATTTAAATATTTGTTTGTGCAAGAAGGGAACGTAATCGGACATTCCCTCCTTGCGTGTTTTTTGTGTAGCAGTTTAACTATTTATGGTCTAGCTCGAGGTGTGTGAGCTTGATGTCAAGCTTGGTAAGTATGTAATGGTAATTACTATTACGATTTACTTGCTCGAGTTTTAGAATAAATTCGTTGTCGTTAGTTCGTTGTACTATTAAGATATTTTTTCTTTTTGATTTCCATTTGGCTTTAGAGATTTTTGTGTGTTCGTATATTCCAACCAATATATTGCGAAAACCCATTACACGGGGCGGTTCAATTATTTGGCCCTGCTCGCAATAAACCCGGTGAAATCTTTGGCGCATTACAGATATCGGCATTACTATATTGTTTTTTGGCAGTTTGTCTGAATGCTGAATGCCAATAACATCTCTAGAAAATGATGCCAATTGTTCAAGTGTGCATGATCCGTAAAAATATGTTACCAGTTTTGTTTGGGTTGTTTGTCCCATTTGATCCTCCTATATGGTTTGATGTTTCATTAGTTACGCATAAAACCATTGCGTACAGCTATTATAAATATCATTTGGCTGCAGATTTGTCAAATTTATATTTTTCGGTAGTAATATTGCTCTTTCAATGAGGTTTATTATCCATTCTAATTTGATGGCACGCGCAAAGAAAGTTTTATAGCGCGTGCCCGTATTTATTTAGGTCTTATTTTATATTATTATGTGATATTTGATGCGATCGCACCAAGTGTCTTCGTTTTATTTATTTTTGAAAAATTTAATTAAGTAAATGTGATTTAAATATTATTGCCGTGACACTTCGTCACGATCGTGATAGGGTGTCACGATCTAAAATTTTAACTTTATAAACTTTTTCACTATTGACAAAATAAGACTTATACGCTACTTTTATAGCAAGGTTCATATTTTTTAGAATTCAGGTAATGCAAGGTACAGCAACCGTAAGATGGCAAATGAGGAGGAATATCATGAAATTAGCCTTGATTAAAAAAGCAACCTTGATTAAAAAAGCAAACCATAGAAGTCGACTAAATCATAGAAGTCGGCAACGCATTACAGGTATTATAATAGTCAAGAAACAGATTGCTGAGCTTGAAAAAAAGATTGCAAAACTTCAGCAACAGAGCCCTAGATTAAAGCAGCAGATCGAAGAGCACAAGAAAGAGGTGGTTGTTTCTTTGTTAAAGTGCATACAAATACTCAACATTTCATTAAGAGATCTAGTTTTAGCTAGATTAGAAGATGTTCGATTTACTCCTCGCGAGAAACATGTTGTGTGGTACTTACTAAACGGTTTCTCGGATAAAAACATTGGAACTGCGTTGGAGATTAGTGTTGAAACCATAAGAGATCATATGCGCCATATTCGCGGTAAGACAGGAGTAACCTCAAGGTTACAACTGATAGCGAGAATGTTGAAATTATGAATTATAAATTTTTATCCGTCATTCGTAAATATAGATGAGTGACGGACTGGGCCTTTCATAAGCAATGAAGGCCTTTTGTAATATGTATTTTTTTTAGTGTTTTTTAGTTATTTGTAGCGGTTTATCTAAGTGCTGAATGCCAATAAAGTTTCTAGAAAACAATACCAATTGTTTATCCGTACATGAACCGTAAAAACGTGTTACGTGTAAAACCATTATGCACAGTCATTATCAATATCATTTATGTGTAGATTTGTTAAGTTTTCATGCAATTTTACATATAAATTAGTCTTGCGTTGGTAGTGTTGGTAATTGACATTTTTGTGTATTGTGTGATATTTTGTGATTACCGACACCGACGCTTACAATTAGTTTTCTAACACTTTTTGATTGAAAGGAGAGACATGGATCAAAAGCAAGGTGCAAAGAGCATAGCGGATTATATTAGTGATAAACTCAACGCGATCAATAAACTAAGAAAGAGCACAGACCAAAACATGATTGCGGCTTTTCAGATGTTGAAAACACTGTCATATAATGATGTGTTTATTCTGTCTGACCACTCAGCGTTTTTAATTTTAGATGATTTAGGGCTTATCACAATAGATGCTGGAGTAGGTCAAGGTAACAGTGAAGAGAACCGTGGTCGCGTTGATTTTCCCGTGCGTATTATTTTGGCTATAATATTAGATTTTTATAGTCCAATCAAGGCACAGAAACAGGATTATAAAATTTCAAGTCAAACAAGTCAGTCTCAGATGGACGTTATGGATAGAACTATTCAGGCTGTGCGAACAATTGACGATCTGAAGTGTAGTGATATTAATGCTTTTATGATGTTGGTATGGTTATCTGAAAAGGACGATCATAAAATCTCAAGTATTAATTCCCATTTTTCAATTTTGTTTAAATTAGGGTTCATTGAGGAGCATGGTTATGTCAATTTTTGCACACGTTTAATAGTTTTGACATTTATGGAGGTTCAGAGATTTAAAGTCGTAACACCTCAACCTGTTAAAAAAGTAGTATCAATATCCAGTGGATCAGTTCGTCCAAAAAATACACATAAGTCTCCATATATTATTCAGTCCACTCGCAATACACAAAACCTTGCGACCAAGTTAAGCTTGCTGTGGCGCAAGGGGAGTAATCGCGTCCATAACCTGCTAACTAGTTTATATGCGCGGTCAATGCGCGAGAAGTATAATAATGCAGGAAAAATACCATGGTCAGAAATGCAAAAAAGAGATCATGTCAAGCAGTGATAAATATTATTCATATGCTTTAACGATATGGCACACGCAAAGAAAGTTTAGTTGCGTGTGCCAGTATTTTTTCAAAATAATTATTGATATATTTATTTTCTTTTTAAAAATTTTTATTAATTAGTTTTGTTGACAAAACAGTGTTAATACGCTACTCTTGTATGATATAGTTTATATTTTGGGCTTAGAATTAAGGCTTGCAATACAATGTATAACAATCGTAGCCGATAAGAAAGGAGTGTAAATACAATGTGTTACAGTTCAGATGAAACCAAATAACAGTAAACCCGACTTAATAATTTCAGATTTAACAACGGATGTTATGGAGCTTCTTGACCTGGCTCAGCATGTTATGGGTGTCAAGAAAAACAGCGATGGTGCAGGGTTTGATGCAAAGACTGTAAAAACCAAAGTTGCTCTTATTATTTTAAGATACCTGGATGCTTTGCACATCTCTTTGGGGGATTTGGTTTTGATCAAACCTGAGATGGGTGTATTTACTAATCGCGAAGCAGATATAGTGAAGTATCTTGTTAAGGGTTTGCAAGATGAGCATATTGGCGAGATGCTTAATGTGACAACCGAAACCGTTAGAGAGCACATGCGTCATATCAGGAGAAAGACAGACGCAACATCTAGGTTAGAGGTACTAGCCATGTTACTCAAGTAACGACGAGTAATAATAGTTTTTATTTTTTTGTCCGTCATTCGTAAATATAGATGAGTGACGGACTGGGCCTTTCATAAGCAATGAAGGCCTTTTGTAATATGTATTTTTTTAGTGTTTTTTAGTTATTTTGGTAGATACAGTTGATTTAACTAATTAAAATTGACCCAGGAAGTCAACTCTTCTATAATATTTAGTATAAGTCACACGCAGTGTAATATTTTTTTATGAATAACAATCAAAGAATAGTAAATTTTTTGTTTGAACTTGGTACCATGAAAAAAATACCTAGAATGCATCAACAAATGTTGCTCTCTCAGGATTTATCTGACAATATCACAACTCATTCGTATAGAGTTGCTCTTATAGCTTGGTTTTTAGCCAAAATAGAAAAGGTTGATCCTTATAAAACTGTAATGATGGCGCTTTTGCATGATATCAATGAAATTCGCAGTGGTGATCATAATTATGTGCATAAAAAATATGTAAAAGTTTTTGAAAATGAAATTTTAAATGATCAGCTTGGAGATTTGCCATTTAAAGATTTGTTGCAAATAAGCGCAGAGTTTGAAGTAAGAAAAAGCAGAGAAGCTGTCATTGCTAAAGACGCGGATCTTTTAGATCAAATTCTTTTATTAAAGGAGTATAGCCATCAAGGTAATTCTGAGGCTAAAATTTGGCTTGCGGGCAAGGGCCCCGAGAACAAAAAAAATATTCAGTATATGAATCTTAAGACCAAGTCCGCAAAAAAATTAGGTAAAGAAATTTTAGAAGGAAAAGTATCTGAGTGGTGGGAAAATATTTGGACACATAAAAATAGATAGAGTTTATATTTTAATTTAGCTAGCGCTAAACAGCATGGCTATTAATGATGTTTGGTAAAGATCAAATTAAAGAGTTCATTAGTTTGAGTTTATGGAAAATAAAACTAAAATTTTAATCATAGGCGCAAGTGGTTACTTAGGTGCTAGAATATATTTTGATCTTCAGTCAAAATTTAGTGTAGTTGGTACTTATTGCAACAAGCAACTTTCTAAAAATTTAGTGCATCTTAATATTACAAACGAAGATGATGTTAAAAAAGTTGTTAATGATTATAGTTCCAAAATAATAATTCATGTTGCTAATAATGCTAGTTCAAAATGGTGCGATGTTAATCCTGAAGCAGCCATGCTTCTTAATCAAACTGCAACTAAATATATTGTTGACGTTGCAAATCAAATAGGCGCTCTACTGATCTATATATCAAGCATGGCTGCAATTAATCCACAAAATCTTTATGGAAGAACAAAACTACAATCTGAAGAAATTGTAAAAACCGTAAAAAATGGATATATTATCATTCGTCCATCACTTATTCTTGGTTATAGCCCAAACACGACCAACGACAGACCTTTTAATAGATTGTTAAAAAATTTAGATGAAGACGTATTGGCTATTTATGATACATCATGGTTATTTCAACCGACTTACATCAAGCATATAAGCGATGTAATTCAGGTTTGTATAAATAGAAAAATTTGTAATCAATCCATTGTTGTTGCATGCTCTGCAATGAAATCGAGATACGATACAGCAAAGGATATATTAACTCCTTTAGGGGTTAAGGTCATGCCAACTGACGCTAAAGAATCAACTGAAGTTTTTAAAGATGATTTATCGGAACTAACAGAGCTTGATTTGCCAAAATATACCTACACAGAAATGGTTAGTTTGATTATTGATGAAATAAAAAAAGAGAAAAATTTATTATTTAATTCAACGCTTATTAAAATTCAAAAATATGACAATCATAAAACTTAAAACTTTTGAAATAGCTGTATATGAAAAAGGCTACCCTAATTCATCCAAACTAGCAATTGTGATACCGGGCAGATTAGATACTAAAGACTATATTAATATCACAAGTTTAGTTAATTTTTTAGCGAGTCAAGGTTATTTTGCTTTATCGTTTGATCCTCCTGGTACATGGGAAAGTCCCGGAGATATTGAGCTTTGTACAACTACAAATTACTTAAAGGTTGTTGATGAGCTAATAGAATATTTTGGAAATAAACCTACACTATTGGTTGGTAATAGTAGGGGAGGGACAATTGCTATGTTAGCTGGGTCTAAAAATTTTTATGTTACTCATTTTATTTCGATCTTTTCTAATTATGGCGCGCCCAAATATCCAGCCGAAGACAGCATAGTAAATGGAGCAATTGTTCAATACAGAGATTTACCATCCGGTAATGTAAAAACTAAAGAACAAAAAGTATTTTATTTACCACTGAATTATTTTAAAGACGGCGAACAATACAATGCTTTAAATGATTTAAAACATTGTCTTAAACCGAAACTATTTTTTTATGGCACGCAAGATACTACAGTTAATCCCGCAATTATAAAGACAGCTTATAAAGAATCAGCAGAACCTAAGATAATTCACGAGTTAGGTTCTACTCATGAGTGTCGTTTTCAACCAGAAATTATGGAAGAGATAAATCAAATAATTGGTAAATTTTTAGAGAAGTATCGATAAAGTATATCATTCTAACATTCTGCAGAATGTTAGAATGATAGAATGATAGAATGATTGTGAAATATTTGAGTATACAAATAAATAAATACTATAAATAGATAATTATTTAATCCATATGCATTCAATTTGTGTGTTTGGAGATAGTACAACTAGAGGAGAGTGGGATTTAGAGAAAGGCGGTTGGGTAAATCGTCTTCAGATTTACGTTCATAGTAAAAATACTAACCGTGATAAGGTTTATAATCTCGGTATTTCTGCGGGAACAACCAGCACCATACTTGAACGTTTTGAGTTTGAGGCAAAAATTCGTAAAGCTGACGCTTTAATTTTTCAGTCTGGTGGCAATGATTCTGTTGTGTTAGAAAGTAAAAATGGACCTAATAATATTCCTATAGATCAATTTAGAAAAAATTTAGAAGAAATTATTCAAAAAGCTAAAAATATTACTTCTAATATAATTTTTATTGGATTTAAAAATGTTGATGAAACAAAAGTAACACCAGCGCCATGGGGAGATTATTATTTTAATATTGAAATTAAAAAATATAATGAAGTTATGAAAAATGTCTGCCAAGAAAATAATATACCTTATTTAGATATTTTTGGTCTTTTAGAGAATGAAGATTTTACAGACGGTTTGCATCCCAATGCCGCAGGACATGAAAAAATTTTTGAAAAAGTAAAAAATTTTCTAGAAAAAGAAAAGTGGATTTAATTTAAAATTTGTTCAATTATTTGTGGTAGTTTTGCGAATTCTTTAATTTTCATCGTGTTTGTTGGCTTCGGTTTCAATGAGTGTGTGTTTTCAGGCATTGTTAAGGGGTTTTGAATCCATATAGTTTTAAATCCAAGTTTTTGAGGCCATAAAACATCCGTATCATAATTATCACCAATCATTATACAATTTTTAATATTGGTATTAATAATTTTTAGGCATTGTTTATAAAATTGTGGAGAGTTTTTATAAAAACTAATTTCGGAAGTATAAATAAAGTATGTAAAATATTTTTTAATGTTCATTTCTTGAAGTTCGAAATCCGCAAAACATTTTTGAGTGTAACTAGCTATAGCTAAAATATATTTTTTTGATAATTGTTTAAGCGTTTTACTAACATTTGGATATAAGCGAATGTGCCCGCGAGCGATTTTACGGTATTCGTATATTAATTGACAAATTTTTTGACATGAAATTTTAATTTTTAGATTTTTTTTAAAAACCAGGTCCATAAGTTGGCAAAAATTACTGTGTCTGGTTTTTTTATTTTTGCCAATATAAAATTTTTCTTTTTGTTTTTCATGTAGGTCGTAAAGTTTGGTTGAAGTAATAGTAATACCGTAGGGCTTTAAGAGTTTAGCAAATTTTTTCCATCCCTTAGCTTGGTTTATAATTTTATTTTTTTCATTAATATCAATATCAATAAGAGTTTGGTAAAGATCAAATAAAATTATTTGTTTAAAATTATTTTTCATAATTTTATTAGGCCATTCTTGGTGCTGGGAAGTGTTTCCATCTTCCCAGCTTGTGATTTATATTTTGCGTAATAGAATGTAGTTATGTGTCAGAATTTATTTCTGATTTTCCGTTTGACCTGCGTTTCTGTTTTCTATTTCTCTTTTGTACTTTTCTATTTTTGACTCTTTTATTGTGCCTAGGTTTATGGTTATTACCCATTATTTCCTCCCTTGGTTTGTTTAAGCATTCAATTAGTTGATTTCGATATAAACAATACAACGCGTTGACTTGAAAGTCAAAATTTTATTAATCAGCTGTAAGTCGGGGCCAGTTTTCTTTTGCAGCTGGTATAGCTTCAGACCCATCTTTGCAAAGAGGACAGTCTTCTTTTGTCCAAATAGGCATGGGATAGTTTATAAGCGCATAGATTTTTTTTCCGTTGACTTCTGACAATCCAGAACGATTTACTAGGACTAGAATAAATGGAAGAACTATTCCGCCATTTTTTAATACTGCGTTTTCAGTCAGAGCAACACTATTTCCACTAGTGACTACATCGTCACATAGCAGAATTATTTTACCTTTTATAAGCTTGCTTTCTTCTTCGTTGAAAATCATTGACTTTATTGATGTTTCGGATGGATTACTTTTTTCTGGCGATGCCCAAAAGCAATGCTTACTTGTAACACTAGTGAATTCTTGTTTTAACATTTTTGCTATTGCGGTCCCACTAGTTTGCGGTCCCACTATTCCCTGTATTTGCAATAACTCTCTTGCATTGTACTGTGAGAAGAGTTCCAGTAAATCAAATATAGCTGTTTGTAGCATTTTTTCATCGGGAACTATAAACTTGCTGTTAAAATATCCGCTTGAGTGCATCTCGTTAGTTGTAAGGACAACATGAGGTTTTTTGGGGTCTCCATCATGTATCCAAAATGCCCCTTTTTCTTTAAATCGTTTTATCCAATAATCTTGATTTTGCGCCATGATCGTCTCTCCCTATAGATTTAACAATTTGTATGTCTACACTGTCAACATACTTTGATTGTAGCTTAAAAAGTATTTACAGTCAAGACAATTCAGCGCTTCAATTAAAGTAATTAAAAGATATTATGGTATTAAAATAACAACTTCTTTGGTTTGACATTTGTTATACTAAATAGTATTATTGAATTAGTTTGAATCTTAATTTTGATGAATTTTTTATATGCCAACCTTAGAGCAATCCGAAGGAACCTTAATCTTAGATCGTGATCATAAAAATAACTCCCAAAGTAATTTTATTTCGGAGTTAAAAAAAATGGGTATCAAAGCTGAGCTAATAACCACCGATCCAATTGCTGTAGATAGTTATGAATTAAATGCTCAGGATTTAATGCATCGTTGGGAAATTATATTCAAAGATAATATTAAAGAGCATGATGTTTCTGAAGCCCAGCTTGCAGAATTGGCAAAACAATTCTCGGAGGAGACTGAAAGAATGACTGAGTGGATAAAAAGTCAAGCCAAACCATCGGACTATGCTGTTACTCACGCTATTAATCCTCATACTGGAGAATATTTTACAATTCATCACTCTGATGACTCTAAGCCAGTGCGCAGTGTGTCTGTAAAATTTAATTCTAGGGGCGCATATTTTGAATCTAATACTTAATCAGCTTAATAATTTTATTTTAATATTAAACTAACCAACTAAAATTAATTCTTTGCTAATTTTTCTAGTTAGATTTATATTTCCATTTTTAGTTAGAACTAAATCATCTTCAATTCTCACTCCGCCCAGTCCTTTAATATAAATACCAGGTTCGCAAGTGATGACCGAATTAATGGGAAGTGTTTTTGTATATCCACCAGACACGTAAGGTAATTCATGAACTTCCATGCCCAGTCCATGCCCAGTGCCGTGTAAAAAATATTTTCCAAACCCTTTTTGAAAAATATAATCTCTACATATTGAGTCTAATTTTGCTCCAGTTATACCAGCTTTAGCTTTTTGGCATCCTAATTCTTG
>SBBB01000006.1 GCA_005239895.1 bacterium | reverse complement strand
TTCTATAAGCAGTGTTGTAAATAGTGTTGCCGTGGGATTAAGCCAATGGACAACTTCAGGAAATGATATTTATTATAATAAAGGTAATATTGGAATTGGTTTAATTAAACCAGATAATAAATTACATGTTGGTGGTCAAGCTAGAATAGACACTGATTTATATGTTCGTAATATTATTGGCACGCAGAGTACAGTTGGTAATTTAGATTTATTGCCTGGAACTGCGGATGGTGCTATCAGGTTCAATAAAAATAATTACGATGGTGTGGTTGCACAAGTTGACAATACTGGTAATGCCTTTTTTAAAGGAAATGTTGGAATTGGAACATCGAGTTCTTCGGTGAAATTACACGTTGTAGAAACTAAAGATTCAACATATCCAATATTAGGGAGATTTACTTTTGCAGGAACATCGGGCGCACCCCATTTTCAACTAGAAAATACAGCACCTAATGGAAAAGATATAGTTTTGCAATTCTGGGCTAAAGATAATGACGATAAATCACAGTTTTTCAATTTGCATTTAAATACAAAAGATAAAGTGTTTAATATTGGCGGACCAGGAGCGGATAAAATATATTTTAGTGGTAATGTTGGAATTGGAACAACAACTCCGGCTACAAAACTAGAAGTAGTTGGCACAGTAAAAGCAACTAAGTTTGAGGGTGATGGTTCAGGATTAACAGGTATCAGCACTGAAGGCTCAAAATGGCCTGATGGAATCAATGGAATATATTCAAATAGTAATGTCGGGATTGGAACGAATGATCCCAAGGCAACACTTAATATTGCAGGTGGTGCTGGCACAGCTGCAAGTGGTAAAGGAGTGCTTATTGGTAAGCTTGGTGATTCAATTCAGACTATTGATTATGATGATACTGTTAATCAATTTCCGCACGGCACTGAAGTTGGAAGATTTGAAATTGGCTTTGCAGGTTGGAGGGATTGTGAAACTTCGCAGATCGGTGGAAAAATTGCTGCTATACGTGAGAGTAATTACATGGACGCGCGCATCCAATCAACTGAATTAGCTTTTTTTACTGGTCCGGGTAGTGCTCCGCCACCAGGTTCAAATGGGTGTGATGCATTATCGCAGTTATTGCACGACACAAGTTCGGAACGTATGCGTATTGACTTAGTTGGTAATGTTGGTATTGGAACTACTGAGCCTAATACAAAATTAGAAATAAAAGGTTCACATGTCGATACATTATTAAGACTTAATTCTCAAACCGGATATACAGGAGATAAACCTGAACTTTATAGCAGTGCTTATCTTAGTCTTTGGGCAAGCGAGCCAGGTTGGACATGGGATGGAGCAGGTATAGGTAATAATATTAAAAACAGTCCTTATTATGGACGTATAACTGATGCCAGAGGGGCTTCTTATATTAGGCTTTTAGATAATGCCATTCAATTAAGCACTATAGACAATAAAGGTGTTCGCACAGATGGAATGCACATATCTAATGGCAATGTAACTGTAGGCACTCTGAAATTTACTGGAACAGGAGGTAACAGTAGTCGCGGGAATGATTTCTATGGCATATATCAAGCATCTGGTGATTGGGTACATCCTTTTCCAGATTTGAATATTAGATATCATACTGGCATTAGTTATGAGGCGTACAAGGATTATGGTGGGCATAGATTTTATACTGGTTATAATGCTGATGGCAGTCTTAATGATTTGACATTCAGTATTGGAGAAGGAGATGGCAATGTTCGTGTTTATAAAAATTTACTTGTTGGTAGTGTAAAAGATGAAAACAATAATGCATTTCCTGGTTACGGTTCTAGGCTTTATTTTTCTGGAGGACCTGATGGTAATGATTGGAATAGCGACAATTCAGATCCGCTATGGATGGCAAGATATAATATAGGGAGTGATGTTACGGAGCTTAGAGTCAATCTTGGTGATGATTATAATACTTCTTTTTCAGTGGGTCGTTTTGAGCCTTGTTGTAGTTTGTCTGTTCTCACGGCTTTAAATGTTAGATCAGATGGTCAGGTTAATATTGAAAAAGATCTTACAGTTGGTGGCACTGTAACTGCTAATGATATTCAATACTCATCAGATATTCGTCTTAAGCATAATATTCACCCATTGGACAAGAATACCATTAATAATATTTTGAAATTAAATGGTGTAGCATTTGACTGGAACACAAATAATAAGTCTGGGATAGGTTTAGTAGCCCAAGATGTAGAAAGGTTATTTCCAGAGTTGGTAGCCACTCATCCAGATACAGGCTTGAAGTCAGTTCAGTATGGAAATCTTGTGGCGCCTCTAATTGAAATTGTAAAAGAACAGCAACGCCAGATTGATATGTTGCGCGCTGATCTTGATAAATTAAAAAAGTAGAGATATGAAACGCATTGTTTTTTGGGTAGTAATTTTTTTAGTTTCTTTTTTGATGTTAGTAATCGTGGAGGCAAAACATACAGAAGCAACTATAAATACAGATCCAAATAAAAATCGCATTGATCATGGAAGTACTCTAGCATTTGTACTAATGGATAACATTAATGCAATTTATTGTGTGGCTAATAGCGGTACTTCTTCATATTTTGTTCCTCGACGCACACAAAAAGCATTGAATACATTTGTAGCGGCTGCATCTCGTTTAGATAAAATTACTATCAATGAGGGGTCATGTTCTGTTCAGGTAATATCTTTAACAATTAGTGAGGACAGTATTTCTGAGGTTGCATATAAAAGTGCTACGGTTACAGCGGAATTGAATAAAATACCAGATTTAGATGTAACCATAGATCTAAGGGTTACGGGAACAGCAATTCCTGGTTCTGATTATAATATGCCTCTTAAGATTGTAATTCCCAAGGGGAGCAAAACAGGATCGATTATAATTACTCCCATAGAAGATCTGTTGGACGAAGGAGTTGAGTCAGTATCCATCAATATATCTAGTGTTAAAAATGGTGAGAAGCGCGGTAATCCGCAGGATTCTATTAGTATTTACGATGAATGATAGTTTAGTATTTTTGATAATAAAAATTTCAAATTTCAAAAATTGTGCTACAATAATCTTAAAATCCCAACTAATCTTATGTTTTCTAAAATATTTTATTTAACAATTTTGATAGTACTTTTCTCCCCAAATACCTTTGCGCACGCGGCCCCAACACTTTCATGTTCAGGCAACAATGAACTGACCATCACCAAAGACACTAATATCACGGGAGACTTAGCATTTACAGGAAG
>SBBB01000017.1 GCA_005239895.1 bacterium | reverse complement strand
TTATCTCTCACATAAGAATCATTAATATTTGGTCGGGATGCTACCACGGGACGATCACACTCGCCTTTATCGTTTAATCTAGTGCAACCACTGCGAGCTGTACAAATCTCCTCTACATTTCCCGTACTCGTAATCGTAGAATACGAACCTTTGCAGGACAACCATTCTTTACAGATTCTATCGGGCTGAACTTTTAATAAAACATTAGTATCGTGGGGAACTTCTGAGCTTGGAGCATCACCATCTTTACTAGCAACACTATTATAAGTCAAGGCTTTATAACTTGGAGGACCGCTTGATACTCCTGTAGCAAGGCTTCGCTCATAAAATAAAACACAACCCTTGTTTCTATCTACTATACCATTACAGGTCGTATCAACTTTTATTTGATTCTCTAAGGCGTAACCAACCAACATTTCTCGGATGGAAACATCGTTCACATTATTAACCGTGGATAGAGTACAACTAGAGTCGTTTTTAACAAAAAATCTACCAACTGATCTAGTCGTACTTAAATTGTCACCACTAGCATTAGTGCTACTATCAAAACTTGACATAAACGCATTCGGACAATATAAATTAACAGAACCAGTACCATCCACAGATATCACATAATTAGTATTGCTCTGCACTTTAATAGCTTGTTGCGTACCACTGGCTGTCCATCCGTTTGGTTCACCAGCTGTGGATGTATACTTACGATTAGAATTAATAACCAGATTGTCTGAAAAATCCGAAAGAGGATCTATAAATTCTGAACAAGTTGCAGCGCTTTCAGGACACAAACCAACCCAACCACCAGCAGGCTCATCAACACTAGAATCTAAAGACGCAGTGGCTTTTAGAGAACAAGCTGATCGAACAGTATTCGCGATATACCAATTAAACTTCCCATCCATGGGTTTATATTCACAAACCTTATCACCAGGATCTTTAAAATATACTAAGCTCTTCTTAGTATTAATAAATTTGTCACAACCATTGGCTGCCTTATCGCACAAAATAGATTTTATATCCGTGGGGCCACCCAAATATTTCTCAGGATCATCTTTTTTAAATTCGGGTATATAAGTAGTCTGATCGTTTTTATCAATCTTTTGTAAACCAACGCCAACGCAACCCTTGCTTACAGATTCGCACTTACTATCCCCATTATTAACTAAATAAACCATACTATCTTCAGCGATATTAATATTAGCGGGAGAGGCTATAAAACTCTGAGCATAAGGAGAATCTGTGTTTTTAGTATCAATTAATTCTTCGCAACCCACTACTTTTTCCGAACATAATTTAGAGAAAGACCTTAAATACATCTGTTTATTATCTTGATCTTTATAACTGTCACAACCCAGCATGGCTTGAGCTTGAGGAACTCCATATAAATCTTGATCACACACTGCGGGAATGGTTATAGAATCTTTCAAAACATACACAGTATCAACTACTTCACGCAACACAATATTATCTATATAAAAACTACTGTTACTGATTATTTGCAATTTTTCATCTAGAGCCACATCCACAGCTGTAACTGGTCCAACTTCATACGGCATCCAATCGTTTGATAAACCAACGCCAGTCGTAAAACTTCCACCCAAGGGATTAAATTTAATTTCTAATCCCCCTGAACCTTTAGCCCAAAAAGACAAAACATAAGTCCTTCCTTTGGTAATAAGACTAGACACATCTTTTGTAATAAGCGTGTTAGTATTTACAGACAAAGAATAACCACCTACTTTTACACTCTCAGTGTTTGGAGTGCCACCACTCCAACCACTCAAAGAAGAGGCCTCAAAATCACTATTAAATACTTCCCGCACATTATTACTATTATTACCTTTATAAGCTCGGCAAGACGCTTCACTAGATTTACACTTTACACCTTCGCTAGGTAAAGCAGTGTAAATACAATCTTTAAGACTAGCGTCTGTAGGATCTGGGGTCCACGTGCCGCCCGAATCTTTACAATCCTTTTCTGTAGAAACAGTTTTGCGATAATTATTACACCCCAATGAAGATGTAATGGTTTTACTCCAATATCTAAAATAAGGACGACCATCAGATCCAAAAAACTCGCGACAATCAGGATTGTTTCTATCTATACCAATACCATCTACATCTTTTTCTCCGCAATCTATACTATTATCAATTGTTTTGGGTGGTTTACCAGCAATATCGGCAATGGTTGTGCCTATTAATTCCCAGGTTTTTAATTGATAACCAGCTGTGTCTGAACCTTGCCAAGTATAATAAACACTTGTATCAGCATTGGGTCGAGAACAAGGTCTTAAATAAGTATAATATTCTTTACCTTCACCGCCTTGCAGGGTTTGATTTAAGTTTGTAAATTCATCACAACCCACAGCCTGAGCTGTGCACTTCTTGGCTTTGCTGGCGATTAAATAAACTGTACTAGTTGCGTTCGCAAAAAAAGTTTGTTCTTGTTTGTAAGTTTTATAACCTACGCATTCTTTGGGGCAAGTATTTTCAAAACTGGCTTTGGCTGGAATAGGAACTCCTTCTTGAGGAGTATATAATTGACAGCCCACATCTAATCTATCGCATGGTATAGCAAATTTTTTACACTCCGCTGATAACTTATTAGAATCGCAAGTTAAATGAGTTGGTCTTTTTTTAAGGTGTTGCACACCAACAACACCAGCGCCATAATCTTTATAAGCGCTCGCGCTAACAGATGTTTCTAATTGCGTGTTATCTATAAAAAATTCTGCTCTTCCTGAACCGCCTAAAGAATCAGCGTAAATAGCCACGCGATTTATACCATTGGCACCCAAATCTTTTTGTTTGTAAACCGGAACAGACACACTTAATCTCTGCCAATCAGGACTAGAACTAACAGAACTATAAAAACCAGTATCATTGCCTATAAATAATTTTACTGATCCTGAAATAACTTTTAGGTAAGTGCTAAAAGTATAATCCGTATCTAAATTATTTAAAATTATATTTTGAACAGCACCTTGATCAGCCGCAGAAACTACAACTTTAACACTATATTTACCATTAAACACATTGGGATTATCATTGATAGAGTCTTCTAAACTTAAAGTTGCCCCAGCCGAACCAGTCCAACTTTTAATATCATTTACAACGCTTAATTCAAAACCAGGATTTCTAAGTAAATTAGAACCTAATCCGGATTTCGTGCGAATAAATTTACTGCAACCCTGATCAGCTTCTTCGCATGGCTGAACATTTCTGTTGAAATATCTTAAGGAAGCATCTGTCCACACGCCATCCAATTGACGAGAAATACTATAAGCTCTACACCCAGCATTATTCTGATTACAGTTACTATAATTCAAAGTGCTTTGCAAATAAGATACAAACTGATTATCGCTAGTTGTAAAAGTTTCACAAGTATTGTAGTGGGGTTCGCATGAACCTTGAGAAGAAAAATCCCAAACTCTTTTATCTTCTACACAATAACCATGCTGTTTACAAGAACCATCTTTTTTTTCTTTAATACAAGTTTGTTCGTCCGCGCAATAATTACTATTTCTACTAATCGTACGAACTGAATCTATGCCCGATCCACTAATACTACTGACTTTAATTTCACCGCCTGAACCTTGTTTATTACAAAACACTTCGGGCACATCTAATAGCCAGTTTCCATCAACTAATTTATAAAAACTTGAATTACTTTTATTTGATTCATCAATCATTTGACTCAGGGTATAACTTACAGTACTAAAAGGGTTGTTTGTATTATGGTCATAAATCTTTTTAGCCGCGACCTCCCAACCCAAAGGTACAATACTATACTTTTTTAAAATAATAATACTACGATAAGGCAATCCTTGAGTTAAGGGCGGCTCTTTATTTTCAGTGTCATACCCAAACACTAAATCGGGATCAACCAGCCCTATATCTTTAGACATAGCTTGGCTAACTGTAAATTTCTTAGTAATCGCTTGCGCAAACTGCGGAGTAATAACACACTCCGTAGGTCCTGGTTTTCTAGGGTTTGGACAAGACGCTAATTGAGATAAAATATCTATGACATTACCTTTGGCTATATCGGATTTAAATGCTCTGGCAAATGTCTTAGCAGCTCCCGAAGCACCTGGATTTCTAGCTTGACTAGCAGGATTATCACTACTAGCGCTTCCACCACCTCTGTCTCTTTTTTGCACTTTAGCTAAACCTTCGTAAAACTTTTTTTGCAATCTCTGCGCTAAAGTATTAATAAAAACATTCGTAAAATCAGCTACAGGGTCACCTATAAAATCAGATACTTGATATTTAGCTTGAGACAGTGTGGCTTGTTGTTCAGCTTTTAATGTATCAGCCGGGGTTAAAGTTTGACCCGTAACTGGATCTACAATTCCGCCTACTTCAGACGGAGATTCTCTCTCTTTAGTTTTTTCTTTTTCGGTTTTACTAATGAATTCACCCATTTGAGTTTGGGCACTAAACATAATACCCAAATCATTTTGATATAAATCAAAAGTGCCCCCAATTCTTTTTAATAAATCCGGGCTATTAGCAAAATCTTTATAATTTTTCTCTAATTCTTTATAAGTACACTTGGGCGGTTTTGGTTTTTTTACTTCTTTTAAACCCAAACTAATATTAAGTTGCAAACTAATATCGGGTTGACATAAATTAAATTTACCAAAGCCATTGTCTGTTCCTAAGCTTTCAATAAAAGTTCCCGCAGCTGAATCTCCTACGTCTGCCAAATAATCTTTCCAACCCCTGGTTTCCCAGAGTGGCTTTTGGCCTTCTCCTCCGCTAGCTAAAGATTTAGCTAAATCTTGAGTTAAGGTGCTAACTAAAAACCTTACAGCAGATTGAGTAGCGTTCATTATAGTGCGTTCACCATGTTTTTCAATCCAATCTTGTAATTTTTGTTTAAAATTGCTAAACTTTTCTTTTTGCTTATCTATAAAAGATTGTTTATCACCAACTGGCACTGCTGTTAGGTCAGGTGGTGTGGGTGAACTAGGTGGCACTGGTCCTTCAGCCGCAAAAACCATAACCGGAACAAATAAATTAAAGACCACCACAAAAACTATAAAATATATTAGGAGAGATGTCTTGAATTTAAAAAACATAAACCTCAGTAAATTTAAGATTTAAGATTTAAGATAAACTAAAGATATTATACTATATAAATTAGAAACATGAAATATTATTAAAGGCAAGCGAGGAGTTAGCTTTTTAGCTTTTTAGCTTTTTAGCTTTTTAGGTTTTTAGGTTGTAGCTTTTTACTTTTCACTTTCTAAACGGGCTTTTAACAAAAAAATGGTTTCACTTCTAAGTTTCGTCCGAACCCAATCTTTTTGTGTGTCAGTTAATAATTCACCCAAACCATCTAAAATACGATTGTTATTCATTTTTTCAAGCAAATCAATGCATTTAGATATAAATTCGTTAAAATTAAGACCTGATCGTTCTTCAACCAGTCCTTTGTTAATTTGATACCTATTTTTTTCAAAATAATACACATCAAAAATATCTCGACTGGTTTTTTCTATTCTGTCATACATAGCCACCAATTTATTAGCGTAAGCATCCTCTACGACCATAACCAACATTGAAATACCCAATAAACTTTTAAGCTCGTATCGTGATCCAAAATTTCTGCGACTTATTTCCACTTTTATTTTTTGAGCGCCGGGAGCATAAGAAATAACATTTAACAAATTAAATTTTTTAATATAAGAATCAGTAATAGTTCCATAGCTGGCTGTTATTTTTTGTATTTTTTGAAAAACTTCGTTTTCCATACTTGCATCTAACAGATCAAAATCCAAATCAACTGAATAACGATTTAAACCATAAAATAAAAGCGAAGCTGTACCGCCCTTGAATCCCAAATAGGGAGAGATGGAAGTATCAGAATAAATGTCCTTTAAAATTTGCAGCATTATTGTTTTGTGTCTAGCGTAATCTAACGTCATGTATTTTTTATTTTAGATTTTTTTTATACTGTTCAAAATATATTTTTATTTTTTTCTCCATGCGCGCATTATAATAAATAGGTAAAATTTCAAAAACCTTATTCCAATCTAAGGCATTTAAATTATCAAAATAATAATCTTTGCTTATATAAACTCTGTCTAAAAATGCGCGTTCTTTAGTTGCCATAGTAATACAATCAATATGCTCAATACCCATAGTATTACTTAATACATAATCCTTCATGCGAACAAAGGATATCTTTTGATTACCTACCTTAATTTCTCTAGTAACATAAGAGGCAACAAAAATATTGCCGTAATACTGAAAATTAATACCAGCTCTAGTGAAAACGGTCTCAAAACTTATATACGCGGGAGTGTAAATTCTGGTTGCTAATTCAAAACAATTATAATTTTTGTCTTTAGCGTAAAAACCGCGACGCACCCTAATTAATTTACCTATTTTTACATAATTATTTAATCTAACCCGAACAGCGTTAGTTATCTTTTCATTCCACAACAAAGCTATGTCTTTAGTTGAAAAAACAGTTTTAGGAGATCGTAATAAAATATCTATATATTGACCTTTAGAGGGCTTAATGTTCATATATACCCTACAAATTAGTTTAAACCTAACCTCCAGTATATATTATACGTAATAACAGGAATTGTCAAGTTTGCCAGTTACTTGAAAGTCCGACTTCCAAGTTGATACTTCCAAGTTGACAGACTCATCTAAGTCAAGGTATATAGGGACTGAAGCCTCAATGTCTTCAACTTTAAGCTTTCTACTTTTTATCCCTCGGTGGACCTCGGGACTTTCAACTTTTAGCTTGGTTTCCTATTTTCCAAAACCACCCTTGCGAACTGAAAACGATGTAAGTGGGCTTGGGCAAGTTGGATCTATAATACCTAGAGTGCCCAAAGTCCAGCCACCGGGTCTAGGCTTACCATAACGTATATTGGCTGGAAAATGTTTGATCACCGCTGGTTTTTTCCCTATAACCTGGTAATACTGATTTATGACGTCTGTACATGTACCTGCTATAGGTGCAATAGGAGGAATAGGTCCAGTCACTCTTCCACCAAACACGAGACCAAACGCATTAACATTTACAGCAACAACAAAACCAAAAGATATAAAACCAAAAATGAAAATGAAATTCCAATATTTTATTTTCATATAAATGAAAATTATTTATTTAAATTTTCAATTATTTCTTTTATTCCAGCGTTATCTGGATTTAATTTTAAAATCTTTTCAAACTGCTCTAGAGCTCCGGTTTTGTCTTTATCTTGTTCAGATAAAATTGAACCTAAAACATATCTAGCATTGCTATAATCAGGTGAAATTTCAATAGCCCTGCGTAAAACTTCTTTAGCTGAAGCGTAATCTTTGGCATTACTAAAAGCCAAACCAAGCTCATAGAATAAACTAGCGTCTTTAGGATACATTAAGGCCATTTCTTTAAGTTTACTCAACACCAAATCCGCTTTTCCTTGTCTTTGATAAATATTTACAATTAAAGCGTGCGCTTCTTTATAATCAAATTTTAATTTTAAAGAATCGTTAGCTGATTTTAAACCGCGCTTTAAATAAACATCTTTGCATTTATTTAATTTTGCCATACTATCAGGATCGTTTTTGGCTTCTTTTAATTCCATTAAATTCACGCAACGATCAGCTATAGCCATATAAACCCTAGCTAAACCACTGGGACCATTGGGATTATTGGGAGCTAATTGCGAATACTGTTTATAGGCCTGCTCCGCCACTTGATCAGCATTAGCGTACATTAACAACACATCTTCAGCGATAGAACCAACTAATATCCAATTTACCAACGAAACTGGATTAATTTGAGTGGCTAAAGATGCTTCAATTAAACTATTCTCAATCGTAAGCTTAAGATCGCTTTTTAATTTATCTTGTTTAGTTTTATCACCTTTGGGATCCTCAGCGCTCTTTACTAAGTCCGCAAATATTAACTTAGCTTTTTGTAATAAAATTTGCGATGTTAAACGATGATAACCGTCAACTTTAGAATCTACGGCTATAACTTTGGATATAACTTCTAAACTTTGATCGGTTTTATTTTCTTGTAATAATTTACTCGCTTGCTCAGCCTGTAAAGCCGCTACATATCTTTGTCCAGTTCCAAAAATCAATACAGCCGAAACGCTTACTATAAAAATCAATAAAATAACAGCTAGAAAAGCCCCAGCAGTTTTAAGTTTTGAACCCTCCGTAGACGACAAATGAATTACTCTCTCAATCTGAGCCCCAGTGGATAATAAATAATTGCTTCCCGCGCTAACAACTAAACCTAAAAAAATAAATAAAAATAAAGTTGGCGTAAAACTCAAGGGATAAAAAAACCAACTAAAAATTAAAAACGTAGCCGCCACACCGCTTGCCAATAACACACAATCGGTATAATTATAAATCGCCCTAGCTTCTTCACTTGATAAGTGTTTTATTATTTTGTGCAAAAGCTTGCAAACCACAACCCCAAACATAATAAACACAAAAAGCCAAGCCACAAAACCTAAATAACCCACCGTGGCTAAATAAGTTAAAGCGCTAGAATAACCATTGTTAAAACCAGACGCCCATAAATTACCTTGATCATTTATCGCAATACTACGATGCGCGCTATAAAGAGAACTAAATGTAGCTGGACCAGAACCAATCAAAACATTTTTAACACTATTAAAAGATTCTAAAACTACATTTAAAGCAGTCGGGCGCGGTAAATACAAAGTATCTTTATATGATCCGGAGTATAAAAAATCTGGCCTAGTTATTAGGGATCCAAAAAATATAATTACTAAGGATAAAACTAACACTACAATTGGAACTATAATTTCTTTTAAATGTTTGACATTACCTTGCCAAAATCTAAAACTAATTATAATAGACATCGCTAACACCAAACCAATCCATATAAAACCAATATCTAAATAAAATAAATTAATAAACATTATAATTCCCAAAATAGCGCATAAATATCTGGCTATCTTTGGCAAACTACTAATAATATTAATTAAACCTACAATCAAAATAAACCCTGTTGCCAACATAATGCCGTTTGGAACTTGAGTGCTATAATCTTGGCCACCCACCGGACTAAAATTTATAAAACGCGTAAAATTCCAAGGCAATATAAATATTTGATGTAATTGCAATAAATTAAAAATACTTAAAATTCCTATGGATTGTATAAATAAAAACACAACCTGAAGAATGTGCTTAAATTCTGTCAAACTGTTCGCGAACAACCAAAAAACCAAACCATACAAAACAATATTGATATAACTATCATGCAAACCGTACAAAGACCCTAAACTTTGATAAACTGCTTCTGAAAAAAACAATGAAACTCCAGAAATTATTAACAAAACCAAAACCGCAACATTTAAAGCACTCTTCGCATAATTAACTTTTCCAGATACTAAAAATTTAATAGCTAGAGAAAATATACCCACAAGCGTGACAATAATCACTAAGACTTGCTTATTAAAACTAACCGGCGAAGTAGTGAAGGGTAGAAAAAATAAAGGCGTTAAAAAAGTTAAAATATAAACACACCAACGGCTTATAGATTCCCATATCATAGGAGTCTTTTTTAAATGCTGAGTTTTTAAATCTATAACCTCATTAACATCTACATCGGATTGCGACTGTAAATTATTAAATCCAAAACGGTGCTGAACACTACTTAAAGTTTTTAACATAAATTAAATATTAGTTTTTAAAATTAAGTTAACATACCAGAACTAATCTCAATCACAGATTTCGTAATGGCTTCTTGTCGTAAAGTATTATAAGTCATTTGCAAATCTGCAATCAAGTTGTCTGTATTTGTAAAAGCTTCATGCATGGCTATCATTCGGGCCGAATGCTCGGAAGATTTAGCGTTCAACAAAGCTTGATAAATTTGAACTTCAATTAATCTAGGTATCAAACAGTCTAATACTATTTCGGGTTGAGGTTCAAGTAAATACTGCGGCCTAATCTGTTTTTGTAGATCTTGCTCAATTGGCAATAAACGCTTGCCATAAACTGCCCGAGATGTAATTGTAAAAAAATCAGTTCCGATTAACCATATTTCTTTATACTTAAACGCCCTATAATCATTCAAAACAATTTTAGATATAGGCAATATATCTCTTAAACTGCATTTGAATTCTAATTTTGGAAAAGTAGCGATAATATTATAACCGCTCTTTTTACAAAAGCTTTGCCCCTTAGTGCCAATAGTTATAAAATCATTATTTTTGTTGCCAGACTCCTCTTGTATTTTTAATACTTTTCTCATTATATTACTATTATAATTTCCGCACAAGCCCATATCAGAGCTGAACAATACTATTAAATTTTTAGGATGTGAAAGATTTGAATTTTCTACAAAATAAAATGACAACTTCCTTAAGTCGGAATCTAAACTATTAGTCAAAGATTGTAAAATGTTTAATCCCCTGGAAACATAGGGAGTTAGAGCCACTAATTTTTTTTGACTCTGTTTCATTTTAGCCGCTGATATTAATTCTACGGCTTTAGTAATTTTACGAGTTTGTTTAATGCTTTTAATGCGTCGTTTTAAATCGTTTAACGCCATATAAAATTTAGCTTTTTAGCTTTTTAGCTTGTAGCTTTTTAGATTTATAATTTAAGATGTCCTCCTTCACTCCGCCGAAGCTCGCAAGAGCGAAGGCAAGCCCCGTCAGCGCTACGGAGGACAAGTAAGATTTATGATTTCAAAATATCTCTCATATTATCCAAAAGTTTTGCTTCTAGGGGTTTGCTCAACTTATTGGTTTTTCTTAGTTCATTAATATTGTCCGCATATTTATCATCCAAAACACTAATTAAATCTGAAGCTGTATTTTGTATATCATCAATTTTTACTTTATTAAATAGTCCATTAGTGCAAGCCAGGATCATTAATACTTGATGATAAATTGATCGAGGTTTATAAATTTTTTGTTTTAAAATTTCAGTTAATCTTTTACCTTGATTAATTTTATCTAAGGTGTTTTGACTCAAATCCGAACTAAACTGAGCAAAGGTCGCCAATTCTCTAAATTGAGCTAAATCCAAACGCAATCTTCCCGCTACGCTTTTCATGGCTGAAATCTGAGCCGCAGATCCAACACGCGACACAGACAATCCAATATCAATAGCTGGTCGCATTCCAGATCTAAAAATATCCGTATCTAAATAAATTTGCCCATCCGTAATAGAAATAACATTAGTAGGAATGTAGGCTGACACATCCCCGAGTTGGGTTTCAATAATTGGCAAAGCTGTTAAAGAACCGCCCCCATTCTCAGTGTTCATTTGCGCTGCTCTCTCTAAAAGCCTGGAATGCAAATAAAAAATATCTCCAGGATAAGCTTCCCTTCCCGCTGGTCTTTTTAATAATAAAGAAATTTGACGATACGCATTAGCATGCTTGCTAAGATCGTCGTAAATAACCAGACTGTCCATTCCAAGATGCATAAAATATTCACCAATAGCCGTGCCAGTATAAGGAGCAATATACTGCATCGTAGCTGGATCAGAAGCCGAAGCATTTACAATTACCGTATACTTCATCGCGCCATAACGTTCAAGAGTTGAAATAATTTTAGCAACCTTAGAATCTTTTTGACCAATAGCTACATAAACACAAACGACGGGCTGTTCAGTTTTATGATCATCTACATTTTTTTTGTTTTTAGATTTTAAAAACTCCGCAATATCAACACCTTTTTGATTTAAAATAGTGTCTATTACTAAAGCTGTTTTTCCAGTTTGTCTATCGCCAATAATTAATTCACGCTGCCCGCGCCCAATAGGTATTAAAGCATCAATAGCTATAATACCAGTGTGCAATGGTCTATGCACGGAAGTGCGAGTAATAACACCAGGAGCAATTCTTTCTACAGGGTAATGTTTAATATCGCTATGATTTTCCAAAGATTCACAACCATCTAAAGAAGCGCCCAAAGCATTCACAACCCTTCCTAATAAAGGAAGGCCGACTGGAACTTTAATAATATCTCCAGTTGATTTTACAATATCGCCTACTTTTAAATTATGGGCTTTACTTGTTACAATGGCCCCCACACTCCGTTCTTCTAGATTTAAAGCTATTCCATAGCTACCATCTGAAAATTCTAATTTTTCAGACATTAAACATTCTGATAAACCATCAATTTTAACAATACCGTCTTTAATTTCCGTAATAACTCCGGTATTACTAACTTCAACCTTAGGTTGCCAGTCCACTAGGTCTTTGCGAATTTCTTCTAAAATTTGTTTAGTAAAATGAGACACATGGTTATTTTAGCTTTTTAGCTTTTTAGCTTTTTAGTTAATTTCTAATTTTTAAATAAATTTTATTACCTTCGGCTTTCTACTTTCTACTTTTTGAGCTTCTTTTTCAAAACATCCAAACTATGACGCACAGTACCATTCATCAATTTATCTCCCTTACGAACCATAACACCGCCCAATAAAGATTGATCCTTCTTAAGAATCAAATCATCTTTATGATTGGCAATATTATCAAAATTGATAGATTCAATTGAATTGCTTGCGCCTGAAACTAAGCACACCTTACCAGTCTTGTCTTGCTCTAAAATATGACCCAAAACCTCATTTACAACCTCCAGGTCATGAACCGAAAGTTTTTTAGATGCTTCGTAAGACATTAGAGAGTAATGCAATAGATTTAGTTGATCTTTAGTAAGCGACATAATTAAAAAATTTATTTAGCACGATCTAACTCGCGTAAGGTTTTTTCAATTAAAATTCGATCAGTTTGGGGATCTAATTTTTGCTTAATAATATTTTCTGTAGCCAACATAATTAAATCTATAATCTCTCCTTTAGCATCCCGCAAAATTTGATCTTTTTCACGCAAAGCAGCTAATTCTTTCTGAGCTAACATTTCCTTAATTTCTTTTTGAGTTTCGGTCATAAGTCGTGTCTTTTCTTTTTCTCCAAAAACCTTGGCGTCATGAATAATTTTATGCGCTTCTTTGCGAGCTTCGGATAACACTTCATCTTTTTTAAGATCTAAATTAACCTTCTCGGTTTTTAGCTCCTCGCTAAGATCCAAATTATCTTTTATGCTTTGCTCTCTTTTAGATAAAAAACTAAGCATAGGTTTATATAAAAACCTCTGCAGTACAAATAATAAAATACCAAAATTAATTATTTGGGCTAAAAATAATTTCCAATCAATACCTAAACTTGTAAAAAATTCCATATTATTCTAATTCTGAGTGGTTATTACATGAATTTAATGATCAAGGCAATCATCAATGCCAAGATAGCCAAAGCTTCCGTGAAAGCAATGGTTAAAATCATGTTGGTTTGAATTTTAGGAGTAACTTCGGGATTTCTACCAATAGCTTCTAAAGCCTTGCCGCCAATAATTCCAATTCCTATACCTGGACCAATAGCTCCTAAACCAATAGCCAAAGCTGCTGCTAAATCTTTGAACATTGCTGCATCCATAAAAATATAAAATTAAAAATAAAGACTAATAATCAATAATTTAATGACTTTCCGAAACAACCAGCTTTAAGAATAGCAGAGTTAACATAACAAACACAAGAGCTTGAATCAACCCCACAAACACTTCTAGGGCTATAAATGGAGACGGAACCACAAACGGTATCAAGGTCGTTACAACTATAATCAATACTTTGCCAGCGAACATATTTCCAAAAAGACGAAATGTAAAAGCAATAAATCTCGTAAATTCACTAATTAATTCTAAAATTCCCACAAAAAATTGCGTGCCGCTTTTGAAATTAAAAAATTTCTTGAAATAATGCCAGCCAAACATTTTAATACCTGTAATCTGAATAATCATCACCACAATAAAAGACAAAGCCATGGTAGTGTTCAAGTCTGTGGTTGATCCCCGGAATAACGGAGTAACACCGTGAGTTCCTTCTTTTAAAATTCCTATACTACCCACGCCTGGTAAAAGTCCAATCCAATTCGCGCACAAAATAAACAAAAACAAAGTAGCTAATAATGAAAAAAATTTATTAGATAATTCTCTGTTCCCCGTCACTGTGTCAATAAGCTTTAAAATAGCGTCTATGATACTTTCTAAAATATTTTGTAAAGTAGAAGGAACATCTTTCAGATTTCTCGTAACCAACCAAGAGGTAACACCTAAAATAAGCATCACAACCCAAGTCGTGATCAAAGCATTAGTAATGGGAAAATTTCCAACCTGCAAAATTGTGTCGGATTGTAAATGAATTTGCATAAAATTTAGAACCTAATCTCCGTATATTAAATCTTCATCAATTTTTTTATACGCAAATAATTCGTCTTTTGTAAAAAAACGCTCGATTTCTTTTTTAGCTTCTTCAACCGAATCAGCAGCGTGCGCTAAGTTTATATTAGTCATAGCCAAATCTCCGCGAATACTGCCTACATCGGCAGTAGAACCATAAGTTGGACCAACTAAACGCCTAACAGCTTCAACCGAATTAAGGCCTTCTAATACAATAGCTACCACGGGCGCGCTACACATAAATTCTTTCAACTGCGCAAAAAATGGCTTATGTTTATGGTGCGCATAATGTTCTTCTAAAATAACATCACTTAAATGTAACATTTTAAGACCAGCGATTTTTAACCCCTTTTTTTCAAATCTTACAATAATTTCGCCTATCAAATTTCTTTGCAAAGCATCTGGTTTAATAAGCACTAAAGTTTGTTCTATCATATTTCACATATTATATTTACCCAAAATAACCTTAAAAATTAAAAAATTAATATAATCTGTAATTATACCATACTATTAAAATAAAGGCAAGACATGGTTATTAAAGTATACAGAAGGTTTGTTATAAGGTCTTTTGTACTTAATTTATTTTAAATAACTAGTAGAAATCAAACCCGAAGATATATGTTTTAAAACCAGGCCTTCATATGATATATGAAATATTACTCCACCATCCCGGGCGCTCAGATCCTCTGATCTGACCCTGATTGAATTAATGCGTTTTACATTAAAACCACCTATGCTTAGGCTATCTCCTGTATTTATTGTAACATGTAAAATATTGTTATGTGCATTATATAGCACGTGTTCTTGATTAAATGAAAGAAAACCATCCCCAAAACTGTACTGCGTGCCCACGGCTGGCCAGTCCCAAGCTTCGTGTGCCACAACTGTTAACACAACCTTGCTTACAAAAACGCCTTTTTGATGCAAATCATCTGTTCTATCTATTGCTTCCCACCACGCACCATTATTCCAGTCACCAACATAAGTTAATGGGGCCAGAGCAAACCCAAATTCATTAACAGAAACTGGTATAACTGGCTTATCAGTTATTCGAGACCAAGAAACAGAACTAGTAGTATCAGTTGGCACAGCCCCACAAGTCGGACTGCCACTACTAATACCTTTTACAAAAGTATTTCCACTACAAGAACCAGTTCCTGGT
>SBBB01000028.1 GCA_005239895.1 bacterium | reverse complement strand
AGTGTTTTTAGAAATTGTAAGTTCATTACTTCCTTCACATTTAAAAGCTGAGGCAGCGTGAATGTAATGGTTTGTGACAAACAATCCAAATGTAATTAATAGTATTAATACAAGCCAAGACTTGTTAAACATATTTATTTTTAAAAAGAAGCTTGCATATTTAAACTAAAAAATCATTGGAATATTTTAACATTATTACTTCGCCACTATTTCACTGATGGCATCTCTATATAATTATTTTCTTGTACATACTCAATTCTTGGATCGTTCCTAAGATTAAGTGTCTCATAATCAGGTATTATAATTTGAAATTTTTATTTTTCATATTTTAATATAATATCATATTTTTTGCGTGTTTGAAAACAACTATATGATTTTTATCATACTTCTATTCATAGCTTCTTGCCCTTTTCATAATAAAACTCATATTGTATAATAAATTTATAGGAAGTTTGATCGGTTTTATATAAAATGAATTAATAAATTATGTCTATTGAAAAAGGATCTGGCTCAGAACAAATCAATGAAGACTTAAAATCAAAGGAAGGTGTTATTGACTTAATATGTTCAAGTAAAAACTACGCTGATCTATGTGCTAAATGCGATAGAATAAAGAAGGCTAATGGAGGTGTGTATCCTGATTTTTGGTTTGAAGTTGTAAATCAGTCTGGACTTTTAAGTAGAGTGGAAGATAGTTTTGATAAGAAAAAATAATTAAGTTGCTTGGTTATTTAACTTATTAACTTACAACCAAACTAACATTGTGAATAGTTAGATATTATATTGCAAATACTAATATTTTACCACTCACCTTCCATAAAACTTTGTTAGTTTATTGTGGAGATAGGTTTATGTAAAATATATTATTAATAAGTGATAGTCTTTAATAGGAAAAAGATTTGTTATTTAGTAGCGCATTCAATTTAGGCCATTACCTATTAATGATTTGATTAACATTTACAATGAATGCATAATATGCTTTTTAATAAGACTGTTTAAAGACCAAATAGTCAAATAACAATCGACAAAACTTACTCTAACCTAAAGAGTGTTTTGATCAGAAAAGTTAAAATGGATATATACAAAAGACTGTACGAATCGAGCTTGGCACTATTCGTCGGGTCAGGAGGTCTTATGCTTTGTTTTGGATACTTCCTTGCTTTAATTGCAGAAGCCACTATATTGCATACACCATTAATATATCCAGTTGGATATGGAATTTTGTGTGCTTTTGCCTCTTTGCTTATTCTGGATATTCTGCCGTACGCTGCTCTTGGTATATCCAACATAATCCTGAAAATAATGGATAAATAATCAAAATATTTGGAGGGGATAGTTAGCAAATACACTATCCCCATATAAAAACAACCAAACCAAGAGCGTAGAGCCAAAACAAAAAGACAATAATCACCCATCAAAGGGTGGTAAAATGTTTCACGTGAAACATTTTTTAATATTTTAAAACTAATTAATCCTTGCTGGATCAAACCACTCTAAAATACTTAATCAATAAGTGGCTCAAACGATGCGTACCAATTACTGTCATAACTGAGGTTATTATTTTCTTATGGAAAAACAATAGAACAGTAAAACGGTTAATTCTTGATCTCCGCAACGAGATTGCCTTTTGTGGCATCAGTAAATATCTGGATGATAGCAATGTCGTGACGATTTGGTGGCGGCTCACTTGCATGGTATCGCTAAGTTGTTCAAGCAAGCAGGATTCAGAGAAGTTCACTGTAAGTGGTTTACGGCTTATACTGTAGGGGATTACTCAATTCTCGACACCTTCAAATCAATATAAAATAAAAATTCATTGACTAATAATGGGCCGGTTGCATTACTTTGTAGCGACCAGCCTGAATCATGTGTAAAAACTAGCTTAAAAAAAGAATGCATTTATAAACTTTCATGGTTGACTTGGAAGTCGGACTTCCAAGTATTGCCAAAGTTGTCTTTTTTGTATTTAATTATTGAAAATTCCTGAATTAAGGTTTAAATTATAGACATAAAAGCCAAAAATGTTTCACGTGAAACATTTTTTTCAAAATATTGAATTTGACTAACCCTTCGAGTCTGAGACTCTCAGGGTCAAAGACCCTACAGGTCTTTGACTTTATATCGTGGATGCTTAACAAGCCTTGAAACTAGCTCATTTTTTGTTAAAAGTCCTGCTTGGGGGCCAATTTGACCCACAACTGAAGCAGAATTAACACTGCCCCATTGTAAAGCTTCCTGAATAGACTTTTTATAAAACAAAGCAGACATGAAAGCCGTAGTAAAACTATCTCCACAACCAGTACGATCAACTACTTTGCCTGGAAAAATTGGACAAAACCACATTTTTAAATCAGATCCAACAAACGTTCCAGCATAAGCCCCTTTTGGACCGTCTGTAATTAAAACAATTTTAGGGCCATATTTAAAGAGCTTTAACATTAAATCTTTAATTTCAGTTTTTTCTTTATTATTAACTAATAATTCAGCCTCTTCTTTATTAACAGACAAAACATGGGTTATTTTTAAAGTTGGAGCTAATTTTTTAATACCCCAAAGCATTTGATAAGTTCCAGGATTAAACCCTAAAATTATATTATTTGCATTATATCTCCTGACCAAATCACGATGTATGTTGTGAAAACCATGACCAAGGGAAGTTATATATATCCATTTAGTAGGCTTAAAAACAGGCATTTTATAATTTCGTTTCTCATGAAATACTAAAATAGATCTTTCATGCTGATAACTAAGGACTGTGGAAGCATTTGTTCCCAATTTAGTGTCCCATACAACATAATCAGTCTTAATTTTTTCTTTTTTTAAAGTATTAAAAATCTCATGACCAGTAGTATCTTTGCCTAAAACAGTATAAAAAGCTGTTTTTAATCCTAATCTTGAGCTTGCAACAGCAGCATTAGCAGCATTTCCAGCTACAGTTCTATACATTTTATCTACTGGTATTTTATCAGCATAATTTATACATAACTGACAAGCTTGGCTTTTAAGCTCGCAATGAACAGAAGCATTATGAAAAATTACAAATGTATCAATAGTTGCATCACCTATAGAAATAAAATCATACATAAATTCAAAAAAATTAAATATAAAATAACGTTTGTTTGTACGGCTTTTGCAATATAAAATCTAACTATAGCCAAATAGTGCGCTATTTAGTGCTTGTTTTTAAAATATACTTTACAATATTAGCAGTGCCACTAATATCTTTTGGTATATTATTTAAAGCTGTTAGAATAAAACCTGGCTTATATCCTAGGCTAGTTAGAGCTGTGACAACATCAGCATGCACATTTTCTTCTATTGTTACAGTATTGCTACTAAAATTATTTAATTTATTCTTAAGATCTATTACAATACGTTCTAAAATTTTAGGACCTACGCCTGGAATGCCAACTATAGATTTAACTGTACCATTTTTAATAGATTGTATCAATTGAGGGGTTTCTATGGTTGATAGTATATTTAAGGCTATTTTAGGACCAACGCCTGTTACACCTAACAATGTTTTAAATATTTCAACATCCATAAGTGAAACAAATCCATATAAAGTCATGGTATTCTCCCGTATATAATGATATATATGCAATTCTATGGTTTGATGTAGTGATTTAGCAAATTGTTTGGCAGTTAAAGTGGTTATAAAAACCTGATACCCAACATCAGCTACATTTAATATTAAAAACTTATCTTCAATATGTTGAATTTTGCCTTTTAAATAAGCAATCATAGGAGATTAATAAAAAACTAAAAAGCCGTAGGTCCTGAATGTCTCAGACTTGAAGGGTTTTGGCGGATTAATGATTATTATATTTATAAAAAGTACCCAAATCTCTGTCTTTATATAATGTAGGTAACATGTCACTCGGCTTCCAGCTCTTTTTTAAAGCTGCTAAATCTAAATCTTTTTGATATTTGCCTTGTTTGCTATATAAATAATCGTCTTTAATAGGGCCTACAGCATGAAATATCATTTGGGCAATTCTTAAACCAACTGGCAAACACAATGCAGCTGAACTAAAGTTAGTTATTTCCATGGTCCAACGATTAATATATCCTATATCGCCCCAACCAGCACATTTGCAAACTGAAATACCAATTCTACCTATGGAACTCCTGGCTCTCATTTCAGTATTTATAGCAATACTTTTACTGTTTTTGCCGCCAACAAACTCTATAGTGTGGGCCAAAATAGTCTCCCCAGGCGCCACTATAATCACCCTATCTTTAGGGCTTAAGTTAATAAATGGATTTTGTTGAGATTTTAAAGATGAGACTGATTCAGCTTCTTCGTTCTTAGTATATAAAGTATTAAGCGATTTTTCATCAAAAGGATTAAATGTTACTGTGTGCCTTAGCTCGCTCTGACGATAAAAATATTTACCCAAACGCACATCATAACTGGCGTTAGCAAGGTTTTTAATATTAAAAGGGTCTATTACAATTAGACCTTCGTTGTAGTATTTTAAAATGTCTGGTTGTGATAATACGCTCATATTGATATACAAGATATCATAAATATATTGTGATCACAATATTTATAATCAAGTGGTGCATTATGATTAGACTCCTGTCTTTTATTTTAAATTACGCTTTGAATAAAATTAGTTTTGGTTACAATTGTATAATTACTTTCGGGATAATTTTTCAAAAACAATCCCGGAATCTTTTTATGTTTTTTATTATTTAATTTACACTCAAAAACCTTCAGCATACCATCTGCTTCTTCAATATAATCTATTTCTTGCTGTTGATAGGTTCTCCAAAAATAAACAGGAGGAATATAATTTTTAGAATTGTGATGGTATTTTATTCTTTCCATTATAAAAAAATTTTCAAAAAGCGCTCCAGTATCATTTCTAATTTCCAAATTATTAAAATTATTTATTAAATAATTTCTAACCCCTAAATCATAAAAATATATTTTAAAATTACCCCTAATTTCGTTTCGTAAGTTTCTTTTGAGAGAATAAAGCCGTTTTAAAACAAAACTTTTTTCTAAAAGCTCTAAATAACGCTCTATGGTCTGTCGGGAGACTTCTAATTTTTGCGCCAGCTCATTCAAAGATACCTCGCTGCCAATTTGCAGGGCTATCAGTTTTAATAAATCTTCTATAATTTTTGGTTTTCTAATTCTTTCAAAAGTAAAAATATCTTTATATAAATAATTATTGGCAATACTGGATAAATTTTCAATTTCTTTTTTAGAAGAGGCTACTACGGCAGGATAAGTTCCAAAACGAATAAAATTATCTATATTTTTAACAACTTCTTGTTGACCATAAGCTAAAATAAGCTCTGCTACGGAAAGCGGATAAAGAAAAAAATCTATAGACCTACCAACTAATGGTTCCCCGACTGTATTAGCTAATTCAAAAGAAGAAGAACCAGTAGCTACCAACTGAATTTCTGGATAAGTATCAACAAAAACTTTTAAAATTTGTCCAATATTTTCAATACTTTGCGCTTCGTCCAGTACTACAATTTTTTTATCCGACACATAATTTTTTAAAATATCTGGTCGTCCAATGACAAGATAATTTCTTTCCCTAGCGTCTTCGCAGTTAAGGTAATACCCATCATTACCAAACAAAGATAATATTTTTTTTGATAAAGTTGTTTTTCCAGCTTGTCTTGGACCATATAAACAAACAATTTTTCCTTTAAAAAGGCTATTTTTTAATGGTTTTTCAATGGTTCTTTCAAAAATAATCATAATATTGCATGTTAAGTTACGTCTTTATATAAAATATTGTAACTTACTTTACAAAAAATGTCAAATTATTTGATATATATATACCACTATTATGATTAAAACGATATTTTATCATTTAGTGGTGCATTATGATTAGACTCTTGCCATTACCTAACGGGGTTGACAAGCAGACATAATTATGCCATATTGTTTATATTACTGAATGAGTCAGTAATATTTGTCAAACCCTAACGTACTGATAAGTTTTAGACTTATCCGTAGCGTTACCCGCCTAAAATAGGCTGGAGAAGGAGTATAAGATGAAACAGTTAACAACAGAAGACCAAGGTTTAAAGTTAGAAAACTGTAAACCACTTAAAATAGGGCTGATTTTGATGGGAAGTGTGTTTTTTATGTTTGCACTACCTCTACTTTTTCTAACAGTAGAAGGTAATTATGCCAATCAAGTATTCGCCAAAATTATTGGCTTAGTATTCTGTGTTGGCGGTTTGATCTACACAGAAGCAGGGCTTAAATCTCAAGGATTTAGTTTTGGTGTCCTTGGTATTATCGATTTCATTAGCGCGTTTGTAAACAGAAACATTCGCGGGTACTACATGGTACATCGGTGGACCCGGCATGAACACTCATATCAAAACGATAAACAAAAATATTACAATCTGGGAGCGTGCGAATCGTTTTATACAACAAGAAATGCCGCCATGAGTCTTGTCGAGGTTAGATATAACAACGAACTCATTGTGGTTGTTCCCGTTGGCGGTTGGCTTGCTAAACCACAAATGAGGTGTTCATGGTTGTCACCGTTAGAAGAGTGGGGAATCAAGGGCTATGGTCGCGGAGAATCCCAAAGTCTTTTTTTGGTAGATAATTTTGGATCAAAAATCCCAATATCACCAGAAATGATTGCTAAATTTTTGAATAATTCCAAAGAGTTATCTTTGCGATATATTTTAAAAGATTTAGTAGATTATTATGACAGGCTATCGGTGAGTGAAGATAAAAGACAGTGTGCACTGAGTGTTCTATGGCAGGCTGAGACCAGAATTCAAAACACGAAAAGATTTCAGCACTCCAAGGAGGGTCAAGAAATTCGAGAATGGTTGTCTGTGGAAATTGCCAGACTAAATGCTTAACGACATTCATATTGAAATAAATCTATAATTTCATAACTTATAATCAATGGGCCGGTTGCAATAACATAACGCAACCGGCTCGAATCATATCTTTATCACTTGGAAGTCCGACTTCCAAGTAAACTGCCAAGTATTCCACTAGTTTTATTTGGCTGATTTTGATATTATGGCTTCATATATTTTAGAATTCTAATATTTATAACTTACACATATGTATCATTCCGGATATAATCAGAATCTATAATAAAAAATTCTAAAATCAAAACTCTAAACAAATTAAAAACTCAAATGTTTCAAACTCAAAACAGTTTAGGGTTTTGTATTTTAAGTATTTGGGTTTGTTTAGGATTTAGAACTTAGTATTTAGAGTTTAGATGCTTAATTTTTAAATCCTAACTTTCTCGGAAATAACAAAAAAGAAAGATGTAACAACATGTAATTTATTTATTTTTTATGCACTTACAACGTTTAGAAATCTCAGGATTTAAAACTTTTCTAAAAACAACAACCTTGTCACTGATCAGCACTGAAGGCCATAAACACAAAAAAGACATTACAGCTGTAATTGGGCCTAATGGTTCTGGAAAATCAAATATTGTGGATGCTATCCGCTGGGTATTGGGAGAACAAAGCTCCAAACTCGTCAGGGTTCGCAAACCTGAGGACGTTATATTTTCCGGTTCGGACAAATTAGCGCGTTTAAGCTTAGCCAATGTTTCTTTGTATTTAAATAATGAGGACCATCGCAGCGATATTGATTATTCAGAGATAATTATTACCCGCAAATTTTATAGAGACGGACAAGGTGAATATTTTATCAATAACAACAAAGTAAGGCTCCAAGATGTCGTGTTACTTTTAGCCAAAGCTGGAATTGGGCAAAAAACATTCAGTGTAGTTGGACAGGGGATGATTGATTTGATTTTGACTATAACTCCCTACGAGCGTAAAGACTTTATTGATGAAGCAAGTGGAATTAGACATTTAAAAATTAAAAAAGATGCTAGTCAGCGCAAATTAGAAGCCGCTAAACAGCACCTTAAAGAAGCTGATCTATTAATCACAGAATTGGAGCCTAAAGTAAGATTATTAGCGCGGCAAATAAAAAAAATGGATAAAAAACAAGAAATAGAAGAGCAATTAACGCAAAACCAAAAAAAATATTACGGATATAACCTTAATCACATCCAAGAAAAACTACAAACTTATAACACTAAACTAATTGAAGCTGAACAAACTCAGCGAGCCCAAGACAGCATTGTCAAAGATTTAAAAAATAAATTGTCGGTTTTAGAGACCGAATCTCATAGTAGTAAAATTTTTACGCAACTTCAAACCGACTATCAACATTTAATGCAATCTAAAAAACAAATTGAAATTAAACTGGCAACTCTTGCCAATGAAAAGAAAGCGTCACCCCAAACAATCCTATCAGTGTCCGAAATTATAGAATTCTTAGAGAAAATCAATTCTCGTCAAATAGAATTTAGTGAACATTTACAAAAAATAACAACCATAGAAAAAATATCCGAAGCTCTAAACACGCATTCTATAATTGCGAAAGATACAACTAAATTAATTAATATTTTAAAAGGCAAAGGTGAAACAAATAACCATTCTGCTTCAAATAATAAAAATCCTGAAGAATTAAACGCCGTGAATGATCTTTTAAAAAATATTGATGATCAAATAACTATCAATTTACAAAGCATGTCCAAATTCAATCTCAATGAAGAAAACACGAAGCGCTCTTTTTTTGAGTTACAAAGACACTTGCAAAAAGAACAAGAAAAATCGCGCGAAATTACCTTAGCTTTAAATTCAATTCAGGTGGAATTAGCTAAACTTGAAACCACGAAAGACAACCTTTGGATGGAAATAAACAATTCGGGAATAAAACACGAAACCATAAACGAAGCTTTAATTTTAGCTAAAAACGAAAACCTGAGTATAGATTCCGAACAATGTCGTATAAATATTAATAAACTGCAACACGAATTAAGTTCTATTGGGTCTATTGATACAGACATAGTAAAAGAATATCAGGAAACCAATGAACGATATACTTTTCTAACCACTCAAGTAACAGATCTAAACAAAACTATTACAGACTTAATTTCTATTTCCAATACTTTAGAAAAAACAATGCAAGAAACATTTCACAAAGCCTTCAATGAAATTAATGCGCACTTTGATAAATATTTTAAAATTTTATTTCAAGGCGGTAGCGCTAAACTCGTTCAAGTATCGCGCGAAAATCCTGACAATCCTGAATTTATAACTGACAATGAAACATCTAATAATGAATCTATAATGGATACCGACATATTTTCGAGTAACTCTCAATGTTTAGGATATTCTACTCTGGGCGTAGAAATGCAAGCTAATCCTCCTGGTAAACGCGTAAAAAATATACATTCTTTGTCAGGAGGTGAACGAACTTTAACCGCCCTAGCTTTATTGTCAGCTTTAATTGCGTACAATTCATCACCGTTCGTGGTGTTAGACGAAGTAGATGCTGCTTTAGACGAATCTAACTCCGAGCGCTTCTCTCATATTATTGATGAGTTATCAAATAAAACTCAATTTATTATTGTAACGCACAATCGATCAGTTATGCTCAGAGCGGACATGATTTATGGAGTTACCATGTCCAACGAAGGAATATCTAAAGTTCTTTCTTTAAAATTTAATAATGTAGATGAGTACGTTAAAAGTTAAACATTTAAACAGTAAAACATTTTAAAATTAAAGTAAACTGTCATGGCTGACTTGGAAGTCCGACTTCCACTTGGAAGTCGGACTTCCAAGTATTACCAAAAACTTAAATTACTTTCTTCGGCGTTTCATTATATAAATAGTTGCCACAGCGATTGCCAACGTCCAAATCATCATAATAAAAAAATATTTTTCAAATTGCGCAATCACAATAGCATAAGTATTGTATAATTTACCAACCTGCCAACCTATTAAACCCAAAATTAACGCGCGTATAAATGAGCCCAACAAAGTAGCAAGTAAAAACCCTAAATAGGAATAACGCACAATGCCGCAAAATATGGAAATAGCTATGCCGGGCATAATAGGTAATAAACGTAAAATAAATATTGTAATTTCGTCACTACTTCTTTTGGAAAAATATTTTTTAGTGGATTCAATTTCACTCCAGGTTATACCTAAATATTTTTGCAATTTTATAATAATTGGTTTTCCACCAAAATAACCCAAAACATAAATTAAAGACGAAAAAATTCCAACTCCAATGGTTACAGGCACGGCAATCAATAACACACTTTGAAGTATGGTGTTTAAACTAAAAATTTTGTCTGTTATTATAAAAAAACCAGCAGCTAAAGGTACCACAGGCGATGGAATTGGGGCTATAATTTCTTCAATGGCAGTTGCCATAAAAACACCCCAAGCGCCATAATCAAAAATGATCCTTTGTATGTATAGGATAAGTTCGTTTAGCATATTCATTGATTAGCGCACACATTATTCATGCTCCGATTTAATTTTGCCATCTAAGGTACGAAGTTGTTGCAAAGCTTTGTCAGCTTGCTCTTTATTGGGAGGTGAACCGTGCCATTTAAAATCAAATTCCATAAAATCAACACCTTTGCCTGGAATGGTATGACAAATAATCAGGGTTGGTTTTTCATAAATAGCGCGCGCTTGTTCCGTGGCATTAACAATTTCTTCAAAATTATGACCATCAATATCTATAACATGCCAATTAAAAGCTTCATACTTTTCTCTTAAAGGTTCAATAGGCATAATATTTTCAGTATAACCATCAATTTGAATATTATTGCGGTCTATCATGGCAGTTAAGTTGCGCAATTTATATTTTCCCGCAAACATCACAGCTTCCCATATATTTCCGATTTCTTGCTCGGCATCTGACATTAAGCAATACACACGTTGTTTCTGATTATTCATTATAAATCCGTAAGCCATACCCGCTGCTTGGGATAATCCTGAACCTAAGGGTCCAGATGTGGTTTCCAGACCTGGTAATGCTCCACGATGCGGATGACCTTGTAAGCGCGTGCCAAATTGTCTTAAAGTTTTTAATTCATCCCGAGAAAAATATCCAGCATTAGCCATGGTAGCGTATAAAACTGGACAAATGTGACCATTAGAAAGAACGACTCTGTCCCTATCTGGCCAATCGGGATTTTTGGGGTCATGATTAAGAATATGGCAGTATAAAGCTGTAAAAACATCAGCCATTCCTAAAGGGCCAGCTGAATGCCCACTTTTAGCAGTACACAACATTTCAATAATATCTTCTCTAATTTGATTTGCAATTTCTTCTAATTGTTTGATTTTGTTTTCATGTAAATGTGGCATAATAATGTAATCTAAATATTTTATATACTATAACATAGATTATATAAAGATGTAATATTGACAAAGCCTATATTCTTGCCTTAAGCAGTAGTGATTGTTATACTGGATTTACGGAAAACTTAAAGTATAAGGCATTTTTTAACTTTACAACTTTCTACTTTCTACTTTATTAACTTTATAACTCATTTGGAAGCGCCCCATCATTCGATAGGGCTTATAACTATCTAGTTAGACAGAACATTTGCAGAACAATAAAATTGCTATTTAAAAACTAGTAAATTATTATGGAAGCGTGGCCGAGTGGTTTATGGCGACGGTCTTGAAAACCGTTTTAGTGAAAACTATCGGAGGTTCGAATCCTCCCGCTTCCGCCTTCGTCACGACGTAGCTTTAGCGAAGTCGGACTTCGCCAAATCTACGCCGCGACTTCGGCGTGACACAGTCCGCCAGATATAATTTTACATCTGGCAAGCTAGATGTCATCCTATATCTGGCTGGTAAGTATAGTCTTGTACTTGCCGCATTCGCATCGCCGACCGTGCTCAGCTATAGCTTCGCTTCGCCGAAGCTCGCAAGAGCAAAGGCGAGCTTAATCACGACGTAGCTTTAGCGAAGTCGGACACAAGACGAGCGAAAGCGAAGGCAGCCTTTTCTTGAAAGACTTAATATTTTTTGCTAGTATAATCTTATAGTAAAATTTTGAGATAATTTTATTACAGCACTTAAAATTTCTCTCGATGATTTGGTGAACTGATTTTATGAATACGAAAAAAATTGCGATTATCGCTTCGGAAGGAGGAATATCTTGCGCCTATTCTGTAGGTGCTATTTTGGCTCTTATAGAAAAATTTGATCTTGTAAATCCCTATCTTGTAATAGGAAGTTCTGGGAGCACTGGCACATTTGCATATTATGTAGCAGGACAATATAAATCAATTGAAAATATTTGGAAAAATTTACTTCCTTCCAAAAAATTTATTTCGTGGAAAAGATTACATAAAATTATGGATATTGATTATTTAATAGATGATATTTTTAAAAAACAAGATACTCTTGATGTAGAGAAAATTAAATCATCAAAAATAAAATTTTATATTTCTGCCACAAATATTGAAACTGGAAATCCTGAATATTTTGGCAATCAAAGCAATGTAGATATTTTTGAAGCTTTACGAGCGTCCAGTGCCGCACCGATTGTTTATAATAAATTAGTGAATATAAATGAAGTAAATATATTGATGGCGCCATAGGGGCATCGTTAAATGTGAATATTGAAAAAGCTAAAAAGGAGGGGGCTGAAATAATTATTGCAATTGACAATTCAAATTATAGTTTTATTTCAAATACATTTTTGAGATTATATTCTCTTTTTAGAAGTAAATCTTTTCGTGACCGAGTTCGAAATTTTTTAAACCACAAGCAATATCAAAATGACGAAACACAAGTTTTAATTATTAAGCCAAGTATCAAATTACCTATAAGTGCTTGGGACAATAAACAAGAACATATTATCAAAACAATTCAAATTGGTTATAATGATGTAGCAAATAAAAGCACAGATATTAAAGAGCTTTTATTTGCCTAGTTTTGTTAAGTTTAGTTTTTATCAATTTTAACTAAAAATTTATGCTTGATACTGACAAAAAAATTTTAGAAATTCTCGACAGATACACAGCAACAACAATTGATACAGCATCACAGAAAAGCGATAGTTTTTTAAATGTTTTTTCTTTTAAGGAAGATGTTCCCTTGGAGCTAGTTAATTTGGCAAAGACGGAGATTGATGAATGGGTAAGTCAAAACTATATTTCACCACAAGTCGCAGACAGAGTAAAAGATATTCAGCCTGAAGAGAAATTTTTCGAAATTTTCGATAAGGTGCAGGAAGTAATAAAAATCAGTAAAGGGTTGTCAAAATAAAGCTTGGAAGTTTCGCTTCCAAGTTAACTTTGTTTCGCTTCCAAGTTAACTTTCAAGTTAATGAAGCTAAATTTCGCTATAAGTTTTTTCAGTGGCCTCAGGTAGTAAAAATTCTGAAAAAATGTTTGCTTAGTGATTTTAGTGAATTTCATAAAATTAAAGCACCAACTTTAATTTTATGGGGTAATCAAGATGAAATATTTCCACCAAATCTGGGCAGAAGTATAAATAAGGACATTTCAAATTCAACTTTGATATTTGTGACTGGTAATCACGACTGGATATTATTCAGTCCTAATGAATTTATCAAACTTCTTGAAAATTGGTTGGAAAGGAAAAATCCACCGCTAAATTTTTTGAAATCTAACATTCTGGACTATACAGATGTTCAAAATATCTAAAGAATGATAATATATAAACAAATCTTGTTTAATGGGCAGTATTACTTTACCAATAAAACTCAAAAAACATAATCATCTATGCCAAAAATTTCTTATGATTATCGTAAAAAATTAAGAGCAATTTTTATTTTAATTATTTTTTTGATATTACTTGTAGGTTTTTTCACTGATATCGGCAAAAAAATTACCCCTGCTTTAAGTATAAGCGCAATTTTATTACTTTTATTAGCCGTCCATTTAAAGATTTTACCTACGGGGACTATTTTCCCCAAAAGAAAATTTAAAGAAACCATACAAGAAACAGCCCAAAAATTAAATTTGGAAATCAAAAAAGCTGAAGGTTTTGAAAAATTTATAGTTCCAGTTTGGGCCATGAACATTGCTAGTGGCGAATACAAAAATTTTCATATTAAAATTAGATCTACAAGATCGTCATTGAGTATAACTGATTTTTTTGGTTTGGATACAAGGACCGGTATGATGATCGAAATAAGTTCTCCTTATATTTTTCCTGACAACTCATTAATAAAAAATGATTTTAAAGCGCGATATATTGAACTAACTCCATTATTAGAAAATATGTCTTATTATTTCGAATCAAACAGGATTGCTGTTGAGGGTAATAAATTGATTGTGAGCACTGACGATAAAATTCCAACCTCTAACGATGTAATTTTAATTATAGAAGAATTAATCAAGATAGCAAAAAATTTAAAATAAATAATAAACTTACGCGTCCCGTTAGAGAAATATATGTGGTATACTTATTTATTAGAAAGCAATAAAGATAAACATTGGTATACTGGTTGTATGAACGATTTACGGAAGCGCTTTAAAGAACACAACAAAGGATTAGTATCTATAACTAAGGGTCGTGGTTTGTTTAATATAATTTATTATGAGGCATGCGTTAATAAAAACGATGCTTTTACTCGTGAAAAGTATCTAAAATCAGGAATGGGTAAAAGGTATTTACAAAATCGTTTAAAGCGCTTCCTTTCTCTAACGAGATGAAATATTTTAAAAAGAAAATTATAAAAAAGATTTTTCGTGGCGTGGGATTACTTTTGATAGTTTTTGTTATATGGCAAGGATTAAAACAAGTACCTACCCAAGGGGATTGGCAAGAGCAATTAGCAGTAATTTCCACCGCTGAATTTAATGGAGATTTCGTTACGGTTAAAAACGTGAGAAACTTTAGATATAAACCTACGGAAGCAGATATGCATCCAGCTTACTATGACAAGACTTATAATCTTAATCAAGTAAAAAAGGTTTGGTATGTAACCGAACCATTCAATGAAAATCAGTTAGCTGCTCATACTTTTGTTTCTTTTGAATTTAATAATGGAGATTTTTTGGCTATTAGTATAGAGGCGCGAAAAACCAAAGACCAAACTTACAGCGCCTTGAAAGGTCTACTGCGCACCTATCCACTGGTTTATATAGCCGTAGACGAAAGAGATGCTGTATTGTTGCGCGCTAACATACGAAAAGACAAGGTTTATATTTATCCTGTAAAATTAACTAAACCAGAAAACGGAAAAATAATTTTAATAGATATGCTTACAACCATGAATGAATTAACATCTACCAAACCAGTTTGGTACAACACTATCTTCGCTAATTGCACTTCTAGTATTGTCAAACATATAAACAAAATTACCCCTGGCCGTATTTCTATTTTTTCTTGGCAATTATTGTTGACTGCCTCAGCTGATGAATTAGCTTTAAAGCATGGACTTCTAGATACTCACTTATCGATTGAACAAGCTAGAGAAAAATATTCTATAAACAAAATATCCGAACAAACAGGTGATGTGCCAAATTATTCCGCTGAAATTAGAAAATTCAAACTTTAATAAAAAAATGAAATGAGAATTTTAATTATAGACAATGGCACAAGTTATCTACCTCAACTTAAAAAACTTGTTGCTAACCATATTTTTGAAGTAGCCGAATATTCCAAAATTGATAGCGCAAGTGCTGAAAATTTTGATGCCATTGTGCTTTCCGGCGGACATAGCTTCCCGGTAAGTGGGAATAGCGAACGACTTCAAAAAGAAATAAGCCTGGTTAAAAATTCTAAGAAACAGATTTTTGGAATTTGTTTTGGTTTTGAAGTAATCGCTGAGGCATTGGGCGCAAAACTTGAACTTATGCAAATAAAAGAACAGGGAATCTTAGATATTCAGGTCGTAAGTCCAGACGAAATCTTTTTAAACATTCCAAATTTTCAGGTTTTTGAAAATCATAGATGGATAGTTAAAGAACCTGCAAGTGAGATGCTGGTGCTTGCACGCTCCAAAGATGGAATAGAGGCTTTTAAACATAAAACAAAACCAATCTATGCTGTACAATTTCATCCTGAAATGTTTGTTGAAAAAAGTTGCGGCGATGAAATATTCTATAATTTTTTGAATTCCATAAAATAATCTTGTCACTCCTTCGCTCCTCCTTCATCAGAGACTTCAGAAGGACACAGTACAGCTATGGGGTGCAAAGCAAAGAAAAAATTGTCTATCCGCCGTAGCTAAAAAATGTAGGCAGAAATGACAGGTTTGTTTGACTTTTATAAATATAATTGATAATTTATTTATATAATCACTATCAGACGAAAACAACGTAAGGAGGTATAAAATGAAGTTAATTCCGCTTGATAAATCGTGGATCATTCGGATGGGCGTACTAGACTTACTCTATGGCCATCCTGATATTGCTCTTTTTCTTAACACTCAGACTGATTTGTCCGATGATTTGTTGGCATTAAAACGCGCTTGTAATACTTGGTATACTAATAATCCAACTAATGTAGGTGAATCTGCCACCCTATACCGTTTTTTGCAATTTGCTTCTTGGAAACTCAACCTTAATAAGAGTTTTATAATTGAGGGCACTCTAAAAGAAAGAAAACTTAATCAAGACTCTTCAATTATTAATCTGAGTCAGCAAAAATTACTTAACTTGCCAGATGAGCCAACTTCTCAATGGGCAAGTGCTGCGGTTCTTCTGGGTGACAAGATTCGCTTGGTAAATGCGCCCCACAAACTGAACCTTACTTATGATGCTGTAGATCACTGGCACAATCAAAGTCAACAAGGAAAACATTGGGAGGTTCGAGAAGATACAACTATACGGGCTCAAGCTCAAACCTTTTTAACAATTTTCAGAGGTAAACCTGCTGACTTTATTCCTCTTCAGGCCGAAGACTACTGTTTTAGCCGCACATTTAATTACATTAGTAAAGAAGATGGGTTGTTGCAATGGCCTACTTTGTCTGGTCATGAAAGCAACCGTTTCGAAGAAATGGAAAAAGTTATGGTAAGTGCTAAAAATGGACAAGAAATTATTTCTAAAGATCATCGTGTGATTCAGGCAATTGTTATGTGGGGACTAATTAATAAAACACCGATCCAAATTGTTCATCCCAACGCAGTATCCAAAAGTTGGCCACAATTTTGGAAGTTTATTGAAACAGCCCAAAGTAATTCTAATTTATCTTCTATTTTGTGAGCCCCTTATTTTTCAGTTATAATAGGGGCTCTTGTTGATAGATAAAAATAAAAAACAAAACTTCTTACTAAGCCCAATAAATATTTTGACAATTCAAACAATGCTCAAATTATATTTATAATTTTTATGGTCAAAAAATTCGCGATCGCGGAAATCTTTACTGGGTTTGAATATAAATCGCTGCAAAATTATATACATAAAAATCTTTCCATTTTATAAATTGGCTAAGTTCACGCTATAGCGAATAGTTAGGCACAATCAAAGAATCAAAAATATAAAAAAGAAAGAATAAAAAGCTGAACTATAGATCATGTGTGCCTAAGTTTCCGCTATAGCGAATAGTTAGGCACAATCAAAGAATAAAAATATAAAAAAGAATAAAAAATATAAGTTAGTAGTTATACTTAACATTTAATTATATTTAGTATGCAAATCGCGATCTGCTCTATTTAGAAATTTAACAAATCATGTTTTAAAAAATAATTACTTTGCAACTTTATACTTTAAAACTTACTACTTGTCTAACGGGGTTGACCCCGTCATTCGACAGGGCCAAATACACTATTTTAAGTATATAGTAATAATGATAGCCGACGCACATGTTTCACTAACCAATACAGGAGAGACCAAATTGAAAATGTTAAAAAAAATAAGTGCCTTGTTTTTTGCGACGACTTTCGAGTTTGCTTTGTTAATCAGTTGCGGTCCGGTTGGACCAATTCCCGAAATATCAACCGAAACGGCCACTAGCACTCAAGAAGTGAAAGTAACTATAATCAAAGAAGTTGGAGTTCCAGTACCAGTTGACAAACCGACACTATTAGCGAGCATAAAACCGCTACACGGAGAAGGGACGGTTGTTAACGGATTGGTACCAATACGCGTCTTTCTTTATGCTGGCAAGGGTGGCGATATTAAAATTAATAGTTTGTCTTTTGATATTGGCAATATGATAATTCAGAAGCCAAACAAGCAAAACGACGAACTGGGAGTTAATGAGCATTATGCCTCATTCTCACCTATGTCGGTCTTGTCGTCAGCTCAACTCGTGATTGATGGAACAGCTCTAAATACCGTTAGCTTTTTGAGTGACGGAAACAGAAAAGACTATTTAGGTGAAATTGATTTTTCCAAACTTAACCTTTGGGTTAAAGCGGGAGAGTTAGTAAGCCTAGACGTAGTCATGAAGGCTACAGCCTTTAATCCGCAGAATGCTATTTTTTACTTTGGTAATCCTCGGATCAAAGCTGTAAGTAACGACCGGTCAGTCGAGGTGCTAGTTGGAAATGCAATATCACAACCGATTTTTATTGCCAAAAGTGGAATGGTTAATTGTTTCAAATTTCCAAATAATAATCAGGGTGAAATTAATAACTTGCACTGCTCTCTTTACGGAGAAGGGGTTCAGGTACATTCAGTGGTTGTGCATGATCATACAGGAGAAGAAAAGTGGATTGTATTGAAAAAACCGTTGATTTTCCAACAAGACCTTCGTTGGGTCAATTTTTTGGTCAACAACCTGGGAATTGTAAGAAAGAGCCTCCAGGAAAAAACGCATTACATTGCTCTAGCAGGAAGTTTGTGTATTGCGAGTAACAGCAAAAAGAGTTATCCGCACGACCATCCACCAAAACTAAAAATTAGGGCCACTGGCACCACCAGTGGCAATCCAGTTCCGGTTTGGGGACCAACCGATCAACCAGTATGTGCCTCAACAGAGCTATTGCTTGAAGCTTGGAGTCTTTTTAAAGACCCAAGCAAATGGTTCTTAACCTGGAACCAGTAAACCCACAGGGTTTGCAAAGTTTGCAACAAAATTAATATTAAACATATCAACGGCCGGGATCTCAGCGCAGAACCCGGCCACAACTATTTATATTGCAAGATTATCTTAATACGTCTACAATACTACGCGATAGCAGAGTGCTGTAGACACACCATCGGACTATTTTTCATAATTGACAATATGGCCATAAAAGTATTATTATTCCCATAAGTATATGAAAAATATCAAACAAGAAAAATTACTAGCAATTTATAAAAACTTCCAAGAAAATGTTAAAAAAGCTAAAAATAAGTACGACCAAGAAATTAAAGCTATTTTTAAAAAAATTGATCAAGAAAAACTAGAAAAATTAAAAGCTAAAATCAAACAAACATAATTTTTATGAACAAAGATATTGAAAAACAATCTGGTGTGGGCATACTAGAAAACCCAGAGGAAAATCTTCACAGTGAAAATCAAGGTGAAAACGAAGACACCATGACAGAAATTGATACTGAAAGTTTATTAGATGTTATATTTGACGAGGAAAAAGAAACCGAAGATTATATAAATAATGGTTATATTGAAAGAGCTACAAATGAAGGGGCCAGTCCAAACAATATTCAAGATATTGAAGACGCTGGCATTGAATTACTTAACACTGTTCATGAAGAAGCTAATTCAGCTCGAGCCTTGTTCAAAGAATTAAATACTGAAATTGCAGAAATAATTTCTGTTAGAGAATACGAACTTATACGAAGGTTTCAAGAAGATGAACAAGCGATTGTTGTTCCTGAGGGTAAAGACCCAAAAGTATTTAAATTGAAAAAGGCAGTTGTCTCTGTTACAGCTGCGTTGTTCAAAAAATAACAAACATTAAACAGTATGATTACTCAAATCATTAGTCAGACTAAGAACGATTTAGAAAAAGTAATAAGATCTTCGTCGCTCACGGATGATCAAAAATATTTATGGACCAATTTAATTGACAACCTTAACGAAAATGATCTGGATTTGTTTTTAGAATTGTTGCAAAACAATGACGATACTTTAAATTTTTTAACTAAAAATATTCAAGACAAATTAGGCGCCCTTAAAACCAAAGATGTGTCTGTATGGCGCGAAATAATTGCGGATGAAAAAAGATATTTAAGCGCTTACGCGTAAGATAGTTTAATTAATAAAAGATTTAAAATCTACATTTTGAAAACTAATACGAGCCACTCCTAAAATCATAAGGAGTGGCTGTTAGGTTTTTTTAAAACCATTTTTCTTTCTGAGGGCTACAATTTGCGTGGTTAAATTTTCATATTGAACTCCAAGTGGTTCAAGTTCTACTTTGTGTTTAGTTTTTAATTGTTGTAACTGGTCTTGTTTGGTTATTAGGGTCATATTCCAAAATAAAAAACCCATTGCAATAAAAATGATAATCAGTACAATTATGCCCGTAATTAGGAATATTAGGCTTTTATGGTTAAAAGCTACGGAAAATATGATATTGAAAACAATATTCAATATTGTTCCGTTCGCACACCACTTCAATATAGATAAAGGTGTTTTCAGTTCTTTTACGCGGCGTTCGTATTCTTTGTTTGTAGCGGTAATTTGTCTTTCAATCCCATCCCTTTCTTTGATTAATAGATCTTTATATTGCTGCAGTTTTTGTTGCTCCAGTTGAAATCTATAAATTTGATCTTTGCACGCTGGAGAATATATTTCTTGATTGATGTATTGGTCAGTGTGTTTGATGATTTGAATGATTTCTATAAGAGAGCTTTGCACAATTATTTCTGATTCTTCTCGGTTTACTATCTTATCTGGTAATTGAATCAAAAGAGCCTGAATAATATCTTGCCCATCACCAGAAATTATTCTAGCATAGCTTAGTTCATAGATATTACAGCTTGCCATTTCTTGATCAGACAACATTCCCGGTAAATATATAGGGTCGTGTTTAGATAATCCAACCCTAATATTTTTACGATTTTCAGTTGTATTTTTAGGGACAATACAATAAACCCACACTACCTCTTGAGTGCAAGTGTCTTGTATTAGATTACCATCAATGTCCATGTTCCTCCTTTGCATTAAGAATAGTTTTCTGTCTTACTTTATATAAATAATTAAAGCAAAATTGCGTTAAGTTGTCAACCCCGCCGTAGATTTATACTTGACATGTGCAGTTCAACAAATTATCCATCATAATAATACTAAAATAGACACTAATGAGTTTTTATGATCTACGGCTGGGTCAATATTTGTGTTGTTTAGAGCATAAATATAGTAGTTGCTAACATGAATATAGCGTATTTTTAAAGAGTATGTTATGGTGATTAAAAAGTGTTTGTTTAACTTATATTAGGGAGCTAGATATGGAGAGAAGATGGTAAAATGGGAGATTATAATAATATGTTGCGAATGTGGTAAAAAAGCTGGTCCTCAACGATTGACAGAGGAAATAGAGGTTCGTTCAGGGTTAAGGGCGTGTATTGTGAAGATTTATTTTTGCTCCAGTGTTTGCAGAAATTCTTTGCGTAAAAGAAAAGGTAAAACAGTATTAGATTTATTAGAATCTCTTTTTGCAGGAGACTCAGTTGATCATAGATTGACACTGGTAATACAAAATCAATAAAAGGATGTGCAAAACAACATCAACGCTAAGGGGCTAATCTCATCAGAGAAAAGCCCCCTTAACGTAAAGAAAATTTAAGAAAAATTTTTGTAAAAAATAAAAACACAGTATCTCAACTACTAAATACCAACTACTAATTACTCAAATTTTTTTGCTAGTAAAAAATTTGTGGCCCTGACGGGATTCGAACCCGTGTTACCGCCTTGAAGGGGCGATGTCCTAGACCAGGCTAGACGACAAGGCCAGATTATATGCAAAATACATAATATATTATCTTTCATAGACTAGCAACCCCTTGGGTTTATAAAATTTGTATTGCCTGTTCTATTGTAATCTTTTTATTTTTATGTTATGTATAAATTAGCAATCGTCAGGTTGTAATGTGTAGGAGAATGTAAATGGAAAAGAGCAAGAATGCGATTTGGTTTGTATTGTTTTTGGTGTTAGTCCAGGGCGCAATAGAATTGGCAGTAAGCATATATTCACAAAATATCAGTTTAAGGTTAGATGCTGGGCATATGTTTTTGGATGCTGTGAATTTAGCCGTGTTGTTATGGATGTTTGTTTATGCTTTTCGTTTAGACGAAGCAGTGATAAAGAAGCGAGAATCAGTTGTGAGTTTAATAAGCGCTGCAGTGCTTATCGTGTTTTTATTATTTACAGTTATATCCATGACTGTAGTAAAAATGAAGACTACTCACGCACTATCTGTTTATAGTCATCCTGAGGCAGTTATAGTATCTGTGGTTGGTTTGATTATCAATATTATTGTGCATTTTGTATTAAAACAGCACGATCACCATCATGGAATTAAGGTTTTGGTCTTACACAATGTTGCGGATTTCGTAATGTCTGTAATCGCAGCTATTTCCACAACCTTAACTTATTGGACTGGAAATCAATACTGGGATTTGTTTTTGGGTTGGATTTTTATCTTGATATTCATTGCGGTTCCAGTACGGGAATTAATCGTAAACAGTTGCCAAGTTTTAAACTTGCGCATATCCAATATATTCAATATTTTTAAGAGCTAGAAAATTTATTTGTTTCTGGCTCTTGTCGCGTTTTAGAGTGGATATTTTTTGGTTTGCAATAAAAATAATTAAAATTAAACATCATCCTAATTACCAATTACTAGTTATTAGTTACTAGTTACTGATTACTAGTTACTGATTACTCAAATTTTTGAGTTAGCGAACATTTTGTCGGGGACGGCGGACTCGAACCGCCAATCTCTTGGTCCCAAACCAAGCACCTTACCATTAGGCCAGTCCCCGAAATTATGATTTTATTATTGTATCATTTTAGGTCTATATTGTAGAGCCTCCGCAACATGATTAATTAAAATGTTAGGAGAACTGCTTAAATCAGCTATAGTTCGCGCTAGTTTTAAAATTTTAAAATAAGATCGCGCTGATAAATTAAATTGATTCATAGCTGACCGTAACAAATTTATGGTTTCAGTGTCAATAGAACAATGTAATTTAATATGATCATGATTCATTTCATGATTAGTGATAATTTTGGTATTTTTAAATCTTTCAGTTTGAATATTTCTAGCTTTTTGGACGCGATTTTTAACTTCGATTGATTTTTCGGAGATTTGATTAGTAGATAATTTATCAAATTCCACTCTCGGCACTTCAATGTGCAGATCAATACGATCTAGTAAGGGTCCGGAAATCCGTTTATTATATTTAATTATTTGAGTGGTAGTGCATACACACTTTTTGATAGTATCCGTAGCAAAACCGCAAGGGCAAGGATTTTTAGCAGCTATAAATATAAATTTAGCTGGAAATTGCACACTGGTTGCGGCTCGGGAAACAACCACGGTTCCATCTTCCAATGGCTGTCTTAAATTTTCTAAAACCTGTCTAGGAAATTCTGGAAGTTCATCTAAAAATAAAACTCCGCGGTGAGCTAGACTAATTTCACCAGGTTTAGGATAAGTGCCCCCTCCGATTAATGCTACGCCCGATGTGGTGTGATGCGGGAAACGAAATGGCCTGCGACTTAAAAATAAATTACTACTTTTTAATAATCCAACCACACTATAAATACGCATAACTTCCAAAGATTCTTCAGCTGATAATTCTGGTAAAATACTTAGTAATGATTTCGCTAATAATGTTTTACCTGCGCCAGGTGGACCACTCATTAATATATTATGCCCGCCGGCAGCTGCAATTTCCAAAGCGCGTTTAGCGTTTTCTTGTCCTTTGATGTGTTCAAAAACATAATCGTATATTTGAGGACTACAAAATTCAGCAGTTTTTTTAGGCAAAGGAGACAAACAATTATCACCGGTTAAATATTTTATCAGTGTTGTTAAGTTTTTAACTGGAAATACTAAAAGATCGTCTATTAAGTTTGCTTCATCAGCGTTTTCCTCTGGCAAAAAAATTTGTTTAAGTCCAGCTGTTTTAGCAGCATGAGCAAATAATATAGCGCCTCGTATGGGACGCAGATTTCCGTCTAAAGCTAATTCACCCACAAATAATGACTCTTCCAAATTAACATTATTAATTTTATAATTATTTTCTGTGATTAGTATACTTATGGCTATGGGTAAGTCATAACTAGGGCCTTCTTTTTTTAAATCCGCGGGCGCGAGGTTAATAGCAATTCTAGTGGTTGGAAATTGTAAGCCGCTATTTTTAATAGCAGACCTTACTCGTTCTTTTGATTCTTGAATAGCCATGTCTGGTAAACCAACAATAATAAAATTACTAAGAGAGCGACTAATATCAGACTCTACTTCTACCAAAGTTGTATCTAGTCCAGTTATTCCAGCTGATAGTATTTTTAAAAACATAAAGCGAGTAAATTATAATTACATTCCCTTATATTATAGTAACAAATAAAGTAATATAAAGATATATTTTTATGAAAAACCCCGCTATAGATTTGATAGTCTAGCGGGGTATATGAGTAGTCGGACTCATATATACTTACAATTTAAAGTGGGTGGCTAGCAGCGTCATGAGCAATGCGCGAGTGCTGTCGCGTGTCAACACTGGTGCTACTGGTTTGTTAAATATATAATTAACTACGTGACTCCAAAATGTACCTGCATTTTTCTTCATTAACCACTGTGTTCCAATGTCAAGATATTTTGTTTTATGAACATGACGAGGCGGGTTATGCACCTCTTTTTTATTTCATGGCAGTACAGTATTTCTCCTGCGATGCATACCAGGGCGACGATTACTGGGTCACTGTATTGCTTAATGTTTTTATGCTTAAGCTGCTTTAAGCATGTTACAATGAAATCTAGTCGTCTGTCACCGTTGACGAATTTGCGAAAGTTCGCATATTGCATCAATAGTGGCATATATCTTGTATGATACTCATTTATGGAAGATGGGTATGTTGTATCTATCAGCTCTATTGTTTCTTCTGTATTTGCTTTCATTTTCCTCCTTGTTTGTTAGGTTTGTGCGTTTCAGCGTATAGTCAATTATACGCATGTTTATTACATAAAATAATATAGCACATTATCTCAATATGTCAATATGCAATGTATATAAAATAATATTTAAACTGAACGAGTTATTAAAATAAAAATATAGGTAAATTTGACTTTAAGAGCTTTTATATAATATTCTATAATAATATTCTGTGGCAAAATATTGCCGGGTTAGCTCAGTGGTAGAGCGCATGCCTGAAGAGCATGGCGTCCACAGTTCGATTCTGTGACTCGGCACACACTTTTTAGCGCGTTTAGCTCAGT
>SBBB01000021.1 GCA_005239895.1 bacterium | reverse complement strand
AGATAAATCTATGAAAAATAACAACAGTAATTTAAAGAAGGACATGGCATTCATTGCCTTTAGCGTTCTTATTGCGATTTTAATAGTCAAAACAGGCGCACTTAAAACCTTACTTGTTTCTGCTCAGGAAATAAAATTTATCGGAAGTTTTATTGCTGGTATATTTTTTGCTTCTATGTTCAGTGTCGCTCCAGCAACAGTAGTGCTCGCAGAACTTGCCCAATCCAATTCAATTTTTTGGGTAGCATTTTTTGGTGGACTTGGGGCTCTAGTTGGAGATTTTATCATTTTTCATTTCATAAAAGACAGATTGAGCGAAGACCTTTCTCAGTTCATTACAGATATAAAATCCAAAAGGTTGATATCGTTTTTTAAATTACGGTTTTTCAGGTGGTTAGTTCCTTTTATTGGGGCACTTATTGTTGCCTCTCCCCTCCCTGATGAAATTGGTCTTATGATGATGGGGCTTTCAAAAATGAAGACTTCTGTATTTATACCACTTTCCTTCTTTTTAAATTTTTTAGGAATTTTGGCAATAGGATTTATTGCTAAAACTGTTTTTTAAGAAGCAGTGAGTAACAGGACGAGATAGATTTACATATTAGTGCATTCTCTCAAATCAGGTATATAAATATACTGTTTTGATTATTTAAAAATGATTCTAATACTGTCTTCGATGTAACAAAAAAATCGCAGTTATAAATTATATGTATTTTGTTTATATTCTTGAATGTGCAGACAAAACACTTTATGTTGGTTGTACTAATAATTTAGAAAGAAGAATTAAACAACACAACGAATCAAAGGTGGGTGCTCATTACACAAAAATTAGAAGACCTATAATTTTAAAATATTTTGAAAAATTTGATACTCTTCTTGAAGCCAGACACAGGGAACACGCAATTAAAAGCTGGCGCAGGGAGCAAAAGTTGAATTTAATTAAATACAAAAAATAAGTTTTAAAAAGTGTTTGTAAATATTTTTTAAGGGTGCGGTTTGAATTCTACCGCACCCCCAACACTTCAAGCCCTTCGTCTTCCTTTTGGTCTTCTTTTTCTGTTTTACTGTCTAAAACGTAAGCATGCCGATTGTTTAGTAAGACTATACGGTTAAGAACGGTTCCGCAACGACAAGCCCATTGCTCAATTGAACCTGTTTCATTGTCAAATAATCCGTTATGATACATAGGGTTTGAACATTTATGGCATTTCATATCTATGATTTTGTTTATGGTGTTCGTTTGACCATATTCTTGGGAAATCCTTAACCGTAGAGCTTCAGAAATTTTGCGACTGCAATTTAGGCAAGTTGCTTTGCCATCTTGATCACGCTCATTTACCACTCTTGTTTTGTGGCACATTGAGCACTCTTCGCGTTTTCGACTACAATTATCGCATATTAACTTGCCGGATATTTTATTTTTGTGACATACTTTTAATCCGTTGCACACCGAACAAGTTTTTTGATTTTCTGGGTTCCTGCGCTTGCAGTTTTTACAAATCAATATTCCTGGCTTTTTGTTTTTTCCCATTAATTTGGTTACACCACATTGTGAGCAAATAACGGGATTATTTAGGGCGCATTTTTCGCAGATTAGTTGTTTTGTATCTCTATTGAGATGTACTATCTTATTTTTTCCGCATCTAGGGCATGCTGTGCGAATCTTTTTTTTCGGACAAACACATTTTTTAAAAAGTGGTTTGTTCGTTTTTTTGTCATTTTTCACACATTTATATCCTTTGCATTTTTTGCAAGGTTTACCAGCAGGAAAAAATGTGTCCCTACAGTCTCTGCATATTAATCTGTTCAACTTTTTGTTGTGGTTTACAGCCTTGGTTTCATGACATTCCGAGCAGGGTAATTTTACCTTGAGTGCTTGTTTGCACTTTTGGCAAAAATTTTTTTTAAGCTTTCTGTTTGTGTTGCAAATTTTCTTTTCTTTACATCCAAAACAAACAACTTTCACTATTAGTCTCCTTAGGTTGAGTACTTGTTTGTGATTTACGTTTTCCTAATTCCGGAGTATTTTATGTTATTATTTCTATAATGTCAATGCTTAAAGTATACTGGCAGAAGTCTAATCAGAATGCACCACTAAATGATAAATTTATAAAGAAGTTTAATGTTTCTTTGATGTAGAGTCCGTTTTTTAAAATAATATTATTTTAAACCAATTTACAAAATAATATTAGTGTGTTAAATTTATAATATAATTTGGCAGATTTTTATTCCTGTACAACAATATAAGGAGGAGAAAATGGGATGTCATCCAATATACGATTGCGACTGCAAAAAAGATCCAGATACAGGATCTAAAATTCATGACAATAAATGTCAGTATAGGCTTACTGGGTTTAACTGTACTGGCCCTAATAATCCGGTTCGTTTTGACAGGGTGCACAGTGTTAGGCGCATCACCCCTTCATTTAAACCGCGACGGCAATAAGCCTCAACTCGCAAATCTCAAGTTTTTAAAATGCAATGGGTGTTCGATTTCTAGTCATGTCGAACGCCCCATTTTTTATTTGACGGTATCTTTAAAGTTGATTAAAAATGATGTTTGTATGTTTAGGAGTTGAACTCCTAAACATGGATTTACTCTAAAATAATTTTATTCGTTTTCAAAAGGCTGCATTCTAATTTATTTTAAAATTTAGGAATTGACATTACGTCATATTATTGCTAGTATTAATTATGATGAGGCATTGGTGTTAGTGTGTTTAACAATAAGGAGGTTGATAATGGCTCATAAGAAACGAATACTTGTTAAGTGTGGTACCAGCGTGTTGTGCAAAAACGGTCGTTTAGATCAGAAAATTTTTAATAATATTGCCAAGCAAGTAGTACGTGCTGAGAAATTCGGTGTTAACATGATCATTGTTAGTTCCGGAGCCATACAAGCAGGAAAAGAAGAGGCTGAACGATTATATAGAAACAAAATAGAGGTAGAAAAGGAGGACCGTCCTATTTTTGCTAGCAATGGGTCGCCTTATTTATTCACTAAATGGGGGCATGCGTTTAAGAAACATGGAAGGTTAATATCTGAAGAGTTGGTTACTTATGCGAACCTGAATGATTCAGGCGAAAAAAAGAGCATACTGTCCAATATTCTTAAGTGTTACAGACTACAACCGCAGTCTGTACCCATCATTAATGAAAATGATTTTGTATCTGATCAAGAGATCAAAAAAATGGACCAAGGTATTAGTGAAAATGATCAATTGGCGCGAATGGTTGCTGAATTTATAAGCGCTGATGCAGTTTTGTTTGTAACAGAAATAGGCGGTGTTTATGAAACAGATCCAAACCATAATCAGGACGTGCGTTTGTATTCTGAAATTGATGTTCAGGCCGCAAATAAAATTGCGTCTATGTCTTCAACTACTTCCATAAACGGCACAGGAGGAATTAAGCCTAAACTGAGAGAAGCGGTTCGATGTTATCAAGCTGGAATGCGGGTGTCTATAGCTGACACACAGAACGACAATATCTACAAGTTCGCACTAGGTAATCCAGTAGGGACAACTATCGGCGAATCTGTTAGTTTTTATTAAGCGGAAACAAAATAATTTCTATTGGTACGGGACTTTGGAGTGCTTCCAAGGTCCCTGTGTGTTTTTATAAATATATTGTTATTATATAAGTTTAAAATTTAAAAATTGTAATTTGGAATATGTTTAGGAGTTGTGGAATATGTTTAGGAGTTGAACTCCTAAACATGGATTTATTCTAAAATAATTTTATTCATTTCTAAAAGGTCCATTTCTTGAAGTAATTTTTCTACTGAATTTTTATAAACCTTAGATCCACCTAGAATGTCTAAAAGAAATCCCCTTTGAGTAATAGATGGAAAATTTTTTTTACCAATATAATCTAAGAAACTTGACCAGCGATATGATTCTAAAAAATTTACTGATCTATTAAAATTTTTAATTTTTTTGTTTTTCCACTCTTTATTTATTTTTTTCCAGAGGGTTTAAGTGTATATAATGCAGAAGATGCGTAAAATACGATTCATTATTCACTAGTACTGCCTTAAATCTACCTTGAAATAGTGAACCAACTCTTTCATTTTTTAAATTAAAATAATTTGTGTATCCTGTTCCTAGTTTCTGCATAAATTTTACAATTCCATCATCAACCAGTTGCCTAACCATTAAATGATAATGATTCGGCATTAAACAAAACACTAAAATTTCTACTAATAATTTTCTTTTGATTTTAGTGTTTGACTCTCGGAGTGCCAAAAATTGATTGAATTGGCTACTCGTAACAGATGAAGGATGACGAGAAGAGAATCTTATATTAGATGGATTAACTAAGGCAGTGTCATTAAATTCAAATAGATCGTGAATAAATCTTAAATAATCTTTATCTTCCATAAACACACTTCTTTTTTCCACTCCTCGATTATAGATATGATATATTTGGTTGTTACTAAATTGAGGTTTAATCATATAGTTATGAGTTATTATATCAGTTTAATATGCATGGTGCAATGTTTAGGAGTTGAACTCCTAAACATGGGTTTATTGACGCTGTGAGCTTATTTTTATATTATATAAATAATTAAATATGCTTACTAAAAGAGCTTAGGATTGGACATAGTGGTGAAAAATATTTGCATACTGGTAGTCGGTCGCTCGGATGTATTACTATTATTGAAATAGAGCGTTGGATAGAAATTTATAACACTTTAATTAAAGCTCGCAAGGGAGATTTTGTAAGCGTGGGAGTGCTTGAAGTAACAGACTGATATGTTTAGAAAAACTTATATTATTATAGTTATAATTATTATTTCTATTTTTTCGCTTTGTTTTATTTATAAAATACGATAATAAAACGGTAAATAAAACATTAAATCTAATCAACCAACCTACTGTTAGTTGGCAGAAAACAACAACCATAGAGTCTGAACAAAACATGGTGGTGAATATAATCGCGCCAAGGATAATTATTTCAAATAATTATGCTTTGAGTAATACAGTTAATGATGTAATAACACGACGCATTGAGTTATTAAAAAACGATTTTATTTTTTCCGTACGCACTGCGTCAAAAGATAATGGAGAAACAAACACTTTAAATATTGTTACAGACATATTATTGATTACTCCAAGATTAATTTCTTTGTCTTTTACGACAAAGGAGAATATGGCAGGTATTCAAGCTAATGACCCTGAAAGAACATTTCTTGTTTTTGATTTTGTAAACGGTAAATCTATAATTGAAGAAAGTAAGCTATTTCGCAATGATTTAGCTTGGTCACAGGCAGTGAAAAAAATAAAAGCATTATTATTATCTAATTACAAAGGACGTCCAAGGTGCGACTTAATATTTGCTCCGAAACATAGTGGATTTGCTGCATCTTGTATAGGTGTTGATTGGAATCGCGACGGTAATCATATGTCTATCACCCAAAACACACCAATATCACTTATTCAAGAGTTTGTTGCTCCATTTGTATTATCTGATATTGTTCAGTAAATTAAGATATAATTCAGTTTAATTTACTTATTATTAATAAATATCAATTGCGTGGCATAGTAGATATACTGGCTTTATTATTGTATAATAGTTTTAGTATTATCTACGGTGGCTAGACTATAATAATTTTAAAATGCAATCTAAAATTGAATTAACTTTAAATAACATAGCTGTTTCCATAAAAATGTTTTTAGCGCAAAAAGGAATTATGTCTCCTGAAGTAAGGCTTGAAAGGTCAAGCCTGGTTGGTCATGGAGATATATCCTCCAACGTTGCTTTGCGTTACGCTAAATTTTGTAAGGTTTCTTCGGAGGATTTTGCTCAAGATATTAAATCTTATTTAGAAAAACAAAATTTGTATGGAATTGCGGATATTCAGGTTGCTTCACCAGGTTTTGTAAATTTTTTTCTAAATACAAAATTTTTAGCAGATATTTTACAAGAAGTTTTGAACGCGGGTTTAAATTACGGAAATAATACCTCTCTTAAGGGTCAAGTTTGGGTAATTGAACACACTTCTCCCAATCCAAACAAAGCTCTTCATCTTGGTCATTTACGCAATAACTTAATTGGAATGAGTTTGGGTAGGTTGATTGAGAAAAATGGAGCCAAAGTAATTTATGACGCTGTTGATAATAATCGTGGCATTGCTATGGCTAAGGTTGTGTATGGTTTTCTTAATCACATGCGCAAAGATTCGAATGTATCCCCTACTATTGAAAATTGGATCGCCAATCCTCAAGATTGGTATGAACCAAATGCAATCAATTTATCTCCTGATATATTTATCACTAAATGTTATATTTTAGGGGGAGAAGATTTTATCACAAAACCAGATGCTGAAAAATATATTCGTCAATTAGTGATTTTAGATGATCAAGAAGATAAAAATACTCTTAAAATTTTGTCGCACTTATTGGATTATTATTATCAAGGATCTGAAAAAGTTTTAAAGAGATTGGGTAGTCATTGGGATAAAGTATGGCACGAAAACGAATATTATAAACAAGGCAAAGAATATATTGTCAAAGGTTTAAATTCAGGTATTTTTTCTAAATTAAATGACGGGGCAGTGTTAAGCAATTTAGAATCTTATAAGTTGCCGAATACAATTTTACTTAAAAACGACGGAACCTCTTTGTATATTACTCAAGATGTCGCGCTTACAAATTTAAAGAAAAAGGACTATAAAGCCGATAAACTTATTTGGGTAGTTGGAGTTGATCAATCTTTAGCCTTACGTCAGTTGTTTGCTATATGTGAACAATTGGGAATTGGTTTGCTTAAAGAGTTTGTGCATATTTCTTATGGATATGTTAGTTTAAAAGACAGTGATGGTGGTAGTATTAAAAAAATGTCTTCACGCAAGGGCGCTGTGGTTCTTATTGATGATTTAATTGACGCGGTTAAATCTAAAATTATCGATATTAAAAAAAATCAGCATCCCGATGAACACAATATTAATGACATGGATATAGAAAAAATGGCCTTAGCAGCTATAAAATTTAATATTCTAAAATTAGACAAGAATAAAGACATGGTTTTTAATATTGAACAATCTATAGAAATTAATGGAGATTCAGGAATATATATTTTGTATACTTATGTTAGAGCCAAGTCAATTTTATCTAAAGCTGGCGATGATTGCAAAATTGAGGTTCAGGTCGTAGACACTGGAGCTCCCATCGTTAAACTTTTAATGTTTTATTTAGGGGTTGTGCAATTAGCAACTACCTCTATGTCCCCTCACTATATTGCCCAGTATCTTTTAGATTTATGCGGTGAATTTAATAGCTGGTATGCTAAAGAAACAGTTATTGATAATACTAGCTTGCAAAGTCACAAATTAGCGATTGTTAAAGCCGTGGTTCAAGTTATAGAAAATGGTCTAAATATTTTAAATATTCAGGTGGTAGAGAAGATTTAAAAATACAAATTATAACAATTGGATCGTGAACTTAAAAAAATATACAAAAATACTACCAAATAAATTAAGGTTCAATAACATGTCCAGTATTACTAATGCAAATAATAATGTAGGTCCTTTAGTTTCAAACCAAATTCTTAAATCGTTAAATTTATAAGGTAAAAGCGTTAGAAATATGCCCGCTCCATCCAGTGGGGGAATAGGTATTAAATTAAAAACAGCCAGCATAACATTGATAAATATTAAATAAGATAAAAAAGTAAATAAATAATTCTCTCCATAATTAACACCCAAGGCATTATAAAATAAAAGCGCTTTAAGCAACATTACAAATGCGATTACACTTATAAGGTTTGATAATGGGCCGAAAGCCGCTACTATAGCTGGTCCATATTTAGGATATTTTAAATTATAAGGATTGTACGGTGTTGGTTTGGCCCATCCAAAACCAATTATTATTAACATAATAAATCCAAATATATCAATATGACTTAAGGGGTTTAGGGTTAAACGTCCAGCATCTTCAGCGGTATTATCCCCTAGCATTTTTCCTGCTAAGGCATGTGAAAATTCATGCACGGTAATGCCAATCGTAATAGCTAGTAGCCAAATAATAAAACGTAATGGATCAGATGATAACATGTCAAATGGCATATAGTATTGCTTGTTTTTATTTTATATGTTATGATAGTTTAATACTTAAAATCAAGATTTTTAATAATTTACTATGTCTCTTAAATGTGATTTTTGTCAGCGCCATTCTATTGTAACTCAAACCCGCTCGCACTCTAATATAGCCACTAAACGTAAATCCTACGTTAATTTACAATCTCGAAAGTTTGGGCAAGTAAAAGTTAAGGTTTGCACTAAATGTTTAAAAACCTTAAAAACATCTTTTCAGGGTTAATTATATAGCTTATAAATTGGTTTTAGAGCGCACTTTGTCGAATCCTGACAAAAGTAGATTTTCTGCCACGGTTTTCATTTCCTGAAACATCAGGGCGGCATTTTTATGCACTACATCGTAGGCACTACTTATATATTCCATAATTAAATCTTCGTGATTTAAATAAAGATAGGTTGCCGCTAATATAAGAACAATATAAAATAAATACACTCTTCGGCGATGGATATAATATCTATCTTTATAGAATTGATCCAAGAGAAATGGTGCCATAAGCCAAAAAAATTAATTATTTTGTTTCTTTATGTGTGGTGTGGTGTTGGGATGATTTGCAATATTTTTTAAGTTCTAACCTTTGTTTCAGGGTTTTTTTATTTTTGAAAGTATAATAATTAACCTTTTTACAATCCACGCATGCTAATTTTATTAAATTATCCTGAGACATATTTCTGAATATTTTATAAGTAAATTTTTAAATATATTAAGTTTACTAAGCCGAGAGCGAGATTCGAACTCGCGACCTACTGTTTACAAAACAGTTGCTCTGCCACTGAGCTACCTCGGCAACATATATTTATAAATTAAATAGCCCAGAGATTGAAGTTTTGTAGTTAGTAGCTTGTTTTATATTAAATACAGTATAAGATTAAAAATTTATTTTGTCAAGAAATTATTGGGGAATAAGAGTTCCAATTACAACCCCCCTGCCCTTCATAACTGGATCAGAGTCTAGCATGGTTGTGACAGGAGTAGTGTTTTTTTGAATTTGATTAGATGTTACACTATCTACTCCACTAAAATTAACACCATTGCTAAGAATTAAAATTTTATTTATCTCTTCGGGTGTGGGTGTAATAGTAACTTCAAAATCAGCGTTAATATCAATCCCGGTTGGTAATTTATTAATTGACCAGTTAATAGTTTTAGTATTGGGATCATATATTAAAGTCCCAGTTGAAATATTATATTTATCGTTCCAAATTACATTTGAGGGCAGGTTGGTTGATATAACCACATCCTGAATATCATGAATTATGGTTTTGGCTCGTACATTTAATTTGTAGGTTGTGGTGCTGCCAACTTGAGGTGGAATAGGACCAGCCCCTACCGCTATTTTATTATCATCAAAGTAACGACTTTGATATTGTAAAGATACGTCGGTATTTAAAGTATTTATTAGGATATTACTGGAAATAGTAGTATCAAATTGTTTTCCTTGAATTTGATTTATTTTAGCCTGAGCGCTGCTTTTTATAGTAGAATTTTTGATTTGGGAAACAGCCTGGGATTTGGTTTTAATTCTAAAATCAATAATTCCCGATGCTTGGGGTGCCAAAGAGGCCAAATTTGGAATTTCGTTTTTGGTAAATATTATTTGATTATTGTCGTTATCAATTTGAGCCTGGAAGGCGCTTTGAAAACTAGACCAATCTATTAATTGAGAATCTATATTTGCGGTAATATTAATATCTTCCAGCGACACGTTATCTTGATTTTGGTAAATAATAGTATAATTTAAAACATCATCTAAATTTATCGGGGTTTTATTATCATTGGATCCGTTTAAGATTAAACTTAATTTGAGCTTAGCTTCCACAATATTAATCGGCAAAGTAATTTGTTTTTGCACATGATAAATTTCATCATTCCCCTTGGCTTCTAGTTTAGCCTCTAAAGATGTAGATGTGGCATTAACAAATATTCCAGTTAAAGTAATATTTTTGGATTCACCAGGGTTAAGGGTTGGAATTTTCCATTTAGTATAATAAATACTATCAACATAAGATGTATTAGGTTCAATAGACTGAATAATAAAATCATTACTGTGATTGATAGATAGTAATATATCTTTAAATATAGTGTTAGTTAGATTAGTATATCCTAGGGTGTAAGTGGCTTTGGTGTTAAGCAATACTTGCTCCGGTCCACTTAAATTAAGCTCTAGATTACCTCCAATTATAGTAGTGGACATTTTAGCTTCTTTACGAAAAGATGAATAAAAATTGATAGGTTCGTAAGTCAAAATAACCTGAATTGGTTTTTCCGTATTAATATCTCCGGATATTAGGCCTGAAATTTTAATAATTTCTTTTTTTTCGGTAGGTAAATTACTAAATGTCCAACTATTATTTTTATTAAGTTTATGATTGTGGTTGCTTTTTATAAAAACAAAACCCTCGGGATAACTTACGGTTAAGTTTAGATTTTTGATGGGCACGGAATCATTATTAGATATTTCAATATTATATTCAATCTCGGTATTAGATGTTGTTTTTAAAGGTCCATCTATGCTCATACCAATACCATGTCCCGTAAATTGATTGTTTACATTATTAAAAATAATATTTAAGGCAAATAACACTGTCCCGATTATTATTAGAGTTAAAATTATAGTAAACAAAATAATTTTGTTCATTTTTTTATGCCTTTTCAGTCGTCGATCTTCTTCATTATAGAAACGTTCTAGTTGGTCCCGCATATCACTGTTTAGAACCACCCTTTCTTTTTCTTGGGGCGCATTATTGGGGTTAATATTATAAGCTGTAAAAGTTGTCATAATTTAGTTTATTTCTAATATATCGGCTAATAAAATATCATGCTTTAAATCCGTAGTATAGACTGTGTTGTTTTCAAGTTGTTTATTTTCGGGGTAGGTGTATATGATTTTAGAATTAATGGGCAAGACTAGGTTTCTTTGAAATTGCGTAGAAGTTACCCCAGATTGATTTTGAACCAATAGTTTGTAAGTGTCAATGTTTTTTATATCTATTTTAAATGGTAATTTGTAGGTTATTTTTACGGTTTTAGTATATCCAGGATCAATTTGCACCCAATTTCCAAAGAATGTTTTATTAAATTGCGTGCCTATAATTGTATTGGTAAGTAAATCTTCAGAATTCTGACCCTCTAAATTATTAAGATCATAATCAATTTGTTTGTCCTCGGTAATTTGATTAAACCATTTTTGGTCTGGCCTTTCAAAACCAGTCGCAGATAATAGCGTGCTCCCCTGGGGTACATATACTCTAAGATAATCAACATTTCTAATTCCTGAAAAATTTTGATTTTTAATGCCATTATGAGTGCGAGTGATTTCTAAAGTATCTATAATAGAACCGTCGGCTTGTATGGTTGCCGTGTGTTTAACCACATCTTTCAGCGCTCCATTGGTTTTACCACCCGCAATGTTAGTATGTACGATATGTAAATAATCTAGATCGGATTCAATGTTTTTAATTTTTCCATTCCACTGGTTTTTTTCAGTCAGAAAGTTTAGATAAGGATCATCTAAATAAATTAAAATATCTTTTTCTATCAGAGCGGTATCTACCAGTCCTAAAATATTGATCCAAGATTTTAGGCTTAATTGTTGTAGTTTTTCTAGGACTTCAACCGTTAAATCTCCAATAAATTCTTTCGGTTTGTTTTCAGAGCGATTATATTCTAGTTCGACAATTTTTTGGGTTTCTAATCTAAAATTTTCAGAAGTAATAGTACGTTTGTATTTTTTCATTTCTATAGGTTCAACAATTGTAAGCAGTTTTTCTAAAAAAGTGGCATTGATAGCTATGACCCCATCAATTTGTTTGGATTTAATCAATTTATCTGCCTGGGTTTTAGGTTCGTTTATAGAATCGTTAGTTGGGTCAATTAAGGAACTATCAGACATAGCTCCCATAATTTTATGAGCTAAGTTTGGGTTATTTTCATTTACACCATCACTTTGATTATAAAACCAGATAATTTTTTTAGCTGAAGTTGGAAAATCTGACCACCAATTAGCGTCTTGAAACTCCCAACGTGAACTTATAAGTTGCAAGGGTTGGGGTGGAATCAAGTTTTGACGGAGGGATCCTTGTAAATCGTAAGTACCCCCAGCGGGAATATTAATATTTTGTATTGTTCCATTAGAGATATCTAAAATAGCGAAACTTCCCATAAAACCACCGGTTGGTCTAATTTCATGGTTATTTTGAAAAACAATCATATAGCGTTGAGATTGTTGGGCCGCAAAAATATGTTGGCCTATAGCGAAAACACTGGATAGTCTTTGAAAATTAATATGAGCCATATCTATAGAGTTTTTGTAAGTTATAAATTGCGTTTGTAGATTTTCAGGGATATCATTTATAGCCACGGATCGTAAATGAAATCTAGTTAGGGTTAAAGATTTATTAATTTCTTCAGTATGTTTTTGTAAGATGGTTAGAATATCAATTGCGGCGCTGGGTTTCAGGTTTATATTGTCAACAAAAGTGATATTTTTAAACTTAGCCAAACCTTCAAATAATTCTGTCATTTTATTAGACGTGATAGCCAGTGACTCTCCGGCTTTTAAAAGAGATTGACCGCTAGTTACTTTACTAACATTCATGTGTGTTGCTAATTGCAGTATAAAGTTTGAATTATTTAGTTGTTTTTGAGCATTTTGAAAAGAATTAAAAGCCAATTCAAAATTATTTACGCCTTCACTCCATTGTTGATTATAAATATTTTGTAAACCATTTTTCAATTGATGCGCGCCTTGCATAGATATGGCTTGGACTATATTTTTTGTATGACGCAAGGATTGGTATTGCCAAATGGATTGTGTAGCTAATAGAGCCACACTAGATGCCATTATGCTAAAAAATATAAAATTAGCGTAATTGCGACTAGATAAAGTCAAAATTACAGGCTTAACATTTAAGGGCGTTTTTAGAACTCGCAAATAATTTAAATAAATTTGTTCTAAGTTCGCAATGTTCGCATGTAGTACCCTAAAAATATTATTGCCAAGTTTATGAGTATTATCAATACAGGTTTGAGTTATTAGGTTTAGTTGTGTATTAATTTTATGTTTGTAAGTTTGATAATTATTATTTAATATATCTATGGTTTGAGTATAGGTGGTGTGACAACCTGTTATTAATTGTTGAGATTGCAATATGCATTTATTAGTTAAAACATTTGTTATATTTAAGACCGAATCTACGACCTGGATTAAAAATTTAATAAAAAATACTAGAAAAATTACTAGATTATATACAGAATAAACTAATAGGGTTAGTAAACTAAACAAACTAGTTTCCGTAATTCGTGAAATATTTGGTAGAAAATTATTAGCTAAACCAACCTGAATGTTTTGACAAAGCCTTATCGTCTTAATTGTGACGCAGTTGATATTCTGAGAGCACGCCGTGACTTGATTGACAGTTCTTCGATATATTTTGATTATAAACAAAGTAACTTGCTGGGTTAAGGGAATTGACGATAAGTCTAAGGTTAGAGATTTACTTCTTAAATCTAAAACATTGGGTTGAATATCAAAATTAGGGTTTAAAATGTTTTTAATCTGTATGTTGGTAGTAATCATATGTTTTTTGAACCATGGTTTCAGAATTATATTGTTTAATCCACAGACGTCCCTTTTGAATTAATTCGGTTCTTAATTCTGGTTGTTGCTGTATGGTTTGGATAGCCGCTAAAATATTTTCTTTATTCTGGGGATTAAAAAACAAAGCGCTGTTGCCCAAAATTTCAGGTAAAGCTGCGGCATTACTAGATAAAACCGGTGTATCGTTAGACAAGGCTTCTAATTGTGGCAAACCAAAACCTTCATACAAAGATGCGGATATATAAGCATACGCATTTTGGTATAGGGCGGATAATTCAATATCGCTAACTTTATTAGTTAAAATAATATTTTTTACTAGATTTAATTCTTTAATCTTATTATATAGTTTTTTATAGAAAAAATCTATGTTTCCAACGAGGATTAATTGTAAATTAGGGTTGGTTGCTATTAAGTCCTTAAATACACCTACCAGCATGTCTAGATTTTTATGCGGGTAAGCACTCCCAACGTATAAGAAATACGGCTTTTTAAGGTTATATTTAGATAAAATGTCATGGTTTTTAGGGTTTGGTGGTCTGGATGGGCTTAATTGATACACACCTTCGTATATGGTTGTAATTTTTTGTTGTGGAATTTTGAAATATTGCAGGATGGCATTTTTAGTATACTCACTAACAGCTATAATTTTATGAGATTGGATAATCGCGTTTTTAATAATAAATTTATACCCTATATATTTGAGCCAGAATATTAAGGGATGTTTAGTGCTGGCATGTGTAGTTTTAAATTTAAACAGCAAGAGGTCGTGAATTGTTACTATAAATTTTCGTTTATAAAAAAACGGAACATTGAAATGGGGAAAATGCATTAAATCTAGTTTGTATTTATATAATTGGAGTGGAAAATATATTTGTTCAGCCGGGGTGTACCACAAATAAGGAGCTAAAATTTTTTGAAAATGTGGATTGGATGGTTGCCAAGCTTCAAACGCGTCTTTATATAAAAAAATTATGTAATCATTTTTATTATCAATTTTTTCCAGCCCTTTAATTAATTCACTAATATATCTTCCAATCCCCGCCTGGTTATATAATCTAGCATCTATACCTATGCGCATATTGAAAATTTATTATTACTCACACTGTCATTCCCAATTTTTTTGTCGTTCCCGCGTAGGCTGGAATCCAGGAGCGTGTGCGTTTAATAATAAACCTGGATTCCCGATCAAGTCGGGAATGACAGAGGTGACGGTTTTTATTAAACATGTACGTTGCGTTGTCATAAAAATTACAATATAGATTATCTAGAGATTAGCGTTTCAAATATTTATCAATAGCCACACTAGACGCCAGACTTAATAATATGGTAACTATAATAAATTCTACGCTAATAATATACAAAAAGTTTTCTGAAAAATAATTTACTAAATTTATAGAGTGATCAAAGTATCTGGAAGTATAGGCGTTTATAATATCCAAGAATAAATAAAATATAATTGTAGAGGTCAGCAAACTTAAGACGCTATAAAAAATACCTTCTAGAAAAAATTGAAAACGAATAAACACCCGGGATGCTCCCACTAAATGCATGATATTAATTTCGTCGCGATAAGTGTAAATCGTAACGCGAATGGTGTTAAAAACCAGGAGACTGGAAATAAACGCTAAAATTAAAGTAATGGTTAGGGTAAACTTTTCTAATTTATTAAAAAAATTATTAAATAAATTT
>SBBB01000015.1 GCA_005239895.1 bacterium | reverse complement strand
TAAGCGCTATAGCGGATAGTTAGTGTATTTAAATAGATTTATCAAATTAATTATTTTAAGTGTCTACAAGTGTGCACGATCGTGACGAGTTGTAGACAGGATTTAATATTGTATTAAGGAACGTATTGTATTAAGGAACGTTTGGGGCAATGTTTAGGAGTTCAACTCCTAAACATTGAATGTGGAGCATTATAACTCAGGCGAAGTGTTTATTTCTTCCAATATTTCAAGCGTTGCTTTTACGGATGGATTGTTTTTATTTTTTAAAACAATTTTTTGATTATATTGTTTAAATAATGGAGTTAAAAATTCATCTCCCCAGGATGGAGTGAAAGTCACGACACCTTCAAAATCTACTTCCAATTTTTCATGTTTTTTTAGATCAGATAATTGGGTTTGTAAAGCAGCAAAGGCTTCTCTGCCATTTTGTCTGGAAACTAGTAAGGTGCCAAATTTTTTTAAATAAATTTTCATATTTAGTAAATTAAAAAGTTATTAGAGCTAAGCATCCCCTAAATGGCTTAGTTGCATTTTTTATATCGAGGACATTAGTATTTCTTTTTAAAGTCAGTTCCGCATTGCCAGTTTGAAAAAGAAGACTGATTTGATTTTTAGATATTATTTTTCTGACAAACTTTAGGCCATTACCGCGGCTTTCAGGGGCTCTGCCAGATATTATTTGTGTAAAAGCTAAATTTAGAGCTTCGGAATCGGTTTTTAGTTTTGGTTTAACTCTTTTTAAAGTAGTTAAAACACCTAGACCGCGATCTGCCAAAACAATAATTTTTTTATTAAGATCATAACCAAAAAATATACCAGGTACATCTGGCCATTTTCCTAAATTATGGTCAAAAGAGTTGTTTCCAATTTCTCCTGTTAGAGCTATGATTAATGGAGATATTAATAAAAGTTTTGTGTTTGCATTTAGCTCATCTTGCATCTTTATTAATCTAGTCTGAAACACAGCACTATTAGAACAATAATAATTTGGTTCTAGTTTAACTTGTTTCAATGTCCAGTTTTTAGCTGTTTTATATAGATCGTTAAAGAAAAGTTCTATTTGAGATTTGTAATATTGTCTGTGACCGCCCTTGGTTTTGACTGAGCTTAGCTTGCCACTTTTATCCCAACGGCGTAATGTATCAATAGAAATTCCAAGTATATTAGCAGCTTGACTGATAGAAATTAACTCTTTTATATTCATATTTAAAATAATATCATAAAGATAGAATCTATGCAAGTATTTAATAAATCTATGCAATTAATAATGTTTAATTAAGAGGTTTTTAAAAATTATAGGCCGATAATAATTAAATAACTACTTGTCAGCAATATATTATCAATCATTTCTTTGAAAAGTATTTGTAGGTCTTTAATTAAATATTCAGTGAATAAAAATTGACTAAGCGCTATAGCGGATAGTTAGTGTATTTAAATAGATTTATCAAATTAATTATTTTAACTGTCTACAAGTGCGCACGGTCGTGACGAGTTGTAGACAGTGTTTAATATTGCATTGAAGAATGTAGTGTATTGAAGAATGTTTGGTGGCAATGTTTAGGAGTTCAACTCCTAAACATTGAATGTGGAGTATTATAACTCAGGCGAGGTGCGTGTTTTTTTTAATATTTCAGGGGGCTTTTATGTATAAAAGATATTTTAGCATTTAGTGGTGCGTTCGGCGCAGACCTTTACGGTTCGTTTAGATCGTGAACGACCAAAACCATGCACTTTACAATTGATTAACAATATAATATTTTATGGTTAATGCCTGCTTAGGAATTAAGTGCGCATTAACTAAAAAACACAGATAAACAGAGGAGAATAAAATGTCTTACCTAAAAGAAATTGAGCAAATAACCAGTAAGTTGATTAACAAGCTTTTAGAAAAAGGTTTTTACGAAAGCGAAATACTGATGCCTCAACATTTAGTAACCGCAGCCATGAATGGTTTTTGCCCCGAAGATATGTACGCCATGTCTATTTTTGATCGGGAAGCCTACCAAAGTAGTAATCTTGCAATAGTTGATGCTAAAATTGACTTATTGCTTTTTATGTATGCTTATTCAAAACTCGCGCTTAACCCAGAAGCAATAATAGTAGTTGATCAAGCAAAAATATTCAAGCGTATTAACTGTACTTTTAAAATATACAGCGAATATGTTGAATTGATGCAGAAGCTATCTCGTCATTTTCGTAACAAACCAGAGATGTATATAGAGCTTCTAATAAATTTAACAGCGTATTTGCACTGTCACTTGTCCGCTGGCTATATTCGTTTGGAATCCATACTTCATATTAAGAGGTTTACAAATGGAGAAATTGTGATTCGTTTGCCCAAAGACGAGGAGATTAGTTTACCTTTTTTGGGAGGACGGGTTTTTATTCCCGGATGTGGACTGTCAATTATTTCACATCTAAATATTTTACAACAAATGAAAGATGTTGAATTTATATTGAATGATATGAATCCATTTGTGGCTGGCGTGGTGACTAAGGTTGTAAGTTTAAAGAATCTCAATAATATTCTGGTTAATCATGGTAATTTTGTGGATTGTGAATTACCAGATAATATTGGTTTGGTGGTTCTTTCTTTATTACATCGGGCTAATAAGGGAGATTTTATTCGTTTGGCTGAAAACTTGAGCAAGAAAATGACTAAAAATGGACAGGTGATTGGATTCTTTCCAGATTTAAACTTAAAAACAGTAAACTCACATCAGTGTGTTTCTATTTTTTCTGATTACGGCTTTAAACCAGTTAAGTTTGAACCAACATCATATCAAAAAGTTGGCATTGATGATCTGGGTGCGAAAATTTTAGCAGCCTTGCCGGAAACTTTTGTAAACAAATTTCACAATTATAAACCATCAACTCTAAAAGGATACTATTTTGTCCTGCAACGATAAATAGACAGGAGGACACATGAATATAGAATATTATAGAACAAAGGGAATACAAGACGGGAAGTGGCGTAAATATCGACCACTGAATGTAGCATCTCATTATGATTGTGATGGTAAAGATATTGTTGTGTATCATGAAGGGCAGTGTACTAAAGAAGAAGAGTTAGAATATATTAAAGGATATAACACTGGTCTTGCAATGCCAGAAGAACCTTACCCTGGTGAGTATTGCAATGACCCTTAAGATATTTTTGTTTTTATATCATGGTCTCGGATTTTTGTTTCCGAGACCTTCCACTTTTAAAAAAGAATTTGGTTTTAAATTGTTTGGCAATGATACTTATATAAATTTAGTAGGTAAGTTCGTTATTGGAAGTCGGACTTCCAAGTAGTATCCCAAATAATATAAAACGCGCTAAGCGCTATAGCGGATAGTTAGTGTATTTAAATAGATTTATCAAATTAATTATTTTAAGTGTCTACAAGTGTGCACGATCGTGACGAGTTG
>SBBB01000031.1 GCA_005239895.1 bacterium | reverse complement strand
TTGAACCAAAAATGGTAAGTGGACAGGTTATGGTGCTCTAACGTCACCATACGTGAATGGTGCTCCATCGGCGTACAGGATGAATCTAAGTTATCCATTTGGTAACTGAAGCGGAACGTGGTAAGCCTGTATATCCGCTTGGGAAACAAACCAGGCAGGTGAAACCGCAAGGCACACTGTTGGGTATGCAGGTAAAAGAATCTGGAGGAAGCGAAAGCCATTCTGTAATGGGATGGATACGGATTGCAATATTATCCGACTTGAAAGAGTGCAGACTTCCAGAGGGTGCCTAATCGTGAGAAAGTTTGAGGAACCGTTGAATAGAGCAAGCAAATGACAGAAGTCGTAAGACTTACTGGTGCTACTCTAAACCATGCCATAAGTAAAGGTTAAACGGCTTCAAATGTGTATTGCGAAGATAGTCTGGAAAAATTGGTTGATAGTGTTTATCTATATGATGGCTTAATTTAAAGATATAACAATTAAGTCATGATAACCAAATAAATATTAATCGATTTGGATTATCGGGTTCTGGTAAAACAGAACTTTACAGGGGGCTTGAGCCGTATGATGGGAAACTATCTTGTACGGTTCTGAGGGGGGAAAGGGGTCGCAAGACCCCTGACCTACCCGGTACGCCACACCATGTAAAGGAGTAATCTGGAAGAATGGAAACGATTCAATCTAAAAATGGTGTAAATATCAGACTAACAGAAGAAAGATGGTTTCATATCACAGAAGAACATTCAGAAATGGCTGGCTATTATTTTGAGGTTCTTGAGACCGTTGAGTCTCCAGAGGCAATTTATCAAGGTGGAACTGGAGAATGTATTGCCATAAAAGAAATTGATGTAGGTAAATATATTGTAGTGATATACAGAGAAGTAAGCAGGGAAGAGGGATTTATAATTACAGCATTTTTAACAAGGAGGAAAAAGCAACTTGAAAGGAGGGAAAAACTATGGCCTCTGTAGAAGTCAGAAAGATTCTAAACATTGTTCCTCAGATGGTAGACATACCGTATATGCGTATTTGGTCTAGCTATGATAAGGAAGCAGATGTGCTGTATTTGAATTTTAAGAAGCCAAGTCATGCAGACGATAGTGAGCTTACTGAGGACAATATTATTATCAGATATGAAAAAGGTGAAGTAGTAGGTATTACCATTCTCAACGCAAGCAAAAGAAAATTACAAAGTAATATAAAATCCATAGCGGGCGTATAACAAATCGCTGCAGCCGACTGCCTAACCTAAAGGCGGCGGCTGAGCTCGGTCGTTATCTGAAAAAGGAGCTTAAATGAGGAAAGGCCATTTGATTAATTGTATTGATAGAGGAAAAGTCAAAGCCTTCGATGAAAATGGATATGTTGGCGTTGGACCGTTTTATCCTGCTTCTAATGCCACCAATAAGCAAATTGGCGCAAGGCTTCGGATAATGTGGGATGTTGTAGCTGATTTAAAACGGGCAGGACCAGGGGACGTATGCTTTCTCCATTCCGAAGGTCAAATTTTTGGTCCGTACGTGTTTACATCAACCTTCAAAGAGTCTGCCTCTATGTCACCGATTCTACAATCATTGAATATTACATATGACTATTGGGTTGCAAACAAGTCTATGTTCGATGAAATTAGCATGGACGACGAATATGGTTATGTGGCATCAATCCAAAAACCTCTTGGCTGTAATGATAGCGGAATCGATCTTATGGATCTTTTCCTAAATCAATCACGAGGGGTTTTCAATGGTGTTCCTCCACGATTCATGTATGGTGACACAAAAAAAAATTGTCAAGCCTCTCCTTTATCATGAATTAATTCAGCTTATTGAAATGGTGCGATTTAATGGTGATTGGTCACCGGTTCCGGCCACACCATATCAAATCAGCCAATTATCCGATATATCACTGGATTTAGCTGACTATGGTAATCGTTTATATTGCGAAAAACTTTTGGAAGCGTGGTTTATGGAGAATATGTATTCTGGTAGTTCGGAATATGGCCAGATCCAATCAGTAATAGGCGATTACGACTACTACTCTAACTGTACCTACACTTACTACACAAATTTTTTAGATGTATTGGCTTATGATCTTGATAACAATTACAATTTGAGTAATTGCGAACGCTGCAACAATATAAATAGGGATTTTGCAAAAAATGTCAAGATCATTGAAATTAAACGGGACTATATATCCGATCCATCTCGGGTTGTCGATCAAGTGGAGGCTTATATAAAATGGGCACAGACCGTTTTGAACCCAAGAGCGCTGTTGTTGGTTACATCGTAGCCGCTGGATTTGGAGAGAACTGCCAGATCATAAAGGCTTCTAAGCCGCACATTACTTTTATTAAATACAATATTAGCATAAATGGATTGAACCTTGAAAAAGTTTAATCAAGGATCAACAGATAAGCATGCTAATGCAGCCGACGCGAAAAGCCGCGCGGCTGATTAGCGTCGTTAGAAAGATTTTGGAGGTAAAATATGAGTAAAAAGAAATCATGGCGTGAGAAGTTAACCGAGAACAAAGGTCTACCAAAAGTTATACAATGCGAGAATAAAGATGAGTACCATCCGAGATGGGGACTTAAAGCTGGAGATAAATTTGTTATACCAGCACCAACAGAAGTAGATGAGATTATGAAGAAAGTTGAAAAAGGAAAGCTTATCACTATAGATGAGATTCGCAGAATTCTTGCTAAAAAACACAAAACTACAAGTGCATGTCCAATGACTACCGGAATATTTGCGTGGCTTGCAGCAAATGCTGCAGAAGAAGAAAGAGAACAAGGAAATGAAAATATTACACCTTATTGGAGAACATTAAAAACAAAAGGAGAACTGAATCCAAAATATCCTGGTGGTGTTGAAGCTCAAAAGAAATATTTAGAATCAGAGGGATATAAAGTTATCCAAAAAGGAAAGAAATGGATTGTAGAAAATTACGAAAAGTTTTTGATGAAGCCTTAACTTTCTAACCCATCGCTGCAGCCGACCGCCTAACCTAAAGGCGGGCGGCTGAACTCAATCGTCAGATTGTGTGAAAACTCTCAAGTTATCTTTCATTAATTAAGGTAATGTAGAGATGTGTAAAAAATTCCAGTAGTGGATTTCAAGAATCAGGGAAAAGAAGTAAAATATTTGTATTTTTTGCTGTTAGCTAAAATTTAAAAGTGGACAGTTTAAAGTTTAAAAGTGGACACCTGAAAGATAAAAAAGGTTAAAGGAAAAATGTGGATAGTGCCGCAATT
>SBBB01000026.1 GCA_005239895.1 bacterium | reverse complement strand
CGCTAAAATCATAAAGGTTATTTTGGGGTTTTTAGGTATTATAGCTCTAGTTTTGGTTATTTACGCTGGTTTCATGTGGATGACAGCAGCTGGAAATCCAGATCAAATAACCAAAGCCAAGAATATTTTAGTAGCGGCTGCTATTGGTTTAATTATTATTTTGTTGTCTTATGCGATTGTTACTTATGTAATGAGTAAGTTGCTAATTAGTGTTCAAGGTACGACCCCTAGTTCTAATAATAGGAATAGACCTGTAGGTTCTATTACAGGGGTTGGAACATTTTATATTAAAAGTATACAACCCACAGATAAAGCTACCAATGTTATTCGTAATGTTAAGATTAAGGTTCGTTTTAATAATAATATTGACAAGTCTAACGCTGCATCTATTCAAAAATATTTTACAGTTACTAATTTGACGGCAGAGCCAGATAAGGTGGTAGAAGGTGTAATAAAGATTGTTGATAAAAATCTTTTAGATTTTACACCCAATGCTCCTTGTCCAGAGCCAAATCAAAATTTAAAATGTTTAGATCAGAACGCTGATTATCAAATTACTGTAAATCAATCTATAGCAAAAGATATTAACGGAAGACTGGTTTCTTGTTCTTTTAATCCTTGTAAGAGTAAATTTACTACAGGGAGTTTAGTAGACGTTAATGATCCTGTGGTGACCTTGCAAGAACCAGATGATGGCAGGGCTGTGGCAGTTGATGATAATATTACTTTGCAAGCTGAGGCGAGTGATGATAGTGACGTGGCTTCAATTTCGTTTTATGTGGATGACAAGCTTGTAGGTGAAGTTCAAGATAATTCAGCTACGGCTGATGATAAGAGGGATTTTACAGCTCAAGAAACTTGGAACACTACAGGTTTAGCGCCGAAATCTATTCATAGAATTTATGCCCGGGCTCAGGATTTAGATGACCATAATGCTAAGTCAGCTATACACGATGTAAAAGTTTTAGCTGCGCATTGTTTAAATGATGCTAAAGACGCTGATGAAGATGGTGTCGACTGTGGTGGTAAAGATTGTAGCGGTTGTGTCAATTCGGCGTGTGTAAAAAATATTGATTGCGCTAGCGTGGCTTGTGTAAATAATCAATGTATTCTAAAACCGATTATTACATTCTTGAGTCCGGATGATGGAACTTTTAATAATTACGTAACGATTTTTGGCTTGGGGTTTGGTTCTAAACCAGGAACAGTTATATTTTTAGGTGGTACTTCTGCCAATGACGATGTTATGGCTAGTACTCCCACGGATTGTTCGGCGGCTTGGAGCGACACGGAAATTGTGGTAACTGTTCCTAGTGGAGCTGTGGATGGTCCAATTTTGGTTAGAAATTCACTAGCGAACACTAGTGATGTTACTAATGACAATTCCGGTCCGAAGATTAATGACTTTGATGTAAATAATATTAAGAGACCAGGTTTATGTTCGATTGATCCTGGAAAAGCCCAAGTATTTAGTGCTGCCACATTAAGTGGTGTGCAGTTTGGCTCTAAGCAGGGCAATACGGATAAGGTATTTTTCGCGGGAGTGAGCGGACCAATCGCTATTTGGTCTGATAAAAATATTAAAACCAAAATACCCAATATTTCTACAGGTAATGCTTCGGTGCATGTTGTTAGTGAAGGACAAACCAGTAATAGCGTGCGTTTAAAAGTTTTACAATCTGATATTGTTCCTAAAATTACTTCTATTTCTCCGTCTGAAGGTCCTAAGGGGGAGTATATTACAATCACAGGATCGGGTTTTGGCGTTACGCCGGGTGTAGTATCTTTTGAAAATTCACAGCAACAGAAAGTTCCCGCGGATATAGAATTTCCCAAGAATTGTAAAAATGCTTATTGGTTTGATAATTATGTTATAGTTAAGGTTCCTAATTCCAATATTTTTTCTTCAGATGAAAAAGTAAAAGTTTATGTGACAGACTCCAACACTACCACTAGCGCCCCTAAAGATTTTCAAATTAATAACACTGCTCCTAAACCCGGCATTTGTAATGTTACACCTGATAATGGTCCAATTGGTTTGGGGGTTACAATTTATGGAGAAAGGTTTGGGCAGCAATCCGATTTAGCCAAAGTAATATTTTATGACAATGTTAATCCTTCCATTCAATCTTGGACAGCCGGTGAAATCAAAACTCAGGTTCCGGTTTCAGCCAAGACCGGTCCAGTTAAAGTAAGAGATAAACAGGGCAGTGATAGTAATATTGTTAATTTTCAGGTTGCTTCTTGTGCGGTTAACGAACATTGTAAAACTGGTTTTGAATGTTGTCCCGATCAGTCATGTCGTAGTATGGGCACTTGTAATACTCAATCCCCAGAGGGTAAATATAGTTGGAATTTTAGAACTGGCAATATAGCTCCAGCTGTAGTTGAAGAATGTAATAACAAGACCATTCCCAGTCCATCACCCTTAAGTAGTCAGCTGGGTGGAGCTAGTGTTTGTGCGAATGCCATATTGTCAGCTCGGTTTACTTTACCCATGAATGAAGGTACTTTAAATACTCAAAATATTAAATTAACTCAATGTAATAGTGGAGAAGCGTTTAATGCTAATAGTTGCGCAACCGATGTTATTGGTCAAATAAAAATTTTTAGTCAAAGTAATAAAGTTGATAAAAATCAAACTGGTTTTACATTTACACCTAATAATAGCTTGAGTGCTAATACTTGGCATAGAGTTTCAATTGATAATGTTCGTAGTTTAGAAGGAGAGGGTTTAGTTGCGCCTTATGTTTGGAATTTTAAAGTTGATAATAGTGGCAAGTGTCAAATTGGAAGCGTGGAAATTGCTCCGGATGAATATATAGCTCAATATAGAAATGAAAATGTTAACTATTTGGGTACTTTAAGGTCTGACCGTAGTCAGTGTCTTTTAATAAATCCCGCTGGTTATGTATGGAACTGGTCAACCAGTAATTCCACTGAGGCTCAAATTAAAGATCAATCTATAGGAGAAGCCAGTGTAGTTATTGCTTTGAAAGAAACCGCTTCAAATACACCGGTTAAAATTATTACTCAAATTCAATCCACGGATAAAACTGACGATAGTTTATTAACTATTAAATTTAAAGATCCTAAGGTGATATCGTATTTTCCAAATTGTGAAGCTGCTTGCGTGAATGCTGCCGTTGGCGTGAGATTTGATACCCGTATGGATAAATCTACTTTTGCATCTAAAAATATTAAATTATTTAAGTGTTCTAATAAAGACTGTTTAATAAAAGATAGTGAAAGTATGAGTCTAATTTTTATAGACGAGTATAATTCTACAAAAAATACTGCAAATTTTGATACGCATTTATTATTATTTAAGTTATTGGGTGCAGATTTAAAACCCAACACTTATTATCGAGGATTAATTACTGGTGGAGATGAAGGTGTTAAAAGCGTGGATGGTAAAAAATTGATTGAAACCGCCGAGTTTAATAATGGCACAGAAACAGTTCAGGCTATTACTTGGATTTTTAAAACTAAAAATGATAATTCTTTGTGCAGTGTGGATCGAGTTGATCTAGAACCAAGTGCCGTGACCCTACGCTTGATCCCAACCAGTCAAGATTATACATCTAAAGTATTCGGTTCTCCAGATTCCTGTTCATCCCAAGGTCAAATGTTAAAATCTAATAAATACGAGTGGAGTTGGTTATCTTCTAATTTAGAAGTGGCAACGATCGCGTCTCAAATAAAGAATGCTAAAAATACAGCTACGACTACAGGAGCGGGCATTACTACCATTCAATCTAATATTGCTTTACCCGAGCAAAATCCAGCCAAAACAGGGAAGAGTGACTTAACGGTTGAGTGTGGTTTTATAGATCCTAAACAGTGCTCCGGTGGTCCTGAAAAGACCGGAATTGGTAGTGATACTTGTTGTTGGACACGACCAACGGTAAAAGAATTTAAGTCCAGCCCTTGTTTGAATGGAATTCCAGTTATAAATTTTGATCAAGTAATGAATCGTTCTAGCTTGAATGATTATATAAAATTACAAACAGTAAGAAATATTTCTACAAGTACTCCTCCGTGTTTGCAGGGTAGTGTTTTAAGTCCAGATGGATCAGTGTGTGAAAAATATGCATGTTTACCGGGTAGTGTTTTGAGTAAAGATAAATCCGTGTGCGAAGTAGATGTAAAATTAAAAATACTTGATAGTACCGATGCCAACCGTAGTCCTTATACAGAAGTTAAAATTAAACCAGCTCAACATTTGCGTCCCAATACAGATTATACTATTTTAGTTTCCGGTGACTCAGATGTTACCGACCCTAAGAGTGAAGGTGTGAAAAATAAAGTTGAGGTTGAGATGAGTGGCAAAAAGGAGCATAAATTTAAAACCGGTGAAGAGTTTTGTTTGATTAATGAGGTTCGTATGAGAGTAAATGCCCAGTCTGAACCTCGATCAACGGATGAATTCACTTGCTTATGGTCAGACATTGAGAAATGCGCTAATGATTATTTACCCGCTAGTAATAAGCCGGGAGAACAACATATGTATAGCGCTCAGGCGTATGATCAATTAAGCAATGAGCTAGATGCTACTTATGTTTGGAAAGAGTGTCCTGATCAATTATCTTGCGCTAATTTACAAATTCCAGATCCACAGGCTAAAATTATCCAGGTTCCTAAAGACAAAGAAAAGGAAGATGAATTTGTTCAGGTCTCAGTCAAAGCTCATGACACCGAGAAGCCGGAGTTAGGTTCAGCTGTTGGTTTTATGAATGTTGTAATATCTTTGTGCCAAAATAAAGGTCTTAAAATTGATGATAAACATTATTTAAGAGATTATTACTATAATTTTATAATTTATTATTGTAGAGATCGGGGCGTTCCAAACCCCCCTTTGCCAGAATTGCTTTACGTAGAATCGGCGTTTATGAATGAGTGTTTAAAAGATGATGATTATAGTTGTGTGATGGATCAAACATGTTTAAAATAGTTTTGATGATAAAAAATAAATATATGTCGTATAAAATTTTATTGTTTTTGGTTATAATAGGCCTGCTATTATTTAATGTTACTTTTGCGGAGCTGTTAAGACCAGACCAGGTATTGAAACAGTGGTTTTTACCTCGTAAAGATAAACAGCAAGATTTAATTGGTTTGAGAGTAGCAGCCAATCCTCAAAATTATTCCATTCAAAGGTGGTATAAAGAGAAAGGGTTTTTAGGTAATCCCGTAAGTACAGTCGTAGATGGTTATCCCGCTCTTCAAGATGGGCGTACGATTTATGTTAGCGCGGCAAATTTTTTGTCTACCAAATTGTACACTAATGTTTATTTAATTTCCTACAATGAAAATGCAGAACCCGAGACAATTGAAATTTTTAATAGATTATTAAAAAAATGGCGTTTTAATCTAAATCTTTTAGATGAAGAAAAGCCCAAATTAAAAAGAGACACGCTTAGAATAGGAACCTTAAAAGATATTGAAACTTTGCTTGAGAGATATAAAAATAAAAAGGGTTTTTATCCGAAGTTGCAAAGCGGATCTTATCAATCTGGGTTTACAGTTAGCACTTGGCCTTCTTGGCAGAGAACTTTAGCTGTAGATTTGGGTGTTTCAGGTTTGCCGATTGATCCAATTAACAAATTAGGGCAATGCCTTACATCTACAGATGCGTGTTGGACTAGTGCAACCACAGCGGTTTGTGGTGGATATGAAAAAGTTACTTGTTGGAATGAAACCGAGAAGAAGTTTGCTGATCCGGCGTCTGTGAATTTTAGAGATTTGCCATCTGGATCAAATATTTATTTTTATGAAGCTTTAAATAATGGCAATGGATATAGGATTGGTTCCCCAACTGAATTTAAAGATTGGAAACATACAAATACTTGTGGCGGTCCAGCAGGTATTTATATGTTATGTAAATAATTTAGATTAAATAGTTTTTAACTCTAGACATTGTGATTTAATTATCGTATGGTATTAGTCGTGTTGTATTTGCATAAATAACGATATTTTAAGCGGGTATCGTATAATGGTATTATGTGTCCTTGCCAAGGACAAGAAACGGGTCCGATTCCCGTTACCCGCTCCAAAGAATAAAAATTCATAGAAAAGATCGACTTGGAATAAAAATACCCTTAACTATTTTAATTTATGGATTTTGAACAACAACAATTTTGTAGAGAAAAACAAAAAGAGTATGAGAAGCTCGACGCCTCTAAACAGCCAGAACGAGCTAAAAAAATTATAAAATTTTTGGATAAAATAAACGCTTTTGAGTTTTTTAAAAATTTAGACAACAATAAAGAAAAAATTGATTTTGAAAATTTTAAATCTTTATTAATAAGATTAAATGGTATCGCTCGCGGTATTTCAATAAAAGCAAGGGAATTTGACGGCAAAAATGTTGAACTTTCTGGTTTAATAGAAACTGTTTTACCGCCACGAGAAGAAGATAAAGATGAAATATTAAAATTTGCTCTTGCTTTATCAAAAGATTTAGACGCGAAAGATAATTCCTATATGCTTTCTGCCGTCATAAATGCCTTACATATGTTTAATGATGGAAATGGACGAACTAGTAGAATAATTTATTTACTTCTTAATTCAAAAGATAAAGAAACATTTTATTCAGAGTTAGAAAGAGCGCTTGGTGCTAATGGCAGATTTGATTCTTTAGACATAAACCCCGGTTTAGTTAATTGGGAAATTGAACAAGAGATTCTAAACCAACATGATTGGTATTTTGATCCTGAAAAGCATAATGCAATTGGCCATAAAAAACTCAAAGGACGCATTGTCTCTACAGAATATGATCAAATTGATTATTCAAAAAAATCTTTTGGCGAGAATATAAAAAAATATCAAAAAATTGCCTCTAGTGATACTCATTATCTTTTAACTGCTACGGTTGAATCGCTTTCTGATGAACAATATAATTCTATTTTATTGAAAGATAAATTTATATCTCCCTTAAAAATGGAGGTTTTATCTGAGCAAGATTGGGGGAAGATCTTTAGCACCTATTATAAATTAAAAAAAGAAGGAGTTAAGACGTTAGTTAGGATTTTTACAGATCCTGAAGAATACAGAAACCCTTATGATGAAAAAGAAACTCTTAAAGATTTATTTATAAGAAAAATTAAAGAGGAATACGAAACAAATAACCCAACAAATAATTAGCAACTTGAATATGGGCATTACTATAAAAAATTTGACTTTTTTAAATAGAGTGCTAGAATTAAATAGTATTATCATTTTAGCGCGCAATGCCAATAAAGTATGTATATTAAAAGAAATTTAGAAGATACAATTTTACAATATTTAAATGCTCCAGAAATTATCGCCATAGTAGGCGCTCGCCAATCTGGCAAAACAACTATGGTGCAGCATATTATAGAACGGCTAGATTTAGCTGTTTCTGTTTCCTTTGATGATCAAGACATATTAGGTATGTTTGAAAATAGAACCAAAGATTTCATTGCTACTTATATAAAAGGAAATAAATATCTTTTTATTGATGAATTTCAATATGCAAAGAATGGAGGCAAGATCTTAAAAAAAATTTATGATACGGAAAAAATAAAAATTATTATTTCCGGTTCTTCCGTAGCTGATCTAACCATTCACGCAATTAGATACTTGGTGGGGAGAATTTTAATATTTGATATTTATCCATTTAATTTTGAGGAGTTTTTGCTAGCAAAAGATGAGAATTATTTAAAATTATTAAAAGAATATAAGAAAAAATTAGATATTTTTAACGCTATTGACCTTAAAACATCAGAACAACCACTTATTGATCCAACACTGCAAGCCTACTATGAAGAATATTTAATATTTGGTGGGTATCCTAGAGTAGTTTTGGAAAAAAATTTTGAATTCAAAAAAAATCTTTTAAAAAATATTTATAATACTTATTTTTTAAGAGAGGTTAGAGATGTTTTGGGGTTAATTGATGATTACAAACTAAATAAACTTATTAAAGGATTGGCCTTGCAGGTTGGTAACTTGATGGAGTACATAGAGTTATCAAATTTGTCTGGATATTCTTATCCTTCCTTAAAAAAATACCTAAATTTTTTAGAAAAGACATATATCTGTAGATTCATAAAACCGTTTTATAAAAATAAACGGACGGAGGTTGTAAAAAATCCTAAAGCATATTTTTTAGACACTGGGCTGCGCAATGCGGTACTGAATGATTTTCGTATGTTAACAGAAAGAGTTGATAAGGGAGTGCTATTAGAGAATGGCTTGGCTATGCAGTTTATAAAATCGGAAATAGAATTGCATTTTTGGCGGGATAAAAAGAAAAATGAACTAGATTTTATTCTGTTGCTAAAAGATGGCAATATAATTGGAATTGAATCCAAAAGTTATTTAAAAAATATCGAAACGTATTCCACAAAAGCATTTAATAGATTTTATCCAAATATAAAAATATATTTTAGTTTTGTTACTATTGATAAAAATATAAAAAATGCTTATCCGATTTATGCTTTTTAATTTTTTTTAAAAATTATTTTTTAGGGCTGTTTATCTTCAAAAGAGCAGCCCTTCCATGTTTTATTTTTTGTTGGCGGATTAATGGGTAAAAATTGGACAAGAAATTGGCTCGATTCCATTACCCTCTCCAAGATTAGACCTAAATAACTGTTTTATAAACCATATATTATTTGCAAATATACTTGACATTTTATATACATATTTTGTATACTATACTTATGGATTTAATATTTAAACGTACAATAACAGAGCAAATAAAAAATAATTTAGGTAAAAAGCCTATTATTATTCTTTATGGTGCTAGGCAAGTTGGCAAGACAACCTTAGTAAAAGACATTATGTGTGATTTTGTTAGCCCACTGTATATACAGGGCGATGACCCTAAAGATATTTTATTATTAGAAAAAAAATCTGGAAAAGAACTGTCTATGTTAGTCGCGAATCACGACCTAGTGGTTATTGATGAAGCCCAGAGGGTAGAAAATATTGGAACTGTTCTAAAGTTGATTGCTGACAATAGTCCACGCAGCGCAATCATTGCTACGGGTTCAAGTTCTTTTGACTTGGCAAATAAATTGAGCGAACCGCTGACTGGGCGCAATAGAAAATTTCATTTATACCCCCTTTCCATTCCAGAGATTATTGATGTTTACGGTGTTAATGAAACTAAAAAACAGTTGGAAGATTGTCTTGTGTTTGGTATGTACCCCCAAGTGTTTGCGTGTGAATCGCGATCTGAAAAAACACTTCTTATTAAAGAATTAGTAAATGACTATTTATTTAGAGATCTTTTCTTTTTTGGCGATATTCGAAATTCTTTTGCATTTGAAAAATTAGTTAAACTGCTTGCCCTTCGCGTAAGCAGTGAAATTTCTTACCCTGAACTAGCAAAAGAAATTGGTATTAGCAGAGACACGGTCCTTAAATATATTGTTTTACTTGAACAAAGTTTTATTACTTTTCGTCTAATGCCTTTTTATAGCAATAAAACCAAAGAGATTAATAAAAGCCACAAAATTTATTTTTATGATACAGGTATAAGAAACGCTTTACTCGGCGCTACAGATTCTTTAGAGATGCGGTTGGATAAAGGGGCGGTATTGGAAAATTTTTTTATTGCTGAAAAAATAAAACAGCATTCATATTCAATGAGTGAAACTAATTCTAATTTTTGGCGTAATACTCAGGGTGGAGAAATAGATTTTATAGAATCAGATAGTCAGAGATCTAAAATATATGCTTATGAAACTAAATGGAAAAATATCGTATCAGCGCCCGGAGCATTTACTACTATTTATCCCAATGCGCATTTTCAGTGTGTAACCTTAGACAATATTGTGGAAATATTAAATCAATAAAAGTAAAAATTTTATTTTCCTTATACTTTTCAAGAAATAGGATTGCATGAAATATTTTTTGATTTTGCATTTGCGTCAGAATCAGAAAAAATTTACAATGCACCTGATTTTCTTATGGATGTCCAGCCAGTTCCAAGCGCAGAAAGGTCAAACAAGCCACTCATTATCGGCTCACTACTGGGAGTAATTATTGCCCTTGTGATTGGAATATTAATTGGAAGAAAAATCAAACCTGTTTAACAATTTTCAAAACCTCATTCAGATGTTTTATTATTTAGAGGTGCATTATGATTAGACTTCTCCCCCTGATCCCAATGAACTATTTTTCATTTAATTAGAGAATATTTTTAAATATAAGGTCCATACTTCCTTATTTAAATAATTTATGTTATCGTAAATATATATAAATCTTGGCTCAATGCCTAGATTAGAAACTGTGTATTAAAAAAAAGAAGGGAAGTGTAAAATGGGCAAAACATTTAAAGAAAAAAGCTTGTCAAAAAAGGAGAAACGAAAAAGAAACAGGCGGTTGAGTCCTGATTCTAGTGGAGTAAAGCCCCTTAATGTACCCGAGCCCGAAAATATAATTCGGGATAGTGAATACCAGCCAGTCGTGTTCCGGGCACGACTTCATTTTATTCCTGGAAGTGGTGTAACGGAACTCTACCTAAATGAGAATAAAGTTATCTCATTACCGTTATTAGTAAGCGATCTAACTGTTTGTCACTACTCAGTCAAGAAGCGTTGCCATAATTTCAATCTGAATTATGAGACTCAAATCCTTGCTGAATATGTACAGAAAGTTAAATCCATGGGAAAACCATGTTGTCTCATGGTGCCAGGCGCAGAGAATGGGACATGTTCTTCGATTGTTGATTGTTCATATCGTCATTGGCTAGAAGAAGGTAGGCCACAATGTACATTAAGATAACTGTATTCGTAGGGTCCAAGAAAATTTTTTGGGCCCTACTTGTTAATGTCTAAGCCGTAGAAGTATTTTTATAAATTTACTAAGTTTATGCTATAGCGGATAGTTAGCGCGTTTGATATTTTTACCCTATCAATTCGATAGGGCTTATTTTTTTTAATACCAGGGGTGCATTATGATTAGATTTAAGCTAATCTCTAACGGGGGTTGACAGTTTTTAAAAAATATGTTATGAATTTATTGTTAAGGTTTTTCAAGAATTTTTCGTGAACAAAAGGGAGGAGGTTCAATGAAGGTAAAAAATTTCTTGGTTAAAATGGCAGTGAACAACGCCTACATACTAACTATCGGTTGCATAGCAGCCGTAGCTGGTTGTTTATGGTTATATACAGATAACAACCTTTTTATAGTCGTTTTTGGTGTTGCCTGTGGATTGATTGCTGGACGACTTTATGTAAAAATGTCAGAAATGTCAAGACAAGGATAATAAGGAGGAGCGTATGGATCAGGTTAAAGTAATTTGCCAAGATTGGTATGGTAAAGAAGCAGGTGTAGATATCTGCTCTCTACATTTAAATCCCAATGATTGTCGTTCATTTATTAGGGAATACAACAGAACCAAACCGTTGGCTTATGTTGATGATGCTTTTTTTAAAACATCCGGAACTCCATATTGGTGTTGTGTGACTCGAGAAACAAGAGATCTTATTATGGCATCTAACTCTAATGGGATATGGGTAGATCGTACCAAGATTGGCTTTTCTAAAATTGACCCCTAACGAAAATTGAGTAGTTAGGGGCTGTGTCATGTTTAAATATTATAATTTGTAAGTTTGAGAAAAATTACCACCCCTGTCATTCCCGCGCTTCACCTGTCATTCCCGCGTTCAGCCTTCGTAGCCGTAGTTACTACGGCGAAGTAGGCAAGGCGGGAATCCAGGTTTATTCAAAGAAGAATACCAATTATGTATATATTTTAATCAATAAAAGAAATAGAAGCTTAACCTTATTGAAAAAGAAAATCCATATGAAAAATTTAATTATTACATTACAATTGTAGTTTAACATTAATCTTTATTGCAGCAATAATGATAATCGTATACGCTCCTGGATTCCCGCTGGAGTTTACCCTCGACCTGATCGGGGGCGGGAATGACAAAAAGAGAAAAGGGAATGATAGAAAGAACAGATGTTTTATTTTTAACAACTTAAATTAAAAGTTTATCTGTAAGTCTTTTTATTATTTGTTCGGTTTTAGTTAATTTTTCGTCGATGGTTAGATAGGGCAGTAGAAAAATAGTAAAAAATGAAAATACAGCTGAAATAATAATTAAAGGTATTAAACCTGTGTATTGAAATAACCATCCGCCAAAAATTGAGGACCCCATAATTCCAAGATTATAAAATGACATTAGAAAAGCAAAGACTGTTCCTCCGGCGTAAAGCGGTGAAATTTTGGCTGCTAAATTTAGTAAAGACAAGAAAATAATAGTGCTTATAAGGGCCAGGGGCACACTGGATATAATGGCTATGGTTTTAACTATTTTTAGATTATTAATTACTTGGGGCACAAAATAAATTAGAGTAAACAGCGTGGCGCCTATGCCAATAAAAATAGCAGCGACTAAAAGTTTTCGGATTTCAATTTTAGATAAATATTTATTAAAAAGAATAGCTCCTAGCAAACTGGAGGCGCTGGCAATACCACCCAAAATTCCAAAAAATTTACCATCAAATTTTAAAGTATCAGTGGCGTAATAAAAAAATGGAGCTCCGAACGACGGTGAAAAATTCCAGAAAAACAAAAAGAAAGCCAGTAACCATAAGTCTTTGTGTTTAAATGATTCTTTTAAGAGATTTAAATTTGTTTTATCTACGGGTTGAGCACTTGCAATTTTTGGTTCTTTTACTAGATACCAAACAACGAATATTGTAATCAGGGGGAAAATAGCTGTAATTCCAAAAATATGTTGATACGTAATGTGTTGATTGCGCGCTAAATCTGTTAGGTATCCACTAGCTAAAGCTGTAATAATTGACGCGGCATACACTGCGCCCCATTGAATAGATTGAAACTTTCCAGTTAAATTATCAGGCTTAGAAACTTCCACCATTAAACCATCAGTTACAACATCTTGAAAAGCATAAGCCACGTAAGAAATTGTAATAAGAGTTAAAATGGTTAAAACTGTATAATTGCCAGAAAATGCTAAAGTGACCCATGCCCAAAAAGCTACGACTGATGTTAGGAGTAAATATGATTTTCTACGATAACCTAGAATTGGAAAGTAGTCTGATATGAAACCCCAAACAGGTTTAATAACCCACGCTATAGTTGTTACAGCCCCGAAATAAGCCATTTGCGTGGCAGTTAAAGCCAGATTTTCTTTGAGCATGAAACTGAGCGGTAAATTATATATAGAAGACAAGCCATTAATTGAAAGAAAATAAATTAAACCAAAAAAGATTGAATACTGCGTAAAAGTTTTTTTCTCCATAGATATAGGTTTATAATTTGATTTGGTCTATTTTGGCTGCCATAATAAAGTCATTAATGGATAATCCGTTGATTAAGTGGGTGTACAATTCTACGCGCATTTTTTTATATTCATAAATTAAGATATTAGGGTGGTGGTGTTCAGTTTCGGCTAATTCCGCAATTTTATTAGTAAAATCTATAGCTTCTTTAAAGTTTTTAAAAATAAATTCTTTTTGAATTTTCATATTATCTACAATTTGCCAGTCTGGAATTTGCGAATACAGAACTTGAACCTCTTGTTCATTAAGAGGTGCAGTAATAGTTTTGCATGATATACATTTTTGATCTAAAAGATTGGTCATAATTTAATGATACTGCTAATGTATCTTAAAAACAAGTATGATAAGTAATCTCTGCAATCACAAGCGAAATTTGATATAGGCATATATTTATGCTATTATGTCTCCAGATTTTTATTTCCTATTAAATTAATATATAGCGGGCGAATTGAACAATCTCCTGAATACAATTATGAAAAAATTAACAGAACAAAAAAATAAAGGAGAAGTTGTTATTTATCAATCACCGCAAAAGAAGGTGGAGTTTAGAGTACGCTTAGAAAAAGATACAGTTTGGTTAACTCAAAATCAAATTGCGGTACTTTTTGATACACAAAGGCCAGCTATTACTAAGCATCTCAATAATATTTTTAAAACAAGTGAATTAAATAAAAAACACAGTTAGTTCCGTTTTGGAACATACTGCTAGTGATGGAAAAACTTACAAAACTCAATTTTATAGTTTAGATGCAATTATTTCTGTCGGTTATAGGGTTAATTCAAAAAGCGCTACGCAATTTAGAATTTGGGCAACAAATATTTTGAAAAAATATCTCGTTAAAGGTTATACAATAAATCGAAAAAAGATTTCAGAAAACTATGATGCATTTATGAAATCTGTTACCGATATTCAAAATCTTTTGCCTGAGCATATTGCGCTTGATCCGAAAGCGGTACTGGAACTCATTAAGGAGTTTGCTAGTACCTGGATGTCGCTTGAAGCCTATGGTAAAGAAACGCTTACTATTATTGGTTCAACTAAAAAATCAATACAATTAACTGGGGCAGAATTAATAGGCGCCATAATGAATTTACGTTCCGAGTTGATAAAAAAAGAAGCAGCAACTGATATTTTTGCGCAAGAAAGAAATAGGGGAAGCGTTGAGGGTATTGTTGGAAATGTCATGCAATCATTGGGAGGTGAATTTGTTTATAAAACACTCGAAGAAAAAGCAGCTCATTTATTATATTTTATGGTAAAAAATCATCCATTTGTGGATGGTAATAAAAGATCTGGCGCCTTTGCTTTTATTTGGTTTTTACGAAAGTCAAAAATAAAAACAATGCGCAATATTAATCCTAATGCCCTTACCGCTTTAACTCTTTTAATAGCTGAAAGTGATCCAAAAAAGAAAGATCAAATGGTTGCATTAGTAACACAGATGTTGAAATAAAATAAGCTTGTCTAAAGGTTAGTACTACGAAAGGCGAAGCTACGTCTCAATGGGTAAATAATTCAATCAAGTAAGATAAACATCTCTATAATTATTGACATATTATTTATTTTTTATGTAAATATTATTATTGGGTATGGAAACGGTTAGGATAAATGCGAAGGGTTCAATTCCCTTTGGTCGGTCAGTTGGATGACCTGTTAATCGCGTAGAATAGATGGGAGACAGTGAAGCGAGATCGGGTTAAGTTTTACCAGTTTTCGTGGAGTCGACAGTGCAATACCATCCGTTAGCAAGCATCCAGCAGATTCTGTACTATAGGGGGGAGACTTCATTATGTGTTTCCCCCTATCCAACCTTTCAAATTGTCAGTCTTGTTTTCTATATGCCTCGTACCATTAAACACAGATTAATTGTTTATAGTTTATTATTTGTTGCTTTTTGGTTTGTATTTAGTATGTATGTTTTTTATTTTAATATTAAGCCCCAAAAATTTATTTCTCAAATTACCCCCAAAGAGTTTGGCAAAGAATATGAAGATATTTGGCTACACACTAAAGATAATTTAAAATTAAACGGTTGGTTTTTAAAAAACAATCAGTCTCTAGATAAAGCCATTATTATTTTGCATGGTTATCCAGCTGACAAAGGAGATTTATTGAGTTCGTATTTATTTTTACACGAAAAATATTCTTTGTTATTTATTGATTTTAGATATTTTGGAAAAAGCGAAGGTAAGTATACAACCGTAGGTATAAAAGAAACTGAAGACGTTTTAGCGGGTATAAAATTTTTGCAAGACAGGGGAGTTAAAAAAATTGGAATATTTGGTTTATCTATGGGTGGAGCTACGGCACTGATGACCGTGCCACAAACTCAAGCTATAAAAGCGATTGTTTCACAATCGTCTTATGCGAGACTAGATTTAATGGCTGAGACACAATACAAAAATTTTTATATTTTGACAAAGCCCTTAGTTTTTTTAACTAAATTATTAGCTAAACTTTTTTTAGGAGTAGATATTGTTAATTCGTCTCCACAAGCAGCTGCTAAAAATATTCAAATTCCAGTTTTTATTATTCATTCTGAAGCCGATGATCAAATTCCTTTTGAGCAAGCTTTAATACTTCAAGAGGCTTTAAAACATAATCCTCGAGCGGAGTTTTGGTTGCAACGCAATTTGTTACACGGCGAAACCAGTGCAGATTATCAAAACCGCATTAATAATTTCTTTAAAAGGTATTTGTAAGGTATTTAATAATACGAAATCCCAAACTATTATAACGCGCTAAGCGCTATAGCGGATAGTTAGTGTATTTAAATAGATTTATCAAATTAATTATTTTAAGTGTCTACAAGTGTGCACGATCGTGACGAGTTG
>SBBB01000014.1 GCA_005239895.1 bacterium | reverse complement strand
CCAAAATCAATAGTTATTAATTCGCCTGCTTTTATTTTTTTATTAGTTGGTTTGGCATGGGGTAGAGCGCTGTTTTTACCCGAAGCCATAATAGTGCCAAAGGCTATTTTTTCAGATCCACATTCTTTCATTAAAGATTCAAGTTTATTTGCTAACCATTGTTCTGTAACCCCAATTTTAATTAAAGGTAAAAATTTATGGAAAGCTTTTTGAGCAATATCAACAGCTTTTTGTAATAATTTAATTTCATTTACTTCTTTTATCATTCTTATTTCTTGGATAAAACCAGGTTCTAGTATTATTTTAATTTCGGGAATAAATAATTTTAATTTTTCTACAGTAGAGCAAAAAGTGCAGTTACTATCAATTAGAATTGTGCGGATTTTTAATTTTAAGCATAAATTTTTAAGCAAAACAAAAGAAAACAAATTTATAATTTTTATTAATTCAAAATTTTTAACTTCATTTTGGACTTGAGAAAAATATCGTCCATCCGTAATTATCAATCGTTTTTGTTTGGTAATTAGTAAAACCGACTCAGATCCCGAAAATTTTGAAAAAAATCTCGTTCCAGGCTGCCCTGAATACTCATGATTAAATAATAAAAACGCATCAGCGTTTTTTTCTTTAATTTTGATGTGAATTTTATTCATAGCATTTTCCATAAATGATAGGTGGGAGATGCACTGGAAACGCATCTCCCTACAACAAAACTTTATTAATATAATGAATATCAGCGCCTAAAACAAGCTTCTTCGCAGATTTGAAGCGCTTTTTTGAAACTGATCGTCCCAGGTTTTCCTGCCTTATATATCATCTGGGCTGCCTTGCGCTCTTTTACAGCTTGCACTCCATGTCCGGGCGAAAAACCAGCTACAGCATAAACCATTGAGTTAACAAACGCTTTGTGGCGCGCGTCAGGTATTTCGAAATCAGGCTTATACTTCTTTTCAATAAACTCCGTAGCTTGTTGTATAATCTCTGGTAAACACATTTTGGTACCCATAACACACCTCCTTTGTCAGTTTTTATACGGATTGACTTTAACTTACTTTTTGTATGTATTTTAAAACATACCTTAGTATACACAGTATAGCATATTACAGCGTTGTACAGACAATATCTTAATTCAATGCTTTACTCGTATATTTAAGTGTGTTAGTCTTAACACTATTATGAGTTATAAATTTTATACTATTCCCAATCAAGCTTTAGATGATATGCTTTTAGCCATATCCAATGCTAAAAAATCAATTTATATTGAGATGTATATTTTTTCGGACAATATTTCCAACAGTCATAATTTTTTTGAAAAAATTATCGAAAAATCCAAAGGTGGAGTTATAGTAAAAATAGTAGCAGATGCTTTTGGAAGTTATAATTTAAAAACCAGTATTGTTAAAGAATTAAAAAACGCCGGGGTTGAATTTTTGTTTTTTAGCCATTGGTTGAGACGCACACATAGAAAAATTTTAATTATTGACGAGCAAATTGCTTTTTTAGGAGGAATGAATATTCATAAAAATCATAGAAATGATTTACAAATACGACTAACTGGTTTGATAGTTAAACCTATTATCAGGTCTTTTGCTTATACTTATGTTATGGCTGGTGGAACAGATAAATATTTAGTTAATTACAGAGAAAAATCAGTTAGTTATAAAACCAAAGTATGGTTATTAGAGCATTGGCCATTTAAAAAAAGAAGTACTTTAAAGCAATATTATTTACAAAAAATTCAGCAAGCTCATAAATATATTACTATAGTAACGCCGTATTTTGTGCCTCATAAATGGTTAATTATAGCCTTAGATCAGGCAATTCAAAGAGGAGTAGTGGTAGATATTATATTAACCCAAGTTACTATTCCAGGGTTTATGGCGAGAATTAATTATTTTTACGCTTCCAAATTAAGTCCGATAGGAATTAATTTTTTCTTTACTAAAAAAGACAATCACGCTAAAGCTATGTTAATAGATAATACTGAGGGGTTAGTTGGTTCCCAAAATATTGATGCTCTGTCTTTTGATTTTAATCTTGAGGTTGGTGTTTTTTTTCATGATTCAAAAATGATTAAAGATTTGAAAGATATTATTGGACAATGGAAAGTAGATTCAATTCCTTTTAATCATACTCAGTATAAACCAAAAATATTTGATTATATTAAAGGATTATTTTTAAGTTTTTTTCAACCGATTTTGTAAAAGATATATAGTGTAAATATTGTTAGCGCTATTTAACCATGCTAATATTATAGATGTTAGAGTTGAAGTATTTATTCACTCGGTTAATCTATTATTTTGTAAAAATATGGGTTCATCTGAAACATCATTTGATTCTAAGGCTGATCAGGTCTTAGGTGGTTTATTAGGCGATAAGCAAGATAGCGATCTAAAAATACCAGAGGCTAAAATTAAAGGGTCCGCGTCTGAACAAATTCGTATTGCAACTGAAAGGCTTGGCCCTGAAAATGTACTTGGACCGGAAGATGTGAGCAGGACATTTGGCGTGAATTTAAGAGAAATTCCAGGTATTCCTTTTTCCGTGAAAGAACTTGAAAGAGCTAAAGAACTTGGTCAAAGACTAATTTTAAGAGTGGACAAAGCTCCAGATGGTGGGCCTATGTCTTTCAAGACTATGAAAGATATTGTTCAGAGTAGATGGGCAAAAGAAGGTAAGGGAAGTTTAGTCTATACGATTGATGAATATAGAGATTGGGAAAGGAGATTGGGTGTAACTGCTTTTTTTAAAGATCCCCCACGTTCGGGTTGGGCCTTAGTTTCAACCAATATTATCCCTGAAAGTGTAGACGCAGATTATTTAAAGCAAACTCAGATTATTATTAATGTTATTAAAAATGAAATATTTAAAAATATTAAACTTCCTGAAGAGTATGCTCTGGCCGTAACTGAATTTGAATCTCAAAAACATGCACTTTTTCAACTTACGAATATGAACTCACTCGAGTTGGCCAAGAGACTTGTGCATCTAAGAATTACTAGATTAGCAAGACCAACAGCGCAGGAAATTATCTATGATTTGGCTATGTATTACGATAAACATAATAAAGCGTTATTATCAGATCGATACGCTTGGTCTGGGTCCATTTCTCCCAGAGGCTTAATTATTAATATAGGAGATTTTTTGGATGCGCGCGGTGTGGAGGGTGATGAACAGAAGGCAGAATTTCACAACAGCGCTGTGGGCGCCATTATTTCTCGCAGGATATAATTTTTATAAAACTATTTAGCACTTTTAATTGCTTTAAGCAAAAGCCTGGCGATTTCCCTTTTTAAAGGTTAATTTTTTCTTAAAATTTCAAATATAAAAATTTTTGCGTAAAAATTTTCTGGATTTTTTTAGTGAAAGAGCTACAATGTATAAGATATGAAAAAGAAATTTAGGAACTTTGTAAAATTAAAATCTCGTCCGCCAGAAAAGCAACGACTTTTTCGCAGTGAAATTATTGAGCAATTGATAGCGGATATATCCCTAAAAATTAGTGATGCTGATTTGAGGCGAACGTTTATACAGTGTTTACCAAATACGCTTGATACTACTGTTTACTATCGTGAGGATAAAAAAGGAAATCCAGACACATTTATTACTACAGGTGATATTCCTGCTATGTGGTTGCGGGATTCTACAAATCAAGTTTGGACGTATCTACGATTTGTCAACCAAGATGAAAAATTAAAAAAACTTTTTGTTGGTTTAATAAATCGTCAAACCTCATGCATTCTTATTGATCCTTACGCTAATGGATTTGTAGATATATTATTGAAACATCCACCCCGTAATCCTTGGTGGTCAAAAGGTAAGGCTTGGAAGAAGGGCGTGTGGGAACGAAAGTATGAACTTGAGAGTTTGTGCGCTTTTTTTCGTCTCTCAGCCGGGTATTGGGAGGCAACAAAAGATATTTCGCCGTTTAATGAAAAATGGTTAAAAGCAGTTGATTCGGCAATCAAAGTCATTAAGACCGAGCAAGAAGCATTATCTAAAAATATTTTAAAAACCGCTTTCAGATTTGTTGCTCCCAATGGTAAGCCATTTGCATCAGTTCGAGTTCAAGGATATGGATATCCTGGAAAGAATATTGGTTTAAGTAGAAATGTTTTTCGGCCATCAGATGACGAGGCGGTATTTCCATATCTTATACCTGCAAACGCTATGGCTGTTGTCACTTTGCGTGGTATTTCAAAAATTCTACAAAATATTTCCCAACAACAATTAAGTGATAATTGTAATAAACTAGCGGACGAGATAGACCAAGGGATAAAGAAATACGGCGTTGTCACACATGAAAAATTTGGTAAAATTTT
>SBBB01000002.1 GCA_005239895.1 bacterium | reverse complement strand
CGCTCCACCGTTTTCTGAAACTTTGAATACATTAGCAGTTGAATCAAAATAAATTCTTCCTTGTCCTGCTGGTGATACTGCCGGAGCAGCCATTCCTCGAACAGATAAAGCGCCAGCAATGTCTAGTATAGTATTTGGCGCCGGCGTCCCAATACCGACATTGCCATTAGGGAATAAGACTTTATTATTAGGAGCATCAATTCCTAGCATTTGACTCCAGTTTGTTGCACCCGCTGTAACAGTGCCATAAATATCAACTACACCAGTATCGCGTATTTCTATGGTTGCAGCACGAGCTGTTGCATCTTTAATTGCCCAAGCACCAGTAGAATCAACATAGGCATTGTTTGTTATTCGTACAGTAGCCCCCTGCCCATCTAAGAACAGGTTTTCTCCTAGTGAGAATTCTGTACGAAGTCCGTTTCTTGATATTTCTAGTCGTCTGTTAGGAGTGGTTATTCCAATACCAACATCATTGCCAGATGTGTAAACATTTGTTCCACTTTGAGTCCAACCACCACCTCCACCACCGCCACCAGTTTCCCATGTAGCAAGGCCAGTGCTATCAGAAGTTAAAACCTTACCTGCGCCTGGAGTGCCGCCTGTAATTTTTATTTGTCCTGCGACTTCAAGTTTTGCGCCCGGTGTTGCCGTTCCAATACCAACATTGCCAGAACTCTTAATAGTCATAAATGTAGTTACTGGACTTCCAAAGAAAATATCATTTATAGTTGGTCCGTTTACTCTAATACCAACATCTCCTACAGTTGTGCCTGGCATGAAACCATCTGCAAAAGGAGAAACAAATAAAGATATATCACCAGATCCATTACGTACTACAAGAGACGGACCCCCTGCTGTATCTGCACTACCAAGTCGTACCAAAGGATCATTGATTCCAGTTTTGTAAACATCCAATAGCGCCCCTGGTGTTGTCGTTCCAATACCAACACTACCATTCGTATCAATAACCAATTTAGCATCTGCTTCATTATCACCACCACCAACGCTAAATCCCATTTTTCTTAAAGTTCCAGATCCATTTTTATTAGAAGACAAGAGGTGCATGTTTGTTGTTATTCTATGTGAGTAATAGGAATTGTTTGCTCCACCACCATTATCTTGAAAAAAAGTATATCCATTGGCGGTTGTGTTACTAACTAACATTAATGCGCTACCAGTGGCACCATATACATGTAGCTTATGAGCAGGCGTTGATGTTCCAATACCAACTGAGTCACCACTAGTTGTTAAAGAAACATTGGGACTAGAGTACGACCAGCCACTAACACCACCCGTAGCATCAGGTTGCCATGACAATACTCCAGCTGTGGTTGCAGAAAGAACTTGTCCGTTTGAAGAAGGAGCTGCGGTTGGAAGAGTGTAAGTAACATTACCTGCTTGAGTACCACCTTGGAATATAGTGTAATCTGTTCCACCACCAGCTTCTTGAATTCCCAAAGTTCCAGCCACACTTAATTTTTGTCCCGGAGTGCTACTCATACCAATTCCAACATTACCACTATTATAGTAGACACCACCAGAAACATTGGTCCATTGAGTTCCCACAGTTGGATTACTATAGGTTGTCATCATGGCACCTGCAGGATTACATTGTATGGCTGCGGCATTGACACACTGTTGTGTAGCTAAAGGAGAATAAAAAATAAAACCAGTTATTAAAAAAATCAAAACTGGAAAAGAGAAGAGCACGACCTTCTTTGTGTTTTTAAAATGTAGCATATATTATTTTTCCTGCCTTAGTTAATTTAAAATTAAAAATAGTTTATAAAGCAAGATGAATTAATTTTTATAATTAAGAATATTATAACATTTTTTATAATATAGGTGAATAGGAATGTGTTTTACTTATCCACAGGAGAAAAAAGTTAGAAAGTAGAAAGTAGAAAGCCGAAGGTTACGAGATACTTCAGCCCCGAGTGGTTTTTAGAACCGAAGGGTTGAAAGCCGAGAATAATTTAAGATATAAGATTTATGATTGAAGTTGTTTAGATTCAAAGGGATTATCAGGTTTACAAAGTAAAATGGTAAAATAGAATCATGCTATAATAATGTGATTAAGAAAAGACTGAATAACAAAAAGTGTAATTTTATTTTATGATGATGTTTGGTTTATCAAAAAATGTTATTGCCATGGGGGTAGTTAGTTTTTTAAACGATGTATCTTCGGATATGATCTTTCCCTTTATACCTATTTTTCTTACTACTACCCTGGGAGCTAGCGCTACATCTCTAGGTTTAATTGAGGGCGTGGCTGATTCCGCTGCTAGTTTTATGAGAATTATATCTGGAAAAATATCTGACAAATTTAAGATCCGCAAACCTTTAATTGTTTTTGGATATAGTTTATCTACTATTAGTAAACCACTCTTAGCTTTTTCTTTAAATACTTGGCATGTGTTGATAGTTCGTTTTTTTGATCGGGTTGGTAAGGGTTTGCGTGAACCGCCGCGGGATGCATTACTTAGTTTATCTTGTTTGCCTAAATCTTTAGGAAAGGTTTTTGGATTTCATCGTGGAGCTGACACTTTAGGAGCTGCATTAGGACCTTTAATCGCAGTTGCTATTTTACCGTTCATTGATAATGATTTAAGGTTTTTGTTTTTATTATCTTTTGGTGCTAGTTTTTTAGCGGTTTTAATTTTATGTTATTTTGTGACTGATACAAAGCTAGATAAACCATCTACGGATATTAAAGAGCGGGTTTCTCCTTCTCTTAAAATTGGTCCAAATTATGTTTTAGCGTCTGATTTTTCAGATCACAAATTTAAGTTTGAATTTTTAGGTGTTTCATTCACGGTGTTTTTAATTGCTTCTACTATTTTTGCTTTGGGTAAGGCGTCCGATGCTTTTTTAATATTACGTAGTCAAGAGTTAGGTTTACAATTAATGTTTTTGCCTATTATTTATTTTGTTTATAATATTGTGTATGCTCTGTTTTCAATGCCCGCGGGATTGTTAGCTGATAAAATAGGTCATCGTAGCACTTTTATGCTTGGTATGTTATTATTTTCCCTAACTTATTTATGGTTTGCCAAAACCAGTTCTTTACCCTTATTATGGTTACTGTTTATAGTGTATGGAATTTGCAATGCTTTAACCGATGGAGTTGGCAGGGCAATTGTAGCTGGATTAGTGCCTGTAACTAGCAGAGCCAGCGCTTACGGTATGTATAGCGCTTGTACGGGTATAGCTATTTTGCCAGCTAGTTTAATTTTTGGCATATTATGGGACAGGGGTGGATCAGCCTTGTCTTTTAAGTATGGAGCGGTATTATGTTTTGTAGCCTTAATAGTATTTTTATTTTTGAGAACAGCTAAAAGACAACCCTTATAATGATTATGAAAAATATTATAGATTTACAAGTTCATTCTGTTATGTCCGATGGCGCTTATACCCCTATTGAATTGGTTGGTCTAGCTCAAAAACAAGGTTTACAAGTAATCGCTCTAACTGATCATGATACTGTAGATGGAATTTCAGTCGCATTAGAAGAGGGGATCAAAACCGGAGTTACTATAATTCCGGGTATTGAAATTACAGTTTTAGAAAACAATTTTCACATTTTGGGTTTGGGTATCGATCATACCAATCCAGAATTATTACAAAGGTGCGCTCAGGCTAAAGAAGGCAGAATGCTTAATATACAAAAATGGATTGAGCGCTTACATCAACATGGTTTTAAAGTTGAGTTAAGTGATGTCGTAAAGAGCGCTACGGGTCCTAGTATTGGCAAGCCTCATATTGCTGCTGCGGTTTTAGCTAAACCAGAAAATAATGAAGTTCTTAAAAACATTACGACTGTGCCTGAATTTATTGATACTTATATGCCGGGTATGATTAAAGAAGTTGATAAAGATGTTACGCCTGAAGAAAAAACCGATCAAAAAAACGCTGATAATAGTTATCGTATAACAGCTAGTCAGGCTATTAGGTTAATTCACTCTACGGGTGGTGTGGCGATTTGGTCTCACCCTGCTGTGCATTATAATGGTAAGTATAATGAGTTAGAAATTTTTCTTGCAAAGTTGATTGAGGAAGGCTTAGACGGAGTAGAGGTTTTTGTGCCTTGTCATACTAAGGCTGATGTATGGTTTATGCAGGGTTTGGCTATTAAATATGATTTGTTGCGTACAGCTGGTTCAGATTTTCATAAAAATTATTTTCAAGAATTAACTGTCGGAGCTTCTTTTAAAAAGAGTGTAATGCGATTATGGAATAAAGTTACAGGAGGGGTTCAGCCATCTAATAAAAGTTTAAATCAGGCTGCTAGTTTAGGAGATTATAAAACCTATGGAATTTCTACGGAAAATATAGTTCCAAAGTTATTAGATGCTATTCAGAAACGGAGAAAGTCAATAATTTAAAAATAAAAAACTGAAGGTCCTTTATGACCGAAAGTCCGTAATTTAAAATTATAGAACTGAAGGTGCTTTAGCGCCAAAAAGTAACAAGTAGTCAGTAACAAACTAAAAAGCTAATAAGCTACAAGTTAATTCCTAGTTCCCAATTAGTTATTTATTCTAAAATAAACTATATCTCCTTCTTGCATAATATAATTTTTTCCTTCTAAACGTGGATGGCATTTACCATTGGTTTTAATAAAGTCTTCATAAGTAGTGATTTCAGCGCGTATAAACTTTTTAATAAAATCAGTGTGTATTTTGCCCGCAGCTTCAATAGCTGTAGATCCAGCTGTAATTGTCCAAGCTTTAGTTTCCATTTCTCCGGTTGTTATAAATGTAAGTAAGTTTAGCATTTTATAACCAGCGTGAATAATTTTATTTATTCCACTCTCAGTCATTCCATAGTTTTGTAAATAATCTAATTGCATATCTTCAGGAAGTTCAGCTAATTCTAGTTCTAATTTAGCGCAAACTTGAATATGACCTGGATCGTTTGAGTTGTTAGCTATTTTTAAATCCGATTCATCAATATTCGTAACATACATTTTAGGCTTTAAGGTTAATAAATTAAAAGGTTTTATTAAAACTCTTTCATCTTCAGATAATTCAGACATTATATTGGTCGTAGATCCCGTTTCAAGATGTTTTTTCAGTTTTTCTAAAACCTCAGTTCGCTTAGGATCGGCATTTTTTTTATTTGTTTTAGATGGTTCTAGGTTTTGGTTAACAACATTTAAATCAGCCAAAGCTAATTCTATACTAATAACCTCTATATCAGTTTTAGGGTCAATGCTTCCCGATACATGCATTACATTATCATCTTTGAAAGAACGAACAACTTCACAGATAGCATCAACTTCACGTATGTGGGATAAAAACTTATTGCCCAGACCTTCACCGGAGTTAGCACCCTTTACTAAACCAGCTATATCTACAAAAGAAACAGTAGTGGGAACAATTTTCCCAGATTTAGAGATTTTACCTAATATTTCTAAGCGTTCATCAGGAACATTAACCACTCCAATATTTGGTTCAATAGTTGCAAAAGGGTAATTAGCAATTAAAACTTGTTTTTTAGTTAAAACCTGAAACAGAGTCGATTTTCCCACATTTGGCAAACCCACAATACCTATAGTTAGCATAGTTGGTTGTTAGGGTTATTAATACATTTTACAAGATAGTTCTGCAGTTCTGTCAAAGTCAAGGTTGCTAGCGGGGTGGAGTTTTCATCTTTTTGAGTAAACATTTCGCGGTCATAATTTTTTTTCCAGCGCTGGCGGACTTCCAATTTTTTATCTTGATCCCAATTTTTACCAATTAAGATTTGAAATGGCCAACCTAATAATTCTGCATCAGTTAATTTTTCTCCGATATGTTTGGGTCGATCATCTAATAGAACGTTTATTCCAGCTTGCTGCAGTTGAGTATATATATTGATAGCAGTATCTAAGTGTTTGTCAGTATTTACCGGAATAACAACCCCTGTGAATGGCGCTAGACTTAACGGCCAAATAATTCCCTGTTCATCATTAGACTGTTCAACTATGGCTTGGGCGATTCTAGATATACCAATACCATAACATCCCATCCAGTAAAAAGATTTTATTCCATCGGAATTCATGAAACCAGCATTCATTAGTTTAGAATAGGTTTGTTGGAGTTGAAAAATATGACCTAATTCAATGCCTCGTTTTTCCTCTAAATTAGTATTTTTACATTTAGGACATTCCGGGGTTGCATTTTCCACTAAATTATGAAAAGTTTCTTGATTGCCTTTGTAATCACAATTTTGACAACACCATAAAACATCTTCGCCCGTATCAGAGATAGCCATAAATTCAGCGCTGCCACTTCCGCCAATTGTTCCGGAATCAGCTGTTACTTGTACGAAATCAAAACCGCATTGCGTAAAAATTTGTTGATACGCTTTTTCCATAAGATCAAAAGAGTGCGCCATACTGCTTTCATCTATATTAAATGAATAAGCATCTTTCATAATAAATTCTCTACCACGAATAATTCCTTGTCTGGGTCGTAGTTCGTCACGGAATTTAGGTGTCATTTGCCAGAATATTTTAGGTAAATCGCGATAAGTCGGTAGGTTATTAGCAGCGAAACGAGTAATAACTTCTTCGGCTGTGGGTGCGAGCATAAACTCATTGTCTTTTCTATCGGTTAAATGAAAAGCAATATTTTCTTTTAAATATTTTTGCCAGCGATCAGTTTCGTCCCATAAGGTTTTGGGTTGCAGAATAGGTAATTCAAGCTCAATAGCTCCAGTTGTTTGCATTCCTTTCCGTACCAAGTTTTCTACATTGCGTCTAACCATTAATCCTACAGGGGTTGTAATCCAAATTCCACTCGCAATTTGTTCCATAAAGCCTCCACGAATTAATAAACGAGTTCCAGGGGAAATAGCTGAATCAGTGTCATTTCTTTGAGTTCTTAAAATAATATCATTATATTTCATAAGTGTTTTTTTCTGTCATCCTCGGGCTTGACCCGGGGATCCAGGTTATTATTAATAAGATTTAATTATTGGATTATAGTTGGAGTTTAATATTAATATTAATTATGACAGTAGTTATAATTGTACACGCTTCTGGATTCCCGACCAAGTCGGGAATGACAATGACAGAAGCGATAGATTTAATAAACAAATTATAGAATAAATACTTTTGGAAAGCAAAATCAATGTTTGGCGGTCGAACCACCAAACATTATAGAACCACCAAACATTATATTTACTTCTATGTATTCTGGGGTTTTTAGGTCTTGGCGTGATACTTGAACTATTGACATAAGGTTGAATTATGGATTATGTTGTATCTAGTAATAAAAATTATTTAAAATTTTAATATGCTTTCAATATCCGAACTTAAAAAAGGTGTAGTTTTAAAAATTAATAATAAACCATTTATAATTACAGCCCGAGACCATTCTCACATGGGTAGAGGTGGTAATATTTTAAGGGTTAAATTAAAGAATTTAATTGACGGTGCAACCATGGAGCATACTTTTAGAGGCGCAGACACAGCCGAAGAAGCTGATATTGTTAAAGTTAATGCCCAATATTTATACAAAGATCAGACTAATGGTTATTTTATGCATCAAGAGACTTATGAAGAAATTAGTATGCCTTTAGATCTTATTAAAGATGAAATTTTATATTTAATGGAAGGGCAGACTGTGCAAGTTTTAATTTTTGATCAAAGACCAGCTGCGATTGAATTACCCAAAGCTTTGGATTTAAAAATTGCTTTTACAAGCTCTGGCACGCGTGGCAATACAGCTCAGGGTAGCGTGAGAAAAGAAGCTACTTTAGAAACCGGCTTAGTAATTAATGTTCCTTTGTTTATTAAAGACGGAGATATGGTTCGAGTTAATACTGAAACCGGAGAATATACTGACCGTGTTGTTCAGTAAAAGCTTGTAGTTTTCATAAAAATTCAATTATTGACTTTTAAATAGATTTTTATTATAATATTAGTATTCACAGGAAAAAGTACCTCTGTAGGGGTTTGTCCCTAGGCGGTGCTTTTTTGTTTACATGAAAGCTTGTTTTGCAAATTGTTCATAAAAACTATTTTTTCTTTTGCTTCTTTTTTAAGCAAAGAAGAACAGGTATTGATGTGTGGACTCATAACGAATAAAAGCTTTTTACTTTGATAAAGATGTTTTACCAAGGAGTAAAAATCTCCATCGCTTGAAACTATAAGCGCCTTATTATAAGTAGAAAAATCAAGCATGGCTTGTAAAACAAAATCAGCATCTATATTTCCTTTTATATTGCCATCACTATCTGGAATAGTTGGCTTAAAGATAAGTACGTATCCAGCTTTTTGAAGTTCTGAGTAAAGTGGCTGATTCCCAGATATATAACCAATAAAATAATACGCAGTATTTATAGAATATTTTTCTGCGAGGTATTTTCTGAAGCGATAAAAGTTTAATTTCCAACCCAAGCTTTTAATGCCAAGGTTAAGATTTTGCCCATCTATGAATGCAAAATTATTATCTTTCTTTGCCATATGCAAGAAGTCTGTATTTGTTATTCTGCGGCGTTATTTTGAATCAAAATATCTCCTTTTTTGCTGATAGCTATAATTTCCTGTCGTAGGTCTTTTATAAGTTTAGGGTTTTCTTTTAAAAATTTTTTAGCGTTTTCTTTACCCACACCCAATTTTATATTTTTACAAGAATAAGAATTGCCGCTTTTAGTTAGTACTTTATAAAGCAATCCTGTATCTAGGATATCTCCGGGTATAGATATGCCTTCGTTGTACATAATATCAACTTCTGTGGCTCTAAATGGGGGAGCCATTTTATTTTTAACAATCTTAATTTTGATACGATTACCAATAATGGCTTCGCCCTGTTTGATTTGAGCTGACTTTCTAACTTCTATACGCATAGAAGAATAAAACTTAAGAGCAGTGCCGCCGGTGGTTGTTTCAGGGTTTCCAAAAAAAACACCAATTTTTAAGCGAATTTGATTAATAAATATTACAGCGGTTTTAGATTTACTAATAATACCGGTTAATTTTCTTAAAGCCTGACTCATTAAACGGGCTTGCAACCCCATATGCTGATCACCCATATCACCTTCAATTTCAGCTTTGGGAACTAAGGCAGCCACGGAATCAATAATAATTACATCAATAGCATTAGAGCGCACTAAGGTTTCCACAATATCTAAAGCTTGTTCGCCCGTATCAGGCTGAGATATTAAAAGTTCTTGAATATTAACTCCGATTTTTTTTGCATATTCTGGATCTAAGGCATGTTCAGCATCAATAAAAGCCGCGACTCCTCCGAGTTTTTGAGTTTCAGCCACAATATGTTGCGCAAGCGTGGTTTTACCCGAAGATTCTTGTCCGTAAATTTCTACAATTCTTCCCCTTGGGATTCCACCAATCCCCAAAGCAATATCTAGAGACAAGCATCCAGTTGGTATGACTGCAACTTGTAATGTTCGGGATGCTCCTAATTTCATAATTGACCCTTCTCCAAATTTTTCTTGAATGGTGCTTATAGCAGTGTTAATAGCCTTATCTTTGTCAGGTTTTTGTAATTGATCAGACATAATTAATGTTTTTATTTAGATTTTTAATTTTTTCTGTCATCCTCGATGGTTTTTGTGTCATCCTCGGGCTTGACCCGGGGATCCAGGTTTATTGTTAAACGTACACGCTCCTGGATTCCTGCCTGGCCTACTTCGCGCTCCGTCGCTGAAGCTATGGAGCGTAAGCGACCGTAGTAACTACGGCTACGAAGGCTGAGCGCGGGAATGACAGTAAATGAGTTAATCAACGCTAATATTGTACTATTAAATAGAGTAAAGTACAATAGTTTATTATGGGGTTTAAATTGATTGGTCAATCTAAAAAAACTCAAGCTAGAGCTGGAATATTACGTACTAGACATAACGACGTGTTAACGCCGTGTTTTATGCCCGTGGCTACGCACGGAGTAGTAAAACACGTTAGTATGTCAGATATAAAGCGCATAGGTTATAATTTGATTTTAGCGAATGTTTATCATCTTTATCAAAAACCTGGCGCGCCTTTATTTAAAAAAATAAACTTGCATGATTTTATGCAATGGCCAGATTCTATTTTAACTGATAGCGGTGGGTATCAAGTGTTTTCATTGGCTAAATTTAGAAAAATTACTGACACCGGCGCTATTTTTTCTTCAGAAATTGATGGCAGGAAAATAGAACTTACGCCTCAAGAAGTGATCAAGTTTCAATTAATGTTACACACCGATATTTTAATGGTCTTGGACGAGTGTCCGAGTTTTAAATCTTCGGTATATGAAATTGCAGCTGCTTTTAGGCGTACTAGTTTGTGGGCTAGTATGGCCAAACAAACTTTTGATAAATTAGCTCCAGGTTTGGCTTTAAAAGATAAAGTAACTCCCAAACAACTTCCTTTGTTGTTTGGAATAGTACAAGGAGGACTATCTACTCATTTTAGACGCATAAGTTTAGAAGATTTGATATCTATGGATTTTGATGGGTATGCTTTTGGAGGCTTTTTTGTGGGTGAGCCGGAAGAAAAGGTTTGGCCTGTGTTAGAATACACCTTAAGTTTAACTCCCACGACCAGAGCGCGTTATTTAATGGGAGCTGGTAAACCCGAGCAAATTGTGAAAGCCGTAAAATTAGGTGTAGATATGTTTGATTGCGTTATTCCATCTCGCAATGGCAGGCATGGTGGTTATTATGTCTTTCGCCAGAATTATAAAAAATTAATTGCTTCCGGTAAAATGTTTTATGATATGTATGATATTCGTCGTAGAAAGTTTATATATAATTTAGGTCCTATGGACGACACCTATTGTCAACAAGAATGTTGCTTGTCCAGTATTACTTATTTGCGTTATTTGTATAATAATTTACACGAAGGACTAGCTTATAGATTATTAAGTATACATAATCTTAATTTTTATTACACCCTGTTAAAAACCTTACGGGAGTTAATTTTAGAAAAAAAGATTTAAAAATGTCTAATTTTAAATCCAAAAAATTATTATATACAAAGGTGATCTTGTTAATTGTGGTTATTGGTGTTATAACCTGGTTTAGTTGGAGGCCTAAGACTGAAAGTACAAAGCTCATTAAGTCTTCAACCCAGAAGAGTTCAAAGGTTAATCAAGTTAATGATAAAAAGTACGGTCAATCGAATATAATATTAAATCGAGCAGCGTATATTAAAGCTGTGCTAGGGATTTTAGGTCAGTACCCAGTTTTATTAGACCAAACCAGTCCTCAATGGAAAGTTGGTCTTAGTAAAGTTGAGATATCTAAAATTTCAAAGGTTAAATACGCGGTTTTAGATTTAACTATACCAGGAGAAGTTAAGGATGATCATTTAAATATAGTTTTAGCCTTGGTTAGTCTTGAGAATAACGAACCTAGTAAATATATTAAAATAATGACTCCAATTTTAAAAGAATATTTAAAATAATAAAGGAAATAATTTTATACCCTATGTTTTTTTTAACTCGCGCTTTAACCTTTGTTATACCTTTAAGTATATTTACATTACTGGAACTAGCTTTATTGTATTACTTAAACACATATTTAGTAGGAGTATTTTTAATAATTAGTTTATTGGTACTAGGGACTGCAATTTGGTTTATCTTGGGTAAACAGTTTAATGCGGACTTATTTTATTTTACCTGGATATCTTTTTTACTATTATTGAGTGGAATATTTTTTAGCGTATTATTAGATGGATTATTGTCTAGACATTTATTTTTATTGATATTAGTTATCGTGCTTGGAATATGGCTAGAAGTTATTTTCAGGCACACTTTTTTTGAGGCTTATTTGCATAGAGACAGGATTATCGATTTTATGCACAACCTGAATAGTTTTGGATTTTATTTATGGGTTTCAGCTTTATATGGGTTTATGTTTTTTATAGATACTAGTTTGACTCTAGCTAGCTTGTTATTAGTGGGAATTGGAATATTGTCAACTTATATTTTATTATCCATATTAGGTGTCTCAGCTTGGAAAAACAGATTATTAACCCTCGTGGTTATATTTGGTATTTTAGAGTTATTTTTAGCTTTAAATTTTTTACCTATAATTTTTTATATAAAGAGTTTTATTCTTAGTTTAGTATATTACTTTATTTTAGATTTATTAATTTTAGAGCACAGATCTTTATTAACTAATCGCGCTTTTATAGTTCGTTTATTTTTTGGTGTTTTAGGTTTATTATTAATATTGTTAACTAGTAGGTGGGTGTAGATAGCTGTTAGCTTCTTAGCTTGTAGCTTCTTAGGAGAAGTATGTTAGAAAATAATATCATTTCGATGCATTGTTGGTTGAAGTAAGGAAAATGTTAAATAAAATACTTTCTAGTTTAAAAAACTAAAAAGCTAAAAAGCTAAAAAGCTAAAAAGCTAATTCCTAAAATAAATTTATGTCCATAAGTAACGAGCATTTATTGCAAACACTTGAAGATGCTAAATATGATTATAAATCTAAAAAAGATAAGGGTAAATTTTTAGATAAACTTTGTAAAGATTTAAAACTTAATAGGAAATATTTAATTTCTAAGCTTAAGCATTTATCCGAATTGGGTGTCGAAAATATGGAGGTTCAAAAAAGAATTAAGCCCGTTTATTACGACGCTGTATTTCAAAAAGCGCTACTTGAATGTTGGAGTATTTTTAATTATCCTTGCGGTCTAAGATTGCAACCCTTATTAATATCTGAAACCGGCAGATTGGAAAGGATTGGGGAGTTAAAATATAATCGTACGGTTATTGAAAAATTAAAACAAGTCGGAGTAAGAACAATTGACTCGGTGTTAAGTCAAGCTCAAAAACCAACTCAGCATCGCAAAATGTGGAGGGTTTTAAAATCATTATTTAGAATTAATTACAAACAAGAAAGATTTAAAATTGGAAATATTGAAATCTATTTAGCTGGGCATAGCGATCAATCCGGATTAATAACTGGTCAGAGCATGAACGCTATTTCATGCATTGATACAGTGACAGGTTGGTGGGAAATAGAAATGATAAAAGGACAATCTAAAGAAGCTTGGCAATCAGGTTTGGAAAAAATTTATAAAAGGTTTCCAGTTTTAATATCAATTAAATTTAATGATTTTGTACCTCTGGTTTCGACGCCAAAATATAGTGTTCAAAGCCTGGGTGATTCAGAATTAGAAATGCTATTAAGTTTATGTAAAAACGAGCTCAGGTTGTATCATAATTTTTTTCAAGCCTTGTTACGAATTAATAAAAAAGGTGATGTTATATCCAAGACTCCTTATAGTCGAATAATAGAACTGAACACTGCTTCTCAGTCTATTAAACAAGAGTTGCAGCAGATTTATAACTTACTTAACCCAGCTCAACTAAAAAGAACAATTGACGCTAAATTAGACACAATTCTCAAGAATATTAAATATTAATCTTTAATTTAATATTTAATACTAGTGTTACAGTTTTTATAAAATAATAATTTAACTGTAACTTTTTCGGTTAGGTACTATATTGCAAATACTGTATAAACAAAGGCACTATTTATATATCTTTAATTAAATCATAAATCATAAATCATAAATCATAAATCTTATAGCATCTTGTTACCTGGACATATTGGTATTATAAGCGTATATTTAACTATTATTATCTGTAACATTTGACCATTATTAGCGTCTATATTTATGTCAGTAAGTATTTTTCAAGACGATAAAATTATACTTGGACTTCAGAACAAAGACCCGCAAGCTTTTGGTCTTTTCTATGATCAGTATGTTGAGAAGATTTACCAGTTTATTTACTTTAAGGTATTTGATGCTACGACTAGCCAAGATTTAACTTCTATAGTTTTTCTTAAGATATGGGAGTATATTCTGAACAATAAACAAGGTCAACCAATTAGAAATATCAAAGCTTTTGCTTACACAGTTTCGAAGAATGTTGTGATGGATTTTTATCGCAATCAATATAAAAAAAGTGGAGAAATAAAGTTTGATGAAAATATTGATGAGATTGATAATTTACCATTTTCGCAATCCTACCAACCAGCCGGAGATTTATTTAAGTCGTCATCTTTTGAATCACTTCAAGCTATACAAGATAGCTTAAAAATATTGAAAGACGAATACCGTGAAGTAATTGTTTTGCGTTATATTGATAATATCTCTATTGCTGACATGGCAAGAATTCTAAATAAAAGTAAGGTTGGTGTGAGAGTAACCATACATAGAGCTATTAATGCTTTGCGCCGAATTATAAATTCTTCTCAAAAAAATATTTAACAATAATACCCTTGACAATTAAGTTAAAGTCTACTATTGTTTTTGACAGCTAAAAGCTAGCTTGATGAACTTAAATCATAAATCTTAAATCTTAAATCTTAAATCTTAAATTCTCATAGAGGTTATGCAAAATGTAACCAAAAGAAATATTATTAAACAATTAGAATCCCTTAGAAATAATCTTCAACCATCAGTTGAATGGAAGAAGAGCAATCGTGATATTCTCATTTGTCAAATTCAAGCTCAAGTTGGTATTCCGGTTTGCAAAATTAATAAAATTAATCTCGAAAATAGTAAATGGTTTTTTATTCGCAACGACACTTTAGAAAATGTGGATTATATTTTTAAAATAGGTAAATTAGCTTTCTTAAGATATCAGCGTATATTAATGGATTATTCTTTGGTGAGTGTTGCGTTAATGTTAGTAATGCTAGGTGGATCAGGTTTTTTAATCGCGGACGCGAGTCGAGCAAGTTTACCGGGCGATAAATTGCATGGTTTAAAATTAGCGTTAGAAAAAATAGATTTAATCGCAACTTCTGATAAGCAGGTTAAGATTATTAAACAATTAGCCATAGCTGACACTAGGTTTAATGAAATTAAAATGTTATCGATTCAAAATAATAGAAATGAAAATGATAATAATATTGCTCAGGCTGCCATGCGACTAGAAGACGAGTTATTAAAAACAACTCAAGCTATTAATACTTTGAATTCTATTAGTGATGGTCCTAGGAGAACCGAGGTGGCTAAAATTATTGAAAAGAAAGTTCATGGTTACACAGTTAGTTTAAATCACACCAAACGAGCTTTAATCAACAAAGAAAAACCAGCTGCTTTAGCTGTTAATAAAGTTATAAAAACAGCCGTGAAAGTGAATAGTGTGGCCTTGAAAGTCATGGCATCTGATATTGATTCTAATAAAGAGGTTGGTAGTAAAGTAAGTAGCGCTTTAGAAGAAGATTTGACGGTTTTAGTGACTGATAAAATTCAATCTACAGAAAACAAAATTAAAAAATTAGATAAGATTGCAACTGCTGGTTTAGAGGTTGCTGCAACTACGTCATCTGGTTTACTTAGTGTATCAACAACTGTTATTGATAAAACTGAACTTCAGGGAGTTAAAGATACTTCTAAAGAAGCTACAGAAAATCTAACTAAAGCGAAAAAATATTTGCAAGACAAAGATTATGTGGCTGCTATAGATAGTTTGGGTGCTAGTCAAGATATTGTTGATATTATGGAAGCCAAGGTTGAAAACAGTGGAATTGACGTTTTGACACCAACTCCGGATGTTACTAGTAGTACGAGCACGGGCACCACAACTAATAATGATAATAATTTATAAGTTTAATAAGTCCGAGGTGATTTTAAGTTACTAGCTTTTTATGTTAGTTTCTAAAATGGGTTTTGTGGATTGGAAACTAACAAGAGGAGTGTAGGACCGAAGGTCGAGTTATTTATGAGAGCTTAAAAACTTTTATATTATAACAGGTTTCTACGGTGAGTTTTTTAGTTTTAATTTTTTTAATATTTAATATAAAATTATGTCGCACAAATTAATGAATACAGGAAAGCGCGCGATTGCAACAGTTGTAAGTATTACCACAGTTCTATCAACCATGGGTACAGCGATCTTTCTTCCTTTGGCTACGAAAGCAGCCATGGCTGGAGATTTGATCAAAATGCCAGGCTTGAGCACTGTTTACTACTTAGGAGCTGATGGCAAGCGCTGGGTTTTTCCTAATTCCAGTACTTATAACTCTTGGTACAAAGATTTCTCAGGCGTAAAAACTGTTTCAGCTACTGAATTACAGTCTTACGGATTGGGAGGAAATGTTACCATTAGACCAGGTACGATGTTAGTTAAAATTACAACTGATCCTAAAGTTTACGCTGTTGAACCAGGCGGAGTATTAAGACACATTGATAGCGAAGCTACAGCCAAAACATTATATGGAGCTGGATGGGCTTCAATGGTAGTTGATGTTGCTGATTCTTTCTTTACTAATTATAAAATAGATTCCACAGCAGTATCAGCAGCCAGTGGTTATCCATCTGGTACCTTAGTTAAAATGACAGGCAGTTCAGATGTTTACTTAGTAGATGGCAAGAATATTCGCAAATTTACAGGAACATCTTTAGCTGATAATGGTTTTAATTCTATGTATGTTGTAACCGCACCCTCTTCTTGGACTGCAACAGCTGGAACTGATATTACTGGCAAAGAATCCAAACTTACAGATTTAGGTGGTTCAGCTAGTAGTTCATCTTCACCAGTTGTAATGACCGGAGGTGTTACCGTGGCTTTGTCACCTAGCACCAAAGGTGCCGGTGCAATTCCAGGCGGATCTTTTTACGCGCCCTTACTTACTCTATCTGTTAAAAATACAACCAGCGGAGATGCGTTAGTCAAAGGTTTAGTTATTAGAAGAGAGGGTATTGCGTCTGACGCTGATATAGCTGGTATTTTAATTACAGATAAAATGGGCAAATTGCACGGATCATTAGTTACATTTGGTCAGTCTATTGCAAATAGCGGATTTGAAAACGAACCAATTAAAATTGCGTCCGGTCAAACCGTTGATGTAAATGTAAATGTTAATCTAAAAACAATTACAAATTCTGGAACAATTTCCGCAACTATTGCTGCGGCTAGCGATGTTACAGTTACAGATTCTAGCGGAACAGCTATTAAGGTAGAAGGTAGTTTCCCAATTAAAGGTTCTACTATGACTACGGTTTCTGGAACTGGAGCCATTGGTAAATTAAATGTTTCCACCCGAACCATTATTGGTGGTACATCAGCCGCTCCTATTGAATTAGATCAAGGTCTAAAAGATGTTGATGTTGCTAAATTTAGATTACAAGAAATTACTGGCAATGAAGACCTTGAGTTAACAAATATCACCATTCAAAACAATGGTAGCGCTTCAGGTGGTGATGTTATGAATATCAGATTAGTTGACCAAAGCAATGCTGTCATTGCTTCAGTTCCTACTTTGATAAACAATGAAGCCAAATTCAATATTTCTGGATTAACAGGTACAATGGCTGGTCCTACTGGTGGTTATAAAATTTTGAATGGTCAATTAAGAGACTTTACAGTCAAAGTTGACTTAGCCAGCAATACTAATAGCGCCAATAGAACCTTAAACTTTACTATTCAGAACGACTACAAAATCCGCGCTGTTGGTCTTGAAACTGGAGTTGGTGTAACCCCTGCTGAAGATACTGGACAAACTTATCCAATTGGAGATGGTGACACTGGAAGCAACTTTGTTAAATTTAGAGAAGGTACAGTTACTATTTCTAGATCAACTGAATCTTTGTCTGGCAAAGTTGTGAAAGGTGCCACAAATGTCAATCTAGCTAAATTCAATATTCAAGCTTTTGGCGAAGATATTGAATTGCAAGAATTAGGATTTGTAGTTCGTAGCTCTTCGGCTGGATTGGCAGTAGGTAGATTTGTATTGAATGGTTCCTTAAAAATACAATCCGCAACTGGAGGTAATATTTACTCCCAGACTGCTACGGATGGTAATATTTATGGTGCTAATTCCTTTACAGTAACTAATAACACAATTAGTGGTTCTACTGCTCCAGATGGTAATGGAACTCAGCATGTTTTGAACAGTTTCTACACCATAAAATCTGGCACAACTGGTACTATTACTTTTGTAGGTGATATTAACCAGAATGCTACGGGAGCTGATAATTACACAATTAGAATTACCAGTTTTAAAGTTAGAAGAGTATCTTCAAATAACTTTGTTACTACTGGTGGCTCTACTACTGATTTAGCTAGTGGTAATAACTTAGCCGTAGATGATTCTACTTTAACCGTAAGCAAAGCATCTGATTTCAACCCAACCAATTTGGTAAAGGGTGGATCATTGCAAAAAATAGGATCATACACCCTAAGAGCTGGTGCAGCTGAAGGACAGGCTATTAATGCTATTAAAATTAGAGTTGGTGCTGTTACAGGATCAGTTGTTGACACTACTGCTGAATTTGATAGCACAGCAGTTACTGACTTGCAAAATGTCAGTAATATAACCTTAAAAGATTCAGCTGGCGTGTCTTTAGCTCCAGCTAACACAATTGGTACTGCTTCTGGATTTACTTTCTCCGTTGCAGGTTTGAGTATTCCAGTTAATGGAACTAAAGTAGTTAATGTGTACGCTGTTGTTAATACAGCCTTTAGTAAAGATAATATTGGAACCGAGTTAACTGTAACCTCATCTGTAGGAAGCAGTTCTCAATCTACAACTATATCTCCAGCTGTTATTGGTCAGAGCATTGCTCTAAAATCAGCCGGTAACTTAGCTGTTACATCTTTAGGACAAGATGGAATTATTAATGTTGCCAAATTATTAGCTGCTAATGAGACTGATGTTTCAGCCTTTAAATTCCAATTAAGGGAAACCCTAAATGCTGAACCTCTAACCTTAGATAAATTATATCTAGGTATTAAAAACGGTAATAATAATTTAGCTGATTCTTACAAGTTATTTGACGCTGATTCAGGTAAACAATTAAACACCTCTTCAGCTTCCTTAACTGGTAGCGAAGTTAGATTTACTGGTTTAGGTTACAGTATTCCTCAAGGTGGAGTAAAAAATCTTGTAGTTAAAGTATCAACACCCAGTGGAGCAACTATTCCTGTTGGTGCGTCTGCTGATAGAGATGTAACTATGGGTGTAACCTATCTTGAGTTTACCGGAGTATCTTCGGGAAGCACAAATAGAGTTTCTGGTGGTATTGTCACAGCTTACGATGAAACTCCAACAACTACTGACACTATTACTGTTAATGATGTTACTAACTTTGAAGTAGGTGATTCAGTTGCTTTTGACTACAATAATAATGGTGTCTTCACTGACACTGTAGATGGTGCTTCTGAAGCAGCTGTTACAGTCGCTTCAGTTGGTACAAATACCATTACCTTAACTGGTATAAACAGAACTACGAAAGCTGGTTTCGTTGCAGGTGGCCGTATAACCAACTTTACATTTACATCTGAAGCTCATCATGTTGAAGAAACCAAGCCTGTATTAGCATCCAAAGATGTTGGCACTGGTGCTCAAGTCATTGAGAATGCTATTGGAACCTTTACAGTTAGCACAGTTGGATCTCAACCTATTACTCCGGTTAAAATGAGATTTGAGATTTCTGGTTCTTACGCAAGTGGTTTTGGTCCTAAGAGGTTTAGATTAGATAGAGCTAATCCTACCACAGGTGATAGAATTTCTAACACTTTAGGTGGATCAACTTCATTAGCTGGAGCAATGCTTGTTGGTGCTACAAGTACATTGGCCGATACAACTATTGTTACATCTGGTCAGGTTATTGAATTTACATTACCTACCAATGAACAAATTGCTGTTAATGGAACCAATGGTTATGTATTGTTAGCTGATACGACTAATATCAAGAACAATTCTACTACTGGAACAACTGCTACTACCCTTGTCCGTATGTTAGGTGCCAAAGCTGTTTCTACTGCTACTGATAACGCTCTTACATGGTCATACAAGAGAACAGCTGATAATTCTCCTTCTGGCGATCTTACTATTTCTGATTCTTATATAGTTACTGGAAAGTTTTTGCTTTATCAGTAAACTATAAGAAAAGCTCTTGAGTTTAGCAGTAGATCTTAAAACTGCAAAAAAGCCGTGATTTATTCGCGGCTTTTTGTTTGTTTACTTAGTAGCAATTACTTAGTAGCAAGGCCACTAAGTAATGCTTCAACAATATTTTCTAAATCACCCTTGAGAATTTTTTCTAAATTGTAAAAGTTTTTTTTGATTCTGTGGTCAGTCAAGCGATCTTGAGGAACATTGTAAGTTCTTATTTTTTCCGAACGATCTGCATTCCCAATCTGAGATTTACGGTCTTGGTCGCGTTGATCCTTTTCTTTAGCAGTTTTAAGGTCTAATAATCTAGTTCGCAAAACTTTCATGGCTCGTTCTTTATTTTGTTGAAAATTTCTTTCATCTTGACACTGCACTTCTACACCAGTGGGGATATGCACTATGCGTATAGCTGAATAAGTTGTGTTAACTGATTGCCCTCCATGTCCACCTGCAGTAGTGGCTTCTATTTTAAGATCGCTTGGGTTTATTATGAGCTCTGTTTCTAGAGCCACGGGTAGTACAGCCACGCTAACAGTTGAGGTATGAATTCTTCCACTTTTTTCAGTATCCGGAACTCTTTGTATTCTATGCACGCCACTTTCAAACTGAAATTTAGAGTATGCTTGATCGCCACTAATTTCAAATATAATTTCTTTAAATCCTCCTAATGAAGTTTTGGATGAGTTAATAATATGGGTTTTAAAATTATTTTTTAGCGCAAACTGTGAGTACATTGAAAATAATTCAGCCGCGAATAAACTAGCTTCATCTCCGCCCACTCCAGCTCGAATTTCAATAATAATATTTTTTTTATCTTCTGTGTCTAAAGGTTTAGGATTAAGCAAGCTGTTTGTGTCTTGTTCGATTTGATTTTTTAAATTGGCTAGTTTTTCTAATTCAGTTTGGCATACTTCAGCTAGTTCAGGACTATTTTTCATTAATTCCGTGGTTTCTGCAATTTCAGTGTTTATTTTAGACAATTCTTTATAATTAGCTAAAACTTTTTGAAGTATGGCAAAACGACCGGAAAATTGTTTTAGCTTGGTTTTATCGCTAATAGTTTGCGGTTTTTGTAAAATTAACTCTAATTCATCGTATTCTTTTTGCAGGTTTTGTTCGTCAGTCATATAAGAATTTAGCTTCTTAGCTTCTTAGCTTCTTAGCTTCTTAGCTTCTTAGCTTCTACTTTCTATTCTTCAAGTTTTGGTGTTTTAATCAAATTATTTTAATTAAATCAGGCACTCTTGTCAAATAATCCTATATATGATAATATAAATAAACATGATTTTTTAATATAGTTTAGCGATTTTAAGTATTATTATGAAAAAAGATACACATCCAGTTTACTATTCAAACGCTAAAATAGTGTGCGCTTGTGGTAATTCTATGATTACAGGATCTACGGTTCAAGAAGTGCATATTGAAATATGCAGCGCTTGTCATCAATTTTATACGGATAAACAAAAATTAGTTGATACTTCTGGAACTATCAGTAGGTATCAAAAGCGTTTAGAAAAAGTGCAACCCAAAAAAGCCCCCAAACTAAGAAATAAAAAAATCAAAGAAGCTGTGGCTGTTAAAGTAGCAGACCAGGTTCAAGCTGATGTTAAAGAAGAAGTTAAAGAAACTGTAGAGGTTTAATTTAAATTAATTTTTTAATCTAACTATGTTACCTAGTATATTGGAAATGTTGAAAGCTGGTGTGCATTTTGGACATAAAACATCCAAGTGGCACCCTAGCATGAAAACTTATATTTCCACGATTCAAAAAAATATTCATATTATTGATTTAGATAAGACGCTTATAAAACTTCAGGAAGCTTTAGATTTTACTAAAAAAATATCTAAAACTGGATGTTTGATTTTATTTGTAGGTACTAAAACCCAAGCCAAATCCATCATAGCTCAATACGCTGAATCTATAAATATGCCTTATGTGTCTGAACGCTGGCTAGGGGGAACTTTAACAAATTTTGTTACGATTCAAAAGCTAATTGCAAAATATAAAGATTTACAACAAAAAGAAACCTCAGGTGAATTTACAAAATATTCTAAAAAAGAACAACTTGTTTATAAAAAAGAATTAACTAAATTAGAAAAATTAGTTAAACCGCTAGTTGGTCTTACAAGATTACCCGACGCGATTTTTATAGTTGACTTAAAAAAAGATAAAATTGCTTTGCACGAAGCCAATGTTTTAAAAATTCCAGTTATAGCTATGTGCGACACTAATGTTAAGCATACCATGGTTCAATATGCGATCCCAGCCAATGATGACTCTATCAAGTCTATTGATATGATTACGGGCATTGTCGCTGGTACCATCAAAGATAGTTTGACACAGTCACAATAACATTAAAATCACTTGGAAGTCCGACTTCTAAGTATACTTCCAAGTATAGATTGTTGACAAAATTTTTACCATAAAGTATACTTTAAATATGCAAGGTAAAAATAAACCATTATTTAGACTTTTAGAAAAAAAATTAAGGCAAGATTTGAAAAATAACAAACCCTTGCTTCTTTTGGGTCCACGTCAAGTTGGTAAAACAACCCTGATACAAGAAATTATTAGAAACATAAAAAATAAAGTTGAATATTATCTTCAAAACCCATCCACGCGTTTAGAAATTGAGGCTGACCCTGGTGTAATTATTAGACAAATTGAGGCGATTGATGGTAATCCTTTGGTTTTTGTAGATGAAGCCCAAAAAATTCCCGAAGTTTTTGATTCTGCTCAATTTTTGATTGATAAAAAAAAGGCAACCTTTATTCTTACGGGCTCGTCAGCCAGAAAGTTAAAAAGGAAGAATGCGAATTTACTACCCGGAAGAGTTACAAAATACAGCTTAGATCCTTTAACTTGGTCTGAAATGGGATTTATTACGGGTTCTACTATAAAAGAATTATCAGTAAACAATATTAATAAAAATACAAGTTATTCATTTAAGGAGTCATTAGTTTTTGGATCTTTGCCATCTATTATAAACACACAAGATAAAGAAAGTTTTTTAAGATCATATACAGAGCTTTATCTAGAAGAAGAAATAAGAGCTGAAGCTATTTCTAGGAAAATAGGTTCTTTTTCTAGGTTTTTAGAGCTAGCAGCTAATGAGTCAGGCACAAACCCCAACTTAACCAAGCTTTCCAATGAATCAGGTGTTAGTACTCCTACCATAAAAGAGTTTTATCAAATTCTTATAGATACTTTAATTGTTGAAAAAATTGATCCCTTTTTAAAAAATGCTCGAAAAAGAATTCTTGCTTCGTCTCGTTATTATTTTTTTGATCTTGGTGTTAGAAATGCCGTGGCTCGCTTGCCATTAACTCAGGATACTGTAAATACGCAAAAGGGTGTTTTGTTTGAACACGCTGTAATTTTAGAAATAATCAGAAGAATAAGAGCTTTGAATAAAAATTATAAAGTTTATTATTGGAGAACAAGTGGTGGCGCAGAGGTTGATTGTGTCCTTGATTTAGGGTACGAAGTAATACCCATAGAAATAAAAAGCTCAAAAAGCATCTCTCTGTCAGAGCTTAAGGGTTTGCATAGTTTTTTAAGTGAATATAAAACTATAGCTAAAAGGGCTTACATAATTACTTTAGAAGGCAAAAAAGAAAAATTGTCCGACAAAATAATATCTCTTCCTTGGCATCAGTTATAGTTTGGAAGTTGTATTATATTTCATTTTACTTTCCAAATCTTTCCGAAGCCAAATTCCAGTTTATAATTTTAAAGAAAGCGTTTATATAATCAGCGCGTTTGATTCCATAGTCTATCATGTAAGCGTGTTCAAACACATCCATAACTAAAATAATTTGAGTATCTACTAAATATCCCAAATCATGTTCATTAACCCAAATATTAAATAATTGGTTGTTAAGTTTATCGTGAACCAATATTGTCCATCCAATACCACGGGTTGCGCCGGTTTTTTTAAAATCTTTTTCCCAGTTTTCTAAAGACCCAAATTGGGAAATTATCAGACTACTTAATTTTGAATCTGGATTTAGAGGTGTTTCAGTTTTAGTTAAATTTTCAAAATAATATTCATGCAAACGCATGCCATTGTATTCCCATCCAAATCTACGCTTAGCTTCAGCGTACTCTATATCGCTTGAAGTTTTAGTGACGGAAAGTATATTTAAAATCTCAATTAGTTTATTGGTATTAGTAACATAGCCTTGATACAAAGTAATGTGGTTTTTTATAAGTTGTTCGCTAAAACCAGGTAAACCTATTAAATGGTCAAAATTTTTTGGTTGATACATAGATAATAATAAAAACTAAACACTAAATATTAAACCCTAAATAAAAAATAATCATTTTATAAATTTTATACTTTACAACTTTCAACTTCCTGGGTTGACTAAAAGGTCATTAAATATTATACTATAATTGCATTTTAATACTGTGTAATCGCCCCTTTTTAATTAAAGGGGAGGAAAGTCCGAACACCGCGCCCCTTTAGTATATCATATATATTAAAGAATGGTAAATAATACACTGTAACGCAGTGGCGTTTTACGATACATAAAACGACGGCATTAGTACCACAGAGACTATACTAGCTGTTTAAATTTATTTAAATAGTGAAAGGTGAAAAGTGGGAAGGTGTTATAAATTTATAGCTACTTCGCTCCGTTGGCAGTGATGTCAATGTGTGGCAAACCCTATTTGGTGCAACCCTTAATTGGGGCTTGACTTTAATAGTAATATTAAAGCTAGATAGATGATTACACTCTTTGTTTTTACAAGGAGACAGAATTCGGCTTATAAGTTTAAAATGCATTTTTATCGAAACTCCTAGAAAGCTCAAGAGCTTGCTCTTGAGATAAATAGGAGTGTAGACCCTGAGCGTAGTCGAAGGGTTATTACTGAGTATTCAAATTTATGAACAGGAGAGAACTGATATCTAATGGAGTATTAATAATTGTAGATTTTTTGATGTTTTTATTGGCAGGGGTGTTAGCTTACGAACTGCGTTTTTCTTCAACTGTAGTTGGGTGGAGACCAATATTATTTAGTTTAGAATTTATTCCTTATTTAAAAGTTTTAAGTTTAATAGGCTTGGTTTGGATTATAATTTTTAGTCTGAATGATTTGTATCAAACTTCTTTACGACAAACTGTTATTGAAGAAATTAATAAAGTATTTTTAGCTTGTTCAGTTGGGTTTGCGTTTGTGGCTATCGTAATGTTTTTTAGTCGGGAGTTATTTCAATCTAGATTTATTGTTTTGAGTGGATTTGTGCTTAGTTTGATAACTATATCTATTGGCAGGTTATTTATTAGATACATTCAAAAATTATTTTTAGCGAAAAAAATAGGGTTATCCAATGTTGTTATTTTAGGAGATAGTTTTGTAGCTTGTAATTTAGAGAAAATATTTAATAATGGATTGGTTTTGGGTTATAGAGTAATTGAGAGAATTAACAATTTAGATCACCTAACCTTAGCTCGTTTAGAAATTTTACACCAAAATCACAAGATAAACGAAATTATTTTAGCTCAAAACAACATGTCTTCGGAATTAAGCGCTGATTTGTCAGATTTTACATTTGAGCATAATATAGTGTTTCGTTATACGGCTAATTTATTTGAAGTATTAAATAAAAATATAGAAGTTCATATTCTTGAGAATATTCCTGTCATTGAATTAAAAAAAACACCCTTGGAAGGTTGGTTCAGGGTTGTTAAAAGAATTATAGATGTTAGTGTGGCTGTATTGGGTCTGATTATACTTTTTCCGTTTTTAGTAATTATAGGGATTTGGATTAAGTCGGACTCTAAAGGACCAGTTCTATATTCCCAAATGAGAGTAGGTCCTAAGGGTTTGTTTAAAATATATAAATTTAGATCTATGAAAACAGAATATTGCGTGGGAGATAATTATGGAGGTGAGTTGGCTGATAAGTTTTATAAAGATTTAATAAACAATCCAGAATTTAATGTTCGTAATGGTATTTTGTCAAAAATTATTAATGATCCGCGTTGGACTAGGGTGGGAAAATTTATTAGAACCACTAGTATTGACGAATTACCCCAATTAATAAATATAATTTTAGGAGATATGAGTTTAGTTGGACCCCGTCCACATTTGCCTAACGAAGTTGCCCAGTATCAAAAAGGGCATAAAAAATTGTTACTTATTAAGCCTGGTATGACAGGGTTGTCTCAAGTAAACGGTAGGTCGGATGTAGATTTTGAAAAAGAAGTTCAGTTAGATACATACTATATTGAAAACTGGTCTTTATTGATGGACTTTGAAATTATATTAAAAACATTCGTGGTTATTTTTGGCAAGCGAAAAACAATTTAAATTTAATTATGCGCATTGCTTTAGTACATGATTATTTATTAAAAAATGGTGGAGCGGAAGTTGTGTTTCGGGCTATATCTAGAATGTTTGATCAAGCTCCGATTTACACTTTATTACACGATAAATCTAATCCCGACTTTAAAGAACTGTGGACTAGGGTTATCTCATCACGTTTGCAGAAAATGCCATTTAGTACAAGTAAACATCGCTGGTATTTACCATTTATGTCCTCTGCTATTGAGAGTTATGATTTATCTAAATATGATATGGTTTTGTCTAGTTCCAGCGCTTTTGCGAAGGGTATAATAACAACCGGTAATACTATACATATTTGTTATTGTCATACACCTACGAGATATTTATGGTTGGATGCTTATGATTATTTGCGCGATTTAAGATATCCTCATTTTTTTAAAACCATTATTAGTAGTTATCTTAGTTATTTGCGAATATGGGATAAGTTAGCCGCGGATCGAGTTGATTATTTTATTGCCAATTCTAAAACTGTGCAAGATAGGATTACTAAATATTACAAAAGAGATAGTGTGGTTATATATCCACCGATTGACATAAATAAGTTTTTACTAGCAAAAAAACCGGATAAATATTTTTTAGCTGGTGGTAGATTGGTTCCTTATAAAAGATTTGATCTGATAGTAACAGCTTTTAACAGAATGCGCATACCTTTAAAAATTTTTGGCACAGGTCCGGAATTAGCATTTTTAAAAAGTATTGCTAGTAGTAATATTGAATTTTTGGGAGAAGTATCCGAGGATGTTAAGCGTAAATTATATCAATCAGCGCAAGCTTTTATTAATCCTCAAACCGAGGATTTTGGTATTACTATGGTAGAAGCCATGGCTTCTGGTATACCTGTAATTGCTTATCGTAGCGGCGGCGCGACTGAAATTGTCAAAGAAAATGTATCTGGTGTGTTTTTTGACGAACAAACCTGGGAGTCTTTGGCTGATACAGTTATAAGATTAAAGTTTGCTAATTATAATCCTGTATTAATTCGTGAGCATGCTCAGCAGTTTGACACTTCTGTTTTTCAAACCAAAATAAAATCTTTTATGGATGAAAAATTTCAACAACAATTTAAACAAAAATAAAAAATAAATTTATGAAAATTGGAATTTTAATATGTAATGAAAAATATGGCGAAAAGTATACCAAAAGTTATTAACGATGTAGGTTTTGATTTCCATTGGGATTCTAGCAAAATTTGGAAGCTGGATGAACCAGTGGAGGAAATGGATATCAAAGAGCTGATTTGGCATTTTGAAGTTCCGTTTTGGGAAATGAAGGATACGGATGATTATAATTTGACACCCAATGAAGTAATAAAATTACCAGACATACATTCTACGCACTATGAAAAAGTGCAAAATTCAGACTTGCAATATCCCATTGATATTATGGACAATAAAGGTCGTTGGTTAATTTTAGATGGCTTGCATCGTTTAGTGAAGGCATATATTCAGGGTTTTAAAACCGTGAAGGTTAGAAAAATTCCGCGATCTCGTATACCAGAAATTTTAAGATAAAACTGTCAACCCTGTTAGAGATTATAAAAACTTATTTTATCTATTTTTTTGGATAGAATTATGATTACTAAATTTTTACCTATAAATATGAAGTATAAATCTTTAACGGGGTCAACAACTTCGCTACAAAAAGTCCAGTTTTCAATGCACCACCATGCTAATAACTTTATGCGCACATTTTCTGTCATTCCCGCCTTCGCGGGAATGACAAAGACAAAATAGGAATGGTAGCGAATGGTGCATTATGACTTGAATTCCTCGATCGCGAAAGTGTTGATAAGCGATGGTTAATAGTTAATTTTAGAATTGCTAATTAAGTCAATTTTTTTATGCGTATTGTTGTAGATGTTAGTCCTCTTTTAGAGAAATATGGAACTGGGGTTTCAAAGTATACTTATAATTTACTAGAATGTTTGTTTAAGTTGGACTTAGAAAACGAGTATTACTTATTTTATAATTCTTATAAAAACAATTATCCTATTTTGCCTGATTTTGGATCCGCGAAAGTGCAAGTATGCGACTATCATATTCCCAATAAATTATTAAATTTAAGTATTTTGGGTTTTAATTATCCAAGTATGCCGGATTTAATTTATCATCGTTTTAACCTGCGGCCTGATGTTGTTTTTTCCCCTAATCTTTCTTTTTTAGCACTGGCTGGTTCTGGTAACGCTCACAATAAAAAAATACATAGTGTAATTACAATTCATGATCTAAGTTTTAAAATTTATCCTGAATTTTATAATTTAAAAAACAGATTAAAGCACTATTTAGTAAATGTAAAAAAAACTTGCCTGCAGGCTGATAAAATTATTACAGTTTCGGAAAGCAGTAAAACGGATATTATTAATTATTTAGGAATTCCAGAAAATAAAATTACAGTTATATATCATGGCGCGCAATCTGTTCGCAAAGATATAAATACTAGGGTTGTCTGTAATGGAAAAGTTTTGCCTGAGCATTATATTTTATATCTTGGAACTTTAGAAATGCGGAAAAATATTATTTCAATCATAAAATCTTTTCAACAGATTATGAAAGATAATCCTAATCAAAACCTAATCTTAATTTTAGTTGGTCATCCTGGTTATGGTTATACAAAAATTTTGCAAGCCATTCAGGCCGCAGGGTTGAGTTTAGTAGATAAAATTTGGATTTTAAATTATGTTTCGGAAGAAGACAAAGCTAGATTATATCAAGGCGCAGAGCTATTTGTTTTTCCATCTTATTATGAAGGGTTTGGTTTGCCAGTTATAGAAGCTATGAGTTATGGAGTGCCAGTTATATCTAGTTTTTCATCTAGTTTGGGGGAAATTGTTGGTTCTGCGGGAATATTAATTAATCCCGATAATATTTCAGAACTAACCCTGGCTATGCAAGAATTATTGACTAATTCCGAGTTAAGACAAATAATGAGTACAGCTGGTTTGCAACGTTCAGCCAAGTTTACATTTGAAAGAACAGCTCGTGAAACTTTGAAAGTTTTTCAGGGTTGCAAACAAGTAGAAAGTTAAAAGTTAGAAAGCCGAAGGTCCTGAGGGTTTTAGACCCGAAGGATTAAAAAGTCGAAGACTCTGAAGGTCTTAAACCTGAAGGGCTAAAAAGCTACAAGCTACAAGCTAAAATTAAACACTATGAATATTAGAAATTTTTGTATTATAGCTCATATTGATCATGGCAAGTCCACTTTAGCGGATAGATTTTTGGAATTCACTAATACAGTTTCTAAGAATGCCATGCAAGCCCAGTTTTTAGACATGCATCCCTTAGAGCGAGAACGAGGCATAACCATAAAAATGCAACCAGTTAGAATGAATTATAAAACCTCAGATGGATCAGAGTATGTCATGAATTTAATTGATACGCCCGGACATAGTGATTTTGTTTATGAAGTTTCAAGGTCTTTGTCTTCCGTAGAAGGCGCTATATTACTAGTAGACGCTACGCAAGGGGTGCAAGCCCAGACTATTACTAATTTATATTTAGCAAAAAAATATAATTTAGCAATTATCCCGGTTGTAAACAAGATTGATTCGGAATTAGCTGACATTGATAGTTCGGTAGCAGCTATAAAAAGTATTGTAGGTTGTAAAGATGAAGATATAATTTTAGCTTCAGGAAAAACTGGGGTAGGGGTTGATAAAATTTTAGCTAGTGTTATTGATCGCGTGCGTCCTCCGGTTGACAACAAAAGTCAACCTTTAAAGGTTTTAGTTTTTGATTCTCACTTTGATGATTACAAAGGTATTGTTTTGTCAGTTAGAGTTTTAGATGGAATTGTAAAACAGCAGAGTAGTTTGTGCGCTTTATCAACAGGTTTAACATTTTCAGCTTTAGAGGTTGGAGTTTTTAATCCATTTTTAAAAAAGACTGATTCTTTGAGCGCTGGAGAAATAGGTTATATTGCCACTGGTTTAAAAACAATTGAACAAACTTTGGTTGGAGATACTATTACCGAATTATCAGCTTCTGGTAGTCATGCTAATATTGTTCCTTTTCCTGGTTATCAAGCTATGAAACCAGTTGTTTTTGCGGGGTTGTTTGCTAAAGATGGAAACGATTATAGTCGTTTAAAAGATTCTATTTATAAGTTAAAATTAAATGATGCCAGTTTAATGATTGAATCTGAAAACTCAGCTTCTTTGGGTTTTGGTTTTAGGTGTGGATTTTTAGGGGTTTTGCATTTAGAAATTGTTCAAGAAAGATTAACTCGGGATTATGGTATGGATATTATTATTACATACCCCAGTGTTGCTTATCAGGTTAAATTAAGAAATAATGACACAAAATTTATAATTAAAAACCCCATGGAATTAACCGAAACAATGGCAATTGAATCTTTAGAAGAACCGTTTGTAAATATGCAAATTATTGCCTATGAAAAACATTTAGGTAATTTACTACAGTTGGTTATAGATAAAAAAGGCGAGTATCAGGATATAGAATATATTAGTAATCAAAATACTCCCGGTATTACTGACAGACTTTTGATAATTCATTGTCAAATGCCACTGGCTTCTATTTTGATTGATTTTTACGATAAATTAAAAAGTATCACTTCTGGCTACGGATCTTTGAACTATGAAATTATAGGTTATAGATTAGTTGATGCTGTGCGTTTGGATATTATGGTTTCAGGTAAAATAATTGAAGCCTTGTCATCTATTGTTTACCAAAAAGATGTTTACAATATTTCTAGAAACAGGGTTGCGTCTTTAAAAGATAATTTAAAACCCCAGATGTTTGTAATTAAAATTCAAGCTATGGTGCGCGGTAAAATTATTGCTTCCGAATCCATTAGCGCGTTGCGTAAAGATGTTACCGCCAAATTATACGGTGGTGATTATACACGTAAATTAAAATTATTAGAAAAACAGAAAAAAGGTAAAAAGAAGATGATGAGCCGAGGGGTTGGTTCAGTTGATATACCTCAAGAAGCCTTTATGGCTATATTTAAAGTTTAAGGAATATTTACTTCGTACAGAGTTGAATCATTTAATACAAAAACCTTAGTATTGTTTTCAATAAACAAATCTTTTAAGTTATCAAACTTATCCGAATAAATTTGGGTTTTTAATGTTCCGTTTTTATTTAACACTACAATTCTTTTAGATTTGGCATCAAGTAGATAAATATGTTTTACATCGCTATTAGTTTTAATTTTAATAGGATTTGTTAATTTATCTTCTAAATTTTTAATAGTAAAAGCCATTTGTTTACCTTTATAAAATTTTAAAATTTCACCCGTATTTTTAAGAATATATATATTCCCATCAATAGCCATAGAGTTTGTATTATATAAATGGGTTTTATTTATGGGTAAAGAAGTTGGAGACACATATTTAGATTGTAAGGTTTTATATTTCATTATTTTACCTTCAGTTGCGAGTAGCACGTATACATTGTCATTATAAGTCACTATATCTGTGGCTGGTTGGGTTAAACTGGGTTTAAAGTCATTTAGATTAATAGTTTTAGAAGTTATTTTGGATTTATTCGTAATAATTTTTGGGTCTTTAATAACTACAACGTTTTGATTTTTTAGTACTAAATCTAGGCTTTTATTTTGTAACTCCACAAAATTTTGTTGCTCTCGTTGATTAGATTTTGGAAGTTGTTGAATTAGCTTTTGCGCTTCCGCTAAAATTATTTTAGCTCCTAGGTTCTCTCTGAGAATTATTTTTTGTTGGGCCATTATCAGTTTATTGTTTATAGTTGTTATTAGTTTTTCGTAACTTAGTTGTTTTTGGTTTTGAACATTTAAAATTATACTATAAATACCAATCGTACCCATAATTACAATTGCTATTATAATCAGGATTCTTTTTTTAGGTAATATCGATAACAAGTTGTAGGTTTGGTGGGTTAAGTTTTGACTAGATAATTTAATGGTATTACAAGTTTTAAACAGGGATTGTTTAATTTTTTCCTTAGGTTTGGTTAGGCCCTGCAATTTAGTTTTAATAGTAGACATTACAGGTGTTGTTTGGGGTTGATCGTCTGGAAGGGTTTCGTCTACATCTGTATTTTCTTCATATTCTTCTTGGGTGTCAACTGCGTCCTTAGTATCAATACCCATAATATTTTGAAGTATTTTGTTTTTTTGAGTATCAGATATAGACTGTTTATTAGGTATAATTTGATCGGACGGTAATTTAACGGGAATATTTTGATTAATAATAATTAAAGCGTTTTTAGGATCAGTTTCAGTATTTAATATTTTAGTTAGAGCGGATTGAATGTTTTCTGTAGGGTGTTCTAAAATTATATTTTTAATTTGGGACATTTGATAATGATCTTCATAATCTAAATTTGTTAAAACCAGCCAATCCGTAACTGAAATTGGTCCACATATAATCTGAGAAAATAAGCCTCGGGTATTATTTTGAATATAATTTAGTCCAGTGGTGTGTTTAAGTATATTAAACCATTGATAATTATTATTTTTTTTAGTTAAAATCAAGGGAGTTAGATCACCATTACGGCTAATATAAATTTGATCATTTAGAATCATGCCTAGAATTCCATTAGGTTTTAGGAATTCGGGTTGTTGGGGTTCAAGTTCATTTATTAAATATTGGTTAGCTTTTTGGAGGAGATTTTCAAAAGTCGTGGAAGCATTTTTTGCACCCTCTATATTTTTATAGTAGGCTAATAAAGTCTCTTTAAAATTATTAAGTATATTCTGGGTTTCAGGGTTATTTTCATTAAATAAATTAAAAGCAAATATATGATAATTTTGTTCGGACGGGAACATAAAAAAGTCAGTGCCTAATACCGGGTTTAAAATTTCTATATATATAGGATCTATTTTTGAGTTGATTTGATTCGTCATATTCATTATACTATAATTATTATAAACAATTATTATAATAATGTCATTAGCTTGCCCAGCTGTAGATTACAAGAAGTAAGTTTAGACACCCTAGATAGGATAACGACTCTTTATTTGTTTAACTATCAATATCAAGTATAAAATCTACGGCTGGGTTAATTCCAGACTACAATCGCTAAAATGATATTAAGTGTGTAATTTATAAGTATCTTAAAAATATATGTTTGATGGTTTTTTTGGCTCTAAATATAGGTTTGCAGTTTTGGTTGTATTTTTTAATGGTAATAATCGGTCTTTTTTAGCATCAGATATTGTTAAGTTGAGTAAATTGACCAATGCAGCGGTTAAGTCCGAATTGCAACATTTACAAGACTTTGGTCTTTTAATCTCTAGCCTTGACAAAAAACGAGGAAAGTATTATTATAGTTTGAATAAAAATTTTTTATTATACTCGGAGGTACATGATTTAGTGTTAAAAATGCAAGCCTCTTTAATTGAAGATTTGTTAAAAAAAATAGGTATTTTAAAGTCGATTAGTTTATTAATCTTAACTGATAAGTTTTTAAATTTAGCAGGTGATTCGGTTGACCTTTTAATTGTAGGCAAGCTAGACAAGAAGAAAATTTTAAAATTTATCACTAGGCTAGAAAAAGAGTTTAATAGAAATATAGAATATACTGTATTTAGTCATATGGATTTTGAGTATAGATATTCTATTGCAGATAAATTTTTACACGATATTTTAATCCGGCCAAAATTAGTCTTAATTAATAAATCTTATGACCTTATTGATTAAAGCTTGTGAATTAAATTACATTAATTTAGAATTGAAAAATGGTAATAAGATAATCAATCAACAAGATTGGTTTATTAATACCAATAAACGATCGGAATTGTTACTAAGAAAAATAGATGAGTTTTTAACAAAAAATAATTTTAATGTTTATAATCTAACCCAGATTAAGGTTAGTCCCGATATAAAATCTTTTACCTCTGCCCGAGTTGCTAAATGTGTTGCGGTTGTATTAATGTGGATTATTAAACAGCGTAAGTCATTTAAAAAATATGAATCAACAATTTAGTAATTTTACTTTTAAATCTCAAGAAGCTATTCAAAAGGCTTATCATCTGGCCCTAGAAATGCGTCATAGTCAGGTTGAGCCCTTGCATTTGATAGCAGCTTTATTAAATCAAGAGGAATCTATTGTGATTCCAATTCTTAAAAAATTAGAAATCAATATTCAGGTTTTACGTGAGCAAACTGAGATGGAATTAAAAAAAATACCAGTCTTTGATCACGGAACTAATATTGCTCAACTTTATATTGGTCAAGAGTTGGCCGTGGTGATTAAAAATGCTGAAAAAGAAGGTTTAAAATTAAAAGATGAATATGTGTCTACGGAGCATATATTTTTAGCTCTTATTGAAAGTCCGGGAACGGTTAAAGATATATTGTTAAATCTGGGGGTTGATTATAATAAGGTTTTACAAGTGTTGGTTGGTTTGCGTGGTACGCAAAGAGTAAGTGATTCTGAACCGGAAACCAAATTTCAAGCCATAGAAAAGTATGCGCGTAATTTAACTAGTTTAGCTCGTCAAAAAAAGTTAGATCCGGTTATTGGTAGGGATGATGAAATTAGAAGAGTGATTCAGGTGTTGTCTAGGCGTACTAAAAATAATCCAGTATTAATAGGCGAGGCTGGTACGGGCAAGACCGCGATTGTTGAAGGTTTGGCTCAAAGGATTGTTGATAATGACGTACCTGAGTCTTTAAAAGACAAAGAATTGATATCTTTAGATTTAGGAGCTTTATTAGCCGGGGCTAAGTTCAGGGGTGAATTTGAGGATCGTTTAAAAGCTGTCATTAAAGAAGTTAATCAGTCTTCTGGGCAGGTTGTTTTATTTATTGACGAGCTGCATACTTTGGTGGGAGCAGGGGCTGCGGAGGGCTCTATAGATGCTTCCAATATGTTAAAACCATCTTTAGCGCGCGGAGAACTGCACGCTATTGGCGCCACTACTCTTAAAGAGTATCAAAAATATATAGAAAAAGATGCTGCGTTAGCTAGACGTTTTCAAACTATTTATATTGGAGAACCAGGGGTTGACGATACTATTGCTATTTTACGAGGATTAAAAGAGCGCTACGAGATTCACCATGGTGTTCGCATTACAGATACGTCTTTGATTACAGCCACAAAATTATCTTATAGATATATAACAGACCGATTTTTACCCGATAAAGCTATTGATTTAATTGATGAAGCAGCCTCATCTTTGCGTATGGAAATTGATTCTATGCCGGAAGATTTAGATAAAATTAAGCGAAAATTAATTCAACTAGAAGTCGAAAAACAAGCTCTGGTTAAAGAAGAAGATAAAGTATCTAAAAATAGACTAGAGATTTTGTCTCGTGAATTAGCGGCTTTAAAAGAACAGGGTGACCAGCTGGAAATTTCCTGGAAAAATGAAAAAGAATTAATTACTAAAATTCGTAGTCTCAAAGCCATGATAGATAAATTAAAAGAGGAGGCTGAGCAGCGTGAGCGTCGAGTGGAATTTCAACAAGTTGCAGAAATTAGGTACGGAACTATTCCCGGTTTGGAAAAAGAAATACATTCGTATCAACAACAGCTTAATGATATACAAAAAGAAGGCGGTCGCAGACTTTTAAAAGAAGAAGTTACGGAAGATGATATTGCTTTGGTTGTATCTCGGTGGACAGGTGTACCGGTTAATAAAATTTTAGAAGAAGAAAGTGTTAAGCTGTCTAAAATTGAGGATGTTTTGTCCAAGCGCGTTATAGGTCAGTCCGAGGCAATTACAGCGGTTGCTAATGCTTTAAGAAGGAGTAGAGCGGGTTTGTCTGAAGAAGATCGTCCAATTGGATCTTTTATGTTTGTGGGGCCCACAGGTGTAGGAAAAACCGAACTGGCTAAAGCCTTGGCTGAGTTTATGTTTGTGGATGAAAAATCTCTATTAAGAATTGATATGTCTGAATACATGGAAAGGCATAGTGTGGCGCGATTGATTGGATCTCCCCCGGGTTATGTGGGGTATGAAGAGGGTGGACAATTAACTGATAGCGTGAGACGTAGGCCTTACAGTGTGATTTTATTTGATGAAATTGAAAAAGCTCATCCTGAAGCGTGGAATTTATTATTACAAATTTTGGATAATGGTCGTTTAACAGATTCTCACGGGAGAATTGTGAATTTTAAAAATACAATTATTATCATGACTTCTAATCTTGGTAATCAGGTTATTACCGAATATTCTTTAGGTTTTAGAGAAGAGAAACAAGATGATACTAAACACATAGAAGTTATGCGGGATAAAATTATGTCTATTTTGCGAGATAATTTTAAATTAGAATTTTTGAATCGTATAGACGAAATTATAATCTTTCAAGGTTTAACTGAATCTGATATTAGCGCTATCGTTGATTTGCAATTAGCAAAAGTAGTGGCGCGTTTAGCCCAAAAGTCTATATATTTAACTATAGATCCAAAAGTATATAAATTTATTGCTAAAAGAGGTTATGATCATGAATTTGGCGCTAGGCCCATCAAGCGTTTAATGCAATCTTTAATTTTGAATGAACTAGCTAAAGGTGTTATTGAAAAAAAATTAAACGAAGATGCCTATATTTTAGCCGACATTGAAAATGGTAAATTGATATTTAAACCTATGGATCAGCCTGTTAGTACATAACATTATATATGTTGATATTTATGGCTGTCATGTCACATTCTCCATTATTACTTCCTAATATTGGGAAAGATTATAGTAAATCTTTACAAAAAACACTTCAGGGTATAGATAGCTTGATATATCAAATACACAATTTAAGGCTTGACAGTTTAATTATAATATCTAGCCACGGAGCTTCGGTAGTTAATAAGGTTTCTATTAATTTATCTGAAACCTATCAGAGTAATCTTAGGGAGTTTGGGGATTTAAGTCAGCCCATAGTATTTTCTTCAGATTTAGAATTAATATCTAGATTTTGTGACGAATTATTACATAATCGTCAAGAAAAATTGAATTTAACTCATTCCACTGAGGTTGATTATGGTGTTTCGGTGCCACTCATATTATTGTCTCAACAATCTAAATTACCCTATATTGTTCCTGTAGTTCCAACATTTACAGATTATCAAACTAATTATGATTTTGGAAAAACGATTCAATCCGAAATTTTAAATAACAACAAAAGAATTGGGGTGTTGATTTCGGGTGATTTGTCGCATCGCATGAGCAAAATTTCTCCCAGTGGGTATTCCGTTATAGGTAAAAAATACAATGAACGTTTAATAAATTTAATTTTAGAAAAAAGAGTCGAAGATATTTTAAATATTAAAAACACCCTAATTGATAAGGCGCACGAGTGCGTTTTTTATTCACTGTTGATTGGATTTGGTATTTTAGAAGATATGAATTATACGCCTAAGCTGGTGTCTTATGAATCTGTTTTTGGTATTGGTTATGTTAATATCAATTTTGAATTATAGGGTAGAGGTATTTATTTTTATACCTGGTCCCATAGTTGAGCAAACAGTAAGAGATTTTATATAAGAACCCTTAGAGCTGTTGGGCTTAGATTTTTTTAAAGCCTGAATTAAAATTTGTAGATTTTCTGAAAGTTGATCAGCGGTAAAACTTTTTTTACCAATCGGAACATGAACATTGGCAGTATTATCATTTTTAAATTGCATTTTACCTTTTTGAATCTCATTTACAGCTGCGGCAAGATTATTAGTAACGGTTTCATTTTTTATAGCCGGCATAAGGCCCTTGGGACCTAGAATTTTAGCAATCCCAGCTAGTTTGGGCATCATAGCTGGTTTAGCAATAGCTATGTCAAAGTCGCATTTTCCAGTTTGCTTAATAAGGTTTATTAATTCTTGTCCACCCTGCGTAATTTCCAGGGCAGTTTTATTGGCAATAGTAATAGGTTCGTCGGTAAAAATAGTTAATTTTTTGTATCTTAAAAGCGGAGTAGACAAGGTTACGTTACCGCGCACCTGTTGTTCTCCATCTCTAGGATCAATACCTAGTTTGCAATGCACTTCAATGGTTTCATCAAATTTAGAGGTTTTTTTAGATTTAATAATATCAAAAGCTTCGCTAGGGTTATATAACTTTTTAGCATTCGTATGAATGTTTGTATTTATTTTGGTGGCTTGTTTGTGGAGTACTTTAATTTGTTTAGTTTTTTTAGTTTTAGTATCTTTTTTATGAGTCATATTAATTAATAATTACTTAACATCAATTCCCATTGATTTTGCGGTTCCTTTAATTACTTCCATCGCAGCTTCAATAGAATTACTATTTAAATCTTTTTGTTTTGCAGTGGCTATTTCTCGTAATTGAGCCTCTGTAATTTGACCGCTTTTTTCTTTGGCTGTTTTAGATCCTTTAGCTATACCAGCTGCTTTTTTTAATAGTTCGCTGGTAAGAGCGGTTTTAATAACTAAATCATAAGTACGGTCTTCAAATACTATAATTTTAGTAGGTACAATCATATCTCCCATATTTTTAGTAGCAGCATTAAATTTAACACAAAATTCTTGAATATTTAAACCATGTTGACCAAGAGTAGAACCAACTGGAGGAGCGGGAGTTGCTTTTCCAGCTGGTATTTGCATTTTTATAATTCGTTTTATTTTTTTCATATTTTCTTCATCCGTACTTCGGTATTGCAATACCAAAGTATTAAAATATTAAATATATTTTTTTAATTTGCTTTTTTAACTTGTAATACATCTAGGGAAATGGTTGTTTCTCGGGAAAACATCGAAACCACCACTTTAAGTTTTCCTCTTTTTTGATCCACTTCACTGACTTTACCCGTAAGAGCCTTAAACGGTCCATCAATTATTTTAATCAATGATCCAACTTCAAAATTCACTGTGTACTGAGGATTTTCAATATTCATACGTTTTTGTAAATTGGCTATTTCGCTATCAGTCAAAGATATAGGAACGGATTCGCTGCCTACAAAACCCGTAATATTTGGCGTGTTGCGGATGATATACCAAGAGTCATCGTCCATTATCATGTCAACTATAATATAACCCGGAAATATTTTTTCTTCAATAATTTTTCTTTTGCCATTCAAAATTTTAATTTTTTTCTCTGTTGGCACCAGCACATTAAAGATTTTGTTTTGCATGCCCATGGAGTTGATTTTTTGTTTCAAGTTGCGCAGTATATGATACTCGTATCCTGAATACACGTGAATGGCGTACCAGCGTCTTCCCTCATTTACAGTTTGCTTAGGCATAGATATTAAATTATAAAGTAAGTAATTTATCCAGTCCTTGGCTTAAAAAATAATCCACCACACCAAAAAGTAGGGCAAAAACAAAACTAATACCAATAATTAATATAGTGTGCTCTATAGCTTGATCCTTGCTAGGCCAAGAAACCAGTTTAAGCTCATTATAGGAAGCTTTTAAATAATTGCTTAGGGTAGATTTAGATGTCATAGAAATATGGTATTTTACTATATTAATAGGTTTAAAGTTTAATATATAATACTTAAGTATAGCTTTAAAACAGCTATATGTCAAGAGCTGGTTTTGCAAAGACCCTTTTGCGGATTTCTTCCACTATAATGATAGCTAATCCCATGGGTATTATGAACAACCATTCTGTAATAGTCAGGGGCACAGTATGTAACATTTTTTGCATAAAAGGATGATATATAGCGAATAAATGCAATATAATTACAATAAAGGTTGCGCCTATTAAGAATTTGTTACTGAAAGGATTTGTTTTTAATAGTGAGCGCGTATCTGACCGGCAGTTCCACACATTAAACCATTGAAAAATAGCTAAAACTGTTAAACTTATGGTTTGAGCCTTGAGTAGATCAGTATCTTTAAACATTATAAAAATAAACAAAGTTCCTATACTCATAGTTATAGCCATCATTAACATTCTTTGAAACATATGTTTATCTATTAAATGTTTTTGGTTTTGAGGGCTAGATCCGTTAACTAAATTTGAGTCTTTGGGGTCCATAGCCAAACCCACGTCTAAAAAACTATCGGTTACAAGATTTAACCAAATAATATGGGTTGCTAAAAGGGGGAGTGGAAAATTTAGAAAAATAGCCACAGAAATTGTTATAACTTCTCCGAGATTAGTAGAAAATAAAAATAAAATAACCTTTTTAATGGTTTTATAAATATTTCTCCCTTCTTCAACTGCTGAAATAATGCTTCCAAAATTATCATCTAATAAAACTAAGTCTGAGGCTGACTTAGCAACTTCAGTGCCAATTTTACCCATACTAACTCCTAGATCAGCGGCTACTAGAGACGGCGCGTCATTAACTCCGTCGCCAGTCATAGCCACAATATTACCATTAAGTTGATAGGCTTTGATAATATGCATTTTATGTTCAGGGCTTACGCGGGCAAAAACCGACACATTTGTAATAACTTTAGATAACTCAACATCAGTGAGGCTGTCTATTTCTTGTCCAGTTAATATTTCGTCTCCATCTTGATAAATTCCAATATTGCGCGCTATAGCTGTGGCTGTGATTTTATGATCACCTGTAATCATTACCACTTTGATTCCTGCAGCTTTAGCTTTGTGCATAGCTTCATATACTTCAGGACGCAAACTGTCAGTTAAACCAAAGAAACCAACAAATATTAAGCTCTGCTCGTTTAGGGTTACAGGTGCAGATGTTAATGGGTGTTTGGCAATAGCACAGGCTAACATACGTAGCCCGTCATGAGACATTTTTGTTAAGGTGTTGTGGAGGTTGGTGTTAATTTCTGGCGATAATGCGGAATGGGTATTATTTAAACCCCAAATTTTATTACACTTTTCCAAAATTACTTCGGGCGCTCCAATAAAAGTAGAAAACTGTTGGTTATCAATGTTATGAATAGTAGCGTGGTATTTTTTTGCATAATCAAAAGGTATTTCTGCTAATTTTACTGATTCTTGCTCTAACTTGTTTTTATAAAATCCAATTTTTTCACCAAAGACTGTTAAGGCTGCTTCAGTAGGGTCTCCAATTATTTTTATTCTATCTTCACTGAACATTACTTTAGCATTAGCATTGAGAGTCGCAATTTTCCCCATGAATAAAATATCAGGATGATCAGAGGAGTTAATTTCATTATCGTTAATTGATACTTCACCCGAAGGTTCATAGCCAATGCCGCCAATATTATATATTTTGTCATTTATATAAACCCGCTTCACTAACATTTCGTTTTTAGTTAATGTTCCAGTTTTATCTACGGCGATTATTTTAGCTTGACCAAGTGCTTCTACGGCTTGTAGTTTTTTTACGAGTACATTTTTCTTGCTCATTCTCCAGACGCCTTGAGCTAAAATTAAAGTCATGACAATTGGTAGTCCCTCAGGAACAGTTGATACTGTTAAAGAAACTACGACTATAAACATGGTTGCAACTGATTTACCAGTAGCAATGCCAACTAAAAATAATACAACCACTAGAACCATAACTCCTATTACAATCATGTGCGATAGGTGCGCAATTTTAGCTTTTAATGGTATTTTGCTATCAATTTCAGATATGGTTTTAGATATTTTTCCAATAACAGTTTTAAGTCCAGTAGCTGTTACAATTGCCATGCCATGTCCGGAAACAATATGCGTTCCCTTAAAAATCATATTTATTTGATCTGATGTTAGGGTTTTACTATTATTTAAAGCATCTGTGATTTTATGCACAGGTTGAGATTCTCCAGTTAAAGAGCTTTCGTCAACTTGTAAATTATTAGAAAGTATAACCCTAGCATCAGCTCCAATTCTTTCGCCTTCATTTAGGATTAAAATATCTCCCGGAACAAGATCAGTATCTTTAATTATTACTTCTTTATTATTTCGCAAAACCGTTGCATTGCTTTCAATTATATTTTTTAGAGCGAGCAGTGTGTTTTGAGCTTTACCCTCTTGGATAGTTCCCAAAACAGCATTGAATATTAAAACAAATAAAATAATAAAACCATCGGTTTTAGTTTCTTCAACTATAAAAACAATTAAACTGGCGATGAATAAAATATATATTAAAGGACTTTTGAATTGCCCGATAAAAATAGTGAGTAAATTATCTTGTTTTCCTTCGGGTAAGGTATTAGATCCGTATTCAGTCAGTCGTTTTTGGGCTTCACTTGAGTTGAGTCCAGATTTAGACGAATTCAATTCTTGAATTACTTCTAAATAGGTTTGGCTAAAAAAATTCATAAAAAAGTTAAAAGTTAAAAGCTACAAGCTACAAGCTACAAGCTACAAGCTACAAGCTACAAGCTATTGAGTAATATTTAGTGTAGCATAACATATTAACTCAAAAATTCAAAGTAGAATTTTAAAAAGTCTAGTTTTGACAAAACGACAAAAAGTGGTATCATAAAAAATGATAGTTTTGGTTAATCAGGGGTTAAATTCAAACAAGGAGGGTATAATGGCAAGTCCAGTACAGACTACAAAGTCACCGAAAGAACTTTGTTTAGAAATCATCGAGAAGCACGCTAGACCATTGGATTTATTTATAGAGGTCAATTTGAAAAATAATCTAGAAAAAGGGTGGAATATGTATTATTTTTCTTTTGATGTAAGTGGGGTTAGGCATGGTGTATCTAATAACTGGTTTTGTTTTTCTATTATTTTAACTGAACCAGAATTGCAATTTGGTGTTTGGACGCGAGAGTCGTTCGAATATGGTATACATCCATACGATGTTGTTAAAACGGATAGAGTCTTTGATCCAACAAGTTTTGATGCTTGGCTTGGAGAGTGGTTTGAGAACGAAGCGCTTGAAGAGCTTACTCGTTCCTCTGATTCTTAAAAAAGTAAGGTATTTTTTGTAAAACAAATATTAAGCGGCACATTCTTTATTGGGAGAGTGTGCCGTTCCGTAAATATTGCTTAAAAGGCTGGGATTTGGTAAATTAGTTAGAAGTAATCAATATTAATTTAAGCTTAATATTTACTTCTAATTTTTAATAAAATTTATGTACTTACCAACTATTGGACTTGAAATTCATGTCCAGCTAAAAACTCAAACCAAATTATTTTGTAGCTGTAAAAATGCTAGCGGTGCGGATAAAACTCCCAATGTAAATGTTTGCCCCGTTTGTTTAGGGCATCCTGGAACATTGCCAGTATTGAATCATAGCGCCGTAGATTTGATTTTAAAATTAGGACTAGCTTTAAATTGCGAGATTCCAAATTTTTCAAAATTTGATCGTAAAAATTATTTTTATCCCGATTTGCCAAAAGGTTATCAAATATCTCAATTTGATCAACCTATAGCTATAAATGGACATTTAGATTTGTTGAATAAGGACAAGACTACTAAACGTATTCGTATTCAAAGATTGCACTTAGAAGAAGATGCTGGCAAGTTATTGCACGAAGAGGGAAATGATAATGCTTTGGTTGATTTTAATCGCGCGGGTACGCCCTTGATAGAATTAGTTACCTATCCAGATTTTCATTCTGCAATAGATGTAAAAACATTTTGTCAAGAATTACAATTAATAGTTAGGTATTTAGATATTAGCAATGCTGACATGGAAAAAGGGCAAATGCGTTGTGAAGTAAATGTGTCCGTATCTAAAACTGATAAATTAGGAACTAAGGTTGAAGTTAAAAATTTAAATTCTTTTAAGGTTGTAGAAAAAGCAGTTGATTATGAAATTAATAGACAGTCTCGCGCTTTAGACAATAATGAAGTTATTAATTTAGAAACTCGCGGTTGGGATGATGAGCGTTTAGTAACTTACTCCCAAAGATCTAAAGAAGAGTCTCATGATTATCGTTATTTTCCGGAGCCAGATTTACCTCCTTTAAAGGATTTACAAACTAGAAGCCAGGAGCTTAGAAGGTATATAACCGAATTACCCCTAGCCAAGAGATATAGATTTTTAATGGAGTATGAATTGTCTTATGATACAGCCTATTTATTAACCAATGACAATGATTTATCTAATTATGTAGAACAAGTAATTTCAGAACTACAGGCTTGGGTTAATTCTACGCATCCGGGAGCAGATAATGAGAATTGGGATCATGTAAAAGGCAAATTAATAAAAACTTGTGCCAATTGGTTGACTGGTGAATTATTTAGATTATTAAATTTGAACCAAGTTTTTTTAAGGGACATAAAAATTACACCTGAAAATTTTGCGGAATTTATTTTATTGATTCATCAATCGAAAGTTGACACCAGTTCAGCTAAAAAACTATTAGAAATTATGTTTAATTCTGGTCGTGATCCATCTTCTATTTTAGAAGAAGAAAACTTAACAGCTATAGATGATGCTAGTATTATTGATAAATATATAGACGAAATAATAGTCGCAAACCATCAAACGATTTTAGATTATAAAAACGGGAAAGTAAATGCTATTAATTTTTTAGTAGGCAAGGTTATGCATTTAAGTCAGGGCAGGATTGGTCCAGATTTAGCGCGTAAAAAGATAATTGACAAAATAGAAATATCAAGGTAGTATAGTATTATTATGTTTAACAAAGAAGTGGTTGAGCACATATCCAAATTATCGCGATTATCTTTAAAAGATCAAGATATAGAGGTCTATACTGTACAATTTTCTAAAATTTTAGATTACATTAATAAATTAAATGAAGTAGATACTTCCCAGGTTACGCCTACATTTCAAGTGACAGGTTTAACCAATATTGAAAGGGATGATATTTTATGTCAATCTGAAAGTCGTGAAGCTTTTTTAGATGCTGCTCCGCAAAAACAAGATGGGTTATTTAAGGTAAAATTTACAAGTTAATTTTGTTTGTATGGATTATTATAATATCATACCGTCTTTACTGATAATTATCAGTATGGTTATTGTGATTGCCATTATCTTAAGACATATGTCGGAACTAGCAGCTATTAACACGGACTCGATGGAGACATCTTTGGAAGATCGATTAAAAAAGAAAATTATTATATCGCGTTTAAAAAATATATTAAAGTCTAGATATATTACTTTAAACACCTTGTTAAATTCGGCGTTTAATTATAGTTCTAATGTTTTGCGTAATATTAAGGAATATATTTTTAAACTAGAGCATTATTATCAGTCTTTATATTATCGATCTTTAAAAATGCAAAAATCCAAAGCTGGTCAAGCTGTAAAAGAGTTAGTGGAATCTGCTAAAGATTCAATTAAAAAAAACAAGCCTGATCAAGCTAAGCAAAAATATTTACAAGCGATTGAGTTAGATCCCAAGAATCCTGAATTGTATGAAATGTTAGCGCATCTTTATTGGGATTATAAAGAATACGCGGATGCGGCCAATACCATATTATACATTATCGAATTAAGAACTAAATTGAATCTTGTTAATGATGATTTTGAGAATAATAGTTTTCAGTTGATATTGGGTGCGCATTATTTAGATTTAGCCTTAATTTATAAAGATATGGAAAATTATCCAGCGTCAATTTCAGCTTTTCAAGAAGCCTTGCGTGTTCAACCCAATCATCCTAGATATTTAGCTTTATTATTAGACGTTGCTATTCTGACCCAGAATAAAGAACTGGCTACAGATGTTTTAGGAAAGTTGAAAAATGTTAATCCTGAAAATGAAAAAATCTCTGAGTATGAAAAAGAATTACGTTCATTGTAATTATCTTCATTAAAAGATTTTGAAGTGTATAATATATTTAAGGGGCAGTTACCGAAGTAGCCAAACGGGGCTGACTGTAAATCAGCTGCTTTATAGCTTCGTAGGTGCAAATCCTACACTGCCCACAAAACATCTGTCATTCCCGCGCAGGCGGGAATCCAGGAGCGTGTTTAATAAAAAATAAACTTGGGTTTTCGATCAGCTTCGCAGGAGCTTCAGTGGGGCGAGTCAGGTCGGGAGTGACATTTAGCACTCAGGTTTTGGTATAAATAAAAAATTATGCAAGATACAATAAAATTTTTGAATAAGGATAGCAAAAAATTACAGATTATAATTATTATTATTCTGATTATAGCTGGTGTATATTTTTATTTTGTTTTAAGGGAGACATCTAATCTTTCTAATTCCAAATCTAAGACACCATTTCATTTTACAAACGAAGCTTTAGCTGCGCGGTTTGATTATCTTTCTAAAAATGGTAATTCAGCTTGCTCTTCGGCGTTTAGGATGTCTATTCCGTCCATGCCGAACGATGAGCACTTGCGTGGATCTTGTTGCAGTCCCATGAATATTCATCGTTACAAAGAGCAAATAGAAGGACTTAAACAGTTTAAATCTGTGACTAGCCAGAATATCAGTAAAATTCCAGATGATCCTTATAATGTTAAAGTGGAGCTAGCCAAAGAGCTTATGTCCTATTATGACCTGGAGCTTACAATAGAAGAGCAAAAAGCCTATGACTATGCCGTGGCAAATTCTCACGAGAAGGGTCCTTGTTGTTGTAAATGCTGGAGGTGGTATGTTTATGGAGGATTGGGCAAATATCTTATTAAAAATCATGGATTTACAGGAGAACAAGTTGTACAAGCATGGAATCTTTCCGACGGTTGTGGTGGCGCTGGAGAGCATTCACATTAAAATATTTTATTTTTAAACGCACAACAAAATTAAAAGTCTAATTCTGGAGCGGGATACGAGAATCGAACTCGCCTTTTTTGCTTGGGAAGCAAACGTACTACCAATGTACGAATCCCGCTGAGTGTTTATCAATTTAATTTTCAGAGAGTAAATAATCTATCCATTTATCAATATTGGTTTTAGAAGTTTTATTAGTATTATCGATGCTAGACGTAGACACCAAGAGCTGATCTAAATTTTGAATTACAGTCATGGTTTCACCATTTTTTTGTAGACCTAATTTTAAACGCCCTTCTTTTTCAATAAAATCTTCAGTTTTAAGGTATTCAATTAAAGATGACAAACTTTTTTTATTAGTTTCTAAATTAGAAATATCTTGTTTTAAAGTTTCCATTTCTTTGTTAATTTTATAATTCATCTCTATTTTTTTATATAACGAGATAGCCATGACAATAATCATGATTAACCCTAAGGTTGTATAGAATATTTTAAGATATTTGTTATTTGACAGACTATGTCTCGACATATATAGTATAATACATTATTATTAAGTTGGTTAGCAAACAAATATTAGTGAATAATATATTTAAAAATAAGGGTCTGTAGCTCAGCCGGTAGAGCAGGAGCCTTTTAAGCTCAAGGTCGAGGGTTCGAATCCCTCCGGACCCACAAATTTTCGCTGGTGCGAAAATTAGTAATTAGTAATTAGTAATTAGTAATTAGTAGTTAGTAGTTGGGATAATGCATCTTTATAATTAGCGAAAATTTTCTATACTTATAATTTATATGGCAGATAAAAATATTTTTATTCCTTTAAAAAATTCTGATTCAGTTTCATTGAAAAACAGCCAAAATAATTCTCAGAGTTCTTGGCTGGATATTGATAATAAGCAGGTTGAAGAATTAGCTGTAGATATTTATGAATCCGACCACAATATAACTATTAAAACCGTGTTGGCAGGAGTGTTGCCTGAAAATATAGATATTGTATTACGCAATGATATGTTAACTATTAAAGGTCGTAGAGTTGATAATGAGAATGCTAAAGATGCATATTTACATAATGAATGTTATTGGGGGAATGTTTCTAGATCTATAATTTTGCCCTGCAGCACACATTTGGAACAAGCGGTTGCGGTGCTTGCTCGAGGTGTTTTAACAATTACTTTACCCAAAAATAATCAGTCTAGTAATTTTAATATTTCGGTATATGAAGATGACAATTGATCGAATAGAAAAAAATAAAATTGTTTTAAAAAGTGAAGATGGTCAAGAGTTGATATGTCCTAAAAAAGATTTTTCAGATAATTATAAAGAAGGGGACGTAGTAAATCTTGAATTAATATCCGACGCTGAATCTACTTTTAAAAAAAAGCAACTAGTTCAAAACCTTCTTAGACAAATTTTATCTCCTTAAAATAATATGGCTATTTTTCAACCCGATTTGTCAATTAGTAAAATATTGTATAAATGGTTGTTTAGAGCAATTATAATCATTTTAATTATTATATTTATTGATATTGATTTGGTTTTAGCTTATAGATTATTTTATCGTTATAAAATTTATCCAGGTGTTAAGATTGGAAATATATCTTTAGGGGGGTTAACTAAAGCTGAAGCTGGTAATAGATTAGCCTTAGAGGCTGGCACGTTTACAACCCAAAAGTTTCTTTACGGCAGTCGCAGCGTTGAATTTCCAGTTGTTATTAAGGGTAGTCGCAAGAGTACTGCCGGGGTTGCGGTAGAGTTAGATTTGTTTAAAACTATAGACACTGTTTATTCTGGTATTGATATAAATGCAGAAGGTCGTCAGGGTATATTTAGCATTAAAGACCTAATTAATAATAATATAAATATTTATCGCTTGTTTGTTTACGGGCATACAGCTAAGGCTGTGTATGAATTTGACGATATTAAGGTTCGGGGACAACTAGCTGCGCAGTTTAAAAAAGAAGATACGTTACCAGAAAATGCTAAGCTGGTTATTTCTTCGGTTGGAGACAATTATGTAACCTCTGTTATTCCCGAACAAACCGGGCACACAGTTGATATTGACGGAGCTTTAGATAAATTAAGAAATAATTTAGATAAATTAGAAATTAATACGGTTTATGTTGATAATATTGACATTCAACCGCAGATATTGAGTGTAGATACTGGTTTAGCCATGCAAATCAGTCAAGATATTATGAAGCGTTTGCCTGTGGTTTTAAAAGTAGATAATGGTAAAGATGTAAAAGAATATAGTTTAGATGCTAAATTAGTAATTGAGTATTTAGAATTTAAGAAGACAGACAATGGAGTGTCACTTGGATTAAGTGAGAAATTCAAAGACGAGTTTTTAGCTGACATTAGTAACGATGTTAGAATTGATCCTCAAGATGGTATGTTGCAAGTTGTAGATGGTAAGGTGATAGCGTTTGGTTTATCAAAGAATGGTATAGCATTAGATATTGATAAAACTTTTGATATTATTAATAAGGGCTTGGTAGTTGAAAAAAGTAATTTAATTTTAATGGCTACTACAGTTGTGCAACCCAGAATAACTAGTGATTATATTCGCGATTTAGGTATCAATGAATTAGTAGGTGTTGGTAAAACGAGTTTTGCGGGGAGCCCCAAAAATAGGCGACATAATATTAAGATTGGCGCCAAAGCTTTAAATGGTATATTAATTAAACCAACTGAATCTTTTTCTTTGGTTAAGGCCTTGGGTAAGATTGACGCTAAGGCTGGTTATTTAACGGAGTTAGTTATTAAAACCGATCGAACCGTTCCAGAATTTGGTGGAGGTTTATGTCAGATTGCAACCACTATTTTTAGAACAACTTTGAATGCTGGATTACCAGTTATTGAAAGAAGAAATCATTCGTATCGAGTTGTTTATTACGAACCAGCTGGAGTGGATGCTACTATTTACGATCCTTATCCAGATTACAAATTTTTAAATGACACCTCTGGTAATATTTTAATTCAAACTAAAATTATTGGTAATGACTTGATTATTGAGTTTTGGGGGACTAAAGACTCTAGGGTTGCTACGCAAACTAAACCCAAAATTAGCAATATTGTTCAGCCTTTGCCTACCAAAATTATTGAAACACCGGATTTGCCCGTTGGCAAGAAAGAGTGCGTTGAAAAAGCTCACGATGGGGCGGATGCAGAATTTGTTTATACTGTCACGTATCCAAATGGTCAAAAAATTAGTAAATTATTTAAGAGTAAATATAAACCCTGGAGAGCAGTGTGTTTGGTTGGTCAAGCTGGTTCGGCCCAAGTCAAGCCAGCAGATATTTCCGTAGATTCATCTAATAAAACCGAATTATTAAAACCAGTGATAAATCAGCAATAGACAATTTAGTTGAAAGTCGAAAGTTGAACGTAAAAAGTTGAAGCTGACAAATCTTCCCTTGTCATTCCCGCGAAGGCGGGAATCCAGGAGCGTGTACAATTTAATTACTGTTCCAATTAATGATTATATGTAAGCTATAATTGTAATTTAATAATTAACTCTTGTTCATATAAACCTGGATCCCCGGGTCAAGCCCGAGAATGACAAACGATTTGCTAAGTTCACGCTATAGCTAATAGTTAGCGCATTTAATATTAGATTATATAATTTTTTTAAAAAACCAATGTTTGGCGGTCGAACCACCAAACAT
>SBBB01000030.1 GCA_005239895.1 bacterium | reverse complement strand
ATTAAACCTGCTGGGGTTGGTTTGTTGTAGTACGGGGCTACAACTAAACAGCCATTTGCTCCCATTTTTTTAGCGTATTTAGTTAATTCCAATGCTTCGGTTGTATTGTTTGAACCTGTGCCAGGGCAAACCCAAACACGACCACTTGCTTGTTTTAATCACAATTTTAATTATTTATCTGTGTTCTTCGTGGGTAAGTGTCGGGCTTTCCCCTGTTGTTCCACAGGGAGCCAAGAAGTTTACTCCTTCTACAATTTGTCTTTCAACTGACTGGCGAAGAGCTCCCTCGTCAATTGATCCGTCCAGATTAAACGGCGTAACCATAGCTGTTCCACATCCACCTACTTTGTATTTTAAGTCAGTCATCGTTTATCCTCCATTTTGCTTTATTCTTTTAAGAACCAGCCATATTGTTAAAAACAATAATCGTGTTCATTTTCAAATTTTAATATTGTAGTATTTTGAAGTCAAATTTTTCAACATTTACACGACAATTTACACAATTTGTAATATTTGTTATATTATAAAATATGATTAAAATACAACCTATTGTACGTGATATATTATTAAAAGAAATCGAAGCCTACCACGCTCTCACTAATGATTATATGAATATGAGTGGTTATGCTCAGAGTATACGCTCTCAGGTTGAAGAGCTTACTAAAAAAGATGTAACTATTAATAGTTTGGTTGTTTCTCTTTCGCGTCTTCAAAAAGAATTTAAAAAAGAAAAACCACTGATACAAGAAGTTGCGATTACAAATATTACTACCAAACTACCTTTGTCAGAAATAATTTACGAAAATACTAATGCTTTGATTTGTCAATTGGAATCATTTCATAAAAAAATATCTATCACTGGTTATGATTTTTTTACAACCACTGTAGGTACGACTGAACTTAATATAGTGTGTTCATCTAATTTAGTGGGCAAAGTATTGAAACATTTTAAAACAAAACCTAAATTTATTTTAAAGGATTTAGCCGCGATTGGAATTTCATTTGACGCTAAACATTTTTATATACCCAACACTTTGTTTTCTCTTATTTTGGTTTTAGCGCGAGCGCGTATAAATATTGCGGAAATTGTGTCTACTTACACAGAAATAATTTTTTTAATGGCTGAAAAAGATTTTAGCCACGCTGTGGCCTTATTTTCAGAACTCCATAAAAAAAACTAATTCCGCGTAAAATAATTATGTTTAACTAATCCTGAAACTGGACAACCGTATGATGGATACGACATTATGTGCAGTAGAATTACTAGTGCGTCTATTGAAGGTTACAGTCAGCCACCTCTTGCAGAATTGGTTATTTCTGTTCCAACTTATCGAGAACTTAAATTTTAATAGAATATAAATATTGCAGGCGACTAGTGTATCTTAAATATTTTTTGTTAAAAAATAAAATATACACCGCCCTAATTACAAAATACTAATTACTAACTACTCAAAATTTTGAATGAAATGTACTTTGGATGAGTACTTAGTATTTAGGGAAAATTTTTCTAAAAATAATCTATACCTTAACCCTAATTACTAATTACCAACTACTAACTACTCTAAATTTTGAATGAAATGAAAAATTTTTGTGTCCCCACGAGGAATTGAACCTCGATCTTAGCCTTCGCAGGGCCACGCTCTATCCGTTGAGCTACAGGGACTAATATTATAATTTTAACACGCGTTCTAAAACTTCGCTTAAAGATTCGTGATTTTGATGCAAATCTTCATCCATATATTGAAGCAAAAAAGCGCGCACTTCTACGGGATTTTGGTCAGCTAAAGGAATAATTAAATCCAATTTAGTTAAAGACTTAAAACGAAAATATAAAGTTTTTATTTTTGACGATTCATAAATAATCCAAAAATTTTTCAAATCTTTATAATAGTAAATCGTATTCCCTAAGTGCACACCATTATGTGTTAATTTTGTTAAAATAGTCAATGACTCTTGCTGTCTAAGAATTAAAATAATAGCGCAGATTAAAATTAAAAAAATAAATGAAAAATTTTTAACCCACAAACTATAAGCGATCAAAATAATAATCGTAGCGCCGAATATTTTATACCAATTATCAGATCTTTCGTGTTGTTGATATTCAGGAAATGACCAAGACATTTCTTCAATTTTTTCTTCTCTAGCTGTCTTGGCAATTAAATCTGACTTTAACTCAATTACATTTGTTTTGGGAGAATTCTTTTTTTTAACCTGACGTGGCGCCTCATTAGTGTCCAAATTTTTTTTAGTTCTTGGCATAATTATAGATTAACAAAAATTATTTTAGCATTTTTAAAAATTGAGATTCATTTAAAATTGGAATTCCTAATTTCTGGGCTTTAAGAATTTTACTCCCCGATCCAGGTCCAGCCACAAGGAAATCTACATCTTTAGTAACTGTATCAGATGCCCTACCTCCCAATTCAATGATTTTATTATGAGCCTCAGCTCTAGTCAAGGTGTTTAAAGTTCCCGTAAGCACAAATTTCTTATTCTCCAGCTTTGAGAGCTGGCTCGTGTAATTAGGCTGAACTATTACAATTTTAGCATGAGTTAAATTTTGAAATAAGTTATGATTAGATGATTTGTTAAAATATTCTCGCAATCCTTGGGTTGTTTTAGGACCAAAACCAGGTATATTATCTAATTTCTCATTTTTCATAGCAGTCCATAAATCTAGAGGAGTTTTTATGGAATAACTATTAAAACGTTTGGCCAACTGGCTAGCATTTTCTTTACCTAAATGGGATATGCCTAAACTAGTGATAAATTTAGACAATATAATTTGTTTGCTGGAATTAATAGTGTTAATTACATTTTGACTAGATTTTTCACCAAACCTATCCAAAGCTTCTAAATCTTGAAAAGTAATATGAAATAAATCAGCTTCTGTGCGCACTAGACCAATTGTCATCAATCTTTCCAATATTTTACCACCTACTCCCCTCATATCAAAACAATTTTTAGACACAAAATATTCTAAATGTTTTTGTAATTGAGCGAAACATTGTTTATTGGAGCAATACAAAACTGACGAAGTTTGTTTTTTGGAGTCCAAAATTTGCCTGTGCTCTGTTGGGCTTAAACAAATAGGGCATTGTTTTGGTATTAAAAACTTTCTAGCATTATCAGGCCGTAGGTTTTTCAAAACTTTAATAATATCTGGAATTACCTCTCCTGCTTTTTGAATTATAACCGTGTCTCCAATCCAAACATCTAATTTTTCTATTTCATCTATATTGTGCAATGTAGCGCGACTAACAGTTGTGCCGTTTAAGCTTATGGGTTTCAAAATAGCGATGGGCGTTAATGCGCCTGTACGACCCACTTGTACTTGTATATCTTCAACTACAGTTGTGATTTGGGTTCCGGGAAATTTAAATGCTATACAAGAACGTGGGGCTTTACCAGTATGTCCAAGTTGACGTTGAATTGATACTTGATTTATTTTTACAGCCAACCCATCTATTCCATAATCTTCATTATCTACTTTTTTAGCCCAAGCCTGCCACATATTTATTACTTCTTGGATGTTTTTACAATGTTTGTAGTGCGAATTAACTTTAAAACCTAAAGTCTGCAATAATTTCAATTCTTCAATTTGGGTTTTTGGCAACTCAAAATTAGCCCGACTAATATCATAAATAAAACTATCTAAATGTCGTTCCGCTGTCACCTTGGAATCTAATTGTCGTAACCCTCCAGCTGCGGCATTGCGTGTGTTTGCTAAAAGAGGCTCATTTTGCTTTTGACGCTCTTTATTAATTTTATTCAATATTTTTTTAGACATCCAAATTTCACCCTCTACCGTAATATCGCAATTTTGATTTAGACGTAGTGGAACACTTTCAATGGTTTTGATATTTTGCGTCACATCTTCGCCTATAACTCCATCACCCCTCGTGGCAGCCAAAATCAATAAACCTGCTTTGTAAGTTAGCACAATATGACAACCGTCAATTTTAAGCTCCACATCATAGTCTATTTCATTGGTTATATCTTCGCATAATTTACGCACTCGCTGGTCAAATTTTTCCATATCTTCAATTGTGAACGCATCATTAAACGACCATTGTTGAATGGCGTGTTTCACTTTATTAAATTTTTCTAAACGTTGTCCACCAACTCTTTGGGTTGGAGAATCTGAAGTTATTAGTTGAGGATACAGCTCTTCTAATTTGACAAGCTCGTTTTTTAATGAATCTAAAGCTGATTCATTTATTTCCGGCTGATCTAACACATGATATAAATATCTCAAACGATTAATTTCTTCGCGCAATTTTTTAATTCTCTGTATTATGTCCTTGGGAGGTGTTTGCATATTTAAAAAATTACAAATTTATCATGTATGTTAAACAGTAATTCTAAAATCGTACCAATAGATAAAAAAGTTCCTAAGGGTATTTGGCTATCTAACTGTTTAGTTTTTCTGATTAATAAACCAAGGCTAAACACGCCGCCTATAATATAAGATAAAAATAAAGCTATTATTATAGCTGGATAACCCAGCATAGCTCCCATTAAAGCCCCCATTCTAATATCACCCGCTCCTAACCATTTACCACTTGATATAATCCACTGCAAAAAGAAAAATATAAAACCAATAAACATTGCTAATCCTAAATTTTTAAAACCAAACCCAAGATATAAATTTATTAATATAACTATTAATATAGATGGCAAAGTAATAACATCCAAAATAACATACCAATTAAAATCCATAACAAAAATCACTATTAAAATACTTATAAATAATAAATTTCTCCATAGCATTAAATTATTTAACTCCGGGTTGTCATTAAATTGCCAGGCTGTAATTGTAAATAATATAGCACAACTTAATTCAACTAAGGGATATTGCCAAGATATCTTGTGTTTACAATATCTGCACTTACCTTGTAATCTCAAAAAACTAAATATAGGAATATTGTCATACCATTTAATAATATGATTGCATTGTAAACAACGCGACCTTGACCACCACAATGATTCCTGATTATATACTCTAAAAATTACAACATTTAAAAAACTCCCAATTATTAAACCGAAAATAAAGGACACGTATAACATAGATAATTGTAGTATAATGTATATTTAGTATAATTTATTAATAAAACTATGTTTATTCATAGCGATTTTAAAGCCTTAACCCTAGTTTTAACAGATATTATTGTCTTTTATATAGCCCTTATTTCCACTCTTTTATATAGATATAGCGATAGATTAAGCGCAAATTTTGAGCACCATTTGTTGTTTTTCACACCCTTGTTTTTAATCTGGATTGTCATTTTTTACGCTTTTGGTCTTTACAGTCTATATCGCCTGCGAATGAAAATGGAGCTAGCAACTGATATTATTATAGCATCTATTTTTAATATAGTTATTAGTTCATTATTTTTTTACTTTAAAACTGATTCAATTATAAACCCTAAAACAAACTTAATTATAATTGTGGTTATATCCGCAGCGCTAATATTTATATACCGATTACTATTTAATAATGTATTTAAAAATTCAATATCAAATTTAAAAATATTGTTTTTAACGAACGGAAAAGAAACCGATGAATTAAAAAATATTATAATCCACAATCCTGTACTTGGTTATACTTTATGGAAAAACGAATCTTCGGATTTTAATCCTAAAAACTACTCTTTTAATGGTCTTGAAAAACCGGATGTTGTAATTATTGAATCAACAACTAATTATACCTCGAATATTTTAAAACAATTTTACAATTTTAAATCCACGGGCATGGGTTTTCAAGAAATCTATCATTTTTATGAAACCGTATGCAAAAAAGTGCCTTTATTTTTAATTGACAAACCATGGTTTTTACTACACTTTACGGGTAATTCCAAACAATATCAGATATACAACGCCTGCAAACGCATCATTGATATTATTGTCGCTAGTTTAATGTTTATAATAACCTTGCCATTAATGATCATGGTTGGTCTAATAATTTTGCTTTTAAATGGTTGGCCTATTATTTATACTCACAAACGCGTAGGAAAAAATAATAAACATTTTATAGTGTATAAATTTCGCACTATGATAAAAAACGCAGAAACTAATGAAGCTAAGTGGGCCCAAGTTAATGATAGCCGTATTACGTTAGTTGGTAATTTTTTACGCAAAACCCGCTTAGACGAGTTACCTCAATTAATCAATATTATAAAAGGAGATATGAGCTTTGTTGGTCCACGACCGGAACGCCCGGAGTTTACAAAATATTTAGAACAAGATATACCTTACTATAATCTACGTCACCAGGTATTGCCTGGTATTACGGGTTGGGCTCAAATTAACTATACTTACGGAGCATCCGTAGAAGACTCTACCATCAAACTTTGTTATGATTTATATTATATTAAACACGCTTCTATAATATTAGATTTAAAAATTATGTTAAAAACATTGTATATTTGCGTACGCTGCTTAGGTAGATAGTTTAAAAGAATTCAGGCATTAGGAATTAGGCTTTAGGCATTAGAAATTACCGATTACTAGTTACGATTTACGAGTTACTAATTACCGATTACCGATTACTAATTACCGATTACTAATTTATGCTTTCTATATTTATGATTTCTATATTTAAACAAGAAGCAAGTTATATTAACTTACTGAAATATTTAGTAATAATAATTTTATTTTTACCTCTTGTTCCAGTTGCTCCATTTTTAATAAACGTTGAGTTTATTATTGCTCATGTTTTTAAAATACTAGTTGAAGTAATGCTGATAGTTTATATTGGCTTATTAATATTTAACTTCGCGAAATATAAACCTCGGACTAGTGGCATTACCATGGCCTTATTATTATGGATTGTAGCTTTAATAATATCTAATTTTACAAGCGCGGATTGGTATCGCAGTTTTTGGGGTGAAATTAATAGATTTGGAGGAGTATTCATGTTTTTACATTTTGGAATATTTTTCTTAATTACAACCGCTGTGTTTAATAAACAAGAAAATTGGTTGCGTTTTTTTTATCTCAGTATTATAGCTAGTTTTATAAACACTATATTAGCCCTGGGCCAGCATTTTAGTTTATGGAATGAAAAACTTTTATATCAAGCCGATCGATCCATGGGAACTATTGGCAATCCGGCATTTTTCGCAACCTATATTTTGTTGCATATTTTTTTGATAGTTGTGCTATTAAATTCTGATTTCCTAAACAGTAAAAGAAAAAGATTACTATATATTATTTTTATAGCAGAATTATATGTCTTGTTTTTAACAGCTACTCGTGGAGCGTTTGTTGGTTTGGTATTTGGTTTTTTAATAATTATATTTTTAAGAAACAACATTAAATTAAGTAAAAAAATCTTATACGCTGTCTCTGGTATATTTATCATAGGTTTAATTATTTTGGGGTTGATTCAATTATATCCATCTAAAAATATAGAAAGACTTTTTAACTATAAATTAACTGATATTACTATACGAAATCGCTTAATTTTTAATGAAATTACTTTTCGAGGATTTAATGAAAAACCATTATTAGGCTGGGGTGAAGAAAATTTTTATCTAGTGAGTGATAAATATTACGACCCTATTTTATATAATCATAAAGCCAATGAGGCTGTTGTGGATAGACCACATAATTTTCTTTTAGAAAGATTAGCAAATGGCGGAATAATTGGATTATTAGCTTATTTATTAATCTGGATAACTATATTATTAAAACTACGATGGTTAAAGAAAAATAATATTATAAAACCAGACGCAAGTGCTATATGGTATGGTTTGTTGGGTGGATATTTTGCGCAAAATTTATTTTTATTTGACACGATTACTTCTTATATAGTTTTTTTTCTAATCCTAGGATATATTAATTCTATAGGTATTAAAAATATAATCACTGAAGAAAGAAAAAATAATGTAATAAAAACTGTTTTAATTAAATTACCTTTTAACGCATCAGTTTTTATTGTTACTATTACTCTAATCGCGTGTTTCTATATTATTTGGTTCGTAAATATTAAAACCATAATAGGATCTGACTATATCCGGCGGCTTCAAGCTGAAGCTACAGGCAAAGATATAATTTTTAAAATGAAAACTAGTTTGAAGTATTATAATAAGCTTGTTGATCTTAATCCTGTTCAAGGACATTTATTGCGCTGGCGCATCACTCAAATGATAGGTGACTCTATGAATATACATTTAAAAAAAATTCCAATAAGCGCCAGACCTTTTGTAATTAATATTTACGAACAAATTGTATTAAAAGAATTGGATATTTTATATAATCAAAACTCAGCAAACTATTGGGCGTCTTATAACATGGGCATTACTTATAGTATGTTGTCTAGATTTGATAAAAAATACTCTGAAGATGCTCGGTCTAAATTACATCTCGCATCTAAAATTGCCCCCCGTAGACAAGAAACATATTGGGCGTTATTAGATACTTATAATACTACTAAAAACAATGCTGAAATATTAAATACTTCAAAAAAATTAATTGAATTAAATCCTAAATCAGCTTTAAATAGATTAAATATGAGTTTTGTTTATATGCTATTTAATTCTTTGGAAGAAGCTAAACAAGAACTAACTTTATATAATCAATACAAAACTGGTTCTAATGTTGAAGACTTTATATATATAATACAAAATTATACTAACAATCCTCATTATACAGAATCAATGCTACTGGCTAATCTCATGCTGGATTCTACGCAAGACAAGCAAAACCGCGCTTTGCTATTTAATCAAATAGCCTTAATTCAATACAAAACAAATAAGTTCAAAGAAGCTAAACAAACTTTATTAAAAAATATAAATGAATACCCAGATATTAAAAATGATCCCGTATTCACAGGCTTAGTCATAGAAATATTCAAAATAGAGAATAGAAAGTTTATAAAATAAGCAACTTTCTACTTTCTACTTTTTATTCCTGTGGATAACTAAATATTATTATCAATATTTTTCTTACAAAAATTATGTTATAATTTTATTAAGGTTTTGAATTAGAAGCTAGAAGCATTTGCTTCTAGTAATAAATTTTGATTATAAATTTTTAAACTTCTATTTAGAAGGGGGGTGTTAATAATGACAAAAACATTAAAAAATAAAGGTTTTACGCTTATTGAATTGTTGGTTGTTATTGCTATTATTGGAATTTTAGCAACCATCGCTGTTATTGCTTTAAACAATGCTAGATTGAAATCTAGAGATGGTAAGAGAGTTGCCGATATGAAACAATTACAAACAGCCTTAGAATTATACTATACTGAAATGAATACTTATCCTCCTGGCACAGGTTTAGTTTTAGGAACTGGTACTGCAACTAAATTATCAACCGGTTCTGGTTTTTCAACTGTTGTATCTGGTATTACTAATATGGAATTAGTACCTGCTAATCCAGCACCAAATGGCTCTGCCTATACATACACCAAAGCTGCTACAGGAGATACTGATTATTCAATAACCTTTACCTTGGAATCAGCTACAGGTGGTTTAGCCGCTGGACTACACACAGTTAAACCAGGCGGTATTACACCTTAATACATAAAGGTTTTTTCATTGAATTTAAATTAAACAACAAAAATCGTCCCTTACAGGACGATTTTTGTTATGATATGACTTAGTAGTTTCGCTACTACTTAGTAGCGAAACTACTAAGTAACTACTACAAAACGAATCAACCCTTTAAATACTTTTTAAGAGCTTGTCCCGTATAACTATTTTTAATTTTCATAATATCACGCGGCATGCCAGCTCCAACTATTTGTCCACCTTTATTACCACCATCCGGACCAAGATCAAGAATCCAATCCGCGCATTTAATAATATCTAAATTGTGCTCAATAACAATCACAGAATTATTTTTTTCCACCAGCTGGTTTAAAATATTTAATAATTTGCGCACATCTTCAAAATGCAACCCTGTGGTTGGTTCGTCCAAAATATACAAGGTCTTACCAGTTGATCTTCGACTTAACTCTGTACCTAATTTAATCCTTTGGGCTTCACCGCCCGAAAGAGACGTAGCGGATTGCCCTAATTTCATATAACCCAAACCAACTTGTTCTAAAATTTCTAATTTGGTGGTAATAGATGGTACGTGTTTAAAAAACTGCAAACCAGTTTCAACATTCATGTTTAAAATATCAGAAATATTTTTACCTTTATAATATATTTCTAAAGAATCAGCCTGATAACGCGTTCCATGGCATTCTTCACAATCAATATATACATCTGATAAAAATTGCATGGCAATCTTTACCAAACCATCTCCTTGACAAGTTTCGCATCTACCGCCCACAACATTAAAACTAAACTTACCAGGATCATATCCTCGCACTTTAGCCTCTGGTAATTGAGAAAATATATCTCTAATATAAGTAAATAATCCCGTATAAGTAGCGGGGTTGGATCGAGGAGTTCTACCGATGGGAGATTGATCAATGGTAATAATTTTATCTAAGTACTCCATCCCTAAAATCGTTTTATGTTTTCCGGGTAATTCTTTAGATCCATAAAATTTATGACTTAAGGCTTTGGCTAATATATTGGTAATCAAAGTGGATTTACCTGATCCGGATACCCCTGTAACCACAACTAATTTACCTAAAGGAATGGATGCATCTATATTTTTCAAATTAAATTCAGATGCACCTTTGATAACTAAATTTACCCCTAATCCCTTGTGTAATACTTTTGATGGTTCAATGGTTAACTTACGGCTTAAATATTGTCCAATAAGAGATGACTTATTGTTCATCAATTGTTTAGGCGTGCCCTTGGCTATGACTTGCCCACCATTTTCTCCTGCTCCCGGACCAATATCAACAATATAATCAGCCACCATGATCGTTTCTGTATCATGCTCAACGACTAACACTGTGTTTCCTTGGTCGCGCAATTGCAATAAAGCGTTAATTAGTTGGGCATTATTATGGGGGTGCAAACCTATAGACGGTTCATCTAATACGTATACAACCCCAACCAAAGATGAACATAACTGTGTAGCTAAACGAATTCTTTGAGACTCTCCGCGAGACAAAGTTGTCGCGCTTCTATTTAAAGTTAAATAATCCAAACTTACGTTTTTTAAAAGAATAAGCCGCTTATTTATTTCTTGAAAAATTTGACTACCTATTAGTCTGTTTTGTTCAGTAAGCTGATTGTCATTAGAATCAATCTTATCACTGGTTTTATTACCAAACTTATTTGTTTTATTTGTTTTGACAGATTTAGGTGTTGTAGATTGAGGCTCTAATATTTGATTTATAAAATTAATTAAATCCTCAATAGTCATAGATACTATGTCGTGTATATTTTTACCTACCACGGTAACACCCAAAGATTCTTGTTTTAAACGTTTGCCATTACAAAGCGGGCATACTTTTACGCGCATATATTTCTCAATTTCTTGTCTAGTATAGTCCGAATCAGTTTCTAAATAACGACTCTCAAGCTCGTTTACAATTCCACTATAAACCAAAGCTGATCCATTATTAGAAGCTTTCTCAGCGCGACTTTGAGTACCATTATTGTGATTACCATTGTTATTATATAATAAAATGTCCATTTGCTTGGTTGTAAGCTCTTGTATGGGTGTATTGACTGAAAACCCATACTCATTAATAAAATTATCTAATAATTCTAAATTATATTTATATCCCATAATAGCTTTGGTGTAAGCAAAGATAGCCCCCTCGGCAATGGTTAATTTTTTATTAGGAATAATTAAATCGGGATCAATTTCTAAGTTTGTTCCCATGCCCTTACACTTACCACAAGCTCCATGCGGGCTATTAAAAGAAAAATTACGAGTTTCAAGTTTTTGCAAGCCTAGGTTGCACTTCAAACAAAACAAATCTTTACTAAACACTGCTGTGGTTGGAATTTTAAGAGAACTTTTATCATGACTATCTTTAATTTTTTCTATCATAACCAACCCATTGCCCAGGTTTATGGCTACTTCTACAACTTCTTGAGTTTTAATGGGGTCAATTAATCCGGCGCATAATTCTAATTGCTCAATTACAATTTCAATATTGTGCGGCTGGTCTTTATCTAAAACAATATCTTCAACCTCTTCCGTAGTAAATATCTCTTTATCAATGCGGATTTTATTATATTTTGTCTTTTTAACGTTCTCAACAATGTGCTTATACTCACCTTTTTGATTTATAATTAGAGGCGCTAAAATTAATATAGAAGTCCCAATGTAAATTTGCAAAATATGTTGAGTAACTTGCTCAGTGGTTTGTTTAGAAATTTCCATTCCGCACCTAGGACAATGAGGTTGACCAATTTTAGCGAACAATAAACGCAAATAATCATAAATTTCAGTAATAGTTCCCACAGTAGAGCGTGGATTATTAGAGATCGTACTTTGATCAATGGCAATGGTCGGTGACAAACCGTCAATTTGATCAACATCAGGCTTGTTCATAAGACCCAAAAATTGTCGCGCGTACACTGATAAACTTTCAGCATATCTTCGTTGTCCTTCAGCGTAAATAGTATCAAAGGCTAAAGAAGATTTACCTGATCCTGATAATCCCGTAAAAACCACAAGCTTATTGCGAGGAATGTCTATATCAATATTTTTTAAATTATGCACTCTGGCGCCCTTGATAGTTATAAAATTATTTATATTTTGCATAGACGATAAATTAATATTTTTATAAAAATATGTGGTTATGTCAATTGTCTTTTATATATTTATGATTTTAATTTTTTATAATCGCGCTAATATTTTGCACTTGAGCGCTCTTTCTAAGCCATTGAAACATAGTCTTGCGAAATTTATCAGGATCATCAGATACATAAAACTTTTGATCATTGTTTTGATCTAAAGTTTTTAAAAAAGCTAAATTTTCAACAACTAAGCTTTCACTGGGATTAAGAATCTTAACCTGTTTACCCATAATACTGTGTATAGCTTTAGTCAAAAATGGATAATGCGTACAAGCTAAAATAAGTGTATCAATATGTGCTAATTTTAAGGGGCGCAAATAATACTTAATAATTCTACGGGTTTCACTTCTATTAATAAAACCCTCTTCTACTAAGGGCACTAAAAGTGGCGCGCTGATTTCAAATATTGTGGCATGCGAATCGCGTTGTGTCAAGATAGTATTATATATTTTGCTTCTAATGGTAGTAGATGTACCTATAACTCCTATTTTTTTATGTTGGCTAGATTTTAAGGCTGTGTTTACTATGGGATTAATAACATCTAAAAATGATAGTTTAAATTTCTTTCTTAAATAATCTAAGGCAATAGCCGATACAGTATTGCAGGCTATAGCAATCACAGTTGCGCCTTGAGTGATTAAAAATTGCACACTTTCTTCGGCATATCTAAAAATTGTATCTTGACTCTTGGTTCCGTAAGGCGATCGCGCCGTGTCTCCAAAATAAACAAAATCTAAATTTGGTATTCTTTTTTGTAATTCTTTTACAACAGTAAGACCGCCAACTCCCGAATCAAAAATTCCCAACATATTTAGTAAATTATAAATGACAAATAACAACTGACAAATAACAACTGACAAGCAATAGTAGGATACAATATTTTGAATACAAAAACAAGCCACTAGCCACTCTTGACTTATTTTATATTTTATTTTATAATGCTGAAACAGATAATAAATGAATATCTAATTTAGTCCATAATGAATCAAATCAATAAGGAGTAGAAAGGGGGTAATATATGAAATTGCAACCATTAGGAGATCATATTGTGGTTAAGCCTATTACAGAACCAACCACAACTTTATCAGGTATCGTGTTGCCAGACACAATTAGTAAAGAAAAATCTGAAACTGGAGAAGTCATGGCGATTGGTCCTGGTAAATTATTAGACAACGGATCGCGCAGTTTTATGAGTGTTAAAATTGGCGACAAAGTTGTATTTAAAAAATATAGTCCAGATGAGATTACTGTAGATAATCAAGAATTTTTGATTATTGCGGAATCGGATGTTTTAGCTATTATTTCCCAATAGCTAAATTTAATTAATTTTAATTTTAAAAGATATGGCAAAACAAATCTTATTCGATGAAAATGCTCGAGCTGCTTTACGACGCGGAGTAGATAAGCTTAGCAATGTTGTTAAGGTTACTTTAGGGCCCAAGGGGCGCAATGTAGCTCTAGACAGAGGTTTTGGTTCTCCCACCATCACAAACGACGGGGTTACCATTGCTAAAGAAATTGAACTAGAAGATAAATATGAAAATGTAGGAGCTGAATTAGTTAAAGAAGTCGCGACTAAAACCAATGATATTGCTGGAGACGGCACTACAACTGCCACGGTTTTAGCCCAAGCTTTAATTATTGATGGACTTAAAAATGTAGCCGCGGGATCTAATCCTATGGAATTAAAAAGAGGATTAGAAAAAGCCCTAGCTACAGTAATCGCTGAATTAAAAAAAATAGCCAAGCCTATTTCCACTAAAGAAGAAATCGCTCAAGTAGCGGCAATTTCAGCTAATGACAAAGAAATTGGAGATATTATTGCCGAGGCTATGAACGTAGTCGGCAAAGATGGTGTTATTACGGTTGAAGAATCTCAATCTTTTGGTATTGAAAAAGAGGTTGTGGAGGGTATGCAGTTTGATAAAGGATATGTTTCTCCTTATATGATTACTAGTCCGGATCGTATGGAAGCTGAATACAAAAATCCAAAAATTTTAATTACCGATAAAAAGATTTCAGCTCTAAAAGATATTTTGCCTCTTTTAGAAAAAATGGCGAAAAACGGAGACAAAGAATTAGTAATCATTGCTGAAGATGTGGATGGTGAAGCTTTGGCTACTTTAGTTGTAAATAAATTACGGGGAATATTTAATACTGTGGCAATCAAAGCTCCAGGTTTTGGAGATAGACGCAAAGAAATGTTAGAAGATATTGCAATTTTAACTGGTAGTAAAGTAATTTCTGAAGAAGTGGGTTTGAAACTAGAAAATGTAACTATGGAACATTTAGGTAGTTGCCATAAAATTATTGTTACTAAAGAATTAACAACTATTGTAGATGGCAAGGGATCTCAGGACAAGATTCAAGCTAGAATTGCTCAAATTCGCAAAGAATCTGAATTAGCAACCTCAGATTTTGATAAAGAAAAATTACAAGAAAGATTAGCGAAATTGTCCGGGGGTGTAGCTATATTAAAAATTGGCGCTGCCACGGAAACTGAAATGAAAGAAAAGAAACATAGAATTGAAGACGCTCTTTCAGCTACCAGAGCTGCGGTAGAAGAAGGCATTGTAGTTGGTGGTGGTGTAGCTCTTTTACGTTCAATTTCAGCTTTAGAAAAATTACACTTAACCGGCGCTGAAAAAGTAAGCATTGATATTTTGCGCAAAGCCCTGGAAGCTCCTATTCGTCAAATTGCAACCAATGCTGGCAAAGATGGTTCAGTTGTAGTTGAAGAAACTCGTAAGTTGCAAGGCAATTTTGGTTATAATGCAGCTAAAGACACTTATGAAGATTTAATTGTGAGTGGTATTGTTGATCCTCTTAAAGTAACTAGATCAGCTTTGCAAAACGCTGTGTCTATCGCAGCTATGCTTATTACGACTGAAGCCCTCGTAACAGATATTCCTAAAGAAGATAAAGCTGGCGGCATGCCGGGTGGCATGGGTCCAGGCATGGGCATGGGTGGCATGGGTGGCATGGATTACTAAAAACTTTCTCAATAAAATAGCGTGACTGTAATGGTCGCGCTATTTTATTATGGCGCGTATTGCTATAAAACCTAATAAAAGATATATTATTATAGATTCAAGGGCCTATGGTATAGTGGCAGAACATCTCCATGGCATGGAGAAGATCGGGGTTCGATTCCCCGTAGGTCCACAAATTTTTTTACTAGTAAAAAAATTTACCTAAATACAAACTACTCACCCAAAATACAATTACTCAAACTTACAGTAATTAGTAACCAATAACTAGCTTTTACATCAATGAAATATATTTTTGAAATAAAAATTAAGATTGGTCATACTGTAGAAGAATACGCTGCTGCATGGAAACGTGGCAGTGAGATAATTCAACAAAAATCAGGAGCTCGTAATACGCGATTACATCGAAAAATTGGAGATCCAAACACATTATTGGCAATTGCGGAATGGGAATCAAAGGAAGCGCGAGACAAAGTAATGGCAGAGTTAGAAAGCGTTGACGAAGTAACACATAAAATAGTTTACGAACATCATAAATTTGGAGAATTTATAAAAATAGGAGAATATGAAGACGCTGAATGGGAAGTAGTTCCTTAATTAGTACTAAAAAATCAAATATATGCAAATTTATAATACTTTAAATCGTCGCAAAGAAAAGTTTATACCTATAAAAAATAATACTATAAAAATGTATGGATGCGGTGTTACCCCCTACAAACCATCTCATTTAGGTCATGCCATGCAAGCTATTATTTTTGATATCATCCGAAGATATTTTGAATACAAAGGAAATAAAGTAACTTATGTGCGTAATTATACTGATATTGATGACAAAATAATAAATGCTGCGCAAGAAATTGGTATTCCACCCTTACAACACTCAAAAAATATAATAAACAGATGCAACAAAGATTTTAAAATATTAAAAACTAGAAAAGCGAATTATGAGCCTAAGGTATCCGACACTATCCCCTACATTATTAAATTTATTCAAAATTTAATTGAAGAGGGTTTCGCGTACCAGACTATAAAAGGTAATGTTTATTATTCTGTCAAAAAATGTAAAACTTACGGAAAACTTTCTAATCAAAATATTAAAGAACTTAAACATGGAACGCGCAAAGAAATTAATGACGATAAACAAGATGCTTTAGATTTTGCTTTATGGAAAGCTTGTCAAGACGAAGGTTTTAGCTGGAAGTCTCCTTTTGGGTTAGGCAGACCAGGCTGGCATATAGAGTGTTCTGCTATGAGTAAAAAGTTCTTAGGAGAACATTTTGATATTCATGGCGGTGGTGGAGATTTGGTTTTTCCTCATCATGAAAATGAAATTGCTCAAAGCGAAGCTGTAAATAGTGGCAAATTCGCTAATTATTGGATTCACAATGGGTTATTAATGGTAGGTAAAGAAAAAATGAGTAAATCCCTAAATAATGACGTATCAATTGAAGACTGGTTAAAAATTTATCATCCGGATGTTATTAGGTATTTAATAATTACGAATCATTATCGCTCCCATATACAATTTGTACCCGAGAGATATATGGAAGCAAATCAAAAAGTGTACCAAATCTATAAAACCCTGGAAAGAGCGGAATGCGCTCTTAAAAATAATAAAAAGATGAATGTTTTATTATACAATAAACAAGTCAAAGAATTTGAAGCTTCTATGGATAATGATTTTAATACTGTGCTGGTTATAGCCCAAATACACAAAGCCATAAAAAATATTAATTCTATATTAGATCGCAAAGATGCAGATTTAAAAGAAGTAAATGCCTATGTGTGTTTTATTAGAACCATAGGAGCTGTGCTGGGAATTTTTGATTTAAATCCAGGGACAGTTATAAATCAAATTAAAAAATTAGAATTATCCAAAAACAAACTAAACACAAAACAGATTTTAAATCTTATTAAAAAAAGAAATATATACAAACAAACTAGAAACTACGCCGAAGCAGATGAAATTAGAAAAAAACTTGAGTCTGTAAATATAATTCTTTGTGATAACAAAAATGGAACTACCTGGGATCTTAAGTTGTAGTTACATCTTACACAAACTACAAACTACTTTGTCCTAATATATCAAAACCGGGTTTTAATATTCTTGGAATAACCAACATTGGATTCCAGCTATAAACAAAAGCTTCTAGCAAATAAATACTTGTCCTGTTTTCCTTCTAGTATAGTTGACAAAACAGAAAATACACCTTATGCTTATAAGATGAATTTGAAAAACCAATTTTTTAAAAATTGGTTTTTCTTTCTTCCAGTCAACCTTTTAATGCAATGGGATGATATAATCATTCCATCTGAAAAAACAAATATATAGGCGTCTCTCCGTCCATAAACGGGAGGAAATAAGCATAGGAATTGCTACAAATAAAACCCAGCAAGAAATAGCTAAAACACTTAACAAGAATCCTGGAGCTATTTCCAGAGAAATTAAATGTAACAGTGGCTTAAGCAGATATTGGCCGGTGCCCCAAAAACTAGACACCTTGTCCTTTCTAAAATATCCTAATTATAGGAATTAAAGATATTTAACTAACTTACTCATATGAAAGGATATCCAGCATTAAGTCTTGAACAAAAAAGAGATATTACTAATAGAATCAAGGAAAAGGGTGAAAAAGTGGTTGATTTAGCTAAGGAATATGGAGTTTCTCCTAAAACCATATATAACTTTTAAGTCGTTCAGGGGAAAACTCCAATATCCTCTTAGAGTTAGCTAAACTAAAAAGAGAAAAAAGAAGCTCTTTTAAATGCCTTAATGTCTTACGATCCGCCCCAAATCTGCCATTCTGATCAAGGGTCTGAATACCGAAGTCAATAGTATCTTAATCTACTTAAAAGTTTAGGTATTAAACCTTCAATGAGTGCCAAAGCTAGTCCCTGAGAAAATGGTTATCAAGAATCGTTTTATTCTGAATTTAAGTTAGAATTAGGCAACCCCGGAATGTTATTCGTCTTTAGGAGAGTTGATTGAAGCTATTAGTCAGCAAATTCATTATTATAATAAGGAAAGGATACATACAGCTTTAAAATGTCCACATAATGTTTTGCTAGAAGAATAGAAGAAACAAAGGTCGAAATATTTAATAGTTTTCCTATTTATGATATATTATTAGAAAAGGTACAAGTTGTTTAAAAAAAAGGTACCTTGCAACTACAAAAAATGCATTGCAGAATTTTTGCTTCAATTTTGTCTTGAGTAAAAAAAAGTTTTTATAATCGCTAACCAAGCTTATTTTATGTCAGAAAAATTTAGCCAATTTATAGAGTTTATTCCAGAAAATAATGAAGATAAAAAAGCGGCACTAACCATAGCCGAGTTGTATCCTCAATTTCCCGATATACAGAATGCAGCCAAGGTCCTGCAGGAAATATTAGATGAAGGGGGACAAAGTAGCGAATTTAAAAAAGAAATGCAAATCGCACTAGAAAATTTGTATCGCGCAACTGACATTCTTAAACTGTCTTTAAAAAATCAGCAAGATTACAACCTGGTAGATAAACGCTGGATGCGCGAACCGACTTTTATGAAAAATGCGCTAGAAAGTGGTCGACTTGCTATGGAGCTTGATGTTAGGATTGATAAAGATGGAGAATTTTGGATTTCTCACGCCGTAGGCGCGCGCGCCAGCTTACTACCACCTTTTATACACGCAATGTCAACTGATGAAATGGAAAAAAGCGGAAGAAGGTTTACTCTAAAAGAAGCTTTTAAAATTTTTTCAGCCTATAAAAAAATGGGTCATCGACTTATTTTAGAACTCAAAACAATTGGCTCTGACGAAAGTACTTATGCTAAAACGGTCACTTCTCTCAAAGAGTTGATAGTCCAAGCCGGGGTTGATGAGGCTATAGCTATTTCATCTCTTTCTCCGGGCATCTTGATGGCAGTGCATGACATAATGCCAGAAACACCGCTTATTTTAAATGGTGGTATTGTTCCGATCATAAGTTACGAACGACCAGCTGATAAACAAGATTTTTTAGAACGTTCGGTTGGAAACTTAGCAAAAAAAATTATTCCTTCTGATAAAAAATGGCGCGCTTTTGGAGTTGATGTTCCATGGCTTGGAAAACTTTTTGAGGTAGTTATATCTGCGTCAGAAAAAACAATCAGTCGTCCAGACGGGCACGGTACTCAAACTGGCTACGCTCTTGTACGTTTACCAGACGACCTTGTAAATGTCCTTCAACAACAACAAATAGCAGGTAAGGAATTTGGCGGTTTAGTATCTTTATCAGCAGTTACCATATTTGCAAACGTATTAGAGATGTTAGGCGCTTATGATAAAGCCCGTGAGATGAGGGAATATTACACTAAAGTAGTTGACAAATTACAGCTTGGAAAAATGGCCGCTACATGGGGTCAAAACTTACACAAGATTCCCGTTCTTGGTAAATTTTTATTTAAAAGATTAGACCCTAAAGAACAAATTCGTGTATTTAGAGAACAGTTGGGTGATGATACGCTCATATACACAAAATCTCCAGAGGAGTTCGCTCATCAACTTCAACCTCTTTTTGCCTCGATATATACAGAGAGCACATAATTTATACTGTCAGGACTACACTAGCAGCGTAAGCATTCAATTAAAATACGCTACTCAAAGCAGCATAACAAGTCTTAAATACCAAAGTATACTTTGTACTTACTTGGCTTCACAAAATTTTGTGGGTGCGGAAAGAATTGAACTTTCGGCCACTTCATTATCAGTGAAGTGCTCTACCACTGAGCTACGCACCCTTATGGTCATAAATCCTAAACTCTAAACACTAAATCTGAAATCTTATATCGTATATCTTAAATTATTTACATCCACCCCAGAGCGGGATACCAGAATCGAACTGGCGTCCTCACCTTGGAAGGGTGATGTACTACCATTGTACGAATCCCGCGACTATCAAAAATTATAAACAATATTATATACAACCAGCCATACTAAAGCAATCTTTTTGTTTTTTTAGAATTTTTAAAAAAATACAGCCACCATTTTCATGATTAGCTGCATTTTTTTAAGAAGTATTGCAGTGTTTGTATTTGCTATTAGGCATTTACACCTACTGCCTGTTGACTAGCATAAGATTGTCTGGGATGTGAACCCTCGGGTTCATAAATCTTTAGATTAATTCTAGCGTTATTTTTAGCGCCAATAATCTTTAATAATAATCTTAATGCTTTAGCTGTGTTGCCTTCACGACCAATAACGTATCCCATATCACTTGGATTAACATGGAGTGTTAATAAAACACCCATATCATCTGTTGTGCGGTCTACCTTAACATCGTTGGGGTTATTAACCAAGGCTTTAACAACATGCTCAATAAACTCTTGATCCTGCATATTAAGATATAAACTCGTTAAAACTATAAAAACTTTTAGCTATCCAGTCCTGTCGACTTATCCACAGCCAATAATTATTCTATGCTAGGCTTTCAGTCTGGTTTTTATATTATACCAAATAACGACTCAAAAGTCAATATTTGATATATTTTAACAACCTAAGCCGTGACTTCGACTGGTTTTTTGGGTGCAGCGTGTTTGCGTCTCTTAGAAGCTAAAATAATCTTATTAGATACTAATAAATTGTGGACCGTATCTGTGGTTTGGCAACCTTTAGATATCCAATATAAAACTCGGTCGGATTTTATAGATGCTGTTTTGGTAATAGGATTATAAGTTCCAACTATTTCTAAAAAATTACCCCAAGGATCCTTGTGCTTCTCAAGCACTATAAGTCTGTAAAAGGGTTGCTTCTTCTTTCCTACTCTGGTTAATTTGATGGTTAACATAATTTGATTATACAATTATAATAATTAAAAAGCTGTAGTGTTTATTCGGTTTCTTATTTATATCATATCTTAATTAATTACGCAAGGGGAGGATGGTATAATATATGACTTAAAATGTAAGATTTATGGATTACTGATTACCAATTACTGCGAATTTGAACGTAACGCACTTAGTGCAAGCCCCGTTATTCAACAGAAGGTCGCCTTCGCAATTTCAATGTCGCTCTCGCCTCGGCGTAGCCTTTGGCGAAGCCTGGGTCGGCTGACTAAAGAAAATTTTGTTTCACAAAATAATACCTGGCATACGACTTCTTCATCTTCGTCGTCATCTTAATTTTATGAAATGAAATTTTGGATGAGGATGTAGATGAGGTAAATTTTGTTTCGCAAAATTTTGTGCGCGATGGAAGGATCGGACTTCCGACCTCATCGATGTCAACGATGCGCTCTACCACTGAGCTAATCGCGCTTCACATGATTCTTCTTAATACTACTAATATAATATTCTAAATTATAGAGTCGTCTGTCAAGATCTGATTCGGTTTAGGGTAAAAATAGAGCATCTAATTTTGAGGTTTGTGTCGTATTTACTTTTTTTTCAAATTTTTCCAATAAAGACAATGTATGTTGATCTTTAAGATCCAGATTGTTTGTCGTTTTTTTTGAGCGCATTTTGCTTATCTCCACAGGTATATATATTCTTTCTATCTTATAACTATAAATATCAGTGTAGTAAAATAACATTAATGCCACAATACTAGATAAACTAATTATTAAAAATCCAAAATTTAAACACTTTTTAACTATAGATATGGGTATAGCAATTTTAACACTCATAAAATAATATTATATTTATAATTCTATATTTTTATCTTCTAAAGCTGGCCGCATGGATTTCAAAAAATAACCACTAACATTAGCCGTTACGTTTCCTCCCCCCTCACTCCATACAGATATATGACTAAATACGACATAATGTTCCATTTGCTCTAATACTGCTAAATATGCACCAACATTTGTCGATGAACCACTAATTTTTATATTGAAATTTAGGGGCTCAAACACATAACTTTGGGGTTCTTTAGTGGGATTAAAAGACGGTGTAATAGTAACGTGGTTGTCGTCTGCTAGTTTTTCTAAAACATCTTCTTGAAAATGCAATATATTTATGTTGTAGGGTAAAGCAACCTTGTTTAGTTTGCTTAAAGTATCGTTATTATTTTTTAGCCTATCTTTAGATGGAAACACTAATTTAGATTCACCAGCGCGAATAATAGCGTCTAGTTGAGGTCTTTTGGTCATTTCGATTTTAAATTTCCCAATATTCGTATTGGTGATTTGAATGTCTTTATAACCTTGCACAAACACAAATTGTATTAATAAAATTAAAGCTATTAAAATTAATATAATTCTAAGCCCTATATTATTAATTATACCTAATAAATAAGATAATAAAATATTTTGTAAATTATTCTTGGAAGTTTCCATACAGTATTAATCCCTCTTTAAAGTAATACCATCTCTTAGTTCAAAATTAATATTTTCATTTTTTTGGTATCTAGCAAATTGAGTAGTTGAAATAATAGCACTAAATACATTGGAATTATTAATTTTATCTGCAAAATTAATTAAATCTTTACGTGAACTAGCACTGCCCTTAATTACTACGGCTTTGCTAACAATATCTAATTCTATGTAAGTTATTTTAATTCCCGAGGGTATAATTTGCGCAAAATCACCCCAAAATGTAGTTAATTTAAAATAATTTTTTTGATGCGTTTCTAATTCACTTATAATAAGTTTATTGGCAGTTATATAACTCGCAATTTTATTGGCCTTTTGTAAAGATGGGCGTGTATATTCTATCAATTTTTCTGATTCTGTAGCTATTAAATTATTATAATAAAACTGTTTTGAAACAACAAGCGCAATAAAAATCAAAGCTAATAACATTGCAAATACGAGAATATTTAATAAAAATTGATAAAACAAAAAAATAAACCTAGTTTTCAAAATATGATTTCGTAAGTTGGTTGGTAATAAATTTATAGTAATCATATGTTAATAGTATTTAATTTCCATCGGACAAAGCGCGAAGAGCTAAGCCTATAGCTGTAGCAAACGAAGAGTTGTCTACTAAAGATGAAATGTCATTATTAGAAATATCAATCTTGTAATACGGATTAGCTATAATTACATCAATATTTAATTGCTCTTTTAATGTTTCTATAATATTTAGACACGCCGATCCTCCTCCCGTAAGTATAATTTGAGATACTGCTCTCCCATGAACAAAGTGCCCCTGATAAAACAATACCGCGTGTTTTATACCATCAATTAATTGAGTGATATAGTCAGATAAAATCTCGCGCAATATACCCTGGCATTTTACAGGATCAAAACCGCATATTTTTTTAGCCTGTTCAGCTGCGGTGTAATCCACCCCAAGCTCTTTGGCAATTATATTCGTTAAAGTTTGCCCCGAAAGTGGTAAACTTAAAGTAAACTGAATAGTATTATAATCATATAATATTAATCCTGTTCGCGTAAGCCCCAAATCAAGAATAAGTTTTGCTCCTTCATTATAACTCGTAGTATCAGGTAAAATACTCCTAATAATAGCAGCGGCTTCAATATCCAGGCTAATGGGTATTAAATTTATAGATGTAAATATTTTTACATAAGAATCTACAATATGTTTGGGACAAGCTCCAACTAATACATATATATACTCTATTTCATAGGAAACAATTTGGTAATCAATATAAACTTCGTCTGGAAGCACGGGTAGGTATTGAAAAATTTTTTCATTAATCACACCTGCAGCTTTAGCATTGTCTGGATTAGCAATCTGAATCATTTTTAAAAAAGTATGAACCTCTGGTAAAGATACAACGATTTCTTTCTTAGAAGTGGAAATCCCTAGACGACCTATGAGCGTATTTATTAAATCTTGTGTTTTTTCAACCTCTTTAATATCGCCTTGAATTATATAACCATCAGGCACTCTTATATACTCTATTTTGTCTAAAAAAATTTTAGAACCACATTTGTACAAACGAACTGCTCTTAGTATAGAGTCGCTCATATCCAACCCAATTCCAAAGTATCCTCCAAATTTTTGAAATTTATATTTTATATAATCAAGCATAAAAAAATAACTTAGTAAATTTCTCTCCAGCTTTTATCAGAAACTCTCCATTTAGTTATATCATATTCTGTGGAAAAATTAGAGAGCGCATTCGATTGAATTGCTCCAGAATTCCCCAATTTAACTCCACCACCAATAATTTTAACGGTAATATTGTTAGTATTATTTTTTAGTTCTACAATTCCGTCCGGAGCATAAAACACAACATTATTAAAAATTGCGTTATTGAAACTTGATATCGTTGATGCAGACGAAGATGAGGCCAATGACGCTATGAGTAAATTATTTAGTTCTACATTATTCCCTATACTTATTATATTACCTCTAGCCACAATAACAGTCGGACGGGGATTAAAACTTTGATGACTTTGTATTTTAACATTATTACCTATAGTAAGGGTACCATGCACATAAATTGTGCCGGTTGTAGTAGCAATGACATCGTTTTCAATAGTCAAATTATCTAAATATTCTAAAGGTCCAAATTGCGATGTTGTTGTACTTATACTCGTGGTAGTTGTAGACCCTCCAAAACTAGCTTGTCTACGCCAAAATTCAGGATCAAATTGAGGAAAAGCAGCTGTGGTGGTTGTAGCTACTGTAGTGGGACACGAACCTGAAACTGTGCCTGTTAATGTAAATGGAGTAGTTGAAGCTGTTATATTTGTTGAACCACAAATAATATTTCCATTTACATATACTGATCCTTGAATGTGCTGATTATTACCAATATCTAAATTATTTGCACCAGCCAAAATATTATAATCACTTGTTAAGAGTGTATTTTGTAAATTAGTTGTAATATCAACTTTTAAAGTTCTGGATATACCCTGATAATTCCCAGTTGAAGTAATAGTCCCAATTGTATTTGAACTCGTAGCAACTGTAACAGTGTTTACTCCATTATTAGTTCCCAGCAACTCTAAATTTGTAAAAGAACATGTAGAGGTTGGGGTTACATTTAAACATTCTATGGCTCTATTTATACCACTTTCAGCTAATCTATAAGCGAATGTAGCACGATTATTGTGTTTATTGGTTTTATGGCGTGTTAATACTAAACTTGACACAATAATAGTAAGGTTTACTATTAAAAACAACATAATAATAACCGTTAAAATAACTTGACCTTTGGGATTATTTGATTTCATAAATATTATCTATTTCTTAAACTAACTAAAGTGTTGCTTTCAGCAGATGAAGTCTCAATTCTATGAGTATAAGCAATTTCTTTAGATTTAATGAAAATCTGTACGTTTGTGGATTGAGTTGGGTCAACATGATTATAACGAAAGATTAAGCCCAGCGCATCTATAGAGCTTGCTATCTTCCTATTATAAATGGATGTTCTATAGGTATTTGGGCTGGCTTCCAAACTATACCAAATTTCATCTTTTTTGGTATCGCTATCAATACCATCCGCAAGATAAATAACTGCATTATCAAAAGTTGAAGTTGGATTTTGAGACGAATCTAAGGATGGTATTTGTAAAACTAAAACATCCTGGGTTGTTGAACAAGTAGTAGTGGGTGTTGCCGATGATGTGCAAAGCAGTGCGGTCGTAAAAACATGTTGTTTTTTTATAACATCGGCTTTAGAAACTAAGTTTCTAATCAATACTGATCCGTTGTTGAGATTATAGTTCATATTATTTACAACCATAGCACGATTAGACGTAGCATTATACACTAGATATATATCTATTAACGCTACAATCATAACCGCAATTATAAATATGGTAATTACAGTCTCTAAAAGTGTAACACCGTTTTGAGTATGCAATTTATTTTTGCTATCTAAATGTTTAAATCTATCTAAAATTAAGACCATATTTTGATATTAATGTATATAGTTCAACTTTTTGTCCAGTATTTAATCTAATTCTAGCCGTTATTTTTTTTACGTTTAAAGGAGATAACCCCGCATCTTCAATAACTAGCTCACTCTTAGCATCTGTCAATCCGTACAACCCAAACCTTTGTAATTCAGTTGGCATAGCCACGGGACTACTATTAAAATTCCAGCTCTGGTTTGTGGCGTAAGTCACAGGACAACACATAGCAATATTGGAAATTTGTATATTATCAAACCTTACATTTGTACTGGTATTTATAGCTTGAGTGTTTAGACCTAATAATCCAATCGGTCCACTAATAAACCTAGGATCATTAATATCAACCTTTAAAATATTATCAACAAAAACCTTGATTGAGGTATTATTTACGTCTAACCTTAAACTTTTGGTACTAGTTGGCGAGGACACAGACATGGGAACACTTGCTAGACCAACTAATGCGCCATCTACAATCTTTTCTACAATAATTGGATCTGAAGTTGATCCCAAAAGATTAGTATAATAAACTCTATAATAATTTTTTTGGTCTTGATAATGCCACACAAACCCTACTCCACTTGTAGATGTCGCGGCGCTAGCAATGGTTGTGCTAGCTGTTAGACTAAAATTAGTATAACCATTGCCAGCTAAAAAAAATAAACCATTAAGGTTATTATCTAGGGGCGTAGTAGCGGATGTTGAAAATACTAATTCTTGATTAACAATATTCCATGACCTGGGATTAAAATTAGACGAAACATATTTAAATGCGCAAGGATTAGAAGCTGGACAATTTGTGGCAGCTAAGGCTTCGTACGATACATCCGAAAGAGATTCTAGTTCTTCTACAATTAAATTATGGGCTTGCAACAATGATCTGCCTTTACGATTCAGTTCCTGTATATATAAAATCGTAGAAAACATAAAAATGATCATACCAATCATAGCAATAGAAACCACAATTTCAGCTATAGAAAAACCAGTACGTTTAATATAATTTTTCATATTTAAACATTAGGATTGAAATAAGGCTTGTAACAATGATTACTCAGTGTTTTGAAGTATAGTATAAATTGGCAAAATAATAGCAACGGCAATACCACCCACAACACTCCCCAGTACAAGTATTAAAATCGGCTCAATCAAGGCGGGCAGGTTATTCATAACCTGAGTAACCTCATCTTCGTAAAAAGAAGCTAATTCATCTAATACTGAATCTAAGGCTCCACTACCTTCTCCCACGCTAATCAACTGAATAACAACATTTGAAAATAAAACTGGTGGTACAGATTTAACCCCCTCCTCTAAGGTTGCTCCTTCTTTGACTTTTTCAGCCATAGCATTAATAGATACTTTATATGGCAAAGATCCTAAAGTGCGAGCTGTAATTTCTAAATCCTGTACAATAGACATATCCGTGCGTAACAATGTACTCATAGTGCGTGAAAATCTGGCAATATTAACTTTTTTTACAATCATGCCTATAACCGGTAAATGCAATTGAATCGTATGCATAATATACTTGCCCCTATAAGTGCGCATAATAATCATAAACATAACAATAAAAACAATAACTCCTAAAAAAATGAGTTTTGTATGCTCTACCATAAAATAACTAGTTGTCTGAAGAATTCTCGTTGCCAAGGGTAATTGAATTTTAGCTCCAGCAAAAATTGAAACCAATTGAGGAACAACCTTAATCATTAAAAAACTAACAATACCAATAATAGTCATTAAAATAAAACTTGGATATATTAAGGCTCCCTTGGCCTTACTAACAATATCGTGGTCTTTCTTGATTTGTTTGTATAAAAATCCCAGTGTTTGATCTAAATTTCCACTAGCTTCACCCGCGCGTACCATACTAACCAACACTTCTCCAAAAACATTTTGATGTTTAGCTAAACTATCTGAAAGAGAAGCGCCTCCCTGTATATCACTACAAATATTTTGAATAATCATTTGAAAATGTGGGTTTTTAGTATCCTGAGCAATGCTTTGTAGGATGCGATCTATAGGAACTGCAGCTTTTAACATAACGCCTAATTCCTGGATAAATAAAAGTTTATCAACTGTAGTAATCCGGTTTAATCTAAGTACAAATTGATTAATTTTACTAAAAACACTCTCTGTTTGTTGGTCGGGCATATATTTGTATTTTTACATGACATTTTCACGGGTGGTGCGCAGAACTTCTTCTATAGTTGTAATCCCTTCTAAAATTTTAATGCACCCGTCTTGAGCCATAGTTAATATATTATCTTCTTTCATAGCATCTGTTAATTCATTAGTTGAAGCTTTATTTAAAATTAGTTTTGTAAATTTAGGATTCATTTCTATAACTTCATAAATTCCAATTCTTCCTTTATAACCGTTATGACATTCTGAGCATCCGACCCCGCGCCACGCAGTGATGATTCCGTTTTCATCTGTAAGTGGATTAGTCTCTCCGGGATGCTTACCACTCCAGTAATCAAGAATATTTTTAGAAGTAAACGATGGTATGCCATCTAATTCTTTAATAGATGTTGTATAGGAAGTTTTACAATCTTGGCAAATTTTTCGTACCAAACGTTGGGCAATAATAACATTAACTGTAGACGCAACTAAAAATGGAGGTATACCCATATCTATTAATCTAGGCATAGTTGTAACCGCGTCATTAGTGTGTAGGGTTGATAAAACCAAATGTCCTGTAAGCGCGGCATTAATAGCTATAGAAGCTGTTTCTTCATCTCTAATTTCACCCACCATAATAATATTTGGATCTTGTCTTAAAAACGCCCTTAGCCCTGTAGCAAAAGTATAGTTGACCCTTGTGCTTACTTGGCTTTGATTAATGTGGGCCATTTTATACTCAATTGGATCTTCAATCGTTGTAATATTTACACTGGGTGTATTTAATGCGCCTAACATGCTATATAAAGATGTGGTTTTACCTGAACCAGTTGGTCCGGTAGTTAAAATCATTCCATGAGGTTTTTTAATCGCTTTATTAATAATCTCAAATACATCTTTTTGAAAACCCAATACATCTAAAGACAAAAATTCACTAGCTTCATTTAATAAGCGCATAACTATTTTTTCACCATATAAAACCGGAATCAAAGAAACCCTAACAGAAATTTTATATTTTGGAGTTTCAACTCTTAAACGACCATCTTGAGGTATTCTATGTTCGTCCAGTTTCAAATTTGACATAATTTTTATTCTAGAAATCATGGACGCTTGAATGCTTTTAGGAAGGTTCATTACGTTTCTTAAAATTCCATCTATGCGGTATCGTACTCCGATTTTTTGTTCTTCAGGCTCAATGTGAATATCAGAAGCATCTCCTGTAATAGCATATTCCAATATTGTGTCTACTAATTTCACTATAGACACATCGCTAGCTACAGCCTTCATTTTGGATCCTATATCAGTTTTAGAAAGATCCTCATCATCAACTGCCACAAACTGTTTAAACTCAGTCTCAGCTAAATTATGACGATATTGTCTAATAGTATTAGCTAAATCAGTTGGAGATGTAAGACTAATAACAATATTCAACCCAGTTTTTTTCGTTAAAAATTCTATAATCTCTAAATTATAGGGCTCCGTAGTCGCGACATGTAAGTTTTTATCATCTACTTCTATCACTACCATTTGATATATATTGGCAATTGATTCCGGAATAATATTTAAAACATCACTTAAAATTAGTTTATTTTTTAAAGATATGTATGGCACTTTGAAATAAGACGAAGCCCCTTTGTATATTGTTTCTTCGCTTAATAAATTTACGCTCACTATATACTGCAGTAAACTTTTTTTATCTTTTTCAGCTTCAAGAATGGCTTGTTGTAGGACATTTTCTTCTAATAAATGTCCAATACGAATAATTTCTAAAAGTTCATTTGTGCTAAGCATAAAATAAATATTTATTAATTGTAATTATAGCACAAAAAAAAGCGTCAGGAAACACTTTTGATATAAATATAGAGCACGGTTAATAAAATAAATAAATCTACAACTATTTTGTTTAATTGCAACAAACATTTACTCCAATATAATAATTTGCTCCGTCATGTCCACAAAAATATTCTGCACCTGACGACCCCACAGCAGTATTACACATAAATTCATCTGGATGATACCAAAGAACCTGACTGGTTTGCGTAAATCCAGACGGACAATCCTTTCCATCTTTTTTAGTAAGACAAAATTCTCCAGAAACAACACCGCTTGGTCCACTCGGTCCTGCTGGTCCTGCTGGTCCTGCTGGTCCTAAACCACCAGCTGCTCCAGCTGGACCCTGTGGTCCAGCTGGACCCCAGGGTCCTTGAGGTCCTTGAATACCCTGAGGACCTTGAGAACCTGTATCCCCTTTGTCCCCCTTAAAACTAGCCATATTTGTTCTACAATCACCACCAAAACAAAAACCTTGAGCAATAATATTTCCATGCACTGTTAGATGAGAAGTTGCTCCTCCT
>SBBB01000023.1 GCA_005239895.1 bacterium | reverse complement strand
CTTGGTTTGGCATTTTTGTTTTTCCTCAAGAAACAAAAAATTAAAGGGGGCAAAAAATTCAAAAGAAAAGAGCTTTTTGTGGGCGATTTTGATGTTTTTGCGTCTTGCCCTTCGGGCAATCCGCGCATCTTACGGCGCTAAAAAGCAGATTTATAAAAGTACTCAAATAAGACTATGGAGAATAAGCAAGCAGTTAAATATGTTAATGATTTAGTTAAGAGGCTTCTTCCCGAAGGAACGATTACCGTTCACCAGAAAGATTTTTTTAATTATCACTTTAATATAGAGGCTGAAGATGAACGAGTTGAGATTATTTTTGGCCGTGACATCATGGATGATTTTGAAGTAGCACTAAGTGAATATACAGGTACAAGTTATTATAATACCATTGAGAGTGCAGTAAAATTCCAGGTTTATATTCCTTTAGGACAAGAAGGGCTTATTCCTAGTTTTGATATTTCAACTGAAATACTAAATGAAAAACGCGATTGGGCAGAAGATATTAGAATAAACGTGAATTTTAATAAAGATTTTTGTAATGCGTTGAACAGTGGTTTACAGAAACTTATTAAGTTTTTAGAAGAGACACTTTCTAACTATAAAGATTTAGATTTATCTATATTCAAAGAGGATAAAGAATATATTTCCTCCTTGTTAGAATATTATAAAGAAAATCATTCATTTACTTCCACGGGTGTAAGTGTAAGAAGTTTAGGGTATTTAAAAACTGCTGCCCTTTGTGAAATTATTGATCAAGAGAATAAGAAAAAGGGTATAGGTTTGCCCGCTACTGTCCGGAAGGCGATTGATAAGAGAATTTATTCTATTGTATCAACACTACGTAAACCACCATTTTTGGAGATAAGTTTGCCAAAATGTGCGTATGACTATGCAAGCCATTACATGTCAAAAGCTCAAAGAGATGCCGAGGTAAAGCAGGCCCAGTTAGAAACCGGAATATTATTAAGTAAGTCAAAACTAAAGGATACCTGGAAATATTCCATAAAAGAGCTGATTAAAACCATCCAGCGCAAAGAGGGTAATGAGGAGACAGGTAGTGCTATTGCTAAATGGGAAATTAGAAAAGAAGAATTTGTCCGACCGTTTGAGCCAGATTCAGAAAGACTTTATGAATGTTTTGTTATTATGCCTATTGGAAAGGAAGGAACAGAAGAGCGAACATTAAATGATACAATATTTTTTAACATTATTAAGCCAAGCATTGAAAATAGTGGTTTCAATATAACATGCTCCCATGCAGGCTTGATAGGTATGACAGGATCCATCCCAGCTCAAATTATTGAAAAGCTATATAAAAGTGATATTGTAGTAGCGGATTTAAGGGGCCATAATCCGAATGTAATGTGGGAACTCGGCGTTAGACATGCATTTTTAAAAAGGTCGATACTGATTTGTTCGGATATGGAAGAAATTGAAAAAGTTTTTGATGTTTCAGTATTTAGAGTGATACCGTATTATATTGATGGTAGTTCGAACCAAGATTTTTTTAAAAAAATATGTTCCTGTGTGCAAGAGATTATAGCTAATCCCACTAAATCTGATAATCCGGTATGGGACCATCGTCCAGTTAAATATAAGACTCCATCTATCTTTTTGGTTAAAGCGACCATAGATGATACAAAAACAAATTATCAAGCCTATTATCAAGGTGGTAACCATATGAAGATTAATTTTTCTATCATATTTGATAACGAAAGTCCCGAGAAGAATTATCTTATGGGGCGTGAGTTTTTATTGTTGAATTTTAAGGAGGAATTAATAGGAGTGTTGAATATAGCAGGTGAAACACCATTGATTGATAACAAGGACGAACTAGGTCTTGTAGCAAAAGTATTTCAAAAGGGCATGATACTACTCGAAGACAGTCCAGTACCTTGGGATTTTGAAGCGCATATTCGTTTAGACAATGTGAAGAAAAAAATAGATATAAAAGAAAAAGATGAACTGCTCTTGAGTTGTAATTTTATTCCAAGAAATGGCAGTAGTTTCTCGGCCGGCACAGTAAAATTCCCAGTAATTTTTTCAAGATGAAGATAGCGACTTACATTAGAGTATCCACCGAAGATCAGGCTAAAGAAGGATATTCGCTTGAAGTACAGCGCGAATATCTTAAATCTTTTGCTAAACGTGAAACTCTTGAGATATTCAAAGTTTATCAAGATGACGGCATAAGCGGTTATTCTACCGAGCGCCCTGCCTTGAAAGAACTTCTTAAAGACGCAAAAGAAAAGCGGTTTGATTTGGTTTTGGTGTACAAGATTGACAGGTTTAGCCGGAATCTAAAAGATCTGCTTAACCTAGTAGATGAACTATCGTCTTCCGGCGTAGGGTTTAAATCTGCTACAGAGCCATTTGATACCACTACATCATCCGGAAAGCTAATGTTTCAACAGTTAGGCAGCTTTGCAGAATTTGAGCGAAATAGAATTGCCGAGCGGGTGTTCCCGGGAATGGTTAAAGGAGTGCAGCAAGGTAATTGGCAGGGCGCTCGGTATGGACCTTATGGATATAAATACAACAAAGAAAAAAAACTTTTAGAGACAAATGAAGAGGAAGTAAAAGTTGTTAAGCTTATTTATACAATGTTTCTTTGCGATAAGAGCATCCGCAGTATTACTGAATATCTTACACGCAAAGGCTACAGAAACAGAAAAGGAAATATTTTTACGACTAAGCTGATTGGTGATATCCTTAAAAACAGAATGTACACCGGAAAGCTCGTTTGGAATGTTCATCATTACGATAAGACACAGAAAACAAGGAGAGGCTATAGATATATTAAGAATCCACCAGAGAAAATCATAATCGCACAAGGTAAACATCAACCTATAATTTCAGAAGAAGATTTTGAAATTGTCCAGAAGAAATTAGCCGAGAGAAGAACTGAAAGGAAAAATAAGGCAAGTGATTATCCTTTATCTGGTATTCTTTATTGCGCCAAGTGTAATCATAAGTATTTAGGCCTGTCCTCCGTTTCTAACCACCGCACAGGCGCTAAGAAAAGATGGTATCGCTGTATGGGGCCTTACAGGAGTTTTATTAGGTGTAAAAACAAAAGCGTAAAGGCCCAAGAAATTGAATCAGAAGTAGCGGAGATTTTAGAGACTCTTCTTAAAAATGATAAGCTAAAAACGAGCCGATGGATGAACGTGACTCCGGCAAATTTTCCTGTTTTTGCAGAAAGCGCAAAAACTGACCTTGCGAAGGTCAAAAATAGGCTTGAAAGTAACCTCAAAAAGCAGTCAAAATTGACTGACGCCTATTTGGAAAATTTGCTCAGCGAAGAACTCTACAAACAGAAGAACGAAGGCCTAAGAGAGGAGGAAGAAGAGCTTAAAAAACTCATTGCCTTACAAGAGGTTAGAGAAATAGACAGGGAGCGCTCAAAGGACTATCTTAACCGGGTAGAGGAGTTTTTAGAAGGCTATGATCCAAGCAAGAAAGACCTAGACAAAGAGACTAAAAGACTTATACTAAATCTGCTTTTTAAAAACATCAAAATCGCCCACAAAAAGCTCTTTTCTTTTGAATTTTTTGCCCCCTTTAATTTTTTGTTTCTTGAGGAAAAACAAAAATGCCAAACCAAG
>SBBB01000004.1 GCA_005239895.1 bacterium | reverse complement strand
CCGCGAGGCGGCGAAGCCGCTTTTCGCGGCTGGGGGGGTAGGATTCGGACCTACGAATGCAGCGTCCAGAGCGCTGTGCCTTACCACTTGGCTACTCCCCAATATTAAATAGAATTAAGAGTTCCTCCTTCGCTCCTAGCTGTGTTTTGACATTACGGCTATCAACGGTGAGCGAAAGCTACGAAGGATAAGCAAGAATCAAAAAGTTAATCTTTGAACCATTACTCGCTCATACAATACTACGCTAACTTATTCTTTATTATGATGAAATTCTATAATAATCATTTCTAGAGGCAATTGAGCGACTGGACTTAAACTTAAAACCGGCAAGCGCTCAATCAACAAGGTTAATAATCTAAGTATAGCATTTAAAGATACGCCCTCTAATAATCTCATCAAATTCAAACGTAGATCAGCTTCTATATTTTGAATATTATCGTTGTTTTGTCCAGTCACAGCTCCACATTTAATTAATAATAATTCCCGCGTTATTTCTATGGTTTCCTTAATAAATAAATTTATATTAATACCATCTGATACCAACTGATTAACCAATTTAATAGCTTTTTCAGTGTTAGAAGATAAAATATAAACCAACAATTCAAAAACTAAATTTAAGTTGGATTTAGGAATAACCAAAGAGGCCATTTCTTCAGTGATCTTATGTTCACCTAAAGCAAACACCTGTCCTAAAACGCTTTCCGAATCTCGAACCGATCCATCCGATTGTATAGCTATATTTAACAACACTTTAGAATCAATATCAATATGCTCTTGTTGAGATATATATTTTAAGCGTTCTACAATTTGTGCCACAGTTACTTTAGAAAAATTAAACCTCTGACACCTAGAAATGACAGTGTCAGGCACATCGTACACATTGGTCGTAGCTAAAACGAAAATAATATTAATAGGAGGTTCTTCTATTATTTTTAATAAGGCATTAAAAGCTGAAGTAGATAACATGTGAACTTCGTCAATAATAAAAATTTTATACTTGCACTTTATGGGTGGAATCTTACTATTTTCAATAATATTTTCACGCACATTGTCCACGCCTGTGTGCGAGGCGGCGTCAATTTCAATTAAATCCAAAGCATTGCCCCTGACAATTTCAATACAATTCTCACAAATATTACATGGCTCAGTATCTTTTTGTAAATTTAAGCAATTAACAGTTTTAGCTAATAATCTGGCAGTAGTGGTTTTACCAACGCCTCGCGGCCCAACTAATAAATACGCGTGGCTCACACGATTCATTACAACTTCGTTTTGAATCGTAATCTTAATATGATTTTGATTAGTTAAGTCTTTCCAAACTTGAGGGCGATATTTGCGATAAAGTGTTGTAGACATATGTAATAAAACTCTAAATCCTAAACTCTAAATCCTAAACTCTAAATCCTAAACTCTAAATAAACTTAAAAATTATTCCTCGGTGGGGGAGCCTAGTTTGCTTCTTTCTATAATTTCAGCGCTAATTTCTTCTCGACGCACACCGTATTTCAAACGCGACAACTCGCGTATAGTTTCTGCCATTTTAGGATCTCCGCGACTAGGAGGCGATGATTTTAAATTAAAAGCGCGCGAGGCTGTATTATCTACTAATAATCTCACATAAGCATTAAATTTTTCAATATTGATAACATCGTATTCATTAAAAATCGGCGCGAATTGTTTGGCTATTAATTCCGCATCATCCACGCCCACTCTAAAAGCAACCATAGTTCCAACATTGCCAAAGACAGCGTCGCGAATTTTTGTGTCCTGTCCGTTAGTTAATTGAGCAATATATTGATGAGCCATTATAAGATTAAGTTTGTATTTTCGGGCTTCGGATAAAATTGTAGCAATAGTGTCTGTAACAAAATTTTGAAACTCATCAATATACAAGTAAAAATCAGGATGATCTTTAGTTCCCAATGACTCCGCTCTAGAAAAAGCCGCAATTTGCAACTTGGACACAATAATTAATCCCAACAAAAAACTTGGCATTTCTCCTATTTTACCTTTGGATAAGTTTACCAACAAAATTTTCTTCTGGTCCATTACTTCTCGAAAATTAAAACCCGACTTGCTTTGACCAATTATATTTCTCACCATTTCGTTTTCCACAAATCTTCCTACTTTAGAAATTAAATATCCCAACATTTCGGATTTATGATAATCAGTGGTTTTAGCAATTTCTTTTTCCCAAAAAGCTCTAACCATTACATCCTTAACATGTTGTAATTTATATTTTTGAAAATCAGAATCCGTAAAAATACGCGGAATATCAACCAAAGTGCCCATATATTCTTCATCCGCCATTAAAGTCAACATAGCATTGCGCATATTATGTTCAAACATGGGTCCAATCATAGCTGGATCCGTAACTAATTTATAAAAAATAGAAATCATCTCTTGAGACACAAAATCTTTTTCCTCTTGAGAATAAGCTTCCAGCATATTAAGACCTATAGGTCGTTCTATATCCGCAGGGTCAAATAAAATAACATCCTCGGCTCTTTCTGGTGGAATGCAAGGGAGTATATCCTCAATTAAAGAACCGTGAGGATCAATAACACACACACCTTCACCGTTGCGTATATCTTGCTTGGCCATTTCTTGCATAAATGTAGATTTGCCCGAACCCGTAGTCCCAATAATATACACATGCCTACGGCGATCATCTTTCTTTAAACGCACCAATCTTTTATCTCGCCTATAATCATTTACACCTAAAATCACGCCATCGCTAGACAAATTGATGGGAGCTGGATATTTTTTAGCCAATAGCCAACGAATATTGGCGGTTTTATCACCCGACAAAGGCAAGTGATACATACTAGCTAATTCTTCGGAGTTCAAAAGAATTTTTTTACTCTCATTAAAATTACGATATATAAACTCTAGAGCTATATTGGATGTATTTCCAAATAATGAACCGCTGTTTACAAACGTATTACCGTATTCGTAAAAATTAAACTGCGAAAAAGACTGTTGAATATTAGCTAAATATTGTTTGGCAATTTCTTGATCTTTGCTAGACACAACCAAACGTATATTTACATCAAAACCAGCTTTACTGCTTTTCTCTTCAATTCCTTTTACCATTTCTTCTTCAATCTGCGTCATTTTATATGGCTCTTCTTTGCTGGTTTTATCAGTAGACTTAAATCCTGAAAATATGGCTGATATAAAAGAACCTACACCATTTAAGAGTTTCATTGCCAGACTACTAGACGCTGATTCTAGAGCATTTTCAACTTTCTTACCTTTTTGCACTTCTTTGGCTGTTTTTGCTCCTAATTTACGCCAAGATTTATGGGCGCTCCTAACCATCAATTGAATTACAGCCCCATCTGACCCTTGAATTTTACTTAAAGAATTAACTAAGGCTGACAACGGGTCAGAATCTATTTTTTTATAAGTTTTAATTGGAAAAATATAACTTCTCCTGAAAACTAAATATGAACCCAACACATGACCGTGGGGTGTAAAAATATTATAATCATCTACCTCCTGAACATCCGCATGCTGATACTGAGCATGAATTTGTTGCTCAATGTGTTGTCTTAATTTTTTAGGTACGACAATATAAAATGAAACTAGTCCGGCTTGAGCTACAATTTCTAAAGCTAAAGAATCTTGTCTGCCAAATAAAAATGACTTGTAAAAACTGTCCGGCTTTAACCCTCCCACTACGCTAAACAAGGTCTCCGCAACCGCAATAGCTTCTTTAGTATCATTAGCGTTTTTAATTTGTTCCTGATCTTTAGGCGAAGATTGAGGTACGGTAATTAAAAGCACCACTTTATTCACTGCATAAATTACACGACTTAAATTCCAGGTAAATTTGCGCAATAATATTAATAAAATTAAAGCGCTAAAAAAAGCTACCAATGCGCCCAGGGTCATTGGTAAATAATTTAAAATATTGGGAAATCCCGAAGAAATTGGATTTACATTAAATACATCTATAGGCACTTCTGGCGCAACTTCTATAAGTAATAAAATAAACATACTAAATTCTTGAAATAAACAAAAAAATCGCTAATTTTAACCTTGATTATAATTATTTATTATAACATAAATCAACCCTTGACAAAATATAGCAATATTGCTACACTAAAAATATGTTTAATTTGTTTACTGGAATCAACCGGTAAATACAGTCAAACTGCAACCCTTAATCTTAAGGAGGACTTTAACAATGGTACACGAAGAAGAAAAAAAAGAAACGGGACTTGTTGTTAGCGTTGGTAATACAGTGATTCGAACCGGGTTAGAAACCCAGCCTGAAACAAACCTGCACAACGCATATGTCAGTGCGTGTCTGGCCCTGGGTAAAATATACTTTAGGGTAAAGGGCATGGGAGATCCCATTGCCCAAGACGTTGACGATGTGCTCAACAACACAAAAGCACTCGTGCAAATGAAAAGAGAATTCATCAGTCATGATAGCGGTGGTATAAACCATTTCTCCTATGTTGATGCAAAGGGTGACAAACAGTCTATTCCAACCGAAACAATGGGCCTGGTTGAAGCTCATGAAAAAAGAGCGCTGCAAATAATCAAGGCGTTAAACGATGTAGCGATTTCTCAGGAAAAAAATCCGTCAACAAAGGGATTGGTGGAAGAACTCACAAAACACATCAAAGCAATTCGGTTTCTGGAAGAAACAATCCAAATACTAGAAACAAATCTATTCTCCAGAGATCTATGACACACTTTACCAACCGCTGCCAAATCTAAAACTGTCACAGCAACACCAAAACTAGTGGGGGCAATATAATTTACAGAAAAATATCCATATTTTTCTGTAAATCATTTGCCCCCTTTGTAATTTCAATAATTTTTTATAATAAACCCTTCAAATCACTTTTTAACTTTCTACTTTTAACTTTTTACTTTCTACTAATCTTACAGTTG
>SBBB01000001.1 GCA_005239895.1 bacterium | reverse complement strand
CCAGATTTAGATAAAAAATTTAAATCTGATCCTGCTACGGTAAAAGCGCCCAAGATGTTTGCGGAATTTTCAGAGGAAACAAATAATAAATTAGAGGAAATCAAAAAGAAAGAGCGTGGAAATATAGCTAGAGCTGATTTAATCTGTTCGTATGTTAGGAAACGAATAAAATATTTGGCACCTAAAGATCAGATTGAAAGCGCTTATTATAATAATGCTTACAATTCTAGTCCTAAGGGCTTTGCGGGAGCAGTGGACGAATTAAAAGCCGGAGATTGCGATGTGGTTAATACTTACTTTGCGGCTCTTTGCGCTAAATTAAATATTCCAGTTAGGCATGTGGTTGGTCATAGTGTTAGTGGTAAAGATAAGGGTGGTAAGGCTAATATTAATTCTGGCACTGGTCATGGCTGGAGTGAGGTATGGAATGAAATCACTAAAGAATGGACGCGGATAGATGCTACTCCTCCTGGCGATCCAAATTTAGAGGAAAAGGAAGAACAAGAGGCAGAATTTGTTCCGGGCGATTATGGTGAGGGGGAAGCGAGACGTCTGTCTAACGAAGAATTAGAAGCTTTACGAAAAAAATTAGCGGAACATAAAGAACAGTTGAGTTATACTAAAGAAGAAAGAGAATTAGCTCAAGGAGGTAATATTGAGCTTAAAGAAGCACGGCAGATTATGAAAGAAATAAATGAAGCGGAACAAACGCGTTTGCCTAATGGAGAATTGGTGACGGACGCGCTTTCTAAGCTTTTTAATGCTATTGTGGAGTCGCGAAAAAGCACGGCTCCAATATACGAAGGACCAGTTCGTCGACGCGATGGAGGAGAGCGAATTGAAGATATTGTAAGACATAAAATAGGAATGATCGCCGGTGACACTGATCCGTTATCACGTGAGAAATTAGAACAAGAAAAAAAAGAAGAAAAAATAATTGGCGGTTTTGATTTTTATATGATTGGAGATAAGTCAGGATCTATGAGTTCCGCGAGCCAAGGAGAGGCATTATGGAAAATGCAGCGTCGGGCTGAATATCTTGTTTTTTCTTCCTTGTATCGTTTCGAAAGGAATTTAGAACGAGCAGGATTACTAAAAGAAAATTTACTTTCAGTGCGCACTCAAGGCATATCATTTCGCGGAGAAAATTTAGAAGACATTGATTTAGATAAACCTCTATCTGCAAAATTTACCAGTCAGGATAAAGTGAATCTTTGGCATAGTTTAACGAAGCAAGGAGTTGGTAATGGTGATGTAACAGCGCTTTCTTATGTTTATGGTCAAATAAAAGAAGAAATTGAAGAATTAAAAAAGCAAGGCAAAACAGATAACCGTCTACGCATTGTTATTGCTTGTTCGGATGGAGGGTATTGTGGGGCAGAAGGTGAAATGAGAACTTTGGCCGAAGAGCTTGGTAAATTAAATACCATAGTGGTTGGAATGGGCTTAACTGAAACTGCCACAAGTGTGTCAGTAGTAATGCATAACCCTCCGCACAGTCGCGGTGATATTGTTCAAGATATTAACGACCTACCTGTATTGGTGGCAAAACATGTTATACTAACAGCAATTAAACTTTTTCCAGAGAAAGCCCAAGAAAATGCCAGACAGATCATAGAAAGCTCCATTGCTAAATTTAAAAATATTATTTAATATTATATTAATATGGAAAGAGAACAATTACCATTACAAACAACTAAAGAGATTGGAGAAGAAAAAGCGCGACTTATAGGGCGTTATATTGAAACTCATATAGTTGGTAAAAATGAGCGCATTGATGCAGAGGAAGAAAATGAAATTCAAAAATATTATAAGGGTTTAAGTTCGCGAGAAAAGACTGACATCTTGTATAATAAGATTATGGCGTATCGAGTAGATCAGCAAGCAAAAAAAACAGATGGAAAGTCAGTGGCAGAAAAGCCAGATCCATATTTAGTGAGCGAAATCAAAGTTTTGTTTGATGATCCTGAGGTAAAGAAATTATTTCTCTCTGCTTATGGAGAAGCTAGAGCAGACACTAAAGAGTTGCGTGCTTCTGATTTAGCTAATCTCTGGGAAAAAACATTAGAAGAGATAAATAGCAAAGGGGAAATTTTTAGGCAATTGGAAAAGGATTTGAATTTAAATAAAATTATCGGGGTGGGGAATATTTCTGCAGCCCGATCACGTATGACTCGGTTAGCTGAAAATATTTCTTCTTTAGAAAAAAGGAAAAATGAAATGGAAACACTTAATGGATTTTCAGAAACAACTGAAAATACAGACATGGTGGCAAATTTTCAATATAAAAATTTACAGGAATATAAAAAGCAGTTAGATAAAGGTTTTGTTTGGTTACCATCCCGTAAAGTAATTCACCAGAAAACGGTTAGCGCTATCTTAAATCATCGTTGGCCAGTTTTAATTGGTGAAGCTGGTAGTGGCAAGTCTCAACAGGCTGATGCGGCTGCTTTAGAGCTTACTGGTCATTTACCGACTGAGATCGAATGTGAATCCGTCACTGGTGAAATTCAATTAATAAAAGATAATGCTATTGATCCAGAGACAGGTGGAAGTTATGAAGTGTATGGTCCGCTTATGCGCGCTTTTACTGGTTACGATGATGCGCGACAGCAGTTACCGACTATAAAAGAGGGACGGATAGCCAGGTTTGATGAATCTGGTCGATTAGGTCCCAAGGCATATTCTATTATAAAAAAGGCGCGTCAGAAAAAACCAGGTGATGATTTTTATGGTCGTCCTATGCTTCCTGGGGCTGGAGCTATTTGGACATCTAATCCAGTTGGTCCTCGTTATCCTGATCGACACGCTCCTGATCCAGCCATGAGGAGAGAATTAGCTGAAATTCATGTTGATTATCCAGAAATGACCATAGAAAACCCAGAAATTTATGAATTCGCCTTAGCTGCGTTAGAGAATGAAAATTACCATATTGCAGTTGCTAAAAAAGAATTGGCTCCGGCTTATGAAAAAAAAGAAGTTCCAGAAAAAGATAGAAAAATTTTAGAAGATGGTAGTATTATTATTGCTAAAGATGAAATAATTAGAAATATGGCTGATAATCGTCAT
>SBBB01000018.1 GCA_005239895.1 bacterium | reverse complement strand
GCCCCCTTTGTAATTTCAATAATTTTTTATAATAAACCCTTCAAATCACTTTTTAACTTTCTACTTTTAACTTTTTACTTTCTACTAATCTTACAGTTGTATCCTCAATATATATATGTTATTATATAAATAATTATTTCTATAATTTATATATGAGTGATCATGACCAAGAAGCATTACAACCAGAGAATCCAAATAAAACTATTCAAGAACTAGAAGCAGAAATTGAAACTTTAACTCAACAACTCGTACAAACGCGTGCAGAAATACAACAGATTAAATCTCAAACCACGCTTAATGATGAAGATAAAAAAAGGGCTATAGAAGGATTGCAAACAAAGTGCGCAGAACAAGCACAAGAAATTGCCCGTTTAAAACAAGTTGTGCAAAATGTCAATTTTTATACAAACAAAGAAAAACAAGCACACGCAGTAACAAAACAACACTTAACAAAAGCAGAACAAGTGTCTGTTCCATTACAAGAAATAATGAATAAACTTGTGTCCATAGAAACATATCTACGTTTAACGAAAGAAGGCATAGAACTATCACCTCGTCCGACAGAAAACATAGAAACACCAACCGAAGAACGGGCAACACCCGTAATAGATACAACAACAGAAACAGATAAAATATTCGCTGGGATTGGTGGTGATGATGTATTAGATCAACTTGGAATAACAGTGTCAGACCAAGATGAAAATGAAGGAAAAGATGAAAATGAAGGAAAAGATGAAGGTGAAGAAGAAGAGGGCTTATTAGAAGAAGCAGAATCAGAAAAACCAGAAGCACCAATCAAAGAAACAGAACCACCAGCAGCGCCACTAAGCGCAGAAGATGCAGATTTGTTGCGTGAACTCGGCATAGAAACACCAGCACCACCAGCAGCAGCAGAAACAACAACAGCAGCACCTTCAATAAGCGCAGAAGATGCAGATTTGTTGCGTGAACTCGGTATAGAAACACCAGCACCAGCAGCAGCAGCAGAAACAACAACAGCAGCACCTTCAATAAGCGCAGAAGATGCAGATTTGTTGCGTGAACTCGGTATAGAAGATGGAGAAGGGGGCGCAGAAGAAAAAATCGCAGAAGAAAGCGCAGAAGGAGGCGCAGAAGTAGGTGAAAAAGAACCAGCAGCTTCAACCACAGAAACAGAATCAATAGAACCAACAGAAATAACACCTCAAAACTACTCCGAACAAATAAACAAATTCGAAGCTCAACTAATTGAAATGCAAACCCAAAGAACAGATATAGAAGAACAAATAAAGAGTAAAAAAAATACTGTAAAAAACACCCTAGATGATGCTAAGGTTGATATCATAAAAGCCCTAGACAGAGAAAAGACACTATTACAACTCTTTATAAAATTTTGCAAAAAAATCTTTACTAAACCACAACCCAAAATAGCCCTCAAAGATCTCAAGACACAAAATACAAAACTAAAAGAAGAACAGGCTGAATTACAAAAAGAGATTGATACTTTCAAAGAAAATATTAATAAAATTGCTCAACAAATAGACGCATCTTTAAACCCAACCGAAACCCGGTCTATTCCAGAAACAGAATCAGAAACAAAACAAGCACCCAAAACCTTAGCAGATTTACAAAAAGAAATTGAGGATTTAACCCAAAATAAAAAACGAGAACCACACGAAGAAGAAAAACTATTATATTTACAAAAAAAACTGAACGGATTAAACGAAAAATTAGGTCAAAACAAAGAATCAAAACAAAGATTATTTAAATTTATAGGTGAACTTAAAACCCTAAATGAAAATTTGAGTAAAAACGAGGAAGAGCAAAAAGAATTAGATGGGTTTCAAAAGAGGGTTGACTACGTGAAAGAAAACCTGGATAATACCAATGTACTACCAGCGAGATTAAAAGAAGTGTTAGATAATCTGACCAATTTTCATGACGAATACACTAAAATACCTAAATCAAAACCTGGGGCAAAATCTGCAGCCAAAAATAGATTAGAAAAATTTTTGGTAGCGCTTGAACAATTAATGACTTTACCAAATAAACTTGAGGATGAACTTAAACCCTTGATAGTAAATTTTGACATCCTTAATCAAAAATGCGTTTCTTTGGAAGAAATATTCAATCAGGTAAAAGAAAGTCATATAAAATATAAAACAACCCAAGTACCTCAAATAAAATCTGTAATCGAAAAACAATTAAAACAGCTTATAAAAACATTTAAAAAAACTTATAAAAAATAACCATAACTTATGTCTGAAATAAAACCGCAAATTCAAACTATAGCTAAAATTAAAATTATCGGTATAGGTGGTAGTGGATCATCTACGATTAATAGAATGATGGACACCCGTCTAAAATCCGTAGATTATATTGCTATGAATACGGATTTGCAAGCCCTGAATCATTGCAGAGCTCCGGTAAAAATACATTTAGGAAAAAATATAACTCGCGGTTTAGGAGCGGGCATGAATCCTGACTTGGGCCGTAAAGCAGCTGAAGAATCGGCCAATGAAATTCGAGATGCGTTAAAAAATTCTGACATGGTTTTTATAACTTGTGGCTTGGGTGGGGGAACGGGTAGTGGAGCTTCTCCAGTTGTGGCTGAAATAGCCAAAAGCTTGGGAGCTTTAACTATTGTCGTCGTAACAAAACCCTTTGCTTTTGAAGGTCTTAAAAGAAAAGAAATTGCCGAAGAAGCCTACACCAAACTAGCTGAAAAAGTTGATACAATTATTACTATTCATAACGATCGTATTTTACAATTAATTGACAAAAAAACTAGTTTAATAGAAGCGTTTCGTACTATTGATGACGTGTTAAAACAAGGTATAGAAAGTGTATCCGATATTATAAATGTTCCGGGTTTAATAAATATTGATTTTGCAGATCTTAAAGCTATTATTAAAAACACGGGTTCAGCTTTACTGGGAGTTGGTCGAGCCAAAGGAGATAATCGGGCGGTAAATGCAGCTAAAATGGCAATCGAAAGTCCGTTATTAGAACTTTCTATTGCCGGAGCCCAGGGTATATTATTTACTATTACGGGCGGCACAAGTTTAAGTATGCACGAAGTTCAAGAAGCCGCTAAATTAATTACTAAATACGCTGACGAAGAAGCTAAAATTATTTTTGGAGCTGTTATTGATGAAAACCTAAAAGATGAAATTAAGATTATAGTTATTGCCACTGGTTTTAATAAAGAAACGATGCCTGAAATTCCCCAAGCCAACCCCGAAGAATATCTAAACACTAGCACGGTTACAAACAATCTGTATGGCGCAAAAATCAAAGATAGTGGTATAATAAAAGAATCGGATGTGGATGCCATAAATAAAAAAAATACGAATGCCACCCCCATCGAAAATAAAGATTTTTTAACCCTATCTAAAATTCAAGACAAACCATCTACACATACACATAAAACTAATTCTGATTTTGATATTCCGGCTTTTCTACGAAAAAAAATAAAATAACTTTTAATTAATATATGGAAAATATGGAAAAAATGAACAATATGGAAAAAAATGCTTTTGATTTTTCAGAACAGGTAAACGAAATAGCCAAACAAGGTAACCTATCTGAACATGTTACTTCAACTCCCCACTTTGATCAAAGCCGCGAAATAAAAAAAATATTAGATGAAATACTAACTACTAACAAGGAAATTAGAGATAATATTCACAAACTTCATAATTATTTTAGGTTAAAAAGTGTGACTTCTTTGGTGATTTTTGTACTTCTGCCTCTAGTTTTGAGTATTGTGTACCTGCCACCTATTTTAGAAGGTCTGTTTGAAGCTTACAAACCACTACTGGATAGTGTTTCAGGGCCTGGAACTGATAATACTGGTCTTATGGAAGCTTTAAATAAAGCGGGTATAGCTGTCCCTGATTTTCTAAAAGCAACTACTACGCCTACAACCACCACAACAATCAAATAAGATTTATATGTCAACTGGATTGAAATTAATTAAAAATTTACAATTAAATATAACATCCAAGGTTCTTTTAATATTTAGTTGTGTTTTGTTTGTTGTGATAGCGCTAACAACTGTTACTAATGATAATAATTATAAAAAATCAAATTTACCCCAAAAAACAGTCGCAACTTCTTCCCTACCAAAGAAACAAACAATAAAACCTAAAGAATCCTCAGTCGCAACCTCATCTACCCCAACAATTCACACTTATCAAAGCGAAGAAGAGCTAGTTATTGCTGCTGTTAAAAAAGTTAACCCCAGTGTGGTTAGTATTATTATCAGTAAAGATATTCCCAAACTTCAATATATTAATCCATTTGAAGGTTTACCTAATAATAATTTGTTTGAAGATGATTTTTTTAGACAATTTAATATACGCCTGCCTCAACAAATACCTCAAAATACACAACAACCCAATGAAACTCAAAAACAAAAAATTGGAGGTGGTACCGGTTTTATCATATCTTCGGATGGATTAATTATAACCAATAAACATGTTGTTACCGATGAAAACGCTGAATATACTGTAATGACCAATGATGAAAAAAGTTATACTGCTAAAATTTTAGCTCGAGATACATTAAACGATTTTGCCTTCTTAAAAATTGAAGCCTCCAAACTCCCAACTGTAGAAATGGGTGACTCTGGTTCTTTACAATTAGGACAAACTGTTATAGCTATTGGTAATACTTTGGGTGAATTTCGTAATACGGTTTCTAAGGGTGTTATTTCGGGTTTGTCGCGCGCCATTGTAGCCCGGGGTGGCTTTGGTTTATCGGAACAATTAAAAAATGTAATTCAAACCGACGCAGCTATCAATGAAGGCAATTCAGGTGGTCCCTTAATAGACTTAAAAGGTAGGGTGGTCGGTATTAATACGGCCATAGCTCTGGGAGCTCAGAGTGTTGGATTTGCTATTCCCATTAATGAAGCTAAACAAATAATTGATAATGTTCGCAAAAACGGTAAAATTGTCAGACCGTTCTTGGGTGTTCGCTATATTTTAATTAACAAAGAACTGGCTCAAAAAAATAATTTACAATTTGAATACGGGGCTTTAGTTACAAAAGGGCGTCAACCTGAAGATTTAGCTGTAATACCCGGAAGCCCGGCTGACAAAGCTGGAATTACTGAAAATACCATTATTCTAGAAATAAATAATCAAATTATAAATGAAAAAAACACCTTAGCTGAAATAATAGCAAAATCTCAAGTAAACAAAGATATTGATTTAAAGGTTTTACAACAAGGTAACATCAAAAATATAAAGGTTAAATTAATTGAACAATAATTGATGTTTGGTGGTTCGACCACCAAACATTGAAAAATATGAATAGTATACAAAGTAATATTCTAAATTTAAAAAATAAAATTATTGATTTGAGGAGGTTTCTTTGACCTGCCAACTAAAGAAAAAACTCTTAAACAATACGAGACTGAAATACTAAAACCTGGTTTTTGGGACCAGGCTCAACAAGCTAAAATAATAAGTCAAAAATCATATAGCTTGCGTCAAGAATGCGACAGTTTTTATAAACTTGAACATGATATTAATGATCTTGCTAGTTTAACTCAACTAATATTTGAATCCCAAGATCAACCAGACAATCAAATCTTAAATGACTTAGATGCTCAATATATAATATTGAATAATCAAATCATGCAAATGGAACTTAGTCTGCTTTTTCACGATTCCTACGATAAACATAATGCTATTCTATCCATACACAGCGGAGCCGGAGGAATAGACGCACAGGATTGGGCGCTGATATTGTTTAGAATGTATGCAAAGTTTCTGGATCGCCATAATTGGAAATATAAAATCCTAGATGAAAACAGGGGCGAGGAACAGACCCTTAAAAGCATAACCCTAGAAGTAATAGGGGAGTATGCTTACGGGTATTTAAAATCTGAAAACGGAGTGCACCGTTTAATACGTATTTCACCTTTTGACGCTGAAAAAATGCGCCACACTTCTTTTGCTTTAGTGGAAATCACACCTTTATTAGAAAACACTGAAGATATAATTATTGACCCTAAAGACTTACGGATTGATACTTATTTAGCGTCCGGACATGGTGGGCAGGGAGTACAAACAACTTACTCGGCTGTAAGAATAGTACATTTACCAACTCAAATCACTGTGACTTGCCAAAATGAAAGATCTCAACACAAAAATAAAGAAATTGCCTTAAAAATTTTATACAGCAAGCTACGTAAAATTGCCATGCAAGAACAAGACACAATGAAAAAAACCTTGCGCGGAGAACATAAAACAGCTGAATGGGGGAATCAAATTCGCTCCTATATAATGCAGCCCTATCGTTTAGTTAAAGATCATCGCACTCAATACGAAGAACCTGATATTGAAGCCGTGTTGAATGGTAAAATAGACGAGTTTATTAAAATCTTTTTAAAACTTTAATCCTTAAATAAAAAAATGTTATCATATTATAAAAAATTTAATCAACGCCAAAAAAAAGTTAAATCTGTAAATGAGATTTACAAATACACAACTATAAAACGAAAATCATTGATGGCGCTAGGTGTTGTATTGATAATTATTATTATAACCACTTTTACTTTTGTCTTATTGAAATCTGCGCTTTTTAATATAGATCAGATTAACATAACCGGAACCAGCTCCATAATATCTAAAAATATAGAAGATGAAATACAAAAACAATTAACAATTCCAAAATTTTTTATATTTAAAAATCAAAATATTTTTCTATTTAACTCGTCAGCTATTCAGCCCAAATTAATTACGGCTTATAATCTAGAGAACGTGATTATATCTAAACATTTACCAAATAAATTATATGTAAAAATCACTGAACGCGTACCTGTCGCCATTGTATTTACTACAGATAAAATGCACGAATTTGATAAATATGGTTATATAATTAAAACGACAAACACTACACCCGAAATAATAACTCAACAAACAAACACCTTACGGAAAACAATCCCTATAATATATAATTTGCAATCTGATTTAAAATATAATACTCCCCAAGACATCCTTGGTTTAAATTTATTAAATATAATACTATATATTAAAAGCAACCTAGAAAAACAAAAAATCTACCCCTTAGCATTCAAATTACACCAGGAAAAACAAAGCCCTAAAATAACCATAGAATTAGAAAATCAAATCGAGTTATATTTTGATTATACAGAAGATATAGATACTCAATTAAATAAACTACACTTTTTCTTAAAAGAAAATGATATCACTAAACTCCAGTATATAAATTTACGATTTAAAAATAGAGTGTACAGCAAACCAAAATAGTTAATAGTATTAAGCAAAACCATTCCAGTTTTTTCCTGTCATTCCCGTGAAAACGGGAATCCAGGTTACCAAGTTCATAAAGTAATTATTTTTTAATAAATTTTTTAACTTTCTACTTTTTACTTTCAACTTTCAACTCTTAAAGAACTGGACCCCCGGGTCAAGCTCTTCGAGCCTGAGCCTCAAAGCCGAAGGCCCGAGAATGATAAGAACACATTCGACAGGGTGCAGTCTTGCACCATGTCGCACAAGATACCTTAAACGACGTGACTTAGTTTTTTATTTAAATTTATTAGATTGACTATGGGGTTGAATATTTTACACTATACATAACAACCAGCTTTTAATTTACTAAAAACAATTTGAAACTTGCACACAGGTGAATAAACTAAAACTTACTCACCTGTGATTTAATAAGGAGCTTCTAATTCTGATCTGTCATTTCGCCGCCATTCATCGCGACAATCTCTGCAGCAAAATACATATATTTTCTTGCCAATTCGTTCAGTGTGAGCCCTCCATTTCATACACTCCATTATCTCGTCACCACACTGTTTGCACCACGACCTCTTCTTTATTATTGTTAGCAACATTTTGCCCTCCTCCTTAGGATTTAACAAGTAACAGACCAATACAACGATTAACAGACTAACAGATTAACATAAATTATGTATATTGCCAAATGGTCGTATCCGTCAAAGTCTATAATGTGAGTGAGCTTGAACAGTCTTAAAATAATCCCAAATTCCAAGATCTAAACAACCCTCACCGCGCCACGCACGCCAATAACAGAGCCAGAGTTGTCGGGACCGCGCCTGACCAAGCTCGCCCAACGATCAACGCGGTACCAGTACGCGCTCGGGACATGGATGTCAGAGGAAAAGTAAGCCCCTAACTGATAGGAAACCGATCCCTTGCCTGAATAATCATCTATAACTTGATTAGTTTGTTCTAAATGGATAATAGCGTAAATTATTTGTTCTTCAGGGGTCATACCAGTTTCATGTTGGTATTGAGGATCTTTAAGCATTTTAAGATAATCATTAGGGGATTTTCCAGCTTCTATTTGTTTTCTGCCTTCTATGATTTTTCCTTTATCTTGTCTGGGTATATTAGGAAGATTTTCTATTAAAGAAATAGTAAACCCTCCTTGTTCTTTTAACACTTGTTGTTTGGTTTTACCATTATG
>SBBB01000003.1 GCA_005239895.1 bacterium | reverse complement strand
CTCGGCTCAAACTTTCTTTTAAAAGATGTAACTCTTTTAGTTATATATAAAAAGCCCTACGATTTAGTCGCCAAAACCGTAGGGCGTTTCGCCTGGCGGCGCATATGCGCCGAAATCAGAAACTTTTACCGCCAAATTCCTCTGCTAAATTTGTAGTCTATCAGCGCCTGGGGGCGCAGACTTGGATGCAGGCGCTTGAGCTGATTTCCTTCTAAGGCAACCCTTATTTCGTAAGCAACCTTATTTGCTTTTGGCGCTTTTTCTCTATTTTTAGGCGTGTAAGTCTCGCTTACGATACGCTTGTATTTTGGCACTTGAGAGCCAACTTACTCAAGGGGCGGGCGTGGTGCGGGCACGCCCGCCCCTATAAAAAAGAACAAATTTTGTTGCTGGCAAAATATCTACTGTTTCAGCTTTATCTCTTTCTTTTCTAGTTCTAAAGGATGCTTAGGAATTTCGAAATATTTTTTTAATCTACCCCAATCTTTATCCCTAATAGTTACTATCCGCTTTAAGAAGACACTCGCATAACACCCATCAAGCGTTGTTGGATTAGTTTGTCTTAATTTATCTTTAGTAATTTCTACATAGTTAGAATCTATATCTATACCAATATATATACGGCCTAATTTTTTTGCAGCTAACGCCGTCGTACCAGTACCAACAAATGGATCTAAAACTATATCTCCTTCGTCTGTAGACATAAGCAGTAAGCGTTCTAATAAATGGACTGGCAACTGGCAAGGATGTTCATCTCGTCGTGTCTTATGCCTTATTCTATGAATATCTGTCCAAACATCTGGTACTATAGGCCCAAAGTGATGTAGCTGATCCTTCTTGCCCCCATAATCTTTTAGAAGATAATTGCAAATCCTGCAACGTTTATGAAACCCCCTAATATCATAGAATTTATAGTTCTTGGACTTCACATAGTAAAGAATTCCATAATGATTTGGCAACAAGGTTTTTCCTAGAGGAACCCCCATAGCATCCCAAGCAATCCAATGCCGAAATATTGCAATTTCATTTAGATAAGTAGCAAAATAAATTAGCCATTTAGGTATATTGTGGACGAAAATCGAGCCTGTTGGCTTTGTAACCCGAACCATCTCCCTTAGCCATTGTTTACACCATTCAAGGTATTCTTCATTACTCTTTTTATCGTTATAATTATTATAGCTCTTTTTTAGATTAAAAGGCGGGTCCGCAAATGTAACATCAATGCTTTCATCGGGGATTCTTTTCATAACTTTAAGGCAGTCCCCTAATACAATATTATTGATTAGGTTATTCGGAATTTTTTCTTGTTTCATTTAAAAGTAACTTTTAAAAGTTCTCCAAATTCTTGAAGTTCATCGGGATCAAAAGTATAAACAAAGTCGTAGGCAGCTACCATTCGCTTTAAATCTCCTCTCCTTACATACCAACCAATTCCATCTACAAAACCAATAAAAACTACTCCCGGGTAATTCTTCTTTAAATAATCTGCCACTGTTTTTTCGGTTTTAGCCTTATCTCCCATACCGGAAGCCGTTGTTACCGAATATGAACATTCAATAATCAACCTGGGTTTGGTTTTGTTAGGAATTATAAAATCCATCGTTCGCGGAATATTCCCTGCCTCGGGAATTTTAAATTTACCTCTTTCAAATGTCAACTTATTATCTGCAAGAATTTGTTCTATAACTACTTCTGGATTCCCTTCTTTTTCAGCCTTATAAGCGCCTTTAGTTTTGTATCTTATAATTGTATCTACCAACGATTCTATAGAAAAACTAAATTTGTTTATATCGAGTTTTTTAAATTCGAAAAGGGGTAGCACTTTTTTTATAACCGGTATTGTAGATCCTTTGAAGAATAAATTTACGACACCATCTGCAAATTTTTTATTTTTCTTAATAAGAGCTTTTATTTTATTTAATCCCCATTCGCTTCCAAATGCTTCGGACGGCCAAGCGTCTTTGTTAACCAATTTAGATAAAATTTCATCCTCTGTAACTCGAATAAAAGTGACTAATCGCAGAAGGCTCTCTTTAGAAAAACCTGTAATTGTTAAAACTGCATCTAGTCCGTCTTCTACTTCGGTAATGTGTTCAAGCAAAATAGATTCTTTAAGTCCTTTTGTTTCAATTTTGTTCCTCAGAAGAAAAATATTTTGTGCTATAGATGAGATATGTCCTTCATAGTAATCCTCATGCTTTTCATTCTGAAAATAAAAAGTATTCTGTGAGATAACAGTATTAAATTTATCTTCTAGCGATGGGTAGCGCATTTATTATTCTTCCTCTCTCTTAATTATAATAAAATATTCTCTAGTCCTTCAAAGATTATTGTCGCATCCTTATGATATAGTTCGATATCGCTCAAGGTAGCGTTTGAAAGCTCTCCATGCGCGACTTTATTCTTATTGCGGACAATACTGTTTAAAGCTTCCTTGGATCTTTCTGCTATTTTAGAGTTTAGAGTTGTTGTATATTTAGAATCTAAAGCCTTAACCAAATTTTCTATTTTATCATACTCGGGATTCCTAAATACTCTATCAATCAATACTTTTACAAGACCACTGATTTCTTGATCGCCGTTTTTCGCTGCCCTTTGAATAAACAAATACTCAATAACATCTTCGTAGATACCGGAAATAAGAACTGCTGAATAAGAACTTAACATGGAAGAGAGTTCTGGATCGCTTACGCTTGAATTTTTTGCCTTATTGAGAGAATCCTCAATAACTTTAAACTTATCACTTATATACTGACATTTCATTATTTAAAAAGCTTATCGATCGCAATAGCTATTCGCTGTTTTACTACTTTTTCATCTGTTGTTACTTTGTAAATATAATTTAAATATGAATCGTCTTTTAAAAGCTGCTTATGTCGTATTTTTATATACTTAACTGGTATCTTATTTAAGTTTAAGGCGAATGCTACCATTATTGAATCAAATACAGCGGCATTAAGTCCTACCTTCACCCTAAAAGGGTTTCTTCCTAGATTCTGATGTATAGTACAAACTGTTTTTTCAAAAACTTCTTTAAATTCTTTTATTTTATTTGTATCATTTTTATATTTGCTCATAAAGTTCGATAAGAAATCTTTCATAGGCTTCTTATATTCATTATATTCATATCGTAAGGCCAGAAATCTAAGAATTAATTCTTCGTCACGCATTCGCTTATCAGGAATTGGTAAACCTATGATTTTCCTCCATTCCTCTCTTTTATTTAATTCAATTATTAAATTGTTAAATTGGCCTTGGTATATGCAATTACGAATCTCCTGGGGCCTCAAGATTGTACCGCCTGTATTCAGCCTTTGAAAAATATGAAAGATGCTAGTATTATCTTTAGGATCGAGTTGCTCTACTATTATCGCTCTTAGAACTGAGTCTCTGAGTCGCCGTTTATCTGGTTCATCTAAATCCGTAAAAGCTTCGCCTTCCCACTTAGCATTAACATCCTTCAAATGGAATGGTTTCTTAGTATCTGGAAAATTATTTCCAAAATAACCAAAAACAGTTTTTAATCTTTGTTGCCCATCTATGACTAGAAATTTCTGGCTATCTTTCTCTTTGTATAAAAATATACTAGGTACAGGAAGCCCAATCAAGAAAGACTCTATTAATTTGCTTGATTGTGATTGCGTCCAAACAAATCTCCTCTGGAAAGGAGGAATTATTATCTCTTTTTGGTTCCACTTATCAAATAATCCTTGAAGCGTATAATCTGCTGGGTAATTAGCAATTTTATATACAATAACTTCCACTTCTTGATCTGCTATTTCTGAAGACACTCTTTCTATGAAATCGGCCATTTAGCTACCTTCCTTTCTAAAAAATAATATATACTCATCCTTCATTGTATTTTGAATCCCTTTTATTGGTTTTATAATTTTTTGATCTAAAACGAACGAATGATTTATGGCTATTTCTGCTATTTTTTTCTCAAGCCTTATCCCGCCAGTTTGTATATCATTTGAACCGATTATAATAACTGCGTATTTGCCGATTTTTAAGACTCGTGCCATTTCAGATAAAACCTTATCCATATCCTCAAAATAATTATCAAGTTTTTCTTTCCGGGCTTTGCCTTTTAACCCTACCATTCCATCTTTGAGAGAAGTTATATCGTAGTCTAAATATTCTAATTGTGGCCTATCATTTTCAGCATAATCAATTGCAAATGAGTAAGGCGGGGAAGTAATAATCCCATCGATTGAATCATTATCTATAGGGAGAGATTTCGCATCCCCAAGTTCAAATCTAGCTTTGGCTATCTTCAGACTAAGTTTATCTCTTGCCTCGACGAATGATGTGATCTGTGCTACATATCTTTTAATTACTTTCGGGAAAAGAACATCTATGCTTTTGGCGCATCTTCTTGCATATCCCATTGCATCAAAAAAGGCAAGTAGGGTTATAGTCTTTTCCGGATCGAAGATATTCGTAAATTCAAATTCTTTAGGTAATCTTTTATTCTTAATTAATATTTTATAACTTTTATTTTGGTTGTTAATTATATCGGAAAGGGTTGTATTACTTACCTTCAAGGACTCATATTTGACCCTACTCATTAACACGCAAAAGGGGCTCTTTTCTACGCCAATCGAATTTATTCCTATTGTAGATGCTTCTACGTTCAAAGTACCGCTTCCGCACATCGGATCAAGAACTACGTCCCCGGGCTGTAATTTTAAAACATTCAATATCCCCTTTATTAACTGTGGATGAAATTTACCCCGATATGGAAAAAGCCCATGAGAGGCGTACCCTGTAGAAAAATTTCCCTCTTTAAAATATGCTTGCGTAATCTCTGACCTGCCTTCCCAAATAAGAGGACTATTGTTAGAACAGATTATGTAATGGTTTGTTAGCTTACCATCAACGCTTTTAAAAAAAGCGCCTCTTTTGATGATTTCTTCTTTTGAAATTATACTTTGCTCATAAAATGCAAATTCCAATTCAAAAAGCTCAGTTGTATTTGGCAAAATTTCATAGCCTTCGGGGAATAGAATAGAATATATCGAAGGGAGTTTCTTTATATAGTCTGGTGTTTCTATACTATCAATGGGCATTCCATTAAGTTTTAGCATTAGGTCTTCTATTATTCTTATTTCTTCCAATTAATTCATCCATTGTTATTCCAAAAGCATCCGCAATCTTTACCAAGGTTTCGATAGAAGGGTTAGGGGTATAACCGGCCTCAATTTTCACCAAAGTACTAAAGGGAATATTTGCTTTCTTGGAAAGCTGATCTTGAGATATTCTTATTTTGTTTCGAAATTCTTTTATCCTTCTTCCTAACTTTATTGTTGACATATTACCTAATTTGGATATGATATATTGGGTAAGATAAATAGCCAATCTTCATTGTTAATTTTACCACCCTTTGAATTAATTATCAACTAAAATAGATATTTGGCTGCGTCAAGCGAATTGTGTAAAGTCCTTTAAGGTCCGTTCCTTCCAGTTGTTGTTTATGTGAGTAAAGTTAGCATAGATAATCCTATCACAGCT
>SBBB01000025.1 GCA_005239895.1 bacterium | reverse complement strand
TATTAGCGGCGGTGTAGCTCCTGGATTTTCATTAGCTGGAGTAAATAGTGGTAATGGAGATAATTTATATTATTGTGCTGAAGCTGTATTAATGGAGTACAGAAGAAGTCCGGGAGTAGTGGGTGATGGTGATAATGGTGATAATGCTAGAGATTGCGATGAAAATGCTACCCCGCCTACAACTAGCGCCAGTGATTCTTCACAGAATGTTGTAAATAGTGACTGTGTAAACGAAAAGAATGGCTTAGAAAATAGTCATGACTCCGAAGAAATAAGTAATGGAACTGCATATACTAAACTTACAGATACCCAAAAAAATGATTTATGTATTGATGGTTCAGGCTCAGCTAATGCGTCTTGTGTATCGGAAAAAACAAATTCAGAAAATGCAAATGAGGCTAGTCAGGCTAAGGCTATTGCAGACGCAAGGGCCATATCACCAACCACAACACCAGCTACCATACCCTATACAAAATTGTCTGTAATCACAATCAATAATATATGTACTTCCAGCGAAGGAGTTAAAGCCTATAGTGGTACTGTGGCTGGGTATCAATGTAGTTATAATTGTTTTAATGAGAGGCATGGTTCTTGGCGTACTGGTAATAAACATGGGCATTTTAGTACTAGTTGTAGCACTACTGGTGGTGAAGGTTATTATAAATATGACGCTATTCATAACGGAGACTATGGAATAGGTAGTGATGGAGGGTTGGGTGCTGATAGTTTCTATCAGGTGAAATTTAGCGAATCCGGGCCGTATGTTTTTTGTAAAACTTTAGTGCAGGTTACACAGGGTAATTATAATAAAGCGTGGTATAAGAGGGTAACAGACACAAACGCTAACCCACCGTATACAATTCCTGAATTAGGATATGGAATAAATCACAATAATAATTATCCCTATGGAGGAATTATTGGAAGTGCCAGCGGGTTTAGTGGATATTACAATACTGCGCTTGATAAAAATAATAGCTATGTTACTAATGTTAGTGGTAACGTGGTATTAGTCAATGGTTTATGGCACGGAAAAGAAAGGTCCTTAACTTCATATAATTGTACTAAAGATAATTGTTTCGCGAATAATATAGCATCTATTGGTAGTAGTAAAGACAAATTGAAAAATATTTTTGCGGAAAGTTATGGTACTTTAACTTGGAATCAAGATTTTACACTTACAACCGTGTTTGACAATACTAAAGCTTATATTACAGACTCAACGCCGCGTGTAAAGTGGGGAGTTGATGACATTCCATCAAGAACAAACCCAGAAATAACTAAAGTTCATATCAATAATGAACCTATAGAAAAAATTAAACCCGGTGGTATTAGACTGAAAAATGGATACGAACTTAAAATTACATTTGATCCTGGTATTAATCCTGAACAAACAGGGGACAGTCAGTTCTATGATGTTAATTGGAATACTACAGTAGTGCCTCAATCTGGACCACCTTCTAAAACCTCTACAGTATTTAAACGTATATACACTACTGCTGATTGCCCTGGTGGCAATGCGCCTTGTCCTATTAATCCTAGTATTACAGTTGTAGATAACTGGGGGTTGCTTGGTACAAAACAATTAAATGGTTATATTACAATTGTTCCATAAAAGTCTTAATAAAAAGATTGCCAGGATCGCATTGTGTTGCGACCCTGGCTTGTATTAGTATTTCTTTTATGATGTTCAGCACGTGCTAGTGTCACGGCAGACTTTCGCAGTTACAAGCACCTTGTCGCCATTTTTATTTACAGCACTGCCAATTACTTCATCGACTGGAAATTTATCGTTAAACAAAGCATTCCATTCAATTAAATCAAATGACCTTGCTCTGTCAAGTTCTGTAGTTTTCAATATCATGGATCGACCTGTAATAGTTCCAGACCCTTTAGACTGTGAGAAGACAGCACCACCCCCTTGTACAGAGCAACCCTTGGGTTGGTCTAAATCAAACAAACCCAGGTGGTCGCCCGGCACATAAATCCTATTTGTAACAGGATCTTTGTCTTGTATTTTCCATTTGAATGTTATTGCTTGCGCATCCACGCACCCCACAGTTACAGTTGTTGTTGCAGTGACGCCGTCAATCGTGGCAGTCAGAACAGCCGGTGTGCTGAGCAGGTTTGTAAACGTCAGTTCGCAATTTGTGGCTACAGTTGCCACATTTGCATTACTTACTGCACAACCACTCACAGTTGGTTTCATAACAACATCTCCTTCGGAATTGTCCAGGAAAAGCACATTATTCCAAGGATCATTTTCGTCTCCAGGTTTGAAGCTGAGGGACGAGCTTGATGTCCCATCGGAAAACTTTACATTGGTGAATTCAGGTTTGACCTTTTCGCCCTGTTTTGCGATTACGGGCGTAATTGTAAAGCTTGTCACTTTTGGCGTTGGAGCTGTTACTACTGGCGCTGTTCCACCCCCGCCTCCACCACAGCTTGTTAACAGCAAAAACCCTGTCAGCATTGCAATCCTTTTCATCTTTTTCATCATCTTTTTCATCTTCATTCCTCCTCTGGTTAATCTCAATGTTTGGCGGTCGAACCACTAAACATTTCAGTTTGGCCTTTACTTGGGTTTCAAGGCTATTTCTATCATAAGCTAAAAACCTCAATTTTGTCAACCCCATTAGAGGTAATTTGTCATTTTGACAAATGTTTGGTGGTTCGACCGCCAAACATATTAAAATATGTTATAATATTTACATATGCCAAAAATACAATTTGCAAACAATGAAATTTATCATGTATATAATCGTGGGGTAGATAAACGAAAGATTTTTATGGACGATGTTGACTATCTCCGTTTCATTCATGATCTATTTGAATTCAACGATACTAACTTGGTTAATCCATCAAATATAAGATTGTCCTCTCGGAATCCTTCATCTGTTAGTGCTAATCAACTAGATCAATGTTTGGCGGTCGAACCACCAAACATTAAAATTAAGAGAAAATTATTAATAGAAATTTTAGTGTTTTGTTTAATGCCAAATCATTATCATTTAATGATTAGGCAGTTAGTAGATGGTGGAGTTTCAAAATTTTTACAGAAATTAGGCACTGGATACACACAATATTTTAATAATAAATATGAACGTTCAGGCGTGTTATTTCAAGGAAGGTCCAAGGCTATATTACTTAAGAGTGAGGCGCACTTTTTTCATTTGCCATATTATATCCATACTAATCCTTTAGATTTAATAATGCCAAAGTGGAAAGAAGAAAAAACTTTTAACTACGAAAAAGCCATGACTTATTTAGATGGTTATCGTTGGTCTAGTTTTAGAGATTATATAGGTAAGAAAAATTTTTCATCTGTTACGCAAAGAGAATTGCTTTTAGATACGATTGGTAATTCAAAACAACACGAAGCTAATATGCTTAAGTGGTTACGTGCCACTGATATTCAAAAATTAAAACAGGAAGATGTAAAAAATGTATATATAGATTAAATGATGGTGGTGTTCCAATGTTTGGCGGTCGAACCACCAAACATTGGTCCGATTGTTAAACATTGGATTATAATTTTCTAAACCTATTAATTATTAGGGCAAGTTTTTTAACGACCGAACGTATACTTTTTTCAGTAGTAAATTTACCTAAGCTAAACCTAACACCATTAGAAAAACTGTACGATTCGGTATTGCTCATTAAAGATTTTGAAGCGCAGGCTGGTCCAGCGGATACATAAATATTTTCCAAATCTAAGGCTATTACTAGGTCTTGAGCTGAAATATCATTAAAATAAAAACAAGCCATGTTTGGCGTTTTATTATTAGGTGTTCCATAAACATGACTATTTCCAATTTTTAAAATTTCCGTAATTAACAAGTCTCTTAGTTTAGCAATTTTTATATTTTGATTAGGCTCAATCAGTTCTATAGCTTTTCCAACTCCAACTATACCAGGTGTGTTTAAAGTTCCGGATCGGAGGTTATTTTCATGACCACCCCCTTGAAATATAGAACTTAAATTTACACCCTGTCGTTTGTATAGAATACCTATGCCTTTGGGGCCGTATATTTTATGTCCAGAAAAAGTAAGTAAATCAGATTTTAAATACTCAACTTTGCAGTTTAAGTAATTAATTGCCTGAGTGGCGTCAGTGTGAAAAACAGGGAATTGACTATGATTTTGTTTTTGGATTGATTTAATAGCCCTTCCAATTTCAGCGACTGGTTGAATTGTTCCTATAATATTATTGACGTAAATTACAGAAATCAAAAGTGTGTTTTTGTTTATGGTTTTAATAATTTTATTAACATCTACTGTTCCGTCTTGATTGGGTTTGATATAATAGATTTTAATACCTTGTTTAGCATAACAAGACAATGGTTGTAGAACTGACGCGTGTTCTAAGGTGGTAGTAATTATATTAGGATGTTTAATGTAGTTTTTAGATTGATTAGCTTCAATGACACCATGTAGAGCTAAATTATTGCTTTCCGTGGCTCCGCTCGTGAAAATTATTTCATCCAAGTTACACCCTAAGAATAACGATATCTTTTGTCGGCTTAAATCTATGGCGTTTTGAGCGATTTGTCCCGGAGTATGAATTGAGGACGAGTTACCAAAGTGTTCACCAAAATAAGGTAGCATAGATTTTAATACTTGTTTGTCTAGAGGGGTTGAAGCCGCATAATCAAAATACGAATCAATGTTAATTTTAGGGGGATTTATTTTCATATTTAATAAATTTACTCCATGTTCAAAGAATTTGTTTTTCATGCTCTAAGTGAAAAATCTCGTTTAGATAAGTGGTTAGTGTCTCTGGATGTTCTGCGCGATGTTTCGCGTTCTAAAATACAGCAAATGATAAAACGAGGTTTAATTTTGGTAAATAATAAAAAAGTTAGTGTTCATAATTGGCTGTCCGAAGGGGATGTAATTCAGGTTTCAACTGAATTACAATTGTCAGACTTGAGTGAATACCATAATAACGCCGAAGATTTGGACAAATTTGAATCTAAGATAAAAGATAGTATTGTTTTTATAGATAATGATTTTATTGTTCTTAATAAGCCAGTTAATATAGTAGTTCATCCTGATAATCAACGCAAGTTAGGTTCACTTATTTATTATTTAATGTTATTATATCCAGAAATTCGTGAAATTGATAATAGCGATCGTCCAGGTATAGTTCATAGATTAGATAAAGATGTTTCTGGTCTTTTGGTTGTGTGCCGTACAAAAACTATGTTTGAACATTTAAAAATCCAATTCCAAAATCGTTTAGTGGTCAAAGAGTACTTAGCTTTAGTATATGGTAAAATGTTAGATTCCGACGGTACGGTTGACTTTCCAATCTCGCGTTCGGTGTCTGAACATGGTAAAATGGCTGCACATCCTAAAAATTATTCAGCTAAAGAAGCAAAAACTATTTGGACAGTTTTGGAAGCTTACAATCATTATACTTTATTAAAAATAGAGACCAAATCCGGTCGTACACATCAAATTAGAGTTCACATGAACGCGATTGGCCATCCGATTGTTGGCGACAAACTTTATACGAATGCAAAATATAAAGATCGAGCTTCCGAAGTTGGTCGTATTTTTTTGCATGCTAGTTATTTAGGCTTTTACGATCTTGATCATAAATTTCGAGAATTTAGAAGCGAAGTTAAATTTGACGTTCAATCTTTGCAAGCCTTATGACAAACCCCTTGCCCAATGTTATTACAATTAGTGGACAAATCGGAGCTGGTAAATCTACAGTTACCAAACTATTATCTGAAAAACTTGGATATAAGAAAATTAATGCTGGATCTATTTATAGAAGCATGGCAGCTGAAACTCATCATGATTTAGTAGATTTTTTAGCTATGCAATTAAAAGATCCGCAATTTGATTATGAATTAGATCGGCGTATGCTATTTTATGCCAAGAATTATACGAATGTTATTCTGGAGGCGCGTTTAATTGGTCATTTAACTCTTCGAAACAATATTAAAGCTTATAGGATATGGTTGTACGCTCCATTGATAATTCGTTTAAACCGTATCGCCCGAAGAGAGGGCAAGACTTATGAGTTGGTTAAAAGAGAATCTGCCTTGCGCGACAAAACTGGGTCTAGCCTTTATAAAAAATATTATGGTATTGACTTAAAAGACCTTTCCATTTATGATATAAAAATTAATACAGCTAATTTAAACCCTAAACAGGTTGTAAAAATAATTTTAAAACAAATATATGGATTCTAATCAATTTGAATTAATTAAAGTTGGCGCTACTATTAAAGTGCACCAAAAAATTAAAGAATTAAACGCTAAAGGCGAGCCCAAAGAAAGGGTTCAGGTTTTTGGCGGTATGGTAATTGCTAGACATAGAAAAATATCACCCTCAGCCACTTTTACGGTTCGTAAGATTGCCAGCGGCGTGGGAGTTGAAAAAATATTTCCAGTTCATTCTCCGTCTTTAGTAAAAATCGAGGTGTTGAAACAAGCTGAGGTTAGAAAATCAAAACTCTATTATTTACGATCTTATAAAAAGAAATTGCGCGAAAAAATCATTAAAACTGTAAAAAAGGCTTAATATAATTTAATCTCTTTTCTTTTATGGAAATGGAAATTGAATTATCGCCTTTAACCCTAACTATTTTAGTTGTTGTTTTTTTAGTATTATTGTTTTTTGTTGTCAGAACATTTATTGCAATAAGTAGGCGTAGGCGTTCTAAGGGTTTAGCTGGTGAATTAGAAAAATTACGCCACAAATGGTCACAAATTGAAATATCTAGTAATAAACCTGAACATAGTTTTCAAGTTTTAGCAGTTATTGAAGCTGATAAATTATTTGATTATGTTTTAAAATCTATGATGATTCCAGGTAAGGATTTTGGAGAACGTTTAAAGGTTGTTTCAGCTCGTTATCCTGAATTAAAAAAAGTGTGGTCAGCCCATCTTTTAAGAAATGAATTAGTGCACAACATGGATGCTGAGGTTTCTGAAAACAGACTTAAAAATGCATTGCAAGTTTTTAAACAAGGGTTGAAAGAGTTAGGCGTGCTTTAAACTCTTTCATGTTCTGTTTTTTGAGTAAGCAGGGTTATAATTCGATTTAACTCTTCTTCGCTATAAAAATTTATGACAATATCTCCTTCATTATTTTTGTATTGACGAATTTTTACTTTAGTTCCCAGGATGTTTTCTAATAAATTTTGCAGATGATTTGTTTTGGTATTTATTACTTGACGCGTTACCGTGGGGTGAATTTTGATTATTAAATTTTCTGTATCTTTGATAGTAGCGTTGGTATCTATAATGCGCTGAAATAACTTTAATTGACTCGTTACATCATTAACACTGAGTATAAGTCTTCCATGCGCTTCGGATATTTTGGATTCGCTCAGGGCGTCTTGAATGGTTTGGGGCAAGTTTAAAAGTCTTATACTATTGGCAACTACCGGACGACTGAGTCCTAATTTTAAGGCCAGATCTTGTTGAGTAAAATCAAAATCATCAATTAATTTTTTGTAAGACATTGCTTTTTCAATAGGATTTAAGTTTTGTCTTTGAATATTTTCAATCAGAGATAAGGCTAATTTATCTACATCTTTATTAATATCTAAAATAATTACGGGTATAGTTTTAAGATTTAAAATTTTAGAAGCCCTAAATCGGCGTTCTCCAGCTACTAGTTCGTAAGTATTATTTGGTTTAGCTGTAACCAGAATAGGCTGCAATACCCCATGCTCTTTTATAGAATTTGTTAGAGCCTCTAGTTCTTCGGGATCAAATATTTTGCGAGGTTGAAATGGGTTAGTTACGATAGTATCAATATCAATAATCAAAAAATTAGAAGACTTAGATTTATGATTGGTAGTTTTTAGGGAAGGATGAGCGTTTTGATTTTCTTTAACTGCCGTACCAACTAGAGCTTCATCTTGAGATATTAATGAAAATAATCCTTTTCCAAGTCCAGGCATAAAATAGATTAAATATTATTATATATAATTGTAGTATATTTTGATTTGTTTGTCAGTATAGTTTTTTATAAATTTGTATAAATAGAATATTGATCCGTTAGTTCTTTGACTTTCTTTCTAACTTGCTCTTTTTTGGTTTCATTATTAATATCTTTTAAAATTTCAGCTATTAAATTGCCAATGATAACCATTTCTGGTTCTTTCATACCCCGAGTTGTAAGAGATGGGGTTCCGATTCTAATGCCAGACGGGTTTAGGGCGGGGCGAGTGTCGAATGGTATTTTATTAAAATTAGTATAAATATTAACTTCGGCGAGGCTATCAGCGCCTTCTTTACCCGTAATTTGTAAATTAGTACAATCAATTAATATTAAATGATTATCGGTTCCACCAGAAACTAGACGTAGACCATTTGAGGTTAGGGTTTTAGCTAAAGCCTGCGCATTAGATATGATTTGTTTTTGATACTCTATAAAATTAATTTGTAAGGCTTCTTGAAAATTTATAGCTTTGGCTGCGATAATGTGTTCTAATGGTCCACCTTGTATGCCTGGCATAACAGCTGAATCGATTTTTTGGGCTAAAGTTTTTGGGTTATCAGGACTATAAATTTCTTTCAGGCTGTCTTCAATTTTAGATAGTATTATTCCACCCCGTGGTCCGCGTAAAGTTTTATGAGTAGTGGTTGTAACGATATCATGATTACTAGTTGGGTTGGGGTGTAAATCCACGGCGCATAAACCTGCAATGTGAGATATATCCGCCATAGCATAGGCATTTATTTCTTTCGCGATTTTAGCAAAACCATCAAAATCAATTAGGCGCGGATAAGCCGTAGCACCAGACACAATTATTTTTGGTTTTTCTTTTTGAGCAATAGCCCGGATTTCATCCATATCAATTTGTTCAGTTTCTTTATTTACACCATAAGCTATGCATTGATAAAGTTTTCCTGAAAAATTAACTTTGGCTCCGTGAGTTAAATGGCCACCATGACTTAAATCCATACCGAGAATTTTATCTCCAGGATTAAGTACAGCCATATAAGCCGCCATATTAGCTGAAGATCCTGAATGAGGTTGTACATTGGCATGTTCAGCCTTAAAAAGGAGTTTGGCTCTATCTATGGCTATTTGTTCTATTTCGTCAATATACTGATTTCCAGTATAATATCTGTGATGAGGATAACCTTCAGAGTATTTATTAGTTAAAACCGTGCTAGCCGCTTCTAAAACAGCATAACTGGCAATATTTTCAGAAGGTATTAATATTAGACCTTCTTGTTGTCTGCGAATTTCTTTTTGAATTAAATCAAACACCAATTGGTCGCATTTAGATAAATTAAAATAGTTGTTCATATATGCCTTGCATTATAGCACAGGGTGGTATAAAGTAGAAAGTTGAAAGTCGAAAATCAAAAGTAATAACAAGCTGCAAGCTAAAAGCTATTCTATTATGTTATTAAAATCAATATTATTTGGAAACAATTTATTGCAACACGCGATGTTTAAAAATACTTTTTGGTTATATTTTGGTAATATTGCCAATAAAATACTAAAATTCGGTTTAATTGTTTATGCGGCCCGTATTTTAGGTCCTACCAATTATGGCGTGTTTAATTACACCTTGTCCTTAGTTGGCGCGATTTTTATTTTTTCTGATTTAGGTATTGGCGGGTTAATGGTTAGAGAATATCAGCGCGATGATTTTGATAAAGCCAAACTTGTTACCACTGGTATTGCAATGAGATTCTTTTTATTATTAATGACTTCTATAATTGCCATAGTATTTTTTTTCTTTATTACTGACCCTGCGGTTAAATCCATATTTTTATTATTATTAATATTATCTCTATTCAACCATATTAACGATGTTTTTGTTCACTTATGTCGCGCTCATCATAGAATGGACTATGAATCCAGGGTGATCATAATTGAATCTTTTGTAACAACCTTTCTGGGTTTATTGTTTTTGCATCATAGTGGTTCTATTGTTTGGTACGCCTTAGCTTATCTGATTGGTATTATTTGCGGCACTATATATTTAGGGTTATTAACTTCTAAGTATTTATATAGTATTAAAGATTTTTGTTTCAGTTATATTAAACGGATTATGGTGTTGGCTCTACCATTTGTTTTTGGTTCCGTCGTGGGAATTATACTTTTTAATACGGATATAATTATATTGGGGTGGATACAAGGAAATGAGATTGTAGGTCAATATTCAGCTGGTTCTAGGGTTGTAAATGTTTTATTTTTGTTTTCTAGTTTATTTAGCATTGTATTGTTTCCAATTTTTTCTAAATTATATCAGACCAGGGATAAATTTATTAGTATTTTAAAAAATTCCATATCTTATATTTCTATCTTGGGGTTTCCATTATGGATTGGTGGTGTTTTAGTAGCCGAGGTTTTAATTACTAAAATTTACGGTTTACAATATCAAGCCGGAATTATACCATTTCAGATTTTGCTGTTTATGGTTCCGTTTATTTATATAACCATTATTTTAGACACAGCTTTATTTGCCTTGAATTACCAAGTGCAAAATATGATATTTACTTCTATAGCCGCATTGACTAATGTAATTTTGGATTTAATACTAGTTCCATTGTATTCTATGCAGGGGTCAGCCGTGGCAACAGTTATAGCTCAAATTATTAATTTCATTTTAACTTATAGTTTACTTAGAAAAGTCTTAGGACAGAATATATTAGTTAGAGAATCCTTATTAAAGTCATTAGGTTCATCGGTTGTTATGGGAGGAATTATTATTTGGTTATTGACTTTAAGCATTTCAGTTTTATTTATTATCCCCGTAGCTGCTATTTTTTATTTCGCAATTTTGATTTTCTTAAAAGAGAGTAGCGTAATGCGTTTTATCAACACCGGCTTACAAAAAACAACTTAAAAAGAAGTTTTTTATACTTGGTACGTTAGACCATAAGTTCATCTTTTTGTCATCTTGAATAATTTCAATTTATCAACCCATGTAATTTTAATAAAAAGTTATTGTGCCTAACTATTCGCTATAGCGTATACTTAGCCACTAGTATATAATATGTTTATATGGATGTTTAGTGGAAATGTTTTATAAAATTGAACTAGAATTGAATGGTGTTGGTTTTAATTTTTTAAAATATGGGAAAATTAGAAAGAAAAACAAGAATTAGGAATATAAGAACAAATTTTCAAAAAGTAATTCTTGGAACTCTTTTAGCTGTAGGTGGATTAAGTGTTGCTTTGGTAGCACCTAAAGTATTGCAGGCCTTAGTAAAACTTAATCCAAATTTTATAAAAAATAAATTTAGTAAATATAATATTAATCGTTCATTTCAAAGATTGAAAAAGGCAGGTTTAATAGTATTTAAAAATACTTCTAAGGGGAATTTTGCCGTTTTAACTTCTGATGGAGAAGTAAGGCTTCGTCAGTTAGAGCTTACGGACTATAAGCTTAAAAAACCAAGAAGATGGGATGGGAAATGGAGGCTTCTTGTTTTTGATATAAAAGAATCTAGAAGAGCATTACGCGAACAAATTCGTTGGACACTTAAAAGAATTGGTTTTGCTTATTTACAAGATAGTGTTTGGGTTTATCCTTATGACTGCGAAGATCTTATTACTTTATTAAAAGTTGATTTTCAGATAGGAAAAGATTTGTTATATATTATTGCGGAGAGTATTGAGAATGATGTAGAGCTACGCGTTAATTTTGATTTATTATAATTAACTTTAATAGACACATATGTTTTTTTACTTTTCTGTTGTGCGCTAACTATTAGCTATAGCGTGAATTTAGCGAATTTAGCGAATTTAATTTAAATATTTTTAATTTTTAGATATTATTAGTAATCTAGCTTGTGCGCTAACTATTAGCTATAGTGTAAACTTAGCGCATTTGTATAAATACAATATTTGGGTGAGTTTTTTAATATAACCTGGATTCCCGTTTTCACGGGAATGACAGGAGATGGTGCATCATGACTTGAACTTAGCCCATGCAAAGTAGAGATTGACATTGTCTGTCAGCTGTGCTATATTTGAATAATCAGGAAGTGTAAGGTTTTTAGCAAAACAATTTAGTAAAAAAAGGAGGTTAAGCATGAGATTCAAAAAAACACTAGTTTGGTCATGTATTAACGCCAAGCTACATCCATCGCTCAATAAAGAGCAGACTAAAATTAAAGCATTCATCCCGTTCATTAATACACTATTTCCAGGATTTAGTTGCTACTCTTCTATCACTAGTTTTGCTCAATTTATGGTACAGTGCGTTATCCCTGCCTTGAGGAAGAAGTTTCCCGAGATGAGAAGGATGCCCGCTAATGAAATCAGGAGTGGAGCTAGGGTAACGATAACCATGTTTTGTCCATCGGATGGGCTTGAGTGGCAAAGCTACCAGTGGCAATGCAGATTTAAGAGCCTTTTGAAGGCTATATGATCGTTTTTTAATTCCTGTTCAGTTGCGTGCTCCACTCGAGAAATCGTGTGGAGCGCTGTGTTTTGTGATTCCTTATTTGTTTAGCTATAAAGATTAAGTATAATCTACGATTTAGTTAGGACAATAGGTAAAACACAGGAACGATAAACTGGTTGATTTTGTTAGAATATACAATTTTTGGATTAATTTATCCCTGTGGATAACTCTGCTATTGACACATATTGTCAATATATAATATAATTGTTCGAGTTTTGGCTAGCTGCTTTTTATTAATATAATAGGTAAAAATAGGTAAAAAAGCCTTATTTCATTATATTTTTGACAGTTATAATTTTTCATCTCGTTTTTATATTAAGAAATGAGATTTTTTGCGTTTAATAGGGCATTTTGTGTTTTGTATACAGTTTTTACAAACTTAGAATAAATTTGATTTATTCAAGATTATAGGCTGTTTTTTAAGAGTTTATTTGGTTGTAAGATAATTTTTAGACATTTTTTGCGTTTAATTTACGTATAGTAGAATTTTATTTAATGTTTTTGGGTTATCTGGTTTATCTAGTGTAATCCATTTTATTTTTTTATACTAATATACTATTATATCAAATATTATGTTAAATATTAAAAACTTTGGAATAGATATTAATAGTAAACTCAACACTCAAATACAAAATTTAGATTTAATCGCTGTACAAAAATCATCTTATGAGTGGTTTATAAAAAATGGACTCAATGACTTGTTAACTGAAATTTCTCCCATTAAAGATTATTCCGACAGAGGACTAGAATTATCTTTTATAAATTATTATTTTGATGAGCCCCGTTTTGATGAAGCTACTAGTAAAGCTAAAAATATTACTTATGAAGCTCCTTTGCGAGTTTTAGTCCGACTCACAAACACAGCCCAAAATGAAATAAAAGAGCAAGAAGTTTATTTTGGAGATATTCCTTTAATGACGGAAAGAGGAACTTTTATTATTAATGGAGTTGAGCGCACAGTTGTATCTCAGTTGATAAGATCTTCGGGTATAATTTTTTCAGCCGAAGTTGTGCATGGGCGCAGATTATATGGAGCCAAATTAATTCCCGATCGTGGCGCGTGGATAGAATTTAATTCAGATGCTAATGGTGTTATTTGGGTAAGAATTGATCGTAAAAGAAAAATACCGGTCACAAGTTTTTTGAGAGCCTTAGGGTATGGATCTGATGAAGAGTTGCTAGCGCTTTTTAAAGACACTGATAATCATCCCAACATTAAACACATTGATGTCACGCTGGCGAAAGATAGTTCTCATAATGAAGAAGAGGGTATCCTGGAAGTATATTCTAAAATTAGACCGGGAGATAGAATTATTTTAGATAGCGCCCGAGCTTTGATACATTCCATGTTTTTTAAATTTAATCGTTATGATTTAGGCGCGGTGGGTAGATATAAATTAAATAAAAAATTTGGAGGAGACACGGCTAATATTACCAAAGAAAATAGAATTTTAAACAAAGAAGATATTGTTTCTATAGTGAAAGAAATTATTCGTTTAAATATTAATCAAAGTGAGCCTGACGATATTGATCATTTAGGCAATCGTAGGGTTAGAGCCATTGGGGAATTATTATTGATGCGATTTAGGACGGGTTTAATGAGAATTGAAAGAATTATTAAAGACCGCATGAGTACCTTAGAGTTAGAAAATATTACACCTAATCGTTTAATAAACACGCGACCTTTAATTGGGGTGGTATCTGATTTTTTTATGTCTTTTCAATTATCTCAGTTTATGGATCAGACCAATCCCTTGGCTGAGTTGGAGCATAAACGTCGTTTGTCAGCTATGGGTCCTGGTGGTTTGCATCGTGAAAGAGCGGGGTTTGAAGTGAGAGACGTACACAAAACGCACTATGGTAGAATTTGTCCCGTAGCTACTCCTGAGGGTCCTAATATTGGTTTGGTGGGACACATTGCAACTTATGCCAAGGTGAATGAATATGGTTTTATAGAAACTCCGTATCGTAAAGTTGTTCATAAAACCGCTGCGGATGGAACCGTGAAGGTTTTAGTTACAGATGAAATTTGTTATTTAGATGCTACAGAAGAGGATCGTTATGTTATTTGTCCCTACTTATCATCTTTAGATGATAAGGGTTATATGACGACTGAAAGAGTTGAGGTTCGTAAATGCGGAGAACCAGCCATGGCTTCCATTTTAGAGGTTGATTTTATGGATATGACACCCAACCAAATTACTAGTGTTTCTACTTCTTTAATTCCATTTGTGGAGCATAATGATGCTGTGCGCGCTCTTATGGGAACTAATATGCAACGTCAAGGAATTCCGGTTATTAAACCTGATATCCCCTTAGTAGGAACTGGTATGGAGGCGTTAGCGGCTCGCAATTCGGGATATTTAATTACAGCCAAAAGAGATGGGGAAGTCGTAAAATTAGATAGTTCCAATATAGATATTTTAACTAAAGATGGAACTATTGATAATTATGTTTTAACGAAATTTGCCAAATCTAACACCTCAACTTGCATAAATCAGTTTCCTATTATTAATTTAGGAGATCGAGTTGAAGCTGGACAAATATTATGTGACACCCACTCTATTTCTCAAGGTCATTTATCTTTAGGTCAAAATTTATTAGTGGCTTTTATGAGCTTTGATGGATATAACTATGAAGACGCTATTATTTTGTCTCAGGCTTTAGTGGAGAGAGATGTTTTTACATCTATACGTTTAGATACTTATATTTGCGATGTGCGCGATACCCGCCTAGGTCCGGAAGTTATAACTTTTGATATTCCCAATATTTCGGAAGAGAAACTAAAGAATTTAGATGAAGAGGGGGTTGTTAGGGTGGGAGCGGTTGTTAAGGCTGGAGATATTTTGGTGGGCAAGATTACGCCTAAAGGTGAAGTAGAATTATCTCCGGAAGAAAAATTATTGCGAGCTGTTTTTGGAGAAAAGTCCAAAGATGTTAAAGATTCTTCCTTGTACTTACAGTATGGTGAATATGGAAAAGTTACTGATATTAAAATTTTTAGTCGTGAAGCTGGAGATAAATTATCAACTGGTATAATTAAAAGTGTGCATATTACCGTTGCTAATTTAAGAAAAATTCAAGTTGGAGATAAATTAGCTGGTAGACACGGAAATAAGGGTGTGGTATCTAAAATTTTACCAGTCGAAGATATGCCCCATTTAGCCGACGGTACTCCGATTGATATTATTTTAAGTCCTTTGGGTGTTATTTCTAGAATGAATTTAGGTCAAATTTTAGAATCGCACTTAGGTTTTGCCAGTCATAAATTAAATTATATTAGTCGGGTTCAGTCTTTTGGATCGGTTTCCGAAGAAGAAATTAAATCGGAATTAAAATTGGCTGGTTTGCCCGAAGATGGTAAATCTGTTTTGTATGATGGTCGAAGCGGTAAGGCCTTTGATAATAAAGTGACTGTGGGTTATTTGTATGTACTAAAATTAAATCACATGGTTGATGATAAAATGCACCAAAGATCTATCGGTCCATATTCTCCGGTAACCCAGCAGCCCCTGGGAGGCAAGGCCCAATTTGGAGGACAAAGATTTGGAGAAATGGAAGTGTGGGCTTTAGAAGCCTATGGCGCTGCTAATACTTTGCAAGAAATTCTGACAATTAAATCTGATGATACTATTGGTAGATCCGAAGCGTATGCCGCGATTGTTAAAGGAGAAAAAATAAAAACTTTAAACATACCTGAGTCATTTAATGTTCTGGTTAACGAACTTAAAGGTTTAGGATTAGAAGTGGAAACGGATTAATTTTTTATATTTTTTATGAATGACATACGATCTATTAAATTAAGAATTGCTTCTCCAGATGTAATTCGCAAGTGGTCTTCCGGCGAAGTTACGAAACAAGAGACTATTAATTATCGAACTCAAAAACCCGAAGAAAATGGTCTTTTTTGTGAAAGAATTTTTGGTCCTATAAAAGATTGGGAGTGCGCTTGTGGTAAATATAAAAAAATTAGATACAAAGGAGTGATTTGCGATAAATGTGGAGTGGAAGTAACCCGAAGTATAGTTCGGAGATCTCGCATGGGGCATATTAATTTAGTGACCCCGGTGGCGCATACTTGGTTTATGCGAGGTTTGCCATCCAAAATTGGTTTGATTTTAGATATTTCCATTCAATCTTTAGAAAAGGTAATTTATTTTTCTATTTTTATTATTACGCACGTTAATGAAGAATTAAAAGAAGAAATAACTGAACAAGTGCGTGAGGAATATAAAAAGAAACGTCAAATAATTGAAAATAATTTTAAAAATGCAGTTATAGATACTCCGGAGTATGAAAAACGCACAGTAGAGCTAAATAAACTGGAAGATTTATATAATACTACTCAACAAGAATTAAAAATGATTGCATTTTTAAATTGTATTTCCGATGCTCAATATAAAGAACTTTCTTTAAAATATGGTCATATATTTGAGGCTGGTATTGGGGCGGAAGCTGTGTATAATCTTTTAGAAAATATTAATGTAAAGAAAACTTTAAAACAATTACAGTCAGAATTAGAAAATACAGTTGCTCCTAATCGCAAAGAGCGTTTGTTAAAACGTATTAAATTGTTGAAGAGTTTTGAGATTAACGATATGCGTCCCGAATGGATGATACTTAAAGTGGTTCCTATTATTCCACCGGATTTAAGACCCATGGTTCCTTTAGAGGGGGGTAGGTTTGCGACTTCAGATTTAAATGATTTGTATCGTTTAGTAATTAATAGAAACAATAGGTTAAAACAATTAATGGCGTTAAATGCTCCGGAAATTATTTGTCGCAACGAAAAACGCATGTTGCAAGAAGCTATAGATGCTTTGATTGATAATAGTGGCAGGGGCGGTAAAGCTAAAGTAGCTGTAACCGGTCAGAAGAAAAGACCCTTAAAATCTTTAGCTGATACTTTGAAGGGCAAGTCAGGTAGATTTAGACAAAATCTTTTAGGTAAGAGGGTGGATTATTCTGGAAGATCGGTCATTGTTGTTGGTCCAACTTTAAAACTAGATCAGTGTGGTTTGCCTATTAGTATGGCCTTAGAATTATTCAGACCATTTATTTTAGTTAAATTAATTGGATTAGGTTTAGCGCACAATATTAGATCAGCTAATCGTTTTATAGAATTAGAATCTTCGCGTAAAAAAATTGTGGAAATTTTACAAGAGATAATTACAGTCATGCCGGTATTATTGAATCGCGCTCCAACCTTGCATCGTTTAGGCATTCAAGCTTTTAAGCCAGTTTTAATAAACGGGAAAGCCATTCAAGTTCATCCTTTGGTGTGCGCTGGTTTTAACGCTGATTTTGATGGAGATCAAATGGCGGTTCACGTTCCCTTAACTGAAGAAGCCATTAGTGAAGCCTATAACATTATGTTGTCCACAAATAATTTTTTGAAACCCGCTAATGGAGATCCTATTATAACGCCGACTAAAGATATTGTATGGGGAGCGTATTATTTGACTTATGTAGCGCCTGAACAATCAGGATCTAAAAAAATAGGTTTTGCAAATATTAACGATGCTAAATTAGCTTATGATTTAGATAAAATTAAAATTCACGATTTAATTCACGTAAGATTAGAGGACGGTACGGTGATTGATACTACTATAGGTCGTATAATTTTTAATAGTATATTACCAGTGGGTTATCCCTATATTAATAAAATTGTACGCAAGGGAGACATATCTCAAATTATTCAAAAATGTTTAAAACAATATGATCGTGATACCAACACTAAATTTTTAGATAATTTAAAGGCCACTACTTTTAAATTTTTAACCATATCGGGTTTATCTTTGGGTATGGATGATATGCCCATGGTTCATGATAAAGATAAATTAATTCGTAGTGGTACTCAAGCCGTAGCTGATATTGATCAGCAATATAACAACGGGTTGTTAACTAAAGACGAACGTCATGAACAAATTGTGCAAACTTGGACCAATATTAAAGATCAAATTAGTGAATTATCTCGTCAGTCGGTTTCAGAGGGTGGTACTATTTTTGGAATGATTGACTCAGGGGCTCGTGGTTCTTGGGCTCAACTAACTCAGATTATAGGTATGAAAGGTTTAGTTAATAATCCCAGTGGAAATATTATTGAATTGCCTATTAGAGGTAATTTTAAAGACGGTTTTGATGTGTTGGAATATTTTATTTCTACGCACGGAGCTCGCAAAGGTTTATCTGATATGGCTCTTAAAACATCTAATGCTGGTTATTTAACTCGACGTTTAGTGGATGTCGCTCAAGATATTGTTGTGAATATAGAAGATTGTGGTGACACCGATGGCGTGGTTTATTCTTCTAAAGAACTAAGCGTGGATTTAATTGATGTATTAGTTGGACGTTATACTTTAGAATCCATACGAAACAGTGAAACTCCTGAAATTTTGATTAAAAAAGGCGTCTATGTTTCTACGGAATTAGCCGAAACTTTAAAATCTGTAAAATTAAATACTATTAAAATACGATCGGTTTTGACTTGCAAGGCTGTTAAAGGCATTTGTCAGAAATGTTATGGTATGAACTTAGGGGATAGTCAGTTGGTAGAATTAGGAACTGCTGCTGGTATTATTGCGGCGCAAAGCATTGGTGAACCAGGCACACAGTTAACCATGCGTACTTTCCATACAGGTGGAGTTGTAGAGCTGGATATTACTCAGGGTTTGCCCAGGGTTGAAGAACTATTAGAGGTTCGTATTCCTAAAAACAAAGCTATTATTAGTGAAGTAAATGGCAAGGCCAGTATTACGGTTTATGATCCTGGCATACAGTCCAATATTAATACTCCTAAAATTTATGAAGGTTTAGTTAGAAGACACAAAATTATAACTATTACACCGGCTGGTGATAATCAACCTGAAACTGACATAGTTGGAACCAAGAGCTCCAAAAAGAAAACTTCAAAATCCAAAATTAATGCTAGTAATTTAACATATAAAGAGTATATAGTGCCTGTGGGTCGCAATATTTTGATTAAAGATGGTGATAGTGTAGTAAAAGGAGATGCTTTAACTGATGGTAGTTTAGATTTATTAGAAATTTACAATTATAAAGGTAGAGAGTTTACTCAAAAATATATCTTGAATTCTATTATGAATATTTATGTTTTGCATGGGCAAAAAGTGAATATTAAACATTTAGAGGTAATTGTAAGGCAAATGTTTTCAAAAGTGTTGGTGCAAGAAACAGGGGATACAGATGTATTATCAGGTGAAGTCTTAGACAAGGGACGCTGGAATGATATACAAATGGATGCTGAGAAAAAAGGCGGTGATAAGGGTATAGCTAAAGAATTATTATTGAGTATTACTAAGGCGGCTTTATCAACTTACACATTCTTGTCCGCGGCGTCTTTCCAAGAAACTTCACGAAGTTTAATTAATGCTGCGATTACAAACAGGGTGGACTTATTAGAAGGCTTAAAAGAAAATGTTATTATTGGACGTTTGATCCCAGCTGGTACGGGATTTAGAAAAAAAGTCCTTGAAGAATAAGATCGTAGATTTTGTAAATTGATTAAGGCATGTTTCGGGCTTAGGCTTCAAATATGCCTTTTTCTGTTTATATTTTAATGTTTGGTGGTTCGACCGCCAAACATTGATACTTGATTTAAATATAATATTTGTTAAAATAATCAATATATGAAATTTAAAAAAGCAGTTTTAATAAAGATCACAGATAGTCATCTCGATCAAAAATATTGGGATCAAATTAATGCATTGGTTGAGACAAAATTATCGTTAACCGTAGACGATCCCAAATTAAAAGATGAGCTAAAGGACTGCGATTGTTTGCTTCTTGGTTTTCAAGTACCTATTGGTAAAGATGTTTTAGATACTGCTCCTAATTTAAAATTTATAAATATACTGGCGACTGCTTACGGAACAGTCGATCTTGCGGCTGCTGCTCAAAAAAATATTTCTGTTTGTAATCTTGGAGGTTACAGCACTGAATCCGTTGCTGAATTTACCATAGCAGCTATACTTCATAAAATTAGAGATTTTCAAGAAGGATTGAAGCGGTCTCAAGTTGGTAATTATAGTTTTCATGGTATTAGGGCACGCGAACTTAAAAATAGTAATTTTGGTGTTATAGGGCTTGGTAAAATTGGCAATCGTGTAGCTGAATTAGCATCAGGTTTTGGGGCTAAGGTTAGTTATTGGTCTCGCACTAAGAAAAATACACCATTTCAATATCAAGAACTTAATAATCTACTTAGTAGTTGTACTTATATTTCTGTTAATATTGCGGAAGCTAAAGAAACAATTGGATTATTAAATGCTAAAAATTTGTCACTGATTAAACCCGATAGTGTTTTAATTAGCACAGTACCACCACCAGTTATTGACACAAACGCATTAGTTGCTAGATTAGCAAATAATGATATTACTTTTATATTTGATCATTCAGAAGAAATGCCAAAAGATGAATTAGCAAAATTAACTAAATTTAATAATTGCATTGTGTATCCTCCAATTGCATTTTTAAGTGATGAGGCTAGAATAGCTAAACAGGAAATATTTATCAGTAATATGATAGATTTTCTTGAAGGAAGAACTCCTAAAAATAAAGTTAATTAAGTTTTTACTAAACCAGGATTAAATCTTAGTTGACGTGTTTATCAATGTTTGGACATCCAGTGTCTAAACCTTGATTGTAAGTATGTTTGGAAGTTGAGCTCACAAACATTGATTCATTAACCCCTTGACATAAATTATTCATTTGTATATACTTATGAATATATGAATACAACTATATTAATAAAAACTAAAAAGGAAGTAAAATTAAAAGCGCAAAAATTAGCTAAAGAACTTAACCTTTCTTTGGCAGATGTGGTAAATGCTTCTCTAAGACAGTTTATTATGAATCAAGGTATAACTATATCTAAAATGCCAACAGAAAGTCTGGATGCGTATATAAACAAAGAAGAAATTATTGCTGCTTATCACGCTTCATTGAAAGAATTTTAAAATTAATATGGTTCTTCTAAAAACAAAGAATTATATAAAGAGCAGTCTTTGTTTGCCAAAAGAAATTAAGTTATTACTTTTAAAGCAAGAATCCATTTTATTAAAGGATATATTTGATTCTAAACTTCATACTAAAAAGCTTCAAGATTTTTCAGAAGATCATATTTATTCTTTTAGAGTGACGAGAGCTTATCGAGGAATTTTTCGATTATCAGGCGATCAGATTATTTTGTTTGCGATTGGTAACCGTAAAGCTATTTATGAGTCATTTTAACTGATGGTGGTTGAGTATTTTGCTATATTATAAAATTATTACTACGATGCGTTTACAATACTCTGCTATCGCGTAGAGTTGTAGAATCAGTATGTTTGGACACCCAGTGTCCAAACATTGATTGTAGGTATGTTTAGGAGTTGAACTCCTAAACATTGATTGGGTGCGGTTTATAAAGTAATTTATTTGTTTGTACTTGCGTTTTGTGGTTTAGGTATGCGGCGGATTAAAGATGCGAAGTTAAGTTGTTCAAATAAACATATAATTTGAGCTTCATTAAATAATCCAAATTTACAATTATCTAAATTAATATTTAGTTCTAAATTTTTTTTGATAGTAACTAATTCTTGGCTAATAAACACATCATTTTTATATTGTTTCAGAAGTTTTTTAGTGCTAATTTTAATCGGATTATCATAATCCATGGTTTGTTCATCTAATTCTAAGTCGTAAATGCGTTTTAAATTATCAAATTGTTTTAGTAATTCCAGTGCTGTTTTTTCTCCAATACCCTTGGCTCCGGGAATATTATCGGATTTATCTCCAACTAGGGCTTTGTAATCAATTAATTTAGATGGTTCTAGTCCATATCGTTCATAGCACGCATCTTCATCGTACAGCGCCATTTTTGTAACACCTTGTTGGTATATCAAAACTTTCACGCGCGGATTAATTAATTGCAGCAAATCAAAATCACCACTGGCAATGACTACTTCCATATTAGGATGGGTTTGGATTGTAAAATTAGACAGGGTTCCAATAATATCATCAGCTTCAAATCCATCGTGTTCAAATATGGGAATACGCAAGCAGTTTAATATTTTTTTAACTAAAGAGAATTGATTATAAAATTCATTCGGCTGCGTAGTTCGTCCAGCTTTATATTTTGGATACATAAGATGTCTAAAGGTTTTAACCTTAGTATCAAAAGCCGTGGCAATATGAGTTGGTTTAATATATTCTATAGCTTTAAAGAGCATGCTTGTGAATCCGTACACCGCGTTTACAGCTTCTCCGTTAGGAGCTGTAAGAGGCGATATAGCATGCCAAGCGCGATACATTAAAGCGTTGGAGTCAATAATTAATAAACGGTCCATAGAAATTATATTCTATATCATATATTAATATTTGACAATTAGAGTTTATAATTACACACTTATACAAAAAGCTAGGCAATAACATGCCGAGCTTTTTTTGATCAAATATGGTTGCAGGTGTTTACAGTGTTTCGAGGTTCTGACTATTGCGAAGTCGTTGTTGCTTTAAGGTATAAATTATAAAACCAATGATTATCAAGGTTATTAAACCCAGAACACCATAAGCTATATAAGATTTTGTATTAGTATTTTCTTCTGTAGTTTTTGGTTTTGTTTTTTCAGTTTTTGTAGCTGGAGTCATGGTCGTAGCAGTAATATATATTTTGGACTGATGGTTTAGAAACTGTGGAGAGCCTGTTTTATCTATATAATCAAAAGAAGAATCTATGGTAAGGGTGATGTTGGGTTTAGTATCTTCTTTTATTTGAAGCCATATTGTAACTGATCCTTGTTTGTTGGGTTTGATGCTGTTGATATAGAATGATATTAAATCGTTTTGTATACCCGAACTGGGAATATTACTTGATAAATATATAATTTCTTTGGGAAGTTGCATTCTTAATATAGCGTCGCTAATAGGATCAACTCCGGTTTTATAAGTAAAAGTATAAGTAAACTTATCTCCAGGTTTAAATGTTGGTTTTACCACTGGTGGGGTTACTATAATTTCAGTCTGTACTTGATCAACATTAACAGGGATTGGAGATTGAATTTTGGGTTTGGCATAAACAATGGGTGTGGTTGGTTTTTTAATGACAGGTTTAGGGGTTTTAGGTTTTAAAACCACGGGTGGTTTGGATATTGGCGGAGTGTCTTGGTATCTTGGTTCAATTGGATCAGAACCAGTATCACCATTAGACATAGATGTTGTAAAGTTATAAATTATACCCTGACTAGTGCCATATGAATTATTAGCAACAATTCGATAGTAATATCTAGTATTAGGACGAAGGTTGCTTACAAATTTAGAAAAAGTAATAGTGTCTTGACTGTTTCCAATTGGTTCGTGGTTAGTGCTTTGTCCTAAACCTAAACTAGTGCCGTATTCAAACCAGGCTGTAGTAGAAATACTTCCGGGATTAATATTAGAGTTTAGTACAGCTCCTTGACCTGAAACAGCTGAAGCATCTAGGGTGTTTGCCACTGGAATTTGTCCTCGGGGTGTGGCAGGATAATTTTGATATTGCGGTCTATATTCTACGACATCTTCATACAAGGTTGTGAAATTATAAACCAAGCCATAAGTAGTTCCATACTGACTACTGGCTACAACGCGATAGTAGTATCTTGTGTTGGGTATTAAATTATTTATATATCTAGTGAAAATAATGGATTCATTAGCGTTTTGTAATAACTCAGAGCCTGTATTTTGTCCCAAGGCTAAACTAGTTCCGTATTCAAACCATACTGTGGAGGGTGTGTTGTTGGGGTTGACTATAGCGCTTAACGTAGCAGCGCGAGAAGAAATTGAATACGCATCTGATGTGTTAATAAATGGAGCTTGTCCTAGTATTCGTGGGTAGAGCTGTTGTTGAACTACATAATTATGACTGGGATATATTTGTTGTGGGTATATTGGTTGAGGATATATTTGTTGATTGGGATTAATTTCTGGTAAAGTTACAAAACTTAATATACCACCAGGAATTTTTCCGTAAGAATTTTGCGCTACAGCTCTATAATAATAAGTTGTATTGGGAGCAAGATTATTTAAAAATTTAGAAACAATAAGATTTGTTCCACTGTTACCAATTGCTTCAGAGCTTGTGTTTTGATTTAACGTAAAACTATCAGTGCCATATTCAAACCAAACATTAGTAGGAGCATTATTGGGAGTTATATTTCCGACTACAACAGCTGAACGAGTAGCAATAGAAGATGCTGCGGAAGTAGTTACAAATGGGGCTTGTCCCGCAATGGGAATAATGTCAGTGTCGCGTAAAGTTACAAAACTTAATATACCACCAGGAGTTCTTCCGTGAGAGTTTTCAGCCACAGCTCTATAATAATAAGTTGTGTTGGAAGTAAGACCAGTTAAAGATTTAGAAAAAGTAATACTTGTTCCACCACTGCCAATTGATTCGGGTATTGTGCTTTGTCCCAAAGACACAGTTGTTCCGTATTCAAACCAAGCTGTGGTAGCAGCGTTATTTGGATTTATACTTGCACTAACAATTGTAGAGTTGTTTGTAATAGAAGAAGCTGTGGAAGTAATTACAGATGGAATTTGTCCAGTTGGAGTAGTGCCAGTGTCCTGTAAAGTTAAAAAATTGAATATAAGTCCAGGAGTTCTTCCGTGAGAGTTTTCAGCCACAGCTCTAAAATAATATCTTGTATTAGGAGCAAGTCCAGTTAAAGATCTAGAAAAACTAAAATTAGTTCCTCCACTACCAATTGAGTCGACTGCTGTGGTTTGTCCTAAATTCAAAGTAGTGCCGTATTCAAACCAAGCTGAGGTAGGGGCATTGTTTGGATTTATGTTCGCATTCATAGTTGCAGAGCGAGTTGAAATCAAAGAAGCATCGGAAGTAGTTACAGATGGAGCTTGTCCAGTTGGAGTAACAGGATTATTGCTTACTAAAACTCTAAACACAACAAATCCTGAATTTTCAATACCATAATTAGGACCAGAATTAACCGTTCCAACATTGAATCCATTAAAAGTAATTACTTCGCTGCCGTTTTGACCTAATGGTAATGGTAGGGTTGGTTGATTGTTTAGATTTCTATTTGGATACCATCGAGTTGAGTTAGGTACATAGGATAAGGTTTGATTAGAATCTAGAAATATAGAAACATGTCCGCTGGTTACGGTAAGTTCATTTGCCCATACCTCAGCTAAAATATTAATTGATTTAAAAGTGGATGTTGGTAAAATTAATCTGGTTTTGGTATGGTTAGCTGTTTGACCAGAAGTATTGCTGTAATAAATTTTAAAACTTAGGGTTTCGCCAGCTTTAGCGCTTACGGAGTTTGACCAATCAACTACACTACCGCTATTAAGTGTGGCATTACCAACTTCTAAGAGTCGGTAATCGCCAGGCGCAGTATTAAAAGTTGCGGCATGCGTAAAAATGCTTGGTAAAAATAAAGCGCTAATTGTTATAATAAATAATTTTTTCATAAATTTAATAAAATGTTTGTGGTGGAGGGGTCAACGATTGTTGATGTTGCCCCTCCCCGTTTATATCACGCCTTCGCCGTTATATGGGCGGAGGTGTTGTCACTGGTGGTGGCGCTATTGGAGGCACCACTGGTGGTGTCACTGGCGGTGGTATTGGTGGTGGTGTCACTGGCGGTGGTATTGGTGGTGGTTGCGTGATTACTGGTGACGTATATGTTGGTTCTGCGTATGCTTTTTCATGATACTCATCTTCATACCACGCATATCCAACTCCAACCCCTATAACTACTGGTAGTAGTGGACACCAGCGTCCAGTTTCAACTCGAAACCAGATATTGGTCAGCAAAGATGTTGCAACGAGCCCCGTGTCATCTATATGCTCGTTATTGTGATTACTGGCCGCAGCTCCCATTGGTGCTGCTATGAATCCGCACAATATTTGTTGCCACCATTTTAGCGGTGCTGCAGTAGATGTTCCGGTTGAAAAACCAGACTGCGGTGATGCACCATTTAAACCAACATCTATGGTAACCAGAGTTGACGTCCCCATATTCGTAGACGTTGCGCTCTTTTTCACAAGAGGTGGTCGAAACCTGAGGTCTATCATCACACTGGACGTTCCAGTGTCTTGAATCCCCGGAAATATACCCATTGTCTTGACAGTTGTCGGTGCTGCTGCTGAGTCTGTTTTTTCTGTGTTTATGTCCGAGCTCAGTGTTGATCCGGGTGGTATCATTTTCCATCCAGGAGGTAATACTTCCTTGAAAATTGTTTCAAACTGGATTTGGGTTGATGTCGCTAATCTTTCTTTTATGATTTCTCTGATGTCATATTGAATCTTCTCAGTTGGTACCAGGGTTGGTATGAGGTAGGTGTTATATAAACCACCCTTAGCCATATGTTCAACTAAGACTTCGTAGTATTTACCTGTGTTTCGTAGGGTGAATCTCAAACTACCCTCTACCTTGCACGGATTGTGGTCTAAATTGTCAACAATCGAGTAGGTACGACCAGCTATACGCGCGTTAAACGGCGTTACATCTTTAGCTATTTCTGCCTTACTGGATGGTCTGACTAGGCATTTTGCTATTTCGCCTAGGTTAATAGATTCTTGGGATTCTTGAAATTCTTCCCGTGCTAGAGCTATAGAGCTGCTCCAGCATGTTATGGTTGCAATAATTGCCACCACTATGGCTGATTTCATGCTCTTTTTGCTCATCGATTTTCTCCTTTAGGTTTTTTTATGTATTTTGGTCATCATCTAAAATCCCATCCCTATGATAGGACTTTAATAGACCCAATTTCTCGTTTATATTAACTTAGCATAATGAGTATTTTTTGTCAATAGCTGTTATTTGGTATAATGTTAGGGTCCGGTGTATTGACAATTTTTCTTAAATATGTTAAGTTTCCTATATTATATTATGTCAAAGATTCAATATTTTAAACCAAATATATATTGGGCCCTTATTTTAGCTGTGTTAACAGCCTTTTTAGGCATGCCTTTTCAATATGTTGCAGCTACAGAATGGAACGGAGCTTTAATGAAGGGTAATGGTCCGGCTATTTACATGGTTTTTAATAATCAAAAAAGATTGATTAAAAACGAACGTGTTTTTTTAGGTTTAGGATTTAAATTTAAAAATGTTCAAAGAGTTAGAAACTCTAGTTTAGAATATTATACAGACGGAGCTGTTATAGACAATGTTAATGTGTATCCTGATGGAACTTTATTACAAGATAAAAATGGTTATCTTTATTTAGTTGAAAATGGAGTTCGCAGATGGATTCCACATGAATCTATTATGCAATCCGCGCGTTTAAATAAACACTGGGCTATTAGACTTAATGATCAAAAATTAAAAAAAATTCCCGTTGGAAAAATAATGAGAGTGGCTGATATTTATTTATCTTCAAGCTTACTTGAAGATCCTAATGGCTTGGATACTTTTATTTTAAACAAAGCCAATAGTGTTTCCGATGAGAAATTAATTATTAAATACGGTGGACATGATACTCAAAATCCTCATCAATTATTAACTTACGCGACTTATATTCCAATTATAGATAATTATTGGAGTCTTTTTACGAGCGCAACCCAAAGGGAAATAAATCTCACTAAATATGGAGGTGATACTGTCACTGTGTATGTTAAAGCTAGAAATATCAGAGGGCAAGTAGACACCACTCCAGCTATGTACACATTCACTGTTAATATTTCTCCCTTTTATGGGAAAATTAAAATTAATGGTTTAACTTTACGCGAACAAAACCCCAATAAAGAGCAAATTACCTTAGTCAATAAATCTAATACTTCCGTTAATATTTTAGGTTGGAGTTTAACTGGTCGCAATAATAATAAACATGTTTTGCCAACTATTGCTATTAAACCCTTTAATCCTAGTAATAATCCTATTGTTTTACCACCCAATGTTTATTTGGATATTTTTACAGGTATGAATCCTGTCAGTAATTTAGCTGGAGGTTTTCGTCTTAATAAATGTATTGGTTATTTAAATAATATTTACAATATTAATCCTCCTGTTAATCCAGATAATTGTCCTTTGCCTAGCAGAGAAGATATAGAGCCTTTTACATTTGAGTGTCAAAAGTTTATGTTGCAAAGAACCAGCAATTGTAAAAGTGATTATTCTATAGTAGAATTACAGCAAGCTGATATTTTAAATGATGCGCCCTGTATAGAGTATATAAATAAACATTTAAACTATCATGGTTGCGTTCAAGATTATCAGTTTGATTCCAATTTTTATTTGAATGATTGGCGTTTGTATCTTGGTTATAGTAGAGATATTTGGCAGAATTTAGGAGAGTCAATTGTTTTGAGAGATCAAAACGACATGCTGGTTGATACTTTTAAAATTAGAGATTTTTAATTAAAGATAGATCTGTAAAAAGCAGAAAGTAAAAAGTAAAAAGTAGAAAGCCGAAAGTAGAAAGCCGAAGGTCTCGAGGTACACCGATGGATCAAAAGTCGAAAAATTTATTAAAAAATAATTACTTTTAAACTTTAAAATTTTCAACTTTCTAACTTTCAACCTTCTAACTTTGTAACTTTTATTATGAACAGTTCAAAATGTTTTAAATTAACTATTATTGTTTTATTTATTTTATCTCTAGGTCATTCTGTTCATTCAGCTGCAAAAGTAACTCCCAAAGAACAATTACCCGTAGCGCAAAATTATGCTGCAATTGTGATTGACAATCTTAATCCTAGACTTCCTAGGGGTTTAGAGTCGGCGAGTATTGTGTATGAAGCTGAGGTTGAAGGTGGTATTACTAGGTTAATGGCTATAGTTCCAATTCAAGGAATGAAACCAATGATATTCGGTCCGGTGCGTAGCGCTAGACCCTATTTTGTAGATTGGGCTTTAGAGGTGAATGCCGTGTTGGTACACGTAGGAGGAAGCCCTGAAGCCAATCACAAAATTAGGTCTAATAAAATCCGTACGCTTGATCAGTTTTACAATGCTTCACTTTTTTCTAATGGCAAACATTCCAAGGCTCCTCATCATTTTTTTATTAAAACCAGTTCATTGCAGCAATTTGTGTCTGTTAATAAAAATCAATTTAAAAATAGTGTTAATACTTGGTCTTATGCTACGGACGTGGCTGGGCGCAAGGCTAAAACTGCAGCAATTCATAAGATTAAGGTTCCTTTTTCTAAAAAAACTTATCAAATAGAGTGGATATATAATTCAGGTTTAAATAATTATATTCGCAAACAATCTGCGACGGATAAATCAGTTATAACTGCTAAAAATATTGTATTTTTATACACTGATATTAATGTCATGGATAAAGTGGGTCGTTTGAAAATTAAAACCACTGGTTCGGGCAATGCTAAAATATTTTTAAATGGACAAGCCATTCAGGGCAAATGGGTTAAATCGGATTTTATGCCTCAAGTTAAATTTTACGATTTAGTAGGTAAAGAAATTCAATTTCAACCAGGCATGGTTTGGATAGAAGTGTTGAAGAATTAATCTTCGTTTAAACTTACTTTCCAAAATTACGCTTTCGTTCGTTGAACTCAATTGTGGCTGACTTGGAAGTCCGACTTCCAAGTGGAAGTCGGACTTCCAAGTATTGCCCTTCCAAGTAAAGACTTTTCAGAGTCTGAACGACCGCCGGAGTTTACCCTCGACCTGATCGGGGGCGGAAATTGTTTAGGAGTTTGTTTAGGAGTTGAACTCCTAAACATTGGTTTTACTTCCCAAAGTTACGTTTACGTTTATTAAACTCCATTAAAATATTATCTAAATCTTCGGGCGTGAATTCCGGCCATAATTTAGGTAGAAAAAATAATTCCGAATAAACCGATTGCCAAGTTAAAAAACCAGACAATCTCAATTCGCCACCCGTGCGAATAATTATATCAGGATCAGGTAGAGTAGGGGCGTATAAATTTTCACTAATTAATTGTTCGGTGATTAAGTTGGCTGAAATATTATTAGATACTATTTTTTTAAGAGCGTTTAAAATTTCAGCTCTACCACCATAATTCAAACATATATTAATTGTTCCTTCGGTATTATTTTTAGTTGTTTCTATGGCATGAGATATACTTTTTTGAAGCTCCCGTGATAATTGAGATAACCTACCAGATACTATAAATTTATAATTATTTTTTTGGAATTTTTTTAAATCTTGCGTAATAGCTTGTTGGATTAATTGCATAATATAGTCAATCTCAGTTTGAGATCGGTTCCAATTTTCAGTAGAAAAAGCAAAGGCTGATACAATTTTGATACCCCTGTGGAAAGCATGGTTGGCAATATTAGATAATGTTTTCCAACCTCTAGTATGGCCTTCTAGAATTGTTAAGCTTGGGCGCTGTTTTTTTGCAAAACGGCGATTTCCGTCTAAAATAATAGCAATATGTTGGGGAATTGTGTTTTCACTCATATTATTGGTATAATGATAGAATCTAATTTATAGATTTGTTCAGTTTATTTTAAAGGTTAATAAACACTTTATTGTATGTTAGCTATAAAATTTATTAAAGATAATGTTGATTTGATTAGAAAGACAATCAAGTTAAAAGGTGTAAACTGTGATTTAGACAGATTATTGGTTTTAGATCAGCAAAGATTAGATTTAATTCATCAGACTGAAAGTTTGCGGTCAGAAAAAAAACAAAACATTGAAAATGTTAAGAGTAGTGACGGGCAAATTGATAGTCGTATTATTGAGAAAGGCAAAGAATTAAAATCGAGGGTACAAAAATTAGAATTACAACTACAAGACATTATAGCTGAATATGGCGTTTTAATGTTATCTGTTCCGAACATTGTGTCTGATGATACTCCGGTTGGTCCTGATTCGTCAAGTAATGTTGAGTTATATAAGTGGGGCACGATCCCTGAATTTAATTTTAAACAGCTTGATCATGTAGAACTAGGATCTAGCTTAGGACTATTTGATTTAGAAGCTGGAGTTAAAACATCTGGTTACCGTGGTTATTATTTACTTAATGAAGGGGTGTTGTTGCACATGGGTTTATTATTTTTTAGTATTCAAAAAATGTTAAAGAATGGTTTTCAATTGGTTATACCCCCGATTTTAGTTAAAGAATTTGCATTGTTAGGGAGCGGACATCTTTCTACGGCTTCTCAAGATATTTATAAAATAGCCCAAGAAAGTGATGAATCTAAAGATAATATATTTCTTAGTGGAACATCTGAGCCGGGGTTATTAGCTTTATATAGTGAAAAAATTTTGAGTTATTCTCAATTACCGCTTAAAATATGCGGGGTTTCTACTTGTTATCGTTCCGAAATAGGTAGTTATGGAAAAGATACTAAGGGTTTGTATAGAGTGCACGAGTTTTGGAAAGTTGAGCAGATGGTATTGTGTAAAAACGATGTTAAGGAATCTAATTATTGGTTGGATGAAATGAAGAAGGTTTCCGAGGAAATTTTGCAAGATTTAAAATTACCCTACCGAGTGTTGCAAATTTGCACGGGTGATATGGGTTTGGGAAAATATAAAATGTATGATATTGAAACTTGGATGCCCAGTAGAAATACTTATGGGGAAACACATTCAGACTCTAATTTAACAGATTGGCAAAGCCGTAGATTAAATATTAAATATAAAACCAAAAATAACGCTACGGAATTTGTTCATACTTTAAATAATACTGTGATAGCTTCGCCGCGAATATTAATAGCAATTTTAGAAAATTATCAACAAGCGGATGGCAGTGTTATAATTCCCGAGGTTTTAAGACCTTATGTGGGTAAAGATATAATTCAAAAAATTTAAATATGGAATTAAATCGAGTTGTTAAACAATATAATGAGAAGCCTATTTTATCTAGAGGCACGGTTTTGTTTTGTGTGGGTTTGTTAAGTTTTGTGGCCGGAGTCTTGTTGGTATTAACCATGCCAACTTTATTATGGCAGGGGATTGATATTCAGGATTTATATAAAAACCAAGATTTATTGAAAAATAATAATTTAAGCATTACGCATCCTAATTTTAAAAACGTGGACGTAGTGCCCGAAGGATTAGATTCAGAAATAGATTTTAATCTATTTTGGGAACTATGGTCTTTATTAAAGAAAGAGCATGCTAATCAATTTGCAAAAGATGGATCTATTGATCAAAAATTATTTTATGGAAGCTTGGGCGGTTTGGTTAGTAGCTTAGAAGATCCTCATTCAGTTTATTTAAGTCCAGAAGTTATGCGACGTTTTCAAGAAGAGTTGAGTGGTACGTTTAGTGGCATAGGTATTGAAATTGGAATAAAGGATGGTTTTTTAACTGTTATAGCTCCCTTAGAAGGTACTCCCGCTGAAAAAGCTGGCTTGCAAGCTGGGGATAGAATTTTGGCTATTGACAAAAAAGAGACTCTGGATATGCCCTTACACACAGCAGTTAGTTTAATACGCGGAAAGCAAAAAACTCCAGTTACTTTAAGTATTTTTCGAGAGATGGTTGTTACTAGTAAGGTTGTGAACCCTAAAACCGATACACAGAAAAAAGTAATAAAAAAAACCACTCCATCCAAAGTAGATATTTATCCTAAAGACGTAACTATAGTGCGAGATGTGATAAATGTTTTGAGTGTTTCAACTCTGATTAAAAATAAAACCTACGCTAATTTGGTTGAAAAACGCAAGATAGCTTATATTAAAATAAATCAATTTGGAGATGATACGGTGAAAAATTTTCAGTCGGAAGTTGTTAAGTTGTTAGCAAATAATAAACAAAAGATGATTTTAGATTTAAGAAATAATCCTGGTGGTTATTTAGAGGGTTCAGTGGATATAGCTGGATACTGGATTGATAAAAATATTATAGTTAGCGAAGTTCGCAATAATGATAAGCAGAATAAAAAAGATTATCGTAGTAAAAATAAAGCTTTATTAAAAGATGTAAAAACAATAGTTTTGGTAAATCGTGGTAGCGCGAGCGCTTCAGAAATTGTGTCCGGAGCCTTACAAGATTATAAAAAAGCTACTATTGTTGGCAATCGTACTTTTGGAAAAGGTTCTGTACAGGAATTAAAAACTTTGTCCGATAATATATCAGCAGTTAAATTAACTATTGCTAAATGGCTTACACCTTTGGGTCGTTCTATTGATAAAGATGGAATCAAACCAGATATTGAAATTGAAATTACACCTCAAGATGTTGAGAAAGAAATCGATCCTCAAATGGACAAGGCTTTGGAACTCTTAAAATAATATGTATTTGTTGGGTGTTAAACTAGATGTTTACATTTTAGCTGAAGCGCTTGGTATTATTGAAAAATGGTTGGATGACAAAACTAGTCATCAAATTATAACCTTAAATTCAGAGTTTATAGTTGCGGCTCAAAAAGATCAAGAATTTAAGTCTGTAATTAACACGGCTTCTTTGGTTTTGGCTGATACAGTTGGTGTTTTATGGGCTACAAAATATTTAAGCTTAAAGTTATCTAACTGTAAGGTTGTTCGTTACCCCCAAATAATTTTTCAAGCCATATATACTCTTTTTAGCTTAATATTTTTTCCCAAATATTGCGCGTCAGTTGTGGAGCGTTTACCAGGGGTTGACTTATTATTAGATATGGCTAAACTTTGTGCTTCTAAAGGGAGTTCAATGTTTTTACTTGGTAGTTATAATAAGTCCGGAGAACTTACAGCAACCAAACTGTCTAATTTATATCCAGAATTAAAAATAGTTGGTATTTATGAAGGTTCATCTAAGAAAGGGTGTGATTTAGAATTAACGCAAATGATAAATCAAAAACAACCCGATGTTTTAGTTGTGGCTTTTGATCACATTGAACAAAATAAATGGATTGCTAGAAATTTAAAAAATTTACCAACTGTTAAACTAGCGATTGGAGTAGGTGGTTCTTTAGATTTTATTTCGGGAAATATTCAACGTGCGCCTATTATACTAAGAAAAATCGGATTAGAATGGTTGTTTAGATTAATTAGGCAACCTCGTCGTTTAAAAAGAATTTTTAACGCCACTATAGTGTTTATAATTTTAGTAATTACATTCAAAATTAAAAACCAAAATTTTATTAAGGGTTAAAATAACTGTTTCTTTTTACAAAAAATTCCCAGTACAGCGCCTACCGTAGTAATTATAAAAAGAGAAGCGGCAAAACTATGCCACCCGCTCGTAAATATGGGTATACCTATAAATATTCCAGTATGAAACATGGCGAGCGTGGTTCCAATTGTAAAAAGTATAGTTGAGACTACGGTTAAGGTTCTAATAACTTCATTAGTTTTAGCTGATAAAATACTGTCATTAGTATTTTCTAAAGATTCAATCGTAGCTTTATAATTTTCTAATACATCCCAAACATTTTTATAATCATGCAAGATTTCACGGAAATATAATTTAGCGTCATTACCAAAGAATTCAGACATATCATTTACTAAAGTTGTAAAAATGTGTTCTTTGGGTTTTAAGTTTCTGCGAAAATCTAAAACATCTCTTTTAATAACAGATATAGTTATGGGAGTTGCGTATCCGTTTTTGCTATTAAATATTTTATTTTCAAGATCCGCGATTTTGTCATTGATGTGCAATATTTGTCGAGAGTAAAATACCATTGTATGTTTTAATATATCGTAAAGTAGTTTTCCACTGTTGTCTAAGGTGCATTTTTGTACAGCTGAAGGCGTGGCATGTTGTTCGGCAAATTCTTGTAAAGTTTGGATAGGGCGATGATGCACGGTAATTAAAGCTTCTTTAGTTATTAAGACGTCTAATTCATGGGGGATAGTTGTATTAGCCACGTTGTCAAAGGTTGGAATATGTAAAACTATATATACATAATCATTAAATTTTTCAATTTTAGACGAAGGCAAATCAACCGTTAATTCACCCAATACAAATTGATGAAAATTAAAGTTAGTTTTTAGATACTCAATGTCAGCTTCTGCTGGGTTTTCAATGTCAACCCAAGTTAAATTTTTTTCAAGAGTCATTATTTTCATATTTGTAAAATTAAAAGTTAATTGTTTATAGTTTTAATTTTTATTTGTAAAATTAAAATTATATTACCCATATAATACATCTATATCTGTGAATTGTCTAGAAGTTTTTTATTTCGTTCTAATTTTTTGAGCTAATTGAGCTAGTTTTTGGTCGTCAGCTCTTTTAGAATCATGCGATGAAATATAGCCTTCATATTTTTCAAAATATTTATTAGTAGGGGATGTATGTTTTTTCCATTCGTTCACTTTGGTGCCGTGCATTGGGAATAGTTTGATATGAGCATGGTCAACTCCAAAACCCTCTGCGATTAGTCCTGTGCGTCCCACATCTTCTAATTTTACGTCTAATAATTTACCTACTTGTTTAGCTGCTAGAATTAAATCAATTAAAGTTTGTTGAGGTAAATCAAACACATAAGACGTATAATGTGGCTTGGTTGCCACCACTGAAAAACCCTCGGTATTGGGAAAAATAGAAAGAAACGCTAAATGCTTGTCATCTTCCCAAATTTTATGACTAGGTATTGATCCTTTAATAATTTCACAAAAAATACATTCCATATTATATAAGAATTAGCTTGTAGCTTTTAGCTTTTAGCCCTTCAGGCTTTCAGACTTTAGAGTTCAGAGGGTCTCTCGGGATCTAGCGGTTCAATGACTCTCTGAGTCTAGTGATCTAAAGGCTTTTAACTTTTTACCACCAAGGATGACAAAAAAACCTTAAATCTTAAATCTTATTCTGTGTATAAATACATAATAGCGCTTATTAAAACTATAAACAACATCAGACTCAAATTAATATAAGAACTGACGAATCCTTGATAGAGTAATTCTGCCCAAAATAAAATTATAAATGTAATAAACGAAATTTGGAATATATCTCGGGTTAGAATAGTAGTTATTTTTTTATTTAGCATATTTATCTTTAAAAATAACCTTAATTTCTTTGATATCAATGGTTTTATGGCTATTTTTTAAGGTGGGCGCTGATAGTCTAAAACGTAATTTACGATTGGATATATTTACGTTTTGTAGTTTGGTGGAAAAAGTTGATTTTTGCCATACGATTGTAGGTGATTGGACAGGGTTGGCATTTGGCAGGTCTTCCCATTCCCATTCTAAGGTTGTAGTAGCTAATTTTTGATAAGCAAAACTAAAAGGGATATTATATTTATTGCGATGTGTTATTTCAATTTCAATAGTTTCAAAAACGCGTGGCATTTTTAAATCTAAATATATGGGGTCGCTGTGCCACTCTTGATATTGATAATTATTTTCAATCTTGGGTGGGTATAATCTGGATTTAGGAACCAGATGAGATATGATGGGTGATTCTTCTTGGAGTCCTAGTGGATTTTTTTGAAAGTTATAAATTGCTTCTAAATAACCCGACGGTTTTTGTTGGTTGTAAAACAATATATATAATATAATCAGAGGCAGTAACCATATCACTAAACGCAACAAGTTTAATACAGGTTGAGTATGCTTAGCAAGGTTCATAATTATTTAATTACGAACAATTAAAAGATTATTAATTTTGAGTTTGATACGGGTCTATATTTACAACTGTGCGCAGGGTGTATTGAAATCTTTTTTTAGAAAAACGAACTATTCCATTAACCATAGAAAAAATGGTATAATCTTTACCAGTTTTAACATTTAACCCTGGTCGGTATTTAAAACCATTTTGACGAACAATGATACTACCAATTTTAGCCTTGGAACCACCAGAGAGTTTAATACCTAGTCGTTGTCCAGCGGAATTGCGGCCTAGTCCTGTAGTTGTACCCGATTTAGTATGTGCCATAGAATTAAGTTATCAAGTTAAAATAATACGATATTTAATTATAACATAGGTTAAATTTTTTAGCAAGATGTTTGATACACATTGCCATTTACAGCTCGAAGATTACAATAAAAACCAAAAAGATATTCTTACCCAGTGCGCTAAAGAGGGCATATCTTTGTTAGTGCCTGGAATTAATTTTGATAGTTCAATTCAAGCGGTTGAATTAGCAGGTCAATATAAATTCGTGTACGCCGCGATTGGTTTGCATCCTAATCATACTTATCAGTCTCAGACTCCAGACACGTCTTATGAATACGAAGAGTATGATGTAAATAAATATAAGACTTTAGTGATTGGTAAAGATAAATATGTACGGGCAATAGGTGAAATAGGTTTAGATTATTATAGGTTGCCGAATTTAGAAAATAAGGAGGCTGGACGTCAAGCGCAGCAAAAGATTTTTATTCAACAGTTAGGCTTAGCTCAGGAATTAAATTTGCCCGTGTTGGTTCATTGCCGAGACGCCCACGACGATATGTTAGAAATTTTAAAAACTAAAACCAACCACTGGCTTGGTCTTAAGGGTGTGATTCATTCGTTTACCGGTAATTTAAGTCTAGCGCAACAGTACATAGATTTAGGATTTGTAATAGGTGTTAATGGTATTTTGACATTTTTATTTCTTAAAAAGAACGCGCTTCAAGATCTTATAGATGTTGTGGCTAAAATACCATTGGATAAACTAGTTTTAGAAACCGATGCGCCCTACTTAGCTCCAGTGCCATTTCGCGGGCAACAAAATAGTCCACTGTATTTAAAATATATTAGCCAGTGCGTTGCGGATATACGCGGTAGGGATGTAAACGATGTAATTGAAGCTACAACTATTAATGCTCGCAAATTGTTACGGTTGTAATGGTATCGGCTACAAGCTGCAAGCTAAAAGCTAATTTATATGTTATTATATTAAAATATGTTAAATTCCATGTTTAGTGCCAAGTTTTTAAAATTTACCAAGGGTGTTTTGGTTTTATCTGGTATGATTATTGGAGTTGGAATGTTTGCTATTCCTCAGGCTTTTGCGAAGTCTGGTTTTTGGCTGGGCGCGTTAGAATTATTCTTATTAACGATTGTGATGATATTTTTTCATTTAATTTATGGTGAAATTGTTTTATATACTGACGAAAAGCATCGCATGCCAGGTTATATTAATTTGTACTTAGGAACTAAGGCTGGTTTGTTTGCCAGGTTTTTATCTTTTTTTAGTATTTCCTGCGCTTTATTGGTCTATGTTTTAATGGGATCAAAGTTTTTATATAATATTGTGGCGTTTTTTGTAAAACCTGACGCAAATCTAGGATTAACTAATTTTCCCTGGGAAATATTCTTAATTGCATTGGTTGCGATTATATTATTGTTTCCTTCCAAGAAAGAGACAATTGTGGACAGTGTTTTAACAGCTGCGTTAGTGTTGTTAATAATTGGTTTAGTCGTGTTTTTAGCTTCTTATATTCAAGTGAAGAATTTGAGCGGAATAAATTGGTCGTATTATATAGAGCCTTACGGAGTGCTTTTATTTGCTTTGTCTGGTAGTGTGGTTATTCCCGACATGATTACGGTATTGGGTAAAAACAAGACTGCCGTACGTTCAGCCATTACCATAGGCACCTTAATACCCGCGGTGTTATATTTTGGTTTTGCGTTAGTTATGGTTGGAGTTGTAGGATCTAATGTTGGAAGTGAAGCTATTAGTTCTTTGGGTGTGGTTATTGGTAGAAACACGATGCTACTCGGAAGCTTGATTGGGTTTTTAGCTATATTAACATCGTATATTTCTTTGGGTAAAAGTTTTCAAGAGCTTATGCGCTTAGATATGAAAATACCCAACATTTTAGCGTGGGTTTTAGTTTCAGGTGTTCCACTTTTTTTATATTTGGTTGGTTTTCAAAATTTTTCGGCGATTATTCGTTTTATGGGTGTAATTATTGTAGGTATTGATGTGGCTTTAATTATTATTTGTTATTATAGTGTAAAGCGTAAATATACCCATACTATTCCTTGGTATGTTTATGTGGGAGGAACGATTATATTTACGGTTGTGGTAGTGGGAATTATTTACGAAATTTCAACTTTTAAATTTTAAATTTCGAGATTAATTATAGTTACTTAGTAGCGAAACTACTAAATGGACTCACGGCAGTTCAAATAAAATTGACAAGCAGTTCTATATTTCATAGAATATAAAATATGATAACCAAAACTAAGACAAAAACAAGCCATGCTCGCGTAAAAGATATATTATTACATTCTATTCTTAAAGAAATTCGTTCGTTAAGAAATGCAATTGACCTGTTTTTACGATCTGAAAATTTAGAAGGATATTCTAATCCCGAAAGAATTAAAACTGCCTATAAAAAAGCCATTAAAAAATACCCAATAGATGCGGTATGGAAATAATTCATACTGGTGATTTTGAAAAATTAATCACTAAACTTCCAACGAATATTAAATTATTGTGTTTAAGTCAAGAACGAATTTTTGTCAATAACTGGCGAGATACAAGATTACATCTTAAAAAAATAAAAGATTTAGAGCAAGTTTTTCTTTTCGTGTTACTCGAAAGTATATGGTCTTGTTTTATTTTCAAAATAAAAACAGGGCAATATTTTTTGAAATTGACCATCGTAAAGATATTTATAGATAGATTTACAAAGCAATCTGTTTTTTTTAAGATACAGTAGATTTAATTGTTTCTATAGTATTTATTTTTGATTTGAATTTAAAATAATAATTTATGTTGTTTTCGGGTTTTTTTTGTCGAGAATCTAAAACCGTAATAATGGGTGGTATTATAATTGGTTGCGCTAGTATTTTATCTCGCGTGTTGGGACTAGTTCGGGATAAAATATTAACTAGTATTTTTGGAGCTACAACTACTTTAGATCAATATTATACTGCCATTTTAATTCCAGATTTAGTATATATATTAATTGTATCTGGAGTTTTATCCGCTAGTTTTATTCCTATTTTTAGTAGGTGCTTAATTGGAGACAAAACCAAAAATCAAGATGGTCAGCTTAATGAAAACGCGCGATCTTTTGTTAATTTATTGATCACTTTATTATTGCAAGTTATTGTAGGTGTGAATATAATTTTATGGATATTCATGCCTTATATTATAGCTTTGATTGCGCCTCAATTTACACCAGCGCAATTAAATGAAACTGTTTTATTAAGTCGAATTATGTTGATGTCCACAGTGTTCTTTATGTTAAGTGGAGTTTTAAGTGGCATATTGCAAGTTTATAAAAGATTTTTAGCATATAGCTTAGCAGCTGCCATGTACAATGTTGGTATTATTCTAGGGGCTATATTTTTTACACCATTTTTTGGTTTATCAGGTTTAGCTTTAGGTGTTGTATTAGGGGCGTTTTTGCATTTTTTCATTCATATTCCAGCTTTAAGAGGGTTGGGTTATAAATATCAATTTCTTGTGAATTTTAAGGATAAAAATTTACGAGATGTATTTAGAATTATGCCGCCTCGGGCTTTAACTTTGGGGTTAAATCAATTAAATTTATTTATTTTATCTATTTTAGCTTTAAATGTTGCGTACGATGGTGGTCTTAGTATTTTTAATTTAGCTAATAATTTACAAGGTGTTTTAACAGGGGTAGTTGGTATTTCGTTAGCTATATCTGCGTTTCCAAAATTATCACTTGAAATTGCTAAAGACGATAGCTTGGCATTTATAAAAACCTTAAGAATGTCGTTTTTGAACATTACGCATATTGTTATTCCTTTAAGCGTGATGTTGTATATTTTGCGCGAACAAGTTGTTACGATACTTTTTAGTGGATCCAAAGTGGATTTCATTACTATTAATCGGATAAGTGAAGTGTTAATGTTTTTTTGTATAGGCGTATTTGCTCAGAGTTTAATTCCACTTTTTTTGAGAGTTTTTTACGCTTTAAAAAACACACTCATACCCTTAGTAATTAATATTGTCGTTACAATTATCACGATCATTTCAGGATTATATTTAAGTAAAACTTTGGGCGTGGCTGGTTTAGCCCTAAGTTTTAGTTTAAGTGGTATTATGAGTTTGTCATTATTATGGATAATGTTAAGATTGCGCTATGGTTTGATTATTTTAGATAAAAATTTGTTTAGGTCTTTGGTGCAAATTGGATTGGTCACGATTATTAGTGGTTTTATTTTACAATTATTCGCATCTTCCATATCTAGGTATCAAGCCTATATAATGATTTTAGTACAAACCATACTTGCTGGATTAATTAGCAGTGTGGTATATTTGGGTATTATAAGATTTAAAAAAGGGCTTCATTATGAGTAATATTTTAATTATCGCCAAAAAAGAAATAAATCATTATTTTAATAACCCTGTTGGTTATATTGTTTTGATTGTTTTTTTAGCGGTTTGGGAATTTCTATTTTTTCAAAGTGTTTTTTTGGCTGGTGAGGCCTCTTTAAGAATTCTATTCGCGTTGTTGCCATGGGTTTTTATATTTTTGATTCCCATTTTGACCATGCAAAGTATTTGTCAAGAAAAAAACTCTGGAACTTTAGAGTTATTATTAACCCATCCCTTACAAGAAATAGAAGTAATTTTAGGAAAATTTTTAGGTGGCTTGGGTTTTATTATTATTATTTTAGTTTTAACTGTGCCAATTGGAATAGCTATTAATACTATAGGTGTTTTGGATTGGGGTGTGATTGCGGGTCAGTACGCATCTAGTATTTTATTGGCCGCTGCATTTTTAGCTTTGGGTATATTTATTTCAGCTATATTTACAAGCCAGATTTCAGTTGTATTGGTAAGTATAATTGTTAATTTGTTTTTAGTTTTATTTGGAATGGACATGGTGACCATGCGTTTGCCATTAGCTATCGCTGAGTATTGGGAGCAATTAACCATCTTGTCACATTTCAATGTTTTAACCAGAGGGGTGTTAGACGCCAAAGATGTTTTATATTTTTTATCAATTATAACTATATTTTTAAGTTGGGCTTATTTATTATTATTGGGTAGGAAGTTTGACAAACAACATAGTTTTTATCGTAATTCTAAGATTGGAATTATTTTATTATTGGGTATTGTGATTTTGATAAATACTATTGTTCGTTATGTTCCGTTAAGATACGATTTGACCAGTGATAAAATTTATAGCCTCAGCAAGATTACTGAGAAACAGTTATTAAGTTTGCCAGACGTTGTTAATATAGTTCTTTATACTTCGGATAAATTGCCTCCTAAATTTCAATTAATTTTAAGAGATACTAAAGATTTATTACGGGATTATCAAGCGTTGAGTAAGGGTAATGTGGTTGTAAAATATAAAAATATATCCGGTAACTCCGAAATAGCTAAAGAGGCAAGTCAGGTTGGTATTACCGAAGTGCAGTTTAATATCATTGAATCTGAAGAATTTAAAATACAGTCGGGTTATTTGGGTTTGTCCATAGATTTTGCGGGAGTTAAAGAGGTAATTCCATTTATAGAAAATACTAATCAACTAGAGTATCAATTAACAAGTATTATTAAAAAACTCACCGTTACTAAAAAAAATAAAATTGCTTTTGTAAGTGGGCACGGTGAAAAAAAGTTAGAAGAGGATTATAGAATATGGGGTCAAGAATTAAAAAATCAGTTTGAGGTTATAGAATTAAAAATGGATGATAAAAATTTTACTATGCCTAAGGATTTGTCAGTGTTGGTCGTAGCTGGTCCAACTCAAGAAATGGATAGTGAAGCTAGGGTGGCGATTAAGAAATTTATTGCCAGTGGTGGAAGAGTTCTATTTTTAATTGATCCTACTTTAATAATTCCAGGTAGTTTGCAAGCAGCTGTTAATCCATTTAGTTTAGCTGATTTGGCGCTGGATTATGGCGTGGTAGTAAATTCAGACATTGTCTATGATGTAAAATTTAATGAAGTGTTGCGTTTTAACAAGGGTAATATTGTTTATTTATTACCTTATCCTTACTGGATGAAAGCTAAATTAACAGATGATATACAAAAACGTTTTAAACTTGATTATTTAGTATTGCCCTGGGCAAGTTCCATATCCATTAAAGATAATACTAAGTTAGCTTCCAAAGAAATACAACCATTAATTACTACATCTAAATTTGGAGGTAATAGAGAGGTTTTAAAAATTACTTCCGTGGAACCTGAAGAGCAATTTAGTCATCCCATTTTGGGTCAACAATATTTAGGTGTAAACATTAAAGCTGGAGCTGGTCGAGTCGTAATTATCGGAGATTCAGATTTTTTAACAGATTCGTTTTTACAATCCACATCTCAAAATTTAGTTTTAGGAATGGGATTATTATCTGATTTAACCCAAGAAGATTCACTTATTAGTTTAAGTTTAAAGCAGTCCAATCTAAGGTCCTTGCAACCCACGGATTTTAAGCAGGTTTTATTAATAAAATATGGTAATTTAGCGCTGGTTGTTTTTTTACCTCTACTAGTTGGAGTTTGGCGTTTAATGCGTAGAAGGAAATTATCGAAAAAAATTTATGTCTAAAAAATATCTTCATATTTTTTTGAGTGTTTTTGTAGGCTTAATTATTTTAACCGCTATTTTGTGGTTAACCGAGCATTGGTTAAATAAACATAGTAAAATTATCAACATAGATATTGACACTTTAATTTCTTCTATTAATTCCGTAGATAAAATTAGTTTAGGTTCATTAAACAATACTATAGTGTTAAATAAATCTAGTAATCAGTGGCAGGTTAATGAATTTAAAGCCTCAGATGTTTTGGTTTCAAAATTTAAAAAACAGATAGCTGAGATAAAAATTAGTGAAATAACATCTAAAAATATTAACAACTATCCTAGATTAGGAGTAGACGAAAAAAATAGTTTAACTTTGTCTGTAGATGTAAAAGGTAAAACCTTAAAGTTTTATATTGGTAAGGAGGGACTGTTGCCAGGTTCGTTTTATATGCGACCAGCTAAAGATATTAATGTTTATTTAATATTGGGACCAGAAATTAAAACATTTTTAACTTACGGTGTTACGGATTGGAGAGATAAAGCTACAGTGAACACAGACAAAACTAAGACGGATAAAGTTAAAACCAAAAAAACAAAATCAAATTCAAAATTTTAAAAGTATTTTTTTATTCTATTTTTACTACATCACCTGGTTTAAGATTACCAGATATTGGTAGTTTACGACTGGTTGGGGTATTTTGCTCGGTTGGTTGGATTGTATTTTCTTCTATGATATTTTGAGGAGGTGTAATTTTAGTTAGTTTAAAATTGTTTTGTGTGCTACGTATATCCACTGGTTTGTTTATATTTACTTGAGTCGCATTTTGTGAGGGTGAAATTTGACGGGATGTAACCGGACGAAAAGTTCTATTTTGAATAGTTTCATTGTTGATATTATTAATTTTAGGTAATACTGGTTTGAATGGTTTTTGTTCAGGAGCGCGTTGGGGGAGTTGATCCGGAGCAGAAACTATTTTTTGTTTTGGAGTTTGTGTTTTGTTGGCTTTAACTATTTTTAAACAAGCCTTACAATAAGCTGGTTTTCCTTCTAGGGGTTTAAAAGGAACTTCAGTGCTAATTCCACAGTGACTACAATTGATAGGATACCATTTTATTTCTTGGAGCGGTTGATTACTTTCTTCCTCTGGTTGATCGTTCATGCTCGGCATAGATGAACCTTTAGAGGTTGGAGATGGATTGGTGGTAGATGGTAATGTTCTTTGGCCCTCAGACCATCTGACTATTTTTTCTTCCACCGTGGCTCGAGGTTTTGTGTATCTCTCGCGAGAGACTTGAATAATAGTATTTTTAGTGTTATAATCTTTGGTTATGGGTGGAATGGTGCAAGCTGAAAATGGTTCGGACGAAACACCATCAATCATAAGCTTAAGACACATTTCGTATTTTGCTAAATTTACTAAATCTTCTTGAGTAAAACGAGGCATAAATTCCGGTTCTAATTCTATGGCGTCCGTAGCGCCCACTCTAAAACAAATCATACTACCCACATTTCCAAATACAGCTGGTTTTACTATTTCTCCCAGTTGCTCAATATATTGGTGAGCCATTATAAGATTAAGATGGTATTTGCGCGCTTCAGATAAAATATTAGCAAAAGAATCCGTGGCAAAATTTTGAAACTCGTCAACGTATAAATAAAAATCTGGTCTGGATGTTTCAGGCACATCCACTCTTTCCATGGCCGCTAATTGGATTTTAGTAATCATCATAGATCCCAGAAGTTCGGCCGTGTCTTCGCCGATATGACCCTTAGACAAATTCATAATTAAGATTTTTTTAGTATCCATGATTTGTCTAATATTAATACTAGACTTTACTTGTCCGATTATATTACGAACTAGGGAATTAGATAGAAAACGTCCGACCTTGTTTTGAATGGGCGCAATAGCTTCAATTTGAAATTTATCAGGATATTTACTGTATTCATCCAGCCAAAAAGATTTTACAACCGGGTCAGTGACATGTTGTATAACCATAGAGCGGTAAGATTTATCAACCAAGATTCTCATTACACCCAATAAAGTTGAACCATCATAATCTAATAAAGCCAAGATAGTGTTTCTTAAAACATATTCTAAGCGCGGTCCCCAACTATCAGCCCAAATTTTTTTAAAAACCCCAATTAATCCCGAAGCAATTAAATGTTTTTTATCTTGCGCTACGCTTTCTAATATATTAAACGCGACAGGGTATTCAATGTCGCCGGGATTAAAATAAACAACATCATTAATTCTATTATTAGGAATAAATGTTAAAACTTTTTCAGCCAAATCTCCATGAGGGTCAACCACAGCCAGACCATTGCCAGCGTGAATGTCAGAGTAAATCATATGCTCTAGAGTTACAGATTTTCCCATACCGGTTTTACCAACTAAATATACATGTCTTCGGCGGTCATCTTTTTTAATTCCAAATACTCTGTGTTGATTTCGAAAAGTAGTCGCAGCAAATGGCGTGACCCCATTGTTATTAAGATTAGTATTAACTTCATTGCTTTCATTCATATCTATAATTGTTTTTAGTAAAATTAATTAGCCAAAGGTAAGGTAAGGGGTGGTTCAGCCTTTTTAGCCCCGGTTCTTTGCAAGTAGGGTGATTTAACTTGATCCACAGGCAAATGAAAGAGAGTGGCTAATTCTTCCGTATTTAAGACGAACATATTGCGACCGCGCACAGTGCTGCGGGCTTTATAGCCTCGCATTATTTTTTCTTTTTTCCATTTTACTCTTAATTTAACAAAAAAATAGTACGCGCGCGTGGCTGTTTTTTTCATATCTGGTTTTAAGGAGTTTAAATTAACACTATTTAATTGCTTGATAGCCCCTATTACCCCATACACACCCCTAGCTTTATCAAAAGATTGGTGTTTGCCTATGTAAATATACCGTATTTTAACATGAAAACCAATTTTACTAGCTTTTCTTTGAATGGCATCTAATTCTTGGCGAATAGTTGGGTTTAACATGAGGTTTAATCTGCTTTGATCAGCTCCGGCCTGAACTTTAGCTGCAGCTGCTGGTTCAGTTCCCCATAACGTTTGATTAAACATTTCAACTCCACTATACGCGGCATTAGATGCGGCATTAGATATTGACGCTCCCAGTCCACTGTGTTTAATCTCTTGTTTTAAAATTTTATCAATCATTTTTTTGCTACCCTCTTTCCAATCTGTGTCGGCTATGGGTTTAACTATAATTTGAAACCAACCCTGTTCATCTGGTCCGAGTTTACCTAAGCATTCTAACATTCCAGCCATAGGGTCTTTTAATTCTTGGCTCAGTTGCTCTTCAAATTCTATATAACTACGTAAGGGATAGGACTGATCTTTGACTAAAATAAATTCCGTGCCCCAGATATCATAATTGGGATCAGGATATGTATTGGGAACACTGTTTACATAGTCATTTACTTCGGTAATTTCTATATCTGGGTATTGCGCGTAAAAAATACTTTCAATTAGAGGTTTAAATCTAACCGGCGTACGCACAAATAAATGCAGACGGCCGTTCATACTAACAATTTCAAAACTAAAACTTAACTGGAATATTCCCAAAACATAGGTTTCCCATAAGTTAAAAGTTGTGTGTGCTCCAGCTAGTTGCGCAAAAATATTTTCTACAGATTTTAAAGTTTTATTAGTGTTTACCCTGGGTAATGTTAGTGACAAAACAATACGTTTGACAGATTCGTCATATCTGCATTGACGCAAAAAAATCCAACTTTTATAAAGAGCCACTAGAAATGCTATTAAGATAAAAAACCATCCACCGTTTCTAAATAAGTTTAAAAATATATCTAAAGGTGATCCCGAAAAAAAAATATCCAGGTTTGTTAATATATCTCCCAAATTAAAATCCATACTTTTTATCCACTGAATTGCTTATATAAATAGATTTGCGAAATTTGTTTGTGTTTTTATAAAGGTACAAATCAATACTATATTATAGCACGTTTTTAGATAAAAAGCAAGAGGAGATTATGGTTGGATTTCTGCCATTACCGATAGGAATTGACAAAATTGCTTTTTTCTATCATTGTTATAATATCAGTAAAAATGCCATAAAAAGGCAAAATATAAGGAGGAACGTGCAATGCCAAACTGGATTATCAGATTAAACTGGTTTATGAAATTACAATCTTATTTAATTGACCGTGGGTTGGTGTGTATTGTATGTAGGTCATTCATATTTCGTAGGCGCTGGGGTATTAACCTCAACAACAAAATTACATACTTTGACAAAAAGGCCTGCAGAAATGCATATGCACACTCGCATAATTAATTAAAAGATGAAATAGTTTGCATGGAGGGTTGATCATATTATTTACGATCAACCCCTTGAAGTTTGTTTGTATTGGCAAATTGACGGGTTTAAGAATTTTTTAAAAACTCAATACATCATTATATGATTGGTTCCAAAAAATATTGGGAAGTCTTTTGTTTAAATCAAAAGCTTCCTTTTTTAAAAAGATAAGTCTCCGAATAACAGCAAGTATTCGGAGACTTTGATGAGTTGTTTACAACAATTGATTTTAACAGCATGGTTTAGGAATCTCCTTCGTGCACTCTTCGGGCGTTTTCCATAAAAGGTAGGTCTTCCTCGGCTGTATGTTTATATCCCGTGCTTACATAAATATGCACACCATGTTCGTGTTGGAGCGCACGACGCTGTTGATATGTAGAACATAAATGGCATTTTTGACATTCTTTTTCTGTTGGTTCCATTAAGTTAGGACAACCTGGACACTCAAAAGAATTTGAAGGTTTTTTTCTAACTTTTTTATCCACGTAATCCTCCTTCCTTAATAATTTATACACCAAAAACTCAAAACCATACTAATTACTTTAATAAATTTTAAGACCAGAGTCAATTAGAAGAGTTAGAAGGTTTATAAAGTTGAAAGTTGAAAGTAATTTAAGATATAAGATTTATGATTTATGATTTAAAATACAACCTATCAAAATTTTTAAAATAGACAACCGCATTATCATTGTTCGATAATGCGGTATAAGTTTTTGGCAGTTTTTAAAAACTGCTTTAAAAGTCAATACCCTAATTTTCAATTAGATCAGAGCTACAAATTGGCTAAGTAGGAGCGGAATTTATGTTCCGCACTTTCCTTGATATGCGTGCTATGTTCTCGATATAGCTCGTTCCGCTGGTGGACCGTAGAGACTACATGACAACGCACACATGTTATTTCGTCTGGTTTCATTAAATTGGTGCAACAGGGACACTCTAAAGATATTGAAGATTTTAAATTTGGTGCCGCGGTATCCTTACTCATAATATTCTCCTTTGCGGTTTATGTCGGTTTATGGGTCAAAAATTGATAAACTACGGTAAGTATTTTAATGTATTTTTAAGCTCTTCGTCAATTCACCTGGTTCTAAGCCTTTAATGGCAAAATAATTATTTTCTACATTCTACTTTGTAGTTATTAAGTGTTATCCACAGTTTTTAGTAAATATTACTTGAATTTATATTTATAGGTGGTGTATAGTGTATCTACAGTGTATAAAAGTGGATAAAAGTGTTAATAACCACTAAAAACTGTGGATAACCAAGAAAAATATGTTAATAGGCGAGTATCAATACAATTTAGATAATAAAAAGCGTTTAGCTGTTCCAGCCAAATTAAGGAAAGAACTTGGGGACAAGGTTGTTTTGACCAGAGGTTTTGATAGCTGTTTATTTTTATACTCTCAGCAAGAGTGGTCTTTAGTGGCTGATAAACTTAGCAAGTTATCTCAAGGCACGGCTGAAGTACGTAGTTTGGTTAGACTAATATTAAGCGGAGCCGTAGAAGTAGAGACCGATGGCTTGGGTAGAGTTTTAGTCCCTGATTATTTAAAGACCTATGCTGGTTTACAAAAAGATGTAACCATCACAGGTGTTTATAATAGATTAGAGATTTGGGACACTGATAAATGGATTGCTTACAGGAATTCAGCTGAAAAAAGTACGGACAGAACAGCTGAAAAATTAGGAGAAATAGGTATCCTGTAATTATTCAGAAATGCACACTCCGGTTTTATTGAAAGAAGTATTGCAATATTTAGCTCCAGCTGAAGGTAATGAATTTGTAGATTGTACTTATGGTTCGGGCGGACATAGTAAAGAAATTTTAAAGAGAGTAGGTAAGTCGGGTAAGTTATTAAGTATAGACTGGGATTCTAAAAATATAGATCGTGCCACGCAGCAAGGTAAACCAGATAATTTATATTTAGTCTGTGATAATTATAAAAACCTAAGCTGCATTGCGGAGCGATTAAATTTTAGAAGCCTAAACGGCGTATTGCTAGATTTAGGATTATCATCTGAACAGTTGGCGGATAGTGAGCGAGGATTTAGTTTTCAAAGTAATAGTTATTTAGATATGCGTTACTTAACTAACAATTTATCAAATTCAAATATATTAACAGCTAGTGAAATTATTAATACGTTTCGTGAAGTTGATTTAGCGGATATTTTTTGGAAGTATGGCGAAGAAAGATATTCCCGATCTATTGCTAGAAATATTGTTAAGGAAAGACAGGTTAATAAAATTTTAACCACCCAAGATTTGGTTCGAGTGATTACTTCATCGGTTCCCGCCCGTTATTTACATCAAAAAATACATCCAGCCACGAGAGTGTTCCAAGCTTTAAGAATTGCTGTTAATCAGGAGCTAGATAACTTAACTTCAGTTTTATCGCAAATATTAAATTTATTAGTTGTCGGTGGTAGGGTAGCGGTTATATCTTTTCATTCTTTAGAAGATCGAATTGTGAAAAAGTTTTTTAAAACCGAAAGTATGGATTGTATTTGTCCTAGCATGTTTATGGTTTGCGTTTGTAATCATAAATCTAGTTTAAAAATTATTACTAAAAAACCAGTTACAGCCACTTTAGAAGAAATTCAAGCGAATCCCAGAAGTAGAAGCGCCAAATTAAGAGTAGCTGAAAAAATATAATATGTCTAACTATGCTTTGAATCAACAATTTGTTAATCGCGCATTGTTTATTAAAGCTCTGCCTCTAGCTCGCAAACAACCCCTGAATTTGCGAAGCAAGGTTGCTATTTTATTGAGTATCGTAGCCATTAGTATATTATATATTTTAATGGTTAATAACTTAGCGATAAATGGATATCGTCTTAGGTCTTTAGAGAAAGATAAAGTTAATTTATTGCAAGAGAATAAAAATTTAGAATTAAAAATAATTCAACTTCAAGCTGTTACTTTAAATCAAGCGGTCATGTCATCTGTACAATTAACTGAAAAATCAACTTTTAAATATATTACTGCGCATGTCGCTGAAGAAATAGCTCGTAAATAATTGTTGAATTATTTCAACATCTTCAATCTAACGGTATTATATTGCATATTTATGACTAATAGGAAGTCTGACCGACGATTATATTTTTTTATATGTATTTGGATGGTGGTGGGAGTTATTATTATTATTCATTTATTTAGATTACAAGTTTTAAATTATGAAATATATCGCAATAAAGCCGCGAGTCAACATGATTTATACAAAATTTTAAAACCTAAGCGCGGTGAAATTTTTTTTCAAAATCCGAAAGAGATTGTGACTACAGACTTAAAACTATCTATATTTCGTTATGGAAAGAATTTATATCCAACTGCTATCAATCGTGATTATGGGTTGGTGTGGGCCAACCCTCAAGTAATTAAAAATCCTATTAGTGCTGCTAAAACTCTAAATCAAGTATTAGATTTAAAAACTGAGGAGGTGTTGGCGAATTTACAATCTAAAGATAAAGAATATATTGTTATTAAAAATAAATTATCTTTAGAAGAAACGCAAAAAATTAGCAAATTAAATTTGCAAGGCATATATTTGAGTTCGGAAGTTTGGCGTTATTATCCTTTACATAATAAAGCTGGGCAGGTTTTAGGATTTGTGGGAGATAGTGAAAACGGAAAAGTTGGAAGATATGGTATTGAATATTATTTTGAAGACACCCTAAAAGGTAAAGACGGTTTTTCCCGCGCTGAAAAAGATCCTTCAGGGACTTGGATAGCTTTTGAGAATAAAGAAATTATGCCACCTGTAGATGGAGATGATTTAATTTTAACTATTGATTATAATTTGCAAGTTAAGGTTTGCCAAGATTTAGAATTATGGGTTAAAAAACATGAGGCAAGGTCTGGTACGGTTTTGGTTGGAGATCCTCAAACTGGAGCTATTTTGGCTATGTGCAGTGTTCCCAATTATGACCCCAATGAATATAGATATGTAAAAAATTTAAACCTATTTAACAATCCGGCGATATTTGATCAATATGAACCAGGTTCAATTTTTAAACCTATAACCTTGGCGGCTGGTTTAGATGTTAGTAAAATTACTGCCAACACAACTTACGAAGACAGGGGAAAGCTTAAGATTAGTGGGCATGTTGTTCAAAATTCAGATAAGAAAGCGCACGGTGTTCAAACTATGACGCAAGTTTTGGAAAAATCGCTTAATACGGGTGTGATTTTTATTATGCGTTTGGTCGGGGTTGATATTTTAAAAAAATATACTCAAGATTTTGGATTTGGTGCTGTAACTGATATTAGTTTGTATGGTGAAACCAAAGGAAATATAAAAGCCCTGGATGAAACCCCAGAAATTTATCATGCCACAGCTTCTTTTGGACAGGGTGTAACTGTCACCCCTTTGCAAATGTTAATGGCTTATGGAGCCATTGCTAATGATGGTCAATTAATGAAACCCTATCTAGTTAAAGAAATTCGTAAAAGTAATGGTTCAATAATAAGGAACAATCCCTTAAAGGTTCGGACACCTATTTCTAAGTCAACCGCTAATATTTTATCTGCTATGATGGTATCAGTTGTGGATAATGGTCATGGTAAAGCTGCGGGTGTGCCAGGGTATTATATTGCAGGTAAGACCGGTACAGCCCAAGTACCCAAGAAAAATGCTGCTGGCTATGATGAAGATAATGTTATTGGGTCTTTTGTTGGTTTTGGGCCACTGAGTAATCCTAAAATTGTTATGTTGGTTAAAATTGACAATCCACAAAAGGTAAAATTTGCGGAAAGTTCTGCGGCGCCATTATTTGGTCAATTAATGAAGTTTATGTTAGAGTATTACGAGATTCCACCCGATCGAAAGTGAAGCACTATGGGTCTGTGGTCCTCTGGTGCGTGGATGAAAAGTGAATGAAAAGATGGTATTAGATTAATATTTATCATTTTTTGATATGATTTTTTTATCTAAAATAATTATTCGTAAATATCAACCCCAAATAATTTTAGTGTTAGGGTCGGAGGGAATAAATTCCATTGCGTCTATGCTCACAGATATATTTCGCAGGAATAACTTAACCACGCAATCTAATGTTTACGAGGATGGTCGTTCTGAAACCGAAATTTTTTCCGCTCTCTCCAATCTGAGTCAACATTATAAAAATAAGTTTTGGATAGGTTTAGTTTTACTAAGGCTTGTATTTTTAAAAATATTTCGTAAGGTAGTTTATCCCGATATTTTAATTTTAGAAATTAAGAACGAGCAATTAGATTTAATTTCTAAAATTACAAAAGATGCAAAATGCATTGTGATATTGTCTTCTATGTTAAATGATAATCAGTGTTTAGATTTAAATCCGATGAAAATTGAGATTCAAAAACTTTTACATTCGGTTTCTAAAGATTCAATCCTTGTTTACAACAAAGACGATGAGCAGATTATAAAAATTGTAAATAAAATTAACATTCAGCAGTTGCCGTGTTCTCTAAATAGCGAAGCATTTATAATGGCTAGTAATATAAATACTCACACCAAAGAAGAGACTGGAGAAGTTGATTATACTACTTTTAAGATGCATTATCATGGTAGCGTTGTGCCTGTTGTGCTACAATCTAGATCGGGTAATTTAAGTGTGAATAATGCTATTATGAGTATAGCGTGTGGTTTACATTTGAATTTAAACTTAATTGATATTATTGAAGTGTTTAAAAAGAACGACAGTGATTCTGTAGTTAGTTAAAAAATATTTGCCGCTATCGTCTAGCCTGGTCTAGGACATTAGGTTCTCAGCCTAAGAACCCGGGTTCAAATCCCGGTAGCGGTACTAAATGATTGGTATTAAAATTGACAGTACACATATTGAGTGATAAATTAATTTAATTAGACAAAACTTATTTAAGTCTTTAAAAATTTATTTGCATTTATGTTAAAAGAAACTGATTATATTTGGATGGATGGAAAATTTGTTCCTTGGAAAGAGGCAACAGTTCATGTTTTAACTCACACGCTTCATTATGGACTGGGGGTATTTGAAGGTATTCGCTGTTATAAAGGAAAAACCGGAACAGCCATATTTAGACTCAAAGAACATGTTAGCCGTCTTTTAGGTTCGGCCCATATTGTTCAAATAAAAATTCCATTTACAGTGACAGAGATTGAAAATGCTATTATTGAAACCGTTCGCGTGAATAAATTAGAAGAAGGTTATATTAGACCAATTGCTTTTATTGGTTATGGTGAAATGGGTCTCTATGTAAAAAATAGTCCTGTTAATTTAACTATAGCTGCATGGCCATGGGGGACTTATTTGGGTGAAGATGGTTTGCAAAATGGTATTAGGGTTGGTATTTCATCATTTGTTCGTCATCATGTTAACTCTAGTATGTCGCATGCCAAGGTTACAGGTAGTTATGTTAATTCTCAATTAGCTAAAAAAGAAGCTATTAATGCTGGTTATACCGAAGCTATTATGTTAGATACAGATGGTTTTGTGGCCGAAGGTCCGGGAGAAAACCTTTTTATTGTACGCAAGGGAGTATTAAAAACTACACCCTTAACATCTGTTTTAGAAGGTATTACGCGGGATACAATATTGTGTTTAGCTAAAAAGTATAACTTTACAGTTAAAGAAGAACGGTTTACTAGAGATGAACTTTATTTAGCTGATGAAGCATTTTTTACAGGTACGGCGGCTGAGGTAACTCCGATTAGCGAAGTTGACGGAAGAGTTATAGGTAATGGAAAACCTGGTCCAGTTACCAAAACCCTACAACAAGCGTTTTTTGAAATTGTTCGTGGCGAACAAGCTGAACATTCAGATTGGTTAACACAGGTTTAATTGTTGCTCTTGACAATATCAACGGTTTTATTATATAATTAGAATTATGTGTAAAAATACGAAGAATACAAAACAGTTTAGCAGTATTATTAGTTTATGTATCAGCCTCGCTAAAAGTGGAGGTTTGACTTCGTGTTTTTAAAATAACTTCATTTAAGAACAAAAGCCAGTCCTTCACTGCTAGGGCTGGTTTTTGTTGTTAGCAAAAGCTAAAACAAATAGCGTTTTGCATATTAGCAGAATAAACATCAAGCCACAAAAGGAGGAGAAGCATGATTACAGAAACCGCATTAACAAGATTGCAGACTAAAATTGATTGCGTTATTTGTGAAGAAGGCGTGGGGTTCAAGACTTATTTTACAGTAATAAGTGAAGAAGTATTGCGCGTGGATATTTTACTTAATGATACTCACAGTACGCAAGATGTGCTCCGTGACCAATTTTACAATCCAGGTTGGCGGCAAGGCATTTGATTAGAATATGTTCAATTCATAATATTGCCCGCAACGTTCATTAGTTGCGGGCATCTCTTTTTAGTAATAAAATGATATAATTGCGGTATATGATGAACAAAATAATAGGATTAGGTTTAATTTTATTGACCGGTTTGTTTGCGACCGGTGTTGTTTCTGGCACTATTGATAGTAGTAAGGTTATTATTTCTGCGCCATTTGTGTCCCAAGCACCATTTGGTGATTGGAAAAACCCAGATCAGCAAAATGGGTGTGAAGAGGCTTCTATTTTAATTGCTATGAGTTGGGTTCAGGGTATAGGTTTGATAAATTTAAAGTATGCAGAGAAGACCATGTCAGATTTATCTAAATATTCTCAAAAAAGATTTGGCACTTCTAAAGATACATCTGTGGTTGACACAGCGATTTTAATGAAAGAATTTTTTAAGTACAATGCTGTCACTACAAAAGAAAATGTCAGTGTAAGTGATATTAAGAATATTTTAAAAAATGGCAGTTTAATTATTGCACCTGTGAACGGTCAAAAGCTAAAAAACAAATATTATAGCGGAGCTGGCCCTGAAAAACACATGTTAGTTATTATTGGATATGATAATAAAAAACAAGAATTTATAACTAACGATGTTGGCACAAAACGCGGCCAGGGTTATCGTTATAAATATAATGTTTTTATGAATGCTTTGTATAATTATCCAACCAGCGTGCCTAACCCTAAAATTAAAAACCTGTCATCTAAAAATGCTATTATGGTGGTGAGCAAGGAGTAGGATAAGATTTATGAATTAAGGTTTTTCCGTCATTCCTATTTTTTTGTCATTCCCGCGCAGGCGGGAATCCAGGTTTGTTCAAATAATACCGATTATATATTTTTAACCAATAAAAATAATATAGATTTTAGATTTATTTGAAAAAATATATTGTAAAAAATTAATTACTGGATTGTAGTTGTAGTTTAATGTTAACATTAATTTGATCAAGGGTGATAAATGTGCACGCTCCTGGATTCCCGCCTGCGCGGGAATGACAGGGAGAAGGTAGAAACACAACAATGTATAAATTATATATTAAAAATTTTAAATAACACTATGTTAAAAATTATTTCTTGGAACACTAATGGTTTAAGAGCGACTGTTAAGCAAGGTTTTTTTGATCCGTTATTTAAAGATTTTAAACCCGATATTGTTTGTTTACAAGAAACCAAGGCTAGCCCTGAGCAATTAGATGTGTTTATAAAAGATGTAGTAGGATATACTTCATATTTTTCTTCTTCGGAGATTAAAAAAGGCTATAGTGGTGTGGCAATTTATACTAAAGAAAAACCCCAAGAGGTTTTGTACGGAATTGGTATTAAAAAGTTTGACGAAGAGGGGCGGGTGATTATTGCTAAATATAAAAATTTTACTTTAATAAATATTTATTGTCCTAATGGCGGGCAAGGTCCAGAGCGTTTACGATATAAATTAGAATTTTATGATGCTTTTTTAAATTTTATTTTGAAATTAAGAGAAAAAGGGGAGCGGGTGATTTTTTGTGGAGATATTAATACCGCGCACACGCCAATGGATTTAGCTCGGCCTAAAGATAATGAACACAACACTGGTTTTTTACCCGTAGAGCGCGCGTGGATTGATAAAGTAGTTGCGAATGAATTTATAGATGTATTTAGAAAATTTTATCCCCATCAAAAAGATGCTTATACTTATTGGGATATGAAAACATTTGCGAGAGATAGAAACATTGGTTGGCGTATAGATTATTTTTTCGCGGACGCTAACATTATTTCTAAAATTAATGATATTGGTATTATGAATCATTATTTTGGATCCGACCATTGTCCAGTTTGGTTATTAATCAAATAGAACTAGGGTGACAAAAACACCAGATCTTGATAATTTGTTTAAAAAATTCTATAGTACTAATAATTATATGATTAATAAACATTCTTTAGAAGAATTTGCACCACTTTTTCAAAAAGACGAGTATACAGATAAAGAAAAGCTTCGTTTACAGCCGTTTTTTACTAATTTAGACAAATCTGTGTATGTGCCTCTAATTTTATCACCCGAATTAATTGGCGCTCTTTGTTCGCGATCCAGTCGAGCCACGACGGATTTGCGACATATTTTTTTGCGTGAATTTATAGATCCTTTTTTAAATCCTGTTCGACAAGAGAATGAAACCAGCGAAGCTTGGCAAGCTACTATTAAATATGGCGAGGAACTTTATGATTTTTTAAATTTTTTTAAGGATCATTCTTTGTTGGAGTTTTTTGCTAATCCGCGCGCTCGTTCTTTTTATATTAAATGGTTGGCTCAGTACGGAGATGATTCTATTGCGCAAATGGCAGGTACTCATCTTGCTTTTTCAGGGGTTTCGCAAATTGTGATTAAACATTTTGAAGATCAGAGAATTGGTTTGGCTCCGATTGAAAAATCCACGCGCTATGTTAATTATGCTCAAAAAATTAATAATCAATATCAGTATTATATTGATCCAACCCTCAAAGATATAGGATTAGATGCAGAGTATAAAACTGTTATGGATAATTTATTTGAAACTTATATTGATCTTTTACCTAAACTTTCCGCGTGGTTGCAAGATCGTTTTCCTGAAGAAAAAAAATCCGTGGTAGAAAAGAAGGCGTTTGATATTTTAAGGGGGCTTTTGCCCATGGCCACACTTTCGCAAGTAACATTTTTTGGCAACGGGCAATCTTTTGAGCACATGATCAATCGCTCTTTGGGGCATTCTTTAGGAGAAGTTCGTTGGGCAGGAGAAATGGCTTATCAAGAGTTGAATAAAATTACACCTTCATTTTTAAGGCGTATTAAAGATGAAACTAGAAAAGACATGATTGAAGAGTATCAAAAATATTTAAGTCATAAAAATAAACAAACCGTGCCAGTAGTAAAAGGGTTATTTAAAGATAGTTTGAAAGAAGTAGAAACTGGTCCGCGCGTGCAGTTAGTTGAATTTGACACTGACGGAGAAGATAAAATTATTACGGGAATTCTTTATTCAGCTGTAAATAATCATCTTTCGTGGAATAAAATTTTGCAAACCGTTAAAGCTTTAACAGTTGAAGAGAAAAAAGAAATTTTAAAGGTGCATTTACAAGATAGGAAATTTAGGTGGCAAAAAGTAAGTCGAGCTTTTGAAAATATTTATGTTAGATTTGAAATCGTTATGAATTTGGGCGCTTGGCGCGATTTGCACCGTCATCGTATGCTTACGCAACAAAAGCAAAATTTTACTTGTGATCATAGTTATGACGTAGCTCCAGAATTAATAAAATCTAAATTAGATAGCGAGTTTTCTTCAGCTATAAATAAAGTAGAGGATTTGTATTATAAAATAGCGCAACACGATTTAGAGTTGGCGCAATATGCGACGTGTTTAGCACATCGTATTCGTTTTATGCAATTCCAAAATTTACGGGAATGTTTTTGGGAAATTGAGCTTCGAACTATTCCCGAAGGTCATACGGATTATAGATATATTGAACAAGAAAAATTTAAATTATTACAAAAAGTTTATCCTTTGGTCACTGAATACATGTTGGCAAATTTAGGTAATTATGATTTTGCTCGCCGCGGTCAAGAAGAAAAAATTCAAAAGAAAATTGAACAACTTTCTTCGTTGTAAATAAGTTTTTAGTTTTTTAAAATATGAAAGCGGCGCTGTGATACTTTAGCGCCGCCGATTCTAGTAGGTTTATTGTCCGTTTTTTAGAACGGATATTTATTGGCTCGTTTTAGAGCTTCATTGAGTTCATCGCGAGCTGCTTGTGCGGCTTGAGCGGCTGCCTTTGTATAATCTCTTGGATCGCATGCAAAGGGTCCTTCTTTCCAGGCTGCAATAATTCCTCGAGATGAATTCACTATAGCGCCAAATCCATCTTCGTTGAATGACATTACAGCGCCATCTGCTCCGCCACCTTGTTTTCCATATCCCGGGACCAATTTAATTGCTTTGGGGAGGATTTCTCGCATTTTTTCAGCATCTTCTGGATAGGTAGCACCCATTACAACGCCTAGATTGCGATAACCATTTTGACCCTCAGTGCCCTCTCCCCATTTAGCAACCTTGTAAGCCATTTCTTCCCAAACAGTGAGGTCGTTTTCTGTCATTAATCCTTCTATAGACGAGTTTGGAATAAATGATGTTTTATCAACCACGAATGCTCCGGTTCCATGTTTTTTAATTTCATCTACAAAATAAGGAACGCAACTGTCAGCAATGTAACCGTTGATAGTTACGGCATCGACCCTAATCGGAGCTTGTTTTGTTAATTCATTAAAAAACGGAATTTCTCCGATATGAGTTTGGGCGTATATTTTAGCTGTGTCTCCGCCGTCGTTTCTTTTGGCGTCTGTGATTTTTATTAGGTTATTATTCTTAGCATATCTAATAGTTATTTCAAGCACCTTCCAGAGATGATAACTTGCTTCGTAAAATGCAGCTTGAAGTTTAACTGCAGCTGCATACGGAGCAATGGCGTGTATGATGTCGTGATTAAACATGCGATAAACTTCAGCTACCGCTTCCCATGTTTCTCCGTGTTTTTTTATAGCGGCTTCAATAAGATGCGGGGGCATAAACCGTAATTGTGGATCGAGTCCTACACACAAAACACTTTTTTTCTCTTGCATTGATTTTTGTAACTTGTCAACAAATGTTTCCATTTTCATCCTCCATTTATTAGTATAGATTGACTAACACTAAACCTGTCTTGTGTAACTGCACTTATATTAGCAAAAATTAAAATAAAAACAATAGTTAATTGCGTTTACTTTCTTTTGTTTATATTATATATTTAGATTTAGAGTTAGAAAGTTGAAAGTTGATAAGGTTATTTATTGTTAATTTTTATGTGAATCTGGGTTACACGTTGAATACGCTCCTGGATTCCCGCCTTCGCGGGAATGACAGAAAATTACAATAATGACAAAAAATGGGTTAACTTTCTAATCTTTAACTTTTTAACTTTAAACTTTTAACTTTCAACTTTTGTCTATGTCTATTTTTTCTCAATTGGTTTTAAATAGTCTTATTGCCGGAGCAGTTTATGCTTTAATTTCTCTGGGTTTTAATTTAATTTACGGAGTTACTAAATTTTTTAACCTAGCGCACGGAGTAATGGCAACTATAGCTGGCTATTCAGTTTTTTATTTTACTAAAACCTTGGGTTTAAATTTATATCTAGCTGTTGTTTTAGGTATTATAATTACTGGTTTATTTGGTTATGCTTTAGATAAAATTATTTATTTACCGCTTAGAAAAAGAAAAGCGTCCAGTATGGTTTTATTAGTAGCTTCATTGGGAACTTTTACAGCCATTCAAGCCATAATTGCTATTTTATTTACAAGTCAATTTCAAACGCTTTCATTTAACATTGACACTTCAAAAATTTTTAATATTTTCGGTGGTTTAATAACTCAAACCCAACTGATTATTTTAATATCTGCTATTGCAGTTGCATGCGGACTGATTTTGTTTCTTTATAAAACTAAATTTGGTAAAGCTGTCAGAGCTGTGACTGACGATGAAGAAGTAGCCAAAATAGTTGGCATTAATACTAACAAGATAATCAGTGTGGTGTTTTTTATAGGTTCAGCTATTGCTGGATTAACTGGTATTTTAGTTGGTTTTGATACTGGTATTGAACCAACTATGGGATTAGGATTGCTGCTTAAGGGTGTTATTGCTTCTATTGTTGGTGGAATTGGGAGTATTTTTGGTGGTGTGCTGGGCGCGTTTATTTTAGGTTTTGTAGAAAATTTTGGTATTTGGAAAATATCCGGAGAATGGAAAGATGCCATTGCTTTTGGATTATTAATACTATTTTTGATATTCAGACCGACCGGAATCATTAGAAAATAAAACACTAAATACTAAATTTTAAACACTAAACAAATTCAAATGATCAAAATTCAAAATACAAAACAATATGACTTAGGGGACAGAACTCTTAAATTTGCTAAGAGAGCTAATGTTTATGTAAATAATTTATCCAAAACTATATCTAATATTGAAATTGGTAAGCAATTGGTTAGATCGGCTGGATCAGTGGGGGCTAATTATATTGAAGTCGAAGAATCATTAAGTAAAAAAGATTTTATTATGAGAATAAAAATATCTAGGAAAGAAGCTAAAGAAAGTAGGTATTGGTTGGTTTTAAGTGAGCCTAAGTTAGATCAACATAGAGAGAAAGATGAGTTGATTCAGGAAGTTACTGAGCTGATGAAGATTTTTGGTTCTATAGTAGAAAAATGTAGATCGTAAGTATTTTAGTTTTTAAGTTTGTTTAGAGTTTAGGGTTTATTCTTTTGCTTATAGTGGAATTTGTGGTAGATTTAGAGTATAAAGTTTGTGTTATAATTATTTTGTTTAGTGTTTAGTATTTAGTGTTTAGAGTTTAGGGTTTTATTGTTTATGGAATACTTAGTTCATCTCTCAATTTTGTTCGCTATTTACGCCATGCTTGTGGTTAGCTTAAATTTAGTTGTAGGTTATACTGGATTGTTATCTGTAACTCATGCTGCTTTTTATGGTATTGGAGCTTATACTACCGCTATTTTATTAACTCAATTTAAATTGGGATTTTTTGTTTCAATTATATTGGGCATGATTATAACCGCTGTTATTAGTTTGTTGATTGGTTTAGTATTATCAAAATTTAAAGGCGATTATTATGCTTTGGGCACTTTGGGTTTTAATACTATTATTTTTGCGATTTTATTAAATTGGCAAAGTGTTACGAGAGGGCCTTTGGGTATACCAGGCATTGCTAGACCGGAAATAAAAATTTTTAATTTCCAATTTTTAATTTCGAATAATTTCGCATTTTTAATTCTTACTTTTGCGTTTTTAATTTTAATTTATTATTTGTCATATTTTATAATTAATTCTTCGTTTGGTAGGGTTTTGAAAGCTATTAGAGAAGATGAAAAGGCCATAGAGGTCTTTGGTTACAATGTTTTATATTTTAAATTAATGATTTTTATTGTGGCTGCTGTTATGGCATCCATCGCTGGTTCGCTTTTCGCTTCTTATATTACATTTATTGACCCCACTAGTTTTACTATACACGAATCCATATTTATTCTAGCTATTATTATTTTAGGAGGACTAGCTAATTTGCGTGGCGCAGTTTTGGGAGCATTGTTTTTAATATTATTGCCTGAAATTTTGCGTTTTGTTGGTTTTCCACCAGACATAGCCGCTCAAATGAGGCAAGTAGTATATGGAGTTATTTTAATTTTATTAATGCTTTATAGGCCGCAAGGCTTAATAGGGGAGTATAAATTGTAAACTGAGAGTTACTTCCTACTAACTTAGGTGCCTTGCTCCTAAGTGGTTGTTACTAATTAACCAAATATGTTATTATTTATTTATGAGTACTAGAAAACATGAATTTATTATTGGAGAATATTATCACATATACAATCGTGGTGTTGATAAAAGAAAAATAATTCTTGATAAATTTGATTTAGATCGTTTGTTAAAAAGTATAAAAGATTTTAATAGATTAGAACCCATTGGGAGTATTTATGAATTTTCTTTTAAAAAAGACAAAGAAAAACTTGGAAGCGAAACTTCCAAGTTGGTTTCAATTATAGCTTTTTGTATAAATCCAAACCATTTTCATTTTCTTATCACCCCTGTTGTAGAAAAAGGAATTGAAAAATTTATGCAACGGATTGGTGGTTATACTAAATATTTCAATGAAAAATATAAAAGAAATGGTGTGTTATTTCAGGGGAATTTTCAATCAAAACATATATCTGATAATCGATACCTGATTCATTTAAGCGCTTATATAAATATGAACAATCGAGATAAATCCGGAAATAAAATTCTTAGTTTAAGTAAATCTAGCTTAGAAGAATATATTAAAAACGAGAAAGGTTTATGTGATACAAAAATTATATTAGATCAATTTAAAAACCCAAAAATATATCTAGACTTTGCTATAGAATCTTGGCAGGACACACAGTCTAGAAAAAAAGCTTTAGAAGTCGATTAGAAGCTACTTGGAAGCGAAACTTCCAAGTAGCTTCATAGTTTATTCTATATATACTTAAAATGCAATTGTTTGAAAAACAACAAAATTTGTTAAAATTAAATAATATGTTATATTTATAGAGAGCTTAGGCAATGGCTCTAAGTAGAACCGACGCACGAAAGGAGGCCACCATGTTAGAGTTTATTAAACGTTTAATTTTACAGTTTTTTCCGTACGAGGTTGAGACCATGGAAGAACTTGTAGAGATTGCGAAAGAGTCAAGCTGCAAATCTGTAGAGGCAGAGTCATACTGGGTCGTAAGAAACAATAGCAATCAAATTGGGAGCACAGGTCCTGAGTTATATTTTGGACACATGCTTCGGTTTGTGGTTATAAACACTTATGGCCAAAAGGCTATTTATCAGGAGCGTGTTTATTGGGGCACAGCCAATGTTTATAATCTTTCTCGAAACATTGGCGACAATCAGTGTTCGGATGGATTAGCAACCAAGATAAAAGAGCTAAAAACCAAGTTACCAGAAGGAATATTGATTAACTTTCGTGATCTTGATTGTTCGTTTGGGTGATATCAATTTTCACGAAGATGATGGTATTTTTTTGGTAAAATATTACCGCGGTTTATTGCGGTTTATTATGGTGGTAGGGAGTCTTTATTGGATGACTCCCTACCTGTTTTTTAAAAAATATTTGGTTGACCCAGTTAGAGGTTTATATTTTATATTTATGGTTAAATAATTGGTAGCTATAATTCTGTCTAAAATATAGATAAGATAGGTTTTTATAATCTCTAACGAGGTTGACAAAAAATATATTTACGGTAAACTTAAATATAAACTAAAAATGCTTATGGCGTATCTCTAGTTTAATTTTGAAGTTTTGAAATTTAATCAACCCTTGTAAATAATTAGGAGAACATCATGAAAAATCTTATAACGCAAATACGAACCAGTTTTTTAGTAGTATCTGTATATCTTTCTTCGGCTCTTTGTTCCATAAGTTTTATAGTGTTTCTTTTTACAGACATTCAGGTAGCAGGCTTAGTGTCGATAGTGTGTTTTTTCTTACTCATGTTATGTTTAACTGATATATGGCAGGTAAAATTAACATCCAGGACAGATAAATAAATAGAAGAGTTGCTGCTTTTTGGTTTTTTTAACCGAAATGCGCATTATAAAAAAGCAACATTAACATAGTGAGCCCCTACAATCGCAACATAGGGGCTCTTTTAATTTACAGGTTATATTAGGTAGATAAATTTACTTGACACTTATATTGTGTGGGTGTATTATTTTTTGATTGTTTTTAAATTATTATTTGTAAACATAAAAAATATGCATAAATTATCTGAGCCTGAAGAACATTTTAATATTGAAGAATATTGGAAAGAACAAAAAAATAAGTTTAAGTCTTTGTGGGAAAAAGGTTTTAAAAAATATATTGAAGATACTAATATAAATACAGATTCAATGTTTAGAGAAAATGATAATTGTGTTCGTTGTATTGACGAAGGTATATCTGGTGGTGGTATTAGAATTGGTGGATCTGGTATTTTGCATCAAGAGCAAGTGGTAGAAGCTTTAAAAGGAAAAAACATTAAAGGCGTGTATAGTCACGCAGAGTGTGGTTGCGCCACAGTTTATATTAATAAAAATAAAGATAAAATTGATATATCTCTTCCTCCAGATTATTACGCCATTGAATGGGCAAAAAAATTAGCCGAGATTTGTAATACTAAATATTTAGGTCATATAGATTGGCAAAAAGATTCTTTAGTGGATTTATCTATGCAAAGACCAGAAGGTTTTCATAGAGCCTTTGTTGCTTATTATGATGCTACAGGTCGTTTTAATAATACTGAACAATTACCGCAGGGTTTTATTATATCTAGGTCTCATTTTGCAAAAGAAGTTGCCCAGAAGAATATAAGGGTTGCGATTGGTATTGCTTTTAGTGAGCGTAGTTTTGGTGGTAATCGTTTAACATTTGATCATCCCTTCCTTATTGTTCCTATTACTGATAGTGATAACAACGATTTATCTTTAGAAGTTTTGCGTCATGAACTACACAGTACAACTTATAAATATCCAGATCAGATACGAATTGATACTGGTTTAACTGTATTAAATCATCGGGCTAGTCCAGAAATTTCGACTTTAAAATTTTCTGATAAAAATATGAATACATGTCTAGGATTAGCAGACGGAGTTTCTCGGTCTTGCTCTTAATGCTTCTTGTATTGTTTTGTTTGTGATAATATATTTATTATGACAAAAGGATGGATACCTAAAATGCCAGAAAGAACACCAAAGAAAGGCGAAAAATATCTTCATTATAAAGGTGACAAGTATGAAGTAGTTGGTCTTGCAATTCATTCTAATGATGATATTTGGATGGTTGTGTATAAACCGCTTTATCAAAATGCTGACGCTGAATTATTTACAAGGCCACTTGATGAGTGGTTCTCTATAGTAAAATTCAATGACAAATTAGTGGAAAGGTTTGTTTTAGAAAAATAACTATTTTTTTAAAATTTTACGAACTTTATAACTTTGCGAACTTTTAACTTGTTTATGTTAGCTATTGAAACTAAAAATTTAATAAAACAATTTGGTGGTGTTCACGCTGTTGATCATCTTTCTATAAACATAGAAAGGGGGAGTATTACTGGTATAGTAGGCCCAAATGGATCGGGGAAAACTACATTTATAAATTTATTGAGTGGCATGTTATCTATAGATGCTGGAGAAGTGGTAATTAATGAAGCTCAAAAATTTAATAAAATATTATCGCGCCAAATTTCTTTTTACGGAATTACGCGAACCTTTCAAAATGTTAGGCTTTTTGAACAAATGACCGTGTTGGATAATATTTTGGTTGTTTTAACTGAAAGAAATATTTTTGGTTCTCTTTTTGAAAAACACACAACTTATCATTTAAAAATTGCCGAAGAAGTTTTGCATAAAATTAATCTTTGGAGCAAAAAAGATCAATTAGTTATTAATCTATCTTACGGGCAAAGAAAGCTTTTGGAAATTGCTAGGATATTAGCCATGAAAGCCGACATTTATTTATTAGACGAACCTTTTGCTGGACTTTTTCCAGAAATGAAAAAAATGCTTGCGGATATTATTCAAGAATTTAAAAAAGAAAATAAAACTGTAATTTTAATTGAACACGATATGGGTTTAATGCGTGAACTTTGTGATTATATTTTTGTTATGGACGAAGGCAGGTTATTAGCCGAAGGTGCCCCTGATAAAGTTTTAGCAAAAAGAGAAGTAGTTGAAGCGTATTTAGGAGAGTAAAATAGATTTAAGATTTACGATTTAAGATATAAGAATTACGGAAAATGTTTAAAGTACTAAGTAGACAAATTTTCCAAAGTTGTATAAGATACTGATTATAGTATGGTAATAATTTAAGTTTCAACTATAAAATATATGATCCCCGTTAGAAGTCTTTAATACTCTAACGTGGTATGCAGTGGTATGCAGTAGAATAATTTTTAAACATAAAATGTATGAATACAAATGACGCAAAAACTTCTAATGGGACAAAAATCATAATTGGTGTGGTTTTATTTTTAATTGTTATGTTAGGGTTTTGGTATGGAATGAATAAAAATGAGTCAAGTGTTAAAGAAACATTTAAAACAAATCAACCGGTAATTAAAGAGCCAATTAAAATTGGCGCGGCTTTAACTTTTACAGGCAAGGGCGCTTCTTTAGGTGAAAGATTAAAAAATGGTATAGATTTAGCTGTAGAAAAAATTAATAAACAGGGAAACTTAAAATTGGAAGTTGTTTATGAAGATACTTTAAGCGAGGTAGACTCAGCAGTTTCAGTCGCTAGAAAGTTAGTTGATATTGATAAAGTTAAGGTGGTTATTGGTCCAGTTCGTTCTAATGATGTTTTAGCTATTGCCCCTATTACTGAACAAAGTAAAGTTATTTTATTTACCCCTATTGCTGCGGCTGACGAGATTTCTCAAGCTGGTGATTATGTTTTTCGAAATAGAGAAAGCGCTGTTAGTCATGGAAAAGGAATGGCTAAATTTCTAAAAAATAAAAACATTGATAAACTTGCGTTATTTACTGCTAAATCAGCTAACTCCATTAGTTATAGTAAATTTTTCAAAGAGGAATTTGAAAAATTAGGTGGTCAAATAAGCATGGATCATCAATACGATGAAAATACTTCTGATTTTAGAACTGATATTTTAAAAGCCAAAAATAGTGGCGCTAAAACGTTTTATCTAGCTGTGGCTTTGGGTAAAGACGCTGGCAATTTAGTAAAACAAATTAAAGAACTGGCTCCTGAAACTTTAATCACTGGCAGTGCGGCTATTGGAACTAAAGAATTTTTAGATATTGGTTTAGTTGCTGAGGGGGTTATTTTTAGCAGTCCGGTTTTTGATTTAAATGATCCCAAGGTTCAAGCTTTTAACGAAACTTATAAAATAAAATATAATAAAGATGCTGATGCTTTTGAGGCCAATGCCTATGATGCTGTTATGTTGATTAGCGATGCTATTCAAAAGTGCGGCGGGGAAAAAACCGATTGTATTAGAGATTATTTATACGTAGTTAAAGATTATCCTGGAATGGGTGGTTTAACTACTTTTGACAAGAATGGTGATGTTAACAAACCCATAATGTTAAAAACAGTTAAGGATGGAAAGTTTGTTAAATACGAAGATTAAAAAAGAATTATGAATTATGAATTATGAATTAAGAATTATTACATAAATTTGAATTTACATCCACCCTTGTCATTCCCGCGAAGGCGGGAATCCAGAAGCATGTACACTTATCATTATTGCACCAATTAATATTAATATTAAACTACAACTGTAATCTAATAATTATTTTTTTATAGAGGACTTTTTGAAAAAAGTTTAAATTTTATTTATTTTTTATATTTGAATAAACCTGGATTCCCGCCTTCGCGGGAATGACAATTAAGTATAAAACACAATGAGTTTTGACTAGTGAATAACATTAAAAAAATGAACAAAGAAGTTTTATTACAATTAAAAAATATTTCCGTTCATTATGGTGGAGTTAAGGCCTTAGATGGGGTTGATATAGATATTGATGAAGGTGAAATTATTGCTTTAATGGGACCTAATGGCGCTGGTAAATCAACAATGTTAAAAACTATTTTTGGTTTAACCCCCATTCAGGGAGGTAAAGTATTTTGGCATGAAAGAGAATTAAAACCAGTTTCTTATGAAATAGTTGAAATGGGTATTGTTTTTGTACCTCAAGGCAGACGCGTTTTTAGTAGCATGACTGTTGAAGAAAATTTAGAAATTGGCGGTTATATTTTTAGAGACTCTAAAAAAGTTAAAAGACAAATGACTGAGGTTTTGGATACTTTTCCAGCGTTGAAATCCAAGAGAAAAGAAAAAGCAGGGGTATTGTCAGGTGGGCAACAACAAATGGTAGCTTTGGCTAGAGGACTCATGACTGATCCTAAAGTTTTGCTTTTGGATGAACCATCTTTAGGTCTAGCTCCAAAAATTGTTAAAGAAGTATTTGCAAAGATTAAAGAAATCAACGAGAGACATAAAACTGCGATTATGGTAGTTGAACATAATACTAAATCTTTGCTTGAAATTACTAATCGTGCTTATGTTTTAGACAAAGGAAAAATTGTGGTGCATAAAACATCGCAAGAATTATTAGGAAATGATATTTTAGAAAAAGTATTTATGGGGAGTTTATAAGATACTATTTTTTATTTTAGTAATAGTATATAATTATAATAATATAATTATTAAATATTATTATGAAATTAATTTCAACAAATCCAGCCCGAAACTATGAGGCTATTGGTGAAGTGGAAATATCTACAGATCAAGAAATTAAAGAAAAAGTTGATTTAGCTCACAAAGCTAAAACACCCTGGAAAGAACTTGGTATTAAAAAGAGAATTAAATTATTAAAACCTATTTATACTGAATTTCAAAATAGGTCTGATGAAATTGCGAAACTTATTTCTCTAGAAATAGGTAAACCTATTATGGGATCTTTGGCTGAGGTAAATTCTGGTCTTAAAAAATTTAAGTGGTTTATGGACAATGGTGAACAGGCCTTAAAGGACGAGATTACCCACGAAGACGATAATTCAGTTCATAAAATTATTTATGAACCATTTGGATTAACAGCAGTGATTACTCCTTGGAATTATCCTTTTGGGATGGCTGTCTGGGGTATTATACCCAACTTAATAGTTGGTAATACTGTTGTTTTTAAGATTTCTGAAGAATGCCCCTTAGTTGGAAAATTTATTGAAAAAATGTTAAAAAATCACGATTTACCAAATGGTGTATTTTCAGAAATTTATGGAGGTGGAGACATAGGAGAAAAACTTGCACAGAGTGATATTAATTTTATTTGGTTTACAGGAAGCAGTAAAGTAGGGCAATTACTTTATCAAACTGCGGCTAAAAAATTTATAAAAGTAATTTTTGAAATGGGAGGATCAAATCCTTGTATAGTTTTTGAAGATGTAAATATTCCCAGCGCGATACAAATTATTTATAATGACAGGTTTCAAAATTGTGGACAATCTTGCGATGCGTTAAAAAGATTAATTGTGCATGAATCAGTTTTTGAAAGAGTAATTTTAGAATTAACAAAATTAGTTAAAACTAAAAAGATCGGTGATCCGCTTAATAAAAATACAGACCTTGGTAGTTTAGTAGCAAAAAGACAACTAATTTTATTACAGCAACAATTGAAAGATGCTTTAGTTAAGGGAGCAAAATTGATTATAGGTGGAAAAACACCCCAAAATTTAAAAGGAGCTTTTTTTGAACCAACGATTTTGACAAATATCACCAAAGATATGCGCGTTTGGAAAGAAGAAGTTTTTGGGCCAGTTTTACCAGTAGTAACATTTAAAACCGAAGAAGAAGCAATTAAATTAGCCAATGATACAATTTATGGTCTTGGGAGTAGAATTATTTCTAAGGATATAGAGCGCGCTAAACGAGTGGCATTAAAAATTGAAGCTGGAACTGTTGAGATTAATCAGGCCAATCGTTGGTTGCCAGTTAATCCTTTTGGGGGATACAAAAAATCTGGTATGGGTAGAGAGCATGGTATAGTTGGATTCAGAGAACTTTGCCAATTAAAAGTTATATCCATGAGCAAATAATTTTTATTTTAATGGTTAAAATAGTAAATATTTTAAATTTTAATGTTTGGAGATCCGATCTCCAAACATTAGATATTCAAACATTACGCTAGATTTCAAAGAATTGGTGGTAAAAATAATTTTTTTAAATACATAGTGATCCCGCCAGGTGTTGAACAATATCCTGGCGGGTGTAAATATAAATGCTTTAATGTGTGTTTGTGAAACTAAACAGGCAAGCAGCCGCCTTGCTCAAGTCTGAGAAGCAGCTCTTCTCGCTCCTTTCCTGTCAGTTTGGTTTTTTGACATCCATCAACATTAAAAATCGAAATATTCTCCATAGTGAGGAGGGTGAATTGTTTGTTTTTGGTTTTTGCGCTGTCCATGTGCTCCTTTCCGTTATTGTTATAACCTTACTGATTATAAGGTTGCATTATAGCATGTTATTGAACTTTTGTCAAGATCGTGGGGGTTTCGGGCAGAAGTCTAATCATAATGCACCACTAAATGATAAAATATCGTTTTAATCATAATTTAGTTTAAACCAGTCAAAATACTTCTTAATAACCTCTAACGGGATCAAGACTACCACGGATGTATTGCACTTGGTAGTGTGCCATCTAGGCGATAAACAAAAACCTTTGTTAGATCGCACATCCGTAGGATAAAGTTAGAAGTTATCCCCAAATTAGATGTAAAGTATAGTTTACGTGACTTATGTTTTAGGTTATACTTAAAGTATTAATTGAATTAAATTAATGTTTATTAAAAACTTATGACAAGCAATAATTCACAAAAAGGTTTTGCCCAGAACCAGACGATGCAGGGCTTCGCGATGCCCATTAGTATCGCTATTATAGTTTTGGTCTTGATAGGGGGAGTAACTTTATATTTTGTTATGAGAAAGCCCTCAGTAGATCACGGTGTTATAAAAAAGGACGAAGCAATGATGGAAAAGAAAGAGACAGTTGCAACACCAGAAGAGGTGATGAACAAAGATGGTGCAGTCATGGAAAAGAAGGAAGAAACTATGATGGAAAAAACTTCTGGAGTTGAAGCTGTAGACAACAAGGAAGCTGGAGCGACGATGGAGCACAAAAATCAAATCGAAGCAATGACTTATCAATACTCTGGTCAATTAAAAAATGTTGCTAATGGTAAAACCATTCTTGGTGTTAAATTTGAAGATAATAGTTCTGGCATTGTTCAGTCTAATTTCAAGGATGATATTTATAATCTCAAGGCAACATTTAATGGATTGCCAGATCCCAAGGGAAGTGATTTTTACGAAGGTTGGTTAGTACGAAAAGGTTTGTATTTCAGTGTTATAAGTACTGGAAAAGCAAAAAAAGTTAACGGTGTTTATACAAATGAATACTCTTCAAAAACTAATTTAGTTGGTCATAGTTTTTATGTTTTAACTTTAGAGCCTGATGATAATAATTCCAGTCCTGCTGACCATGTTCTTGAAGGAACTATAACAAAAAATTAAATAATATTTTTTAGCACATATGACGAGCAAGATGAGTCATAAGAAAAAAATATTTTTATTTATTTTTTTTATAGGCATTGTTGTGTTTTTTGTCTATCCGTTTTTGGATAGATATAACAGGGAGCAATTGTTTAAATCTGAAAAAGAGTCGTTTATTCCAACTTTTCGTGAAATTCCTATAGATTTTGCTCATCAATATAATAAACCTGGGCATGCTTTTGCTGGGGGTGCAATTATTGATATAGATAATGATGGGGTTCAAGAGGTGTTTGTTGGTGGTGGAGCAAGCCAACCTGATGCACTTTTTGTATATAAAAATGGTAATTTTAAAAATATTATTGAAAGCGCCAAGATTTCTAAAACAAAAGAAGGAACTTACGGGGCGGTTTCAATCGATGTTAATAATGACAATCAAATTGACCTGTTCGTAGCTCGAGATTCAGGTATTTATTTATACATCAATAACAATGGTGTTTTTTCTGAAAGAAAAATTACAGTAGATTTTGAAGAAAATACCATCCCCATAGCCATTGCCGCTGGCGATATTAATAAAGATGGCTTTGTGGATCTTTACATAAGCGTTTTTGCTAATCTTGCTAATTTTAAAACCCTTAAGTTCAATGATCCCAGCAATGAAAGATCAAATGTAATGCTACTCAATAACGGTGACAATACTTTTAAAGATATCACCCAAAGCTCTGGATTACAGTTTAAGAAAAACACTTTTTTATCGGTTTTTGTTGATCTTGATTATGATAGTTGGATTGATTTAGTGGTATCTACCGACACACATCGTGTAAAAATATATAAAAACCTTGGTAATTCTACATTTAAGGAAATGCCTTCTCCTACTGATTATGGGTCTTGGATGGGGTTGGGAATTGGCGATATTGATAACGACGCTGATATTGATTTGTTTTTTACTAATGTCGGAAACACTTTGCCCATTAGTAATGTGGGAAATAAAATCTCGGAAATACTTTTCAAGGGAGACCTTCGGGACGATCAAAAGGTCACTGTTCAGTGGGCTCTTTTAAGAAATGAGGGAAACTTTACTTTTACCGACATAACCAATCAAAGTGGCTTAAAGAAAAATCAGTTTGCCTGGGGATCTCTTTTGGAAGATTTTAATTTAGACGGACGACAAGATTTAATTGTAGCGGAAAATTATATTCAGTGGCCTACTCATAAGTTTAAATTTTTTAGAGCCCCTGGAAAATTTTTTGTGCAAAAAAATAATGGCCAATTTGTTTCGACCGAAGATATATCTGGTTTAACTAACAGATACTTAGGTCAATCGCCTTTGGTCGCAGATTTTAATCAAGATGGTTATCCTGACATGGTTTACGTCAATCTTAACGGTCCTCTGCGTGCATTTATAAATAATGGCGGGGTTAGCAATTACTTAACCGTATCTTTAAAAGATATTCCTAGTTCAATTGGAGCCAGGGTTGTTGTTCAAAAAATGGACGGCTCTGAATTAACAAAGCAATTTGTAACCAGTACTGGATTAGTTACTGATCAAAGCCCAGATTTATTTTTTGGTTTAGGAGGCGATACAAAAATCAAATCTCTTAAAGTGATTTGGTCTTCTGGGACAACAAAGACGCTAGATAGTGTTAAAATAAATTCAAAAGTCTTTATTTATGAATAAAATAGTAGAAAATAAATATGCAAAAGCTTTTGTGGCTGGTTCAGCTTTTCCAGTTGTTGTTTTTCTTATCTTTTATTATAATAGCTTTCTTTTGATTTTAAAGACTGGAAGTGGTTTTATTTTTGGATACCTCGCCACGATCATTCCAATTATTCTTGGTCTGATAAATATTTTATACATTCTCAACGAGAAACGCATTCCAATAAAAAACCAAAATAGTAGATTATGGGTAACTGGCTTGATTACAGGATTGATCTTGTCCTTATATGGAAACTTTGTCTTGCATATTCCAACCGAAGTTTTTCTTCTTTCTGGGCCAATCCAGTATATAACTTTGCCATTATCGGCGTTAGCTTATGGTGTTGCGTGGCGTTATATCATCAAACCCCTTAATCAAATGCTTGGGTTGAGCGAGTAAAAAAATAATCTGCGTATGGATAGCGAAAAAATATTTTTAAAAAGTGAGGAGGAGTGGAAAAAGTCTTTAACTGAAGAGCAGTATAAAGTTTTACGAGAAAAGGCTACTACTGTTTAGTATTCGGAGTACTAAACATAGAGCCTACTAAAATGTTAGAAATAGGCTTCTAACATTTTATTTTTTATCTATCAAAATGCATTGAAAACTAAACTTTTTAATTTAATCAATGTTTGGGAGTAATCAATGTTTGGGAGTTCAACTCCCAAACATTGATTTTTTTTAAGAATTATTATTTTTTATAATTAGTGTAAGTAATTAGTATTTTAAAGGATGAGGGTGAAGATGAGGGAAAATTTTGTTTTGCAATATATCATCTAATATCTAGCTTCTTCATCTTCATCGTCATCTTAATTTTGCGTAGTTATTAAAGAAGCAAAATTTGGTGCCGAAGGGGGGACTCGAACCCCCATGCCGATAAAAGCACTAGGCCCTAAACCTAGCGTGTATACCAATTTCACCACTTCGGCTAATTTAACATTTATATCATAATCTTTTTTAATAAAACAGAAAAGGGGTGCACTTTTTAAGGTTCAATGTTTGGCGGTCGAACCACCAAACATATAAGTTGCTATTATGTCTTAAAATCATTTATAATACATAAATATAATTAATATTATTTTTTTATGATAGTTGATAGATTAATTGAGTCAAAACTTAAAAACAATAGCGATGATCAGGTCTTAGATTTAACCTTGCGTCCTTTAACTTTGGCGGATTATGTTGGTCAAACTAGAATTAAAAATCAGCTGGATATTTTAATGCAAGCTGCCAAGGTTCGCAAAGAATCTTTAGAGCATGTTTTATTTTATGGTCCACCAGGTTTAGGCAAAACAACTCTAGCGTATATTTTAGCTCACGAATTGGGTGTAAACATTAAAATTACTTCTGGTCCAGCGTTAGAAAGGGCTGGTGATTTAGCTGCGATTTTAACTAATTTGCAAGATAAGGATATTTTATTTATTGATGAAATACACCGTCTTCCTAAAACTACCGAAGAAATATTGTATCCAGCTTTAGAAGATTTTGCTTTGGATTTAGTTATTGGAAAAGGTCCGGGCGCGAAAATTTTAAGATTGGATTTACCTCATTTTACAATTATTGGCGCGACCACTAAAATTAGTTTATTGGGCGCGCCTTTACGTGACAGATTTGGCGTAACTTATCATTTTAATTTTTATGAATTATTTGAATTGGTGGATATTATTAAACACTCAGCCAAGATATTAAATGTAAATATTGACACGGAGTCAGCTGAGGAAATTGCTAAAAGATCTAGAAAAACTCCGCGTATAGCTAATCGTTTATTAAAACGAGTTCGAGATTATGTTACAGTAAAAGTTGATGGTCAGATTTCACCCGATATTACCAGAGACGCCCTCACCCTCTTAGAGATTGATCAATATGGGCTAGATGCTACGGACAGACTAATTTTAGAAACTATTATTAAAAAATTTAAGGGTGGTCCAGTTGGTTTAAATACTATTTCAGCTGCTATATCGGAAGAAATGGCAACTGTTGAAGACATTTATGAGCCATTTTTATTGCAACTTGGTTTTCTGCATCGTACGCCCAAGGGTAGAATTGCCACAGATTTAGCTTATAAATATTTAGGGGTTTTATAGCATTCCACAGAATGCATAAGCACACTCTATGTTTAGCGCTGATATTATACCAGCTGTAACACTACCACGATCTAAAAGGCAATCTTTTAGTTACTCTATTCCCGACACCTTAACTGACCAGATTTTTGTTGGCAGTTTAGTTGTTATTCCTTTTAGATCTCGCAACATATTGGGGTTAGTAATATCTACTTCCCAGAATCCTAGCCCTATAAAATTAAAATTTATATCTCGAATTATAGACTCGCATTATTTTGATCAACCATGGATTGATTTTTTATATTGGTTTAGTCAATATTTTGGATCTTCTGTTAGTCATGGTTTACAAACTATACTACCAAGGTATGTATCTAAAAATTTTAAATCCCCAAACAAAAAACAGCAGAACGACTTAGTGTTTTCTAGTATTAATTTTGATACTATTAATTTAAATCCTATTCAAAATAAAATTTTATCCGTTTTTAAAAAGAAAAACATAGTCGTAGTTCAATATCAACCTGAATTGTGTGATTTGTCTGGTATTTTTAAAACCCATATTTTAAAGAACGAACAAATATTATTTTTGGTTCCTGAAATCTTTGCATCTCAGCAATATTATCAATATTATCGTAAAGTTTTTGGAGAAAGTTTAGTGACTATATTACATTCAGATATTAAACCTTCGGAATTACAAATACGTTTAAACGATATTTACAATGGATCTGTAAAAATAATTATTGGCACGCGTAGCTCTGTTTTTACTAGATTTAATAAATTAGGTTTAATTGTTATAGATCAAGAGGGGAGTAGTTCTTATAAATCTTGGGATCAATATCCTAAATATAACGCTGAAGATGTTGCTTTGTATTTGAGTGAATCTCAATCCATTAAAATTTTATTATTAAGTAACATATTGTCCGTGCGATCTTATTATTTTTGCAGCCAAGCAAAGTATGGTTATTTAGAGCTTGATAAAAATAAACCAACAAAACTTTCTACGGAAATTATATCTTTAGCTAAGGAACAAGAATATGGAAATTATACTTTGATTAGTAAAAAATTAAAAACTATTATAGCGAAAGCTTTAGACAAGCACCAAAAAATCATTTTATATTTAGATAACAGTAGTTTTTACACTTTAGTTCGCTGCGCAGACTGTTTTTATATTTTTATTTGTCCTAATTGTAGTGTATCTTTACGTTTACAAAACAAAACGTCTAAACTAAACACTTCCGAAGATCAGGCCTTGGTACAGGGCATGTCTTTAAAAGGCGGTAAATTAATTTGTAATTATTGTAATTACGATACTGATATTCCATTGGCTTGCCCTAAGTGTTCGGGTGTAAATTTACGTTTTTTTGGTATAGGAACCAAACGTATTACCCATATTTTAAAAACATATTTTCCCAAAGTAAAAATTTTAAACATGGATAGAAAAACTGATTTTACAACAGCTGATTATGAAGCAGTGGATATTATTGTGTCTACTCAAGCCATTTTAAAGTTATGTTTTTTGCAGTCCAAATTTCAAGTATCTTTGGTGGCGATGTTAAATATGGATTTAATTTGGAGTTCTCCGGATTTCAGGTGTAATGAAAAAATATATTATTTAGTTAATATTTTAAAAAATTTAGCCCAAGATCAATTTATAGTTCAAACCTATCAACCCCAAAGACCGATTTTACAATTATCCCTAAAAGGCAATTATGATCAATTTTATAAAAATGAGATTCAAGAACGTCAGGATTTTAACTATCTTCCGTTTTTTAATTTAGTAAAATTAGGGTATAAACACAAAGATCAATCTGTGATTAAAAAAGAAGCCAATGATTTGTATTCCAAGCTAGTTACACTTGAATCTGATTTAATGAAAGTTTCTCCACCTCATTTAGCTTTTAGGTCTAAAATTAAAAAGCAGTATCAGTTTGAGATTTTATTAAAATTAGCAGTGAATATTAATTTAGACCTTAAAAATAAAATTATGCAAATCATACCAGACAAATGGACAATTGATGTTAATCCTGTATAATATAATCTTATATGTCTATATTACCATTGGTAGTTGATTATAACGCTGTGCTGCATACCTCAGCCCAGGATGTTGATTTATCTGAAATTAAAAATTCTAAATTTCAACAATTAATTGAAGATATGATTGATTCCATGATTAAATATCATGGGGTTGGTTTAGCTGCTCCTCAAATAGGTAGAAGCATTCGTTTGATTATTACAGCTAAGGATCGCGAAACAGCTGATATTCGCAAAAATGCCACTGCTCTTATTAATCCCGTTATTACTTTTATTTCTAAAGAAAAAGTTAATTTAGAAGAGGGTTGTTTGAGTGTGCCTAAAAAATGGGGGGTTATAGAAAGAGCTAAAAAAGTTAGGGTAAAGGCCCTAGATAGAAATGGTAATGTCGTTCAAATTAAAGCTAAAGATTTACAAGCTCAAATTTTACAACACGAAATTGACCATTTGAACGGTCATTTGTATATTGAAAAAGCTAAAATGTTTTGATGATTAAACACTTCAATATTTATGGTTAAATTTATTTTTATTGCTACTTCTGATTTTGCAGTACCAATTTTAGATAAATTAATTGCGAACAATTATATTCCTGGACTAATTATCGCGCGTCCTGATAAACCAGCTGGTCGACATCAGGTTGCAAACAGTTCTCCTATAAAAATATTTTCAGAAAAACATAACTTAAATATTTATCAACCTGAATCTCTGAAAGATTCATTGGCATTTAAAACTATTAAAAACTTTGATCCGGAATTAATTGTAGTGTGCGCTTACGGAGCTTTAATACCAAATTCTATATTAGAAATACCCAAAGGTGTATTAAACATACACCCATCCTTATTGCCAAAATTAAGAGGTCCTTCGCCGATTCAGTCTGCTATTTTAAATGGCGATACTATAACCGGAGTAACAATTATGTTGGTAGATGATTTAATGGATCATGGAGCTATTGTGGCGCAAAAGTCAATGAATATTAAACCATCAACCACCATTGAAAATTTAGAAAAAGATTTGTCAAATATGAGTGCGGATTTATTGATTGAAACCCTGCCATTATTTTTAACAGGCCAAATACAACCCCAAGAGCAAGATCACACTGCGGCGACTTTTACAAAATTATTAAAATCTTCAGATAGTAGTTTAGATTTAAAAAAGTCTGTCATTTCTTTAGATCGTCAAATTAGAGCTTATGAGAAATGGCCTGGTTCAGTATTACTACTAAATACAGGCCATGGTTCTCAAATTTTTAAACGCCGCTTAAAAATTATTAAAGCTAGCGCCATTTCTACTTCTCAAGTTTCATCAAACCAAATTACGCAACTTTCACCAGTTTTTAGTTTGTTAGATAATACTGGTTTGGTTGTGAACTGTTCCGATGGATATTTAATTTTACACACAGTTCAATTAGAGGGCAGAAATATTATGACCGCCAGTGAATTTTTAAGAGGTTATAAGCAATTAATTTGTCAAGCAGCTATTGAAGGTTAACTTTTGCTCCCACAGCTTCAAACTGTTTTTTGATATTTTCAGCGTCTTCTTTTCCAGCGCTAGATTTTATGATTTGAGGAAGAGAATCAACTAAGGCCTTGCAATCCGCTATTCCTTTTTGAGTTATATCGCGAACCAATTTAATAACATCAATTCTTTTTTCCCCGGCGCTTACTAATTCTACATTAAAGATACTTTTTTCTTCAGCAGCGGCATTGGCTGGAGCTCCGGCTGCAGGGGCTGCGGCTGGACCAGCGGACATCATGGGCATACCCTTGATATCAAATATTTCTTCCAAAGTCTTTACGAATTCAGATAATTCCAAGACCGACATACTTGCAATTTGATCAATCAGTCCTTTAAATTTAGATTCATTTTTAGTAGACATATTTTATTATTAGATAATTAAATTAAATTATTATTCTTTTTGACTTTTTAATTTTAGTACCATTATTAACTTAAGTGTATTATAATTTAGAGCCCCAGTTAATCTGTATAGCAAAGATTTTAAGGTTCCACAAACCATACCCTGTAATTCTTGCTTACCTGGCAGGCTGGCCATGGCTGTGACACCATTAAAATCTAAAACTTGAGAGGTGGCATCATTATTTTTTAATACACCGCTAATTAATTTTAGTAAAGCGTTGTTTTTTGCAAAATTATGAGTTACTTTAGCTGGACCAACTTCATCAGTTAAAGATGTGGCTATGGCTATACCCGTGGCAGTATCATCTATTTGGGGCATATCTATACCCAGGTTTTTCATGGCAATCTTTAAAAGATTTTTTTTAACAACCTGATAATTTACATTAATCGCTCTACATTCTTTGCGTATTTTATCAATTTCTTGGAGTTTGATTTTATCGAAAGAAACCAATACCACGCTTTTGGCATCTGATAATACTTTTTGAATATTATCAATGATTGTTTGTTTCTGTTCTTTAGTTTTTGGCATAAATAATGAAAATAAAAAAATCTGTAGTAATTTATATTTGTTTTAAGCTATTATCGACCTAAGGGTTATTAGACTAACAAATATAAATGAATACCACAGATAGTAGTGAATTTCTTCAATATTATAAGATTTGTACCTCAACAGGACTTATAAGGCAGTATTGTTAAATACTGCTGCGCCTATTATCTATGGTATGATTTATTTATTGTACCATAAGGTCAATTAGCGTGTCAACCCCGCCGTAGATTTAAAAATTAATTTTATCTGTTCTAGATAGGATTGTTACGGCTTGTTTGTTTAGCTATAAATATCAAGTAAAATCTACAGCTGGGTCAATGGTTATATACGAACTTTGGAAGTTACTTGGAAGTCGGACTTCCAAGTAGATTTTTGACAGTTGTTATTTAAATAGTTATACTATGAAGGTTTAAATAGTTATATTATATTAGCATATTAATACGCCAATGTAGCTCAGTGGCAGAGCAACTCCATGGTAAGGAGTAGGTCGCCGGTTCAATCCCGGCCATTGGCTCCAAAATACTTATCAATATTTAACTTGTATTTATATTATATGATATTGGTATATCATATTTTTTGTTATAGTATTATAAGCGTGACACTTCATCTCGATCGTGATAGGTTGTCACGGTAATTTTGTTTTTTAAAAATAATTTTGCGACTATTGTTGTTTAAAAATTGCGATTATTGTTGTCCGTGTTATTTTTGTCTAAACATTAGGATTATTATTGTCTAAAAAGTTTTGTAATATTTAAAAGTTTTGTGATCTGGGTGGCGAAATTATGTTTCTTCCGCCACCAAGATTAATATTAACGCGCGGATGTTTGCATTATGGCGTTTCTGTAGGGTAGGGTGGAGGTGGCTCATTTGAAGGTTCTTCATTAAGATTTCTTAGCATGAAGCGAGCCGTGATTTCTTGATCTTTATCTCCAGACTGTAAAATGATGGTAATGACACACTGATTAAGATCATTTAATTTGCAACCATCACGTGACCACCCGTCAAAAAAGTATTGGGCATTCGATGGAATAGCTGTAAGAGTTAGAGTGGTACCTGGAAGTAATGGTACAAAGCATTTTGTCCATTTGCATTCAAAACTACCGTATAGTTTTCCGGTGTGCCAGTTAAAACTTACAACTCCCTTTCCGACAATTTCAGCGCCTACAAAAATACATTCTTGTTCCTTGCAAGATATTGTTTCAGGTGGCGCTTCTTCTGCGATTTGTTGTTCTGTGTCTACTGGTATTGATGCAAAGACGGTTGCTTGTATTGCAAAAAACAAAACAAAAACTAACTGCTGCGCTATTTTTTTCATGACATCCTTTCTGCCGTTTGATTAGGCATTTCTTGCTTGTTGTTAAACAATTTTTGTTGTTACTTTGTATTCCTACTATAGCAGATTAAGAGAATTTAATCAAGTCGATTATCAATCAAAACAATTGTCCCCGCCAGTCTGTAACTTAATGACTTGGCGGGGTGAATAATTTTAGAACACAAATTTTGTGTAATAAAAATTTTTATAGGGTCAAGAGTATAGTAATGACTTTAATATTTTTTATCTTTCTGGTATAGTGTTAAATAGCTTCTTGGCTTCTTAGCTTTTTAGCTTCTTAGCTTTTTAGCTTGTAGCTTCTTAGATTTTTAAATTTTAATTCAATAAACTCTACAACTTTACAAGCTTTAGACTTTTTAACTTTATATGACTATTGTAACATTGGGTTATATTATTTATTTGGGATTATTGGGTATATGGGGTTTATTAAGTCTGTTTAATATATTTCAATTAATGAGATTTAGTAAATATAGCGCAGTGGCCATATGGGTAACTATAGTTTATATATTTATTTCTGTGCTAATTTTACAACAGTCATTTCAAAAATTTAGCGATTTTTCAACTTTATAACTTTCTGCTTTATAATTTTTAACTTTGGCATATGATAAAACATTATATTCCTCACAAAAATCCCAATGAAGAAATTATATTGCTTGTTCGTCGCCATTGGCTTATATTTTTGGGATATATTTCCTTTTGGATATTATTAGCAATCGGACCAGTGGCTCTATATGGCCTAGCTATATATTTTAATATTTTTATAGATAATATTTCGGATGAGGTGTATGCCTTGGTTGCTTTTTTAATTAGCTTGTATTATATTTATGTGTGTTTATTTGCATATCATGCTTTCATAGATTATTACTTAGATGTTTGGATTATTACTAATGAACGTATAGTAAACACGGAACAAAACGGTGTTTTTTCTAGGGTGACATCTGAGCTATCTTTTCGTAATGTTCAAGATGTAACCATAGAAATAAACGGCATTTTGCCAACGATATTTAATTACGGTAATGTGTATATTCAAACCGCGGCTGAAAAAAACCGTTTTGTTTTTGAGCAAGTTGCAGATCCCCAAATTATTTCAAATAAAATTAGCGCGCTAGTGCACGCTTATATTCAGTCACACGTCAAGAAAGTAGACAGTTTATAAAATTATAAAGTTTATTGAATTAAAATTTAAAAATCTAATAAGCTACAAGCTAAAAAGCTAAAAAGCTAAAAAGCTAAGAAGCTAAAAAGCTAAGAAGCTAACATTAACTATGTTATTAAATGAATTAAATATTAAGCAAGCTCATCAGGGTTTAATAGAAAAGAAATTTTCAGCTCTAGAATTGTTTGAAGCTTGTCGTAAAAAAATTGAAGATGCAAATAGTAAAATTAATGCTTTTTTATTAAAAACCTACGAAAGTGGCGAAGCTGCTGCCAAAGAGATTGATAAAAAAATTAAAGCTAATGAAAATATAGGTTTATTAGCTGGTATACCAGTTGTAATTAAGGATAATATTTTGGTGCAGGGAATCGTAACAACCGCAGCCTCGCAAATTTTAGAAAATTATATTGCTAGTTATGATGCTACAGTTATTACTAAATTAAAACAAGAAGGGTATGTAATGATGGGAAAAACTAACATGGATGAATTCGCTATGGGCGGTTCAACTGAAAATTCCTCTTTTCAAAAAACTTATAATCCTCATGACTTAGAAAGAGTGCCGGGTGGTTCTTCGGGCGGGTCAGCTGCGGCTTTGAGTAGTAATATGTGTTTATATGCTCTAGGGTCAGACACAGGCGGCTCTATTAGGCAACCCGCTGCATTTTGCGGAGTAGTTGGATTAAAACCAACTTACGGAACAGTGTCACGACATGGTTTAATAGCCATGGGTTCTTCTTTGGATCAAATTGGACCATTTTCAAAAACCGTATCTGATTCTAAAATTATATTTCAAGCGATTAAGGGGAAAGATTCTCACGATTCTACCAGTTTAGATTTTCCGGAAAGATTAAATGCGGTTAATAAAAAAAACAAATTAACAATTGGAATTCCTAAAGAGTATTTTATAGATGGTATGGATCCAACTGTGGATAAAACAATTCGTAACGCTATTCAAGAATTTGAAAAATTAGGTTATAATATAAAAAAAATTAATTTACCGCACACTGAATATGCGTTAGCAGTTTATTATATTATTGTAGCTGCTGAAGTTAGCGCGAATATGTCGAGGTATGATGGAATAAGATATGGTTATTCCAAACGATCAGATGCTAATGGTAAATCTTTAGGCTTTAATGATATATATTGTCAGTCGCGTGAAATTGGTTTGGGGTCAGAAGTAAAACGCAGAATAATGTTAGGAACTTATATATTATCAGCTGGTTATTACGACGCGTTTTATTTAAAAGCTCAGAAAGTTAGAAGCTTGTTAAAGCAAGATTTTGATAAAGCATTTGAAACTGTGGATTGTATTTTAACTCCAACTTGTCCAACCGTAGCTTTTAAAATTGGAGAAAAAATAAATGATCCTTTGACAATGTATTTGTCTGATATTTTTACAGTTGCTGTAAATATTGTTGGTTTGCCAGCTATGTCTATGCCGTGTGGTTTTATAGATGTTGATAATAAAAAATTACCCGTTGGTTTGCAACTTATAGGCCCTCAGTTTGGTGAGACTATTTTATTTGAAATCGGATCGCATTATGAAACACAGCATGATAGTAAATAAAACCATTATCATTTATTAGTAATTTGATTTATTAAAATATTATTTATGCCCGATTTAACTTCTATTACTTCAAATACGCCGAATCAAAATAATTTAAATAAAGTTGAGGATATTTTTCAGGAAGTTGACAAGGTAAATAACCAGGTGGATGTTACTGGGGCAATTCCCCCTAGCAGCATTCCAACACCTCAACCCGTCATAACATCCAATATACACAGGATAATTTGGAGTATTTTTGTGATAATATTGATTGTTTTGTTATTGGGTGGTATTTATATATATAAACAAAAAGCGCCTACCACCTCAGAAGTTTCAAAACCAGGCACAACATCTACATCTACAATATCTACGACACCTACACCAGCAATACCAGCACCAGTCTTAACTCCGCCCACGGATTCTAATCCTGTCGAGCCAATCAACACAACTGACAGTAATAATTTAGTAAACACAACAACCCCGGTTACAACCCCTATCCCAATCCCCGGAGCTGAGACTTCTTCAGCCCCTAATATTCAAGTTAACATAGAGCCAATTATTCCAGTTGTTATTGATAGTGATCAAGATGGTTTGACTGACATTGAAGAAAAAGCCTTAGATACTAATCCCTTATCAGTTGACACTGACAATGATGGATTATTTGATCAGGCTGAAATTAAAGTATATCGCACTAATCCCTTATTATCAGACACAGATAATGATGGATATTTAGATGGGGCGGAAGTCAAGAGTGGATATAATCCAAATGGACCTGGAAAGTTACTTATTTTACCAGGTGGTGGTCAGCAATAATATAATAATATGGAGGAGGAAACTAAACCTTTAATTATAAGTTCAAGCGCTTCTAGTGACGCATCGTTATCGGATGAAATGCCGTTGACGATCTACACCATGCCCAAAGATCATTTAAAACCAACTTCGCAATCATCAAGTGGTTCATCTAAAAAGTTTTTTTTGATTATTGGTTTTTTAATTATAGCCGCAGTTGTTTATTATATTATTCAAATAAATCCAGTTTCTAAAACTACAACTACAACTACAAATATAAATATAAATGCTACCAGCACACCAACTTCTACGCAATCTGACATAATCCCAACGTTATCTCAACCAGTTATTACACCAACTCCGTCATCCGACGTGGTACGCCCCACCCCAACTCCGGTACCTACACCTACACCTACATCCACCACGTCATCCGACGTGGCAAGCCCCACCCCAACCTCAACTGCGCCTACTAGCACCACTGAAACACCTGTTCCAAAAAATATACCCGGACAAGATTCAGATAAAGATAATTTAACAAATATTGAAGAACAATTATACGGTGGTAACATTAATCTTACTGATACTGATAATGACGGTTATTTAGACGGATTAGAAATACAAAACTTATATAGCATTACTCAGGGTCCCAGCGCTCTTTTAAAGGATACTACTACAATTAAGGTTTATAAGAATCTAGCTCATAATTATACTTTGTATTATCCAGCTAATTGGACTACTAACCAAGAAGATTTAAATGGCACTATTACGCAATTTACATCCGAACAAGGAGAAAATGTAAAAATATCTACACAAGAAAATTCTAAAAAATTGCCACTTCAAGATTGGTATAATTCGCAGTCCGACAAATCTGCGGTTATGCGCCCCTGGAATAATAAGGTTTTGAGTGGTCTTGTTTCTGAGGATGGTTTTCAAGTATATTTTTCATCCCCAGACCTATTAAAAGTTTATGAATTTACATATAATTTTGATCCTAAAAAAGAGTTTAATTTTTATTCAACCTATTTAATGATGTTAAATAGTATTAAGTTTATACAATGATAAAATTTGAGTATCATAATGATACTAAATATATAGTAAAATTAGCGCGACTAAAAACATTGGTTAAAAAAATAGATGCTAAGTTTGATTCTTGTTTTTCAGAATTAGTACTCGTAATAACAAACGATAGATTGATTAAAAAATTAAATATGTTGTATAATAAAAAAGATAAGGTTACCGATGTTTTAAGTTTTGGATATCCGGAATATAATTTAGGAGAAATTTTTATAGACTATCAACAATCTAAGAGACAAGCCATTTTATATCATCATTCAACTCAAGCTGAAATTGAATTTTTATTCGTGCATGGCATGTTGCATATTCTGGGCTATGATCATAAAACCAATAAAGATCGGGAAGAAATGGATAAACAAGCTAATCAATTGTTAATTAAATAGTTAATCTAAAAAATTTATATAAAACAATATTTATATGGCTGAAGGAAATATTATCGCAGGGTTAGATATTGGATCAAACAATGTTCGTTTGGCTTTAGGCAAGGCGTTTAAAAATAAAAATACTCAATTAATCGGGGTTATTGAGCGAATGTCATCTGGAATTTATAAGGGAAACATCACTAGTATTGACGATGTGGTTAAGAGTCTCCTCGAATGTTTAGATCAGGCTAGACGACTTACGGGAATGACAATTAAAGAGGTTGTAGTTGGGGTGTCGGGGTTTTATATTAGATCTCAAATTAGCAAGGGTATTGTAGCTGTAGCTAAAACCAATGGTGAGATTCAAGAAGACGATGTAGCGCGAGCCTTAGAAGCAGCGCGTATGATTGCCACTCCGGCTAATTATGAAATTTTACATATTTTGCCGCATGTTTTTACCGTAGACGAACAAACCAATATTAAAGATCCTTTGGGAATGACTGGGTTAAGACTAGAAGTTGAGGCCGAGGTTATTCAAATACCATCCATACACGTTAAAAATGTTAATAAATGTTTACAGAGAGCTGGTTTAACTATATTAGATTTAGTTTTTTCACCCTTGGCTGTATCTGAAAATATTCTTACGGCCAGACAAAAAGAATTGGGAGTGGCTTTAGTAAATATTGGAAGTGTTACAACCAGTTTGATTGTTTTAGAAGAGGGGAATGTGATTCATACAGTTGTTATACCCATTGGTTCTGAGCATATTACTTGTGATATTGCGATTGGTTTAAGGGTTTCAGTTGATATTGCAGAACGCATTAAAATAGAATACGGCTCTTGCGTAAGCAAAGATATACACAAAAAAGAAGAAATTAATTTAAGTTTATTTGGGCTGGATACGGAAAAAATTTCTAAACGTTATGTGATAGAAATTATTGAGGCGAGAGTTGAAGAAATTTTAGCCAACATTGATAAAGAGTTAAGGAAAATAAATAAATCCGGGGCTCTTCCGTCTGGTATTATTTTTATGGGCGGCGGTTCAAAATTGAGTGGATTGACTGAATTTGCTAAAAGTAAACTAAAGTTATCTTCTAGTATTAATGTTAATTATTTAAATCCAGGCATTCTTGCTAATTCTTCTTTGGATATTTCAACCACGACAGCTATTGGATTGATGTCTTGGGCTGATTATTTATTAAAACTAAATAAATCCGACACTACTAGTATTTTTGACATCAATATTGGCGAATCTTTTAAAAAATTATTTAACAAATTAAAATCGTAGGTTTTTATAGTTTACTATAAAACCAATGTTTGGCGGTCGAACCACCAAACATTATTAACGGTGTTATATTTTCTAATGAAAAACACATATTGACAATAAGATGTAAATAGGCTTATACTTAAAAGTGCTTAGTTTGTAAGAAGCGTTTAGTCAACCACTGGTATAAAAACCAGTCAATAAGGAGGTGTTAATGAGTACTCAGGTCGATAAGGGGTTTTTGTTTGTTTTTGAAGGGCCAGAGTTTTCTGGTAAAAGCACTCAGCTCAAGTTAGTAGAAGATGCCTTGGTAAATCTTGGGTATTTAGTTACTAGAACATTTACACCCGGAGGAACTTCCCTGGGAATGGCAATAAGGAAAATAGTTAAACATCCTGAGTATCAAGACAGTATGGATGATTTGACTAAATTGCTCCTGTTCTCTGCTGGTAGACGCAATGTGATATGCGATGTTATATATCCAGCCATGGATAAAAAACATATTGTGTTGTGTGATAGATTTACCATGAGCACTATTGTATATCAGGGTTATGCTGAGGGGCTTGATATGAAACACATAAGCATTATAAATAATATGATTGAAGGTTCCTCAATGGTTGATTATTATTTTGTGTTTGATATTCCTGTGTCGGAAATTGAAAAGCGCAAAGTACAGTCTGGCAGAACGGAGCTTGATGGTTATGATAAAAAACCCTCGTCGTTTCATGAAAGAATACGAAGCGGTTATACTGCTCAATGGGAAAAAGATCCGTTGCATGTTGGAAAAATTGATGGAATGCTCCCAAAAGAGCAAATAACAGGCCAAATTGTAAGCACTATTCTTGATATTATTATTCCTAGTGTAGGACTCAAGTAGTGCGATTTTTTAAAAGAGTGTAGATAATTATGGGTAGTGTTTAATATTAATCTTCACAAACACTACCCCATTCATATTTAAAAACTTGTTAGTTTAAATTTAAGCAGTATTTTCCTGTATTTTTTATAGAATTAATGTTTGGCGGTCGAACCACCAAACATTGGTTAAGTCGCTGGAATGACAGGAGCGGTTTTAAAAATATTTAAAAGATGGTTTAAAAATTCTATTTTAGAATATCTGTTGAGTAAAAAATAACCGGACTACGCCTTGAGCGAGTGTCCGGTTATTTTAATATCTAGAAAATCTAGTATTTGAAGAAAGCCTAGGCCTTAGCAGTTGCTTTTACTGTTGCTTTTATAGTAGTAACAACATCTTCGGCAATTTTGTTAAAAATTGCTGGATATTTTTTAGCTAATTCACTTAATATTTTACGATCAATTTCAATTTGTTTGCTTTTTAACCCAGCTATAAATTTAGAATAATTAATTCCGTGCTCTCTTATGGCGGCGTTAATTACAACTTGCCACTGACTGCGCATATCTCGTTTTTTGCGTCTACGATCTCGGTAAGCGTACACACCCGCTTTAAGAGCGGCAACTTTGGCTAATTTAATTTTGGATTTGCGTCCCCACTTGAAGCCTTTTACGCTTTTTAATAATTTCTCTCTTTTTTTAATGTGAATTTGTCCACGTTTAACTCTAGGCATATTAAAAAATTATTATTGCATGTATCTTTTTATAACTATTTTATAAGCTTTATTCGTATCAACCAATCTTCTTTTGTTACGCGTTGTTTTTCCAGATTCGCGAGCGTTAAAATGATCTTGTCCGGATTTTTTATTTAAAATTTTATGACTAGATTTTGTAATTTTAAAACGTTTTACAACGCTTTTTTGAGTTTTTAATTTTGTTCTAGCTTTCATTTTAGAATATTTAACTTTTTTTCTTTATAATTACACTAAACTTATTAGATTCTAACTTTAAAGGCTGCTCCGTGTCAATATTTTCTATACCCGTTATAAATTTACTTATTACTTCTTTGGCAATATCTGCGTGCTGTCTCTCTCGACCCTTTAATAAAAGTTCAATCCGTACCTTATGTCCGCTTTCTATAAATTTAGCAACTTGTTTGCTGCGAACCTCTAAATCTTTAATTCCAATACGCATGGACAATCTCAGACATTTGGTGTCAATTATTTTTTGTTTAGATTTTTGTTTTTGTAGCAGTTTATTTTGTTGGTATTTAAACTGTTTAAAGTTTACCATTTTAGCCGCCGGAGGTACATTGGTTGGATTTACCATTACTACATCTAAGCCCTGACTATCAGCCAGTTCTAGCGCCTTAGCTGTGCTCATTACGCCTAATCCTTTTCCATCTTCACCTATAATAAAAAGTTCCGGAGCAGTAATCAATCTGTTTAATATCCAGGTTTGTTTAACGGGTTGAACTACTTTTCTTTTATATGATTTACGCATGGATTTTAATAAATTTAAACAAATTAATTAGGTGGAGATGGCGGGAATTGAACCCGCGTCTAATAAGTAATAGTTAGACTGTCTACAAGTTTATCTTATTTTTTTGGGTGAACCCTTAATAAATTCTGAACTCGAACAAGAAACGTCCAGAATTATTGATTATTGTAACATTATTTTATGATCTAATAATCAATGATCATAGAATAATCCTAAGATATAACATCTATTCTTTCTTTTAGGAAAAAAAAGATAGACGGTGGTGGTCTTGTTAGGCTACCACAGGCGCAAAACTGGGAGAGCTAAAGATGTTATCTAAAGCCAACCTAACCTTGCTAATAAATGATTTTGCATTTATTGATTGCTCCTAAAATTTTTATATGCATTAAAGAGCTTAGCATAACTTGCAAATCTTACTATTAAACTTACTATCAATACCGATCATCCCCGAATCTTGTGAGATTGCAGGAGATTAGTTTGAATTTTTCGGTTTATTTCTCGTTTTTTGATTAATTGCCGTTTGTCAATCTTTTTTTTCATTTGACACACGGCGATTTCAACCTTGACACGATTATGCATATTATACATCTTAATTGGTATTAATGTCAAGCGTTTATTTATTAATTTATTGCTTAAATTTTTAATTTCCTTTTTATTTAATAATAACTTGCGGCTTCTTTGGGGGTCATAATTTTTTGATTCTCCAGCTGGTTTATAAAGAGAAATATAAGCATTGAGAAGAAAAAGTTCCGTGTTATATTTATTTTTTAAGTTTGTCATTTTTAAAATAGCATAAGAGCCGTCAAGTTTACACTGTCCGTTTTTGACGGATTTAACTTCCGGGCCTGTTAATACTATCCCGGCGTTTAAAGTTTCTAAAATATTATAATCGTAGTAAATTCTTTTGTGGGTAGTAAAAATTTTTCCTATTGACATATATACCTGGTGTTAATATAATTATTTATTAGTTTTAATTTTTATTAAAATATTAATATTTTAAAGGAGGTGTAATATGAAACATCATACTGAATCCGAAGATCAAATAAATACCGAAACCACGGATACCGAATCTTCAAATAATGATACCATGACTTTGCGTATTGCGAAACCTAATGTCCAAACCATTGTTTTGGGTTTAATTGTTTTAGTAACTTTTTTTCAAACCATTCAACTATATCGACTATCTGGTAAAATAAGCACCAGTGGAGTTAATACCAATGGTTCGTCTAGTGTATCTACTCCAACTTCTAACGATTCCGGAGCTCCGGGCATGGTTGGGGGTTGTTAGATCAGATTAAAGGCTTCCTCCTTCGCTCCTTAGTGAAGGCTTCCTCCTACGCTAACCGTGCTTCGCCATAGCGGCTACGCGACGGCAAGAGCTACGGAGGACAAGGTGGAGGACAAGTAAGATTTAAGTATATAATTAAAATTCAAAAATTTCTAAATATGTTTGGGCTTCGTAATCAAGGGCGTTATATTTTAATTTTTAGCGCTTTAATATTTGGTATTTTTGGTTTTTTGAGTGTGAGTAAATCTATTTTAGATTTAGATAAAAAAACTCGACCAGCTAAAATTTCAGTAACCAGAATAATGATACCCGAATGCGCGGATTGTTTTAGTTTAGACCGCGCCGTAGAAGACCTAAGTAAGTATAATGTTAAGATTAAAGAAGATCAAAGCGTAGCTTATAATTCTGAAGAAGGTAAAAAATTAATTCAAGATTTAAACATTAAAAGGGTCCCAACTTATATTTTGACAGGCGACATAAATAGTTCTAATTTGACAAATACGTTAAGCGCGAATGGTGTTAAGGTTAACAAAACTTTTGTTTATACTAAGGTTGGTACTGTTTTTTTAGATCTTGAAACTCAGAAATATCGTGGTCGTATAAATGTAACTTATATTAATGATGATGAATGTACCCAGTGTTTAGATTTACGGAGAACAATTGGATCTTATCGTCAAAAAATGAACTTGGTTGTAAGTGATGAAAAAGGGGTATTGTGGAACTCTAGGGAAGGGCAAGTTCTGATCAAACAATATAAAATTACAAAAATTCCTACCTTTATCTTAACGGGAGATATGGATGCTTATGAAGAACTTATAAAATTTTGGCATATATATGAATTGGGGACAGTTGAAAAAACACCCGAAAAAGAAGATGCTTATGTAGCGCGCAAGCTTTATCCTCCTTGGAGGGATTTAGCAAAAAATAAACTAATTGGGTTAGTTCACGCCATATATCTTATAGATTCTGCGTGTAAAGATTGTTACGATCCTAAAAATGTTCATGGCAATGCTTTAACCACAGCCTTTAGGGTAATGTTTTCCAAAGAAGAGGTCATAGATATTCATAGTCAGTATGGTAAAAGTTTAGTTAGTAAATATAAAATTAAATCTGTTCCAACGGTATTGTTATCTCCCAGCGCTAATGAATATAAATCTTTACAAGAAGCTTGGCCCAGTATTGGCACCACTGAAAAAGATGGCTGGTATGTATTTAGGGACATAGCCAAACTTAAAGAAAATGTTAAAGATCTTATTTATAAAGATTTAAAATAATATATGATGCATCAAACTATTCAGGGTTTAAAAATAGCATTTGAAAATAAGCGTTATTACCGCAACTCAATTATAGGCGGATTAATATTATTAGTTGTTTACTATTTTTTATTTACGCAGGTTACGAGTGTATCCAATTTTATAGCCATGACTAAAGGTGGAGACTTTGGTCAATATAGTGTAGCTTATAGTGTGGCTTATTTAATTATCGCAACCCTGACGATTATATTTTTTGGAATTTCAATTGGTTTGATGTCTTGGTTATGGAACCGTTCTAAATTTAGCCCTAGTACGGATGCTTCGTCTTGGTTAGGAGCTGTAGTGGCAGCCCTGGGTGTGGCGTGCCCAATTTGTGGGGCGTTTTTATTATCTTTATTTGGTGTGACAACGGGTGTGGCTTTGTTTCCCTTAAAAGGACTAGAGTTTCAAGTAATTGGTTTAGTTTTAATTATGGTGTCGGTGTTTTTTGCAAGTCGCAAAGTTGAGCAATTAAAATCTTGCGGAGAATGTGAAATTACAACCTATGATTCCAGCGCGAAAACACACCTGGAAATTGCAAAGAAAGTTGACAATAGAGTTGTGTACGTATTAATCGTGTTGTTTGTTGTAAATTATTTCTTAATCAATCGCGTAGCAAATAAGGTTGGAATAAATATTGGTTTTGATAATATTTTTCAGAACTCAAGCTTTAAAGAAAAATTTAGAGGATTGTTTTCCATATCTAATAAGGCTACCTATTCTGTTATTGCCCCTAAATTAAATTCAGATGGAAGGACAACATCTTTGACCATTCAGCCCACCATAACTGAAGTACCAGCAAATCCCAATACCGGAGATTTACTAGCTGATGCTAGGGTTGTTATGATTCCAACTGGAAAGCCGTTTTATGCGCCGGATGATATTTCATTTAATAATCCCATTGAAGCTCAAAATAAATGGATGGTTTTTGAAAATCAAATTCAATTAACCAGTGATTTGCAGCAGCGCTACGATGACATAATTTCAAACTTTACGTGTAATTATTGTTGCGGTGGTCCGAATACTGTAACTGCTATTGTAAATTGTGGATGCAAACATGCCAAAGCTTGGAGAGGATTCTTTAAATATATGCTTACAAACTATAAAGATAAATACAGCAATGAACAGTTAATGGGTGAAGCTTATCGTTGGACTGGTATTTGGTATCCCAAGGGCGTACTAGAAGATTATTTATTAGCTACGGATAAAACTAATCAGTCCAAACATTCTCCGCACGGAGGAAGTGGTAGTGGCGCTTCTAGGCATGGTTTATAAAGAGTAAAACAGAATTAAGAATAAATTAGAATTTATTTTTTTGTTATTCCTATTTCTCTTTTTGTCATTCCCGCGAAGGCTGGAATCCAGGTTTATTCAAAGAATACCTGTATGACACAATGTTTAGAAGTTGAACTCCTAAACATTGACATTGTAGTTTAATATTAACATTAGTTGAAACAATAGTTATAAACGTATACGCTCCTGGATTCCCGCCTTCGCGGGAATGACAGGTGGAGCGCGGGAATGACAAGAATGGCTGGAATGATAGTAATAGGTTATAATTTTGTTAATGGTAACTTTATTCGTATGAATATTTTAAACCCAGAACAGCGACAGGCCATAGAACACGACAATGGTCCTTTGTTAATCATTGCTGGAGCCGGAACTGGTAAAACAACTGTTATTGCCAATCGTTTCGCGTGGCTGGTTGCTAACAACAAAGCTAAAAATGAAGAAATCCTAGCGATTACCTTTACGGATGCCGCAACGACTGAAATGGAAGAGCGCATAAATTCTTTATTACCCTACGGTTATGTTGATTTGTGGGTAAATACTTTTCATGGGATGTGTCAAAAAATTTTACAAACCCACGCACTAGACATTGGATTATCCAATAATTTTAAAGTATTAAATACAACCCAAACCTGGCAAATAGTTTATCAAAATTTATCCAGGTTTAAATTAAATTATTATAAACCTCTAGGTAATCCAACTAAATTTATCCATAGTTTAATCCAACATTTTAGTAGAATAAAAGATGAAGGCGTGAGTGTGGAAGATTATTTGCGCTACGCTGAAACTTATAAATTAAATCAAGGCTTAGATCTAAACCTAGATGAGGAATCGTTACGTATTCAAGAGATAGCGCAAGCGTATGAAACTTATCAAAATTTATTATTAGAAAACAATTTTTTAGATTTTGGGGATTTAATTATTTATACTTTAAAACTTTTTAAAACTCGGCCGATAATTTTAAATAAATATCGTCAGCAGTTTAAATATATTTTAGTGGATGAATTTCAAGACACTAATTGGTGCCAGTATGAATTATTAAAATTATTGGCAATACCGCGTAATAACATTACTGTAGTGGGGGATGATGATCAAAGTATTTATAAATTTAGAGGAGCTTCGTTAAGCAATATTTTACAATTTAGTATAGATTTTCCCAATCGCCAGGAAATATTTTTAACCCAAAATTATCGTTCTAAACAAAATATTTTAGACTTAGCTTATAATTTTATTCAACACAATAATCCTAATCGTTTCGAATTTCAAAATCCAGCTAAAAACAATAAAAGACTTTTAGCTAACAGTGGTGGAGACGGAACCATTAAATATTTTGTTTGCGATTCAGCCCAAGACGAAGCCAGTTTAGTCATCCAAAAAATTGTAGAATTAAAAAATAATCAGCCTGATACGACTTGGAGTAATTTTGCGATTTTAATAAGAGCCAATGATTATGCTAAGCAATTTATACCTCATTTGGATAGCGCTAATATTCCTTATAGGTTTTTAGCGTGTAAGGGCTTGTATAATAAACCTCTAATTTTAGATATTTTAGCTTATTTGAGAGTTCTGGACAATTATCACGAGTCAACCGCGATGTGGAGGGTTTTAAATTGGAAATTATGGGAAATTTCGGATCAAGATTTAATAAATGTTTCCCATTATGCTCATAAAAAAAACTTATCGTTATATGAAGTTTGCCAGAAAATTTATATGCTTCCGCAAATCATTCCCAGTGTCGCTACAAAATTTTTAACTATTATTGATAATATTATTAAGCATACTGGTCAGAGTCGCGACGCCAAAGTAAGCCAACTATTTTTAACTATTTTACAAGACACTGGTTATTTAAAATACTTAAGTAGTTTGCCCGCCGCTGATCAAAATTTACAATTTAATTATTTGCATCAATTTTTTAAACATATTAAACATTTAGAGGAATTAGGCCCAGACACTTTTGGTTTAGCGGATTTTATTAATATTATGAATTTAGAATTAGAATCCGGAGACGAGGGTTCATTAGATTTTGATATTGAATCTGGTCCGGACATGGTTAATATTATGACTATTCACGCTGCTAAGGGTTTAGAATTCAAGCATGTGTTTATAGTTAATATGGTGGAAAGGCGTTTTCCATCTATGGAGCGCGAAAATCCTATTCCTATACTCGATATATTTATTCGCGAAAAAATTTTAGAGAATGCTAACTGGCACTTAGAAGAAGAGCGGCGATTATTGTACGTGGCAGTTACGCGCGCCAAAGAAAGTGTATTTTTTTTAATGGCAAAAAACTATGGCGGGTCCAGAGTTAAAAAGCCGTCTATATTTTTGTACGAATTGGGATTAGAAGGGAAGCAAGAAATGTTAAACCTGCCGGATATTTTTTCAACCCCTAAAATAAAATTTAAAATATCAGAGACGGATTTAAAAACCAGCGCAATTTTACCAAATTATTTTAGCTATACGCAATTAAAAAGTTTTGAAACTTGTCCTTATCAATATCGTTACGCGCATATTTTGCGTATTCCTGTTTTTGGAAAAGCTACTTTTAGTTTTGGCAAAACCATGCACTTAACTTTACAATTATTTTTTCAATTTCTGCAGGACCGAAGCAAGGCGCAAAATCAACAATCGTCATTATTTGAAAACAACACTGAAACACTTAATAGTTCTCAAAACACATCCAATGAAAATTTATTAAACAAACTTTTAAAAATATATTCAGAATCCTGGATTGATGATTGGTATAGTTCTAAAGAACAACAAGAAGAGTATAAGAAAAAAGGCGAACGAATATTAAAAGAGTTTTACGAATTACATAAAAATAAATTTCCCAAGACCAAATATTTAGAAATTGGTTTTAAATTAAAACTGGATGATTATACGATTAAAGGTCAAATTGACAGAATTGATGAAGTAGAAGGCGGGGTAGAGATTGTTGATTATAAAACCGGTAATGTTCCTAAAGATATAGGTGATATTGATAAAGATCAATTATTGATTTATCAAATGGCCAGCGAGAGTGTTTTAAAGGAAAAAACTCTAAATTTAACTTTTTATTATTTAGATCAGAATAAACCTGTGTCATTTTTAGGCACTGAAGATGATTTAGTAAAATTACAGTCTAAAATTGTTAAGACTATAAATGATATTAAAACTAGTGATTTTAAAGCTACTCCGAGCGTAATTAAGTGTAAATCTTGCGATTATAAGGATATTTGCGAATTTAGGCAGTTGTAAAACAAGCTTTTAGCTTCTTAGCTTTTTAGCTTGTAGCTTCTTAGACTTTTTACTTCGTAAGTTTGGATGCCTGTCGGAGTTTACTTCCGACCCGATTGGGGTGAAAATGACAAGAAAGTGTCTCAGTTTACCATAAATTGTCATCTCGGAATGACAAAGGGGTTGTTTTGTCGTTATTTTATGGTTTTATCCTTCCACAAAAAGCCTGGGATTTATTTAAAAAAGGCTTTAAATAGGCCTTAAATCTTGGTTTTTGGTCAAGCTTAGGGCAAGACCTAGCTATTGACTTTTTCCAAAAAATGTGATATGGTAAAAATAATAGAAGCAATACTTAGTTAACCCTTAATGGAGGACAACGATGAAAATCAGTGAGTTGATCAAGGCCATCTTTATTGATGGCAGAGCGCCGAATCAGAACGATAAACTGGGTGTATGGGCAATCCAAGACCAAGTTGCAGATGCGGCTCTTAAAAGGGCTGAAGCCAGGGTTGCATCCGCAAGAACAGAGGTTCAGGAAGCAGAAGCAGATCTTGGGGAAGCTGAAACACCAGACGAAGAAGTTGCAGCCCAAGCTAGGGTTGCAGCTGCAGATACAGAGCTTGAAGAAGCCCAAGCAGAGCTTGTACTGGCCAAAGAAGAAGCAATAACCGCAGGGCCAAGATGCAAGCTCACTGCTATTAGAAATGCAGTAAGAAGAGTGCCAACTCAGGTCGTTTTGCAACGGGAAAGTGTGCACCAGTATATGAGGCGTACGTTTAATAGGGGTTACGTCATTATCCTGGTGTTGGCTGCTCTGGCTATGTTGTTCCTCAGGCTGCATAGAGAGGTGTAACATGATAATTAAAGTACCGTTGTGGGTTGTTGGAGCAGTTTTTATCGTTGGTTTATTGATATGGTCGTTTAAACAAAAAAACAAGAATAACAAGAAGGGAGGACTGAAATGACTATATGGACGTTATTGATGCACATTTGGACCGGGAGCGTAACAGCTGTCCGGGCAATTGTTGAGGCCGTGATTGAAAGCGGCCAAGAATTGCGAAGGAGTTTACAAGGATGGGCACTGGGTTTAACCGGAGTTGGGGTGTTGTTCTGGTTTTATGCGTGGGCTACGCGAGATACTGATGCAATTTTGTTCGCAGCAGTGTTCGCAGCTGGAGCAGCAGTGGTTTTAGCGGTTTGTCGTTTTTTGCTGCAGTCTGTTGCTTGGACTGTTGCAAAAGCGATTCCCACCATTATCACTCGCACTACTCTTCCTAGAGAGCAAAACGACGTTTTTGCGTTGGTAGTTGATTATTTCAACGGATTGCGCGAAAATGCCAACACCGAATTAGCCTCGATCTTCCAAACAGTTAAGGAAGATTGCACAAAAACAATGCAAAGGGCAAAGTTACTAATCTCAGAGGTGATCCTGATCGGGTTGTTTCTGAGTGTGATTCCGCCCTGGGAAATGGGGAAACACATGCTACCGATTCTTTTGATCGTATGTATGATGTTTCCGGTTTTGTACGGCATGCTCGAAAGGCAAGGCCGTGAAAATCGATTGATTTACGGAGCAGTAGGAATGTACTTTTTATACCTATTGTTTTCTGTGAAAGTGCCGGCAACAGCTGAGTTGTCTCAAGCTATGGGACAAGCAGTAAACAGTTTCGTGGCAACAACCGCGGACTGCATTCGGGTTGAAGGGTCGGACTGCCTGTCTCCAGAAGAAGATCAAGCCCCCCAAGTCAAAGGTCCCTGGCAGCGATATTTGCCAGCTTACACCGGCAAGCCAGACGAGGCTCGTTTGTATATGGATACACCATGCGTAAGGCAAGGCACAGAGCCATACGTAGTGGTTCAAGCAGAAAGAGAGGTGTTTTGGCAGGGTACTACGCCAGGAGAATTACACTCCATCCTGGATTTGATTCCAGGAGAAGAAAACCCTCTGAAAACCTTGCAGACAGTTGGTATTCGGGTTTATGGTAAGACCTTACCAACAAACTGGAAATTTCGTATGTATGCTCCGGTTAGTTCAAAACCAACTGGTGTAAACATTGAACTCGGTCCAGACAGTGAATGTCTGCACACCTAAATAACGCTCCAAAAAATTGGAGCACATAAATTGCGGCGCAGGGAATAACATTTCTCTGCGCCATCGTGATATTTAGAGAAAATTAGTGACTAGGATCAAGGGTTTTAAAAACTAAAGTCAATATAGCGTAAGATGAAAAAATTACCAAAAGTCCTATTGTAGTATAAACTAGCACATCTTTCCCCTTTTTAACTTGTTGATCATTGCCACCTGCTGTCATTAAAACCAAACCACCGTATACAAACAAAAGTAATGCTAAAGATCCAACTATTCCTAGGGTAGATTTAATTACTCTACCAATTAAAGTTTCAATATTTTGTACTTTGAGAGGGTCTGGTAATTTTGATTGATTAGTTTCTCCTTCTGGATTTGTATTTATGATAGCACTATTATTAGTTTCTCCTTCTGGATTTGTATTTATGGGTGAATGAGGGTGCGTAGCATTAATATAAATAAAAGGAGTAAATATTATTAAAATCAGAAGTATTAAAATTATTTTGTTCACCCCATTAGCAGTTTGTTTTTTTCTTATGTTCATATTTTTTATATTTTTTTATTATTTATTTAGTGTCATGTATGAATATTAAAGACTTCTAATGGGGTTCATATTTAAAATATACCATACTATTTATATTTTGACAAGCAGTATTTACAAGAAATATTTATAGTGCTAATGTTTATTATAAAGAAAGTTGTGGTTAGTTAAGAAGCATAACACTCTTTATTCAACCAACAAGGAGAGAGTCATGAAAAAACTGTTTGAGATTATGAGTATTGTCTGGAGTTTACAGGTTCTTTTGAGTAAAATTGGTTTGGAAGAAGCAAAATTAGCATCTGCTTATTTACAAAGCAAGTTTGGGGATCAATTTCAGGAATACATCGGCACACTAAGAAATATTGGCACTACATTGTGTATTGTTAGTATTGCACTATTTATAAGTGGTTTATACTATCAATCCACGGTTTTAATTATTATCAGTGGATTTATGGTGGCAATATTTCTGGTTGTTTTGTATATATACGAATTGCCATTTATTATCTTGCTGGGCATTACCAGTGGTTTGGCTTTAAGTATAAGCAAGACCATTGACACGATTAATCAGGAAGTTAAACTTAAAGTTAATCCATCAGATATTATCAATGGAATGATAAATGCTGGCATTGGCACAGCATTGTTGCCCTTAACAGCAGGTATTGCTGTGGCTCAAACAAGCTACAATCAAGCTATGGTATTTTGTAAAAGTTCATTTGTAGCTTTTAGGGGATTAATATTAGTGGTGTTAGTGATTTTTCTTTCATTTGTGATTTTACAACCTTACCAAGTTGATCCAGTAAGAACTTGGAGCGTGCGTTTGGGGTTAGTTGTTTTAACTCTAATGTTCTATCACTGGAAGTTGAAGGCTGGAAAATCCTTGCAATACGGAGCCATTGTTTTTGTTTCTGGGTTTGTGTTATGGAATTTGGTTGCAATATTTATTCCTAAACCAATTCAGATCTTAGAAGCTAATTTTAGAAATTATAATGAACGAGCAGCTACTTGTATGGAAGACCCAAACCAGCCTGGAAGCGAGTGTCTACCTTTTGGAGAAAATAATAGCGAAGCCCCCCAAGTCAAAGGTCCCTGGCAGCGATATTTGCCAGCTTACACCGGCAAGCCAGATGAAAAGCGTCTATACTTAGACACGCCCTGTGTAAGACAGGGCAAACATGCTTACGTGGTTGTCCAAGCAGAAAGAGAGGTTTTCTTTCAGGGTACTACGCCAGGAGTGTTGCATTCTATTCTGGATTTAATACCAGGAGAAGAAAACCCGTTAGAAAGTTTACAGACAATTGGTATTCGGGTTACTGGTAAAACCCTACCAACAGATTGGAAGTTCCGAGTTTATGCTCCAGTTAGCTCAAAGCCAACTGGTGTGAACTTTGAGCTTGGTCCAGACAGTGAATGTCTGCACTAATATATACTCTCAACTTGGAGCATATAAATTGGGGCGCAGGGAATAACATCTCTCTGCGCCATCGTGATATTTAAAAAATATAAAGTTTTTTATTCCTTAGCAACGGAACTATTAAATTTATAAACAGTACTGGCAGGTTGTGTTAAAAACATCAACCTGCCTATTGTGTTTTTTTTAGATTTATCTTTGTTTTTTAAAATTGTTTTTGTATGGTTTTCTTCTGGTATTTCATGATTAAGTTCAGCTAAAAGTATTTGAGTAGCCAGGTTTAAATCTTCTGGTTCTACAGAATCGCATTCTGTTGAAACAGTATTTATTGAATTATTGTTCATTTAGTCCTCCTTAGAACGCATAAGCAGCTGGTTCTTTAAATAATAAACAGTCATCATCATTAAATGTGCTTTTAATAGGAATACTATTCGGAGGATTTAAAAGACGGTTTTCAAGAATCGTAAAATCAAGGGTTTCACTGCAATTAATACAATGCCATTGTAATAAAGTCCAATCACCATCTCCTCCTTCACTATACCCACAATCATATCCATTGCGCATTAAACCTTTGCATTTTGGACACTGCATAACCTAGGCCCTCCTTTCTTGAATTTAGGTTTTTTAGGCCACTTATTAATCTTAAAAAGAGTTTACCATTTATTTTAAGAAATATCCAGATTTGTCGTTATTCAGTGTTGTAATTAATGGTTTAATAGGGTATAGTAAAATACTATATGGTGATTTAGAATAATCTGGTTGGGGGTCAAGCAAAAAGGAGGGGTATGAAAAATTTGTTGCGATTGTTATTTGGACTGGTGTTAATATGGCCTGTTATGGTTGGCAGTGGTGATGCAAGTGATGCAAGGTTAGAAGTGGTTGAAATTTCTATTCAAACAATTGGAGGGAGTGAAATTATTGTAGATCCCCAGAAAAAAATTTTTAAAAAACAGTTCAGGTGCAAAGCTGATCGTCTTTGTGTTATCTTGTTAGGAGATTTGATAAAAAATACCAAGCTATCATTTTTAGCCATTCCATATGCTGGATCTGTATTTTATGGTTGGAATGGAGACTGTAGTATGTATTTTCAAGAGAGATGTGTCATTACTATAACTCCAGATCAAACAAACTATACGATCACTGGCTTGTTTGAGTTTGCTGAAGAAGAAAATCATCAAGGTTTTATTTAAGAAAATCCCGGCAATATTATTGATTCTTTTGCCGGGATCTCGCAATTTTGAATATTTTTTAACTTATAATTGTTTATAATTGTGGTATGGATTTACTTAATAATAAAATAGCTGAACCCGTCAGAATAATGTATATACCTAAGCGGTAGTATTTCTCGCCAATTTTATGGTGCATGTGTTGTCCGACAAATATCGCAATTAGAAATGGCAGCAACGCAATCCCAGCTAATTGCAAAATATAATCGTTAAATAGATGGCCCGGAATATAAATTACCAAGCGCACTATGCTTGTTACAAAAAGTAAATATATTAGCGTTGATCGCAAAGATGGTTTTTCTTTTATGGCTACTGACAAATACATAGTTAGGATTGGCCCACCGGTTCCAATTATTCCTTGGAGCAAGCCACTAACCAATCCAGTTAGAGTACTAATAATTTTATTTAATTTGTGACTAAATATAAATCCATTAAACCAAATCATTCTTATTAAAAATACAATGATTGAAATTGCTAAAAAAAGCTGGAGAAAAACAGCGCTGGATTTAGATAACAAAAACATTCCTATAATTGTTCCAGTTACGATACTTATCGTCATGGGGCGAGATAGTTTCCAGTCAATTTGTTTATATGATTTCCAAATTAGCAAACCCATCAAAAGCTGAAAGATTAGCATTAAAATAACAGCATCTTTTACGCCAATTATTAAACTAAGTAATGGTATGGCTATAAGTCCACTCCCAAAACCAAAAATTGATTCGCCAAAAAACGCGATAGTAATAATAAACACAACTAGTATTATTGTTTCCATGTTAATGATATATAAATTGACTATTCATCAAAAATATTTAATATACGATTGTCAAGCATAGTTATTTTAATTTTTTTGCCAACACAGACGGAGAAGAAATGATTTCGCGAAACAAAACGTGTCGACATAATTCATTATCTTTAGTTAAAGCATAAATTGGTTTACCCAGTGCAACTGCGTATCCAATTTCTAAAGTAGTGCTATTGCCAACATAACCGTCTTTATTAAACACAAAAACTACATCTGCCATTTGAATTTTATAAAAATGATCATGCGTAAGTCCCTGAGCTACAAATTTTTGATAATCTTCAGACATTAATTTCGCCCATTCGTCTTGTCCGGAATGTAAATAGGGTTCATAAACTACAACCCCAAACTTTTTTAAACGCTTTGAAAATTCTAGTATTTCAGGCTTAAAGCGGCGACTACCGCAAATAACAATTGATTTCATAAAATTTAATTTATTAACTAACTACTATAATACTATAAAATTTTAAAAATGAAAATAAATCGCCAAAAACAAATATGCCCTCGCGTGTTACTTTGCGAGGGTCCTAATTATAAATTTCGTATTTTTATAGTTACTTAGGAGCAAGGCGTCCAACTAGAACTACAGCAGTTTAAATTTAATAATTTTTACAATTGAACTTAGATCAATCTTATCGCCATAATAAATACGAAAAGACGCAAGCATTTCTTCTTGATTTTTATATTTTTTTATATGTTTAGGAGTTGAACTCCCAAACATACTATTTTCATGTTTTTCAAAATCGACTTTAGTTATTTCGCCTAATTTTTTTTCGCGTATTTCTATGATTTGGGCTGTAGTAAACTCTTTTTGAGAGTCGGAGTTTATAAAAAGTAGTTCATCTCCAACTTGCAAATCTTTATCATCAAAAAGTCGCCAAGTAACACTCTTGGAGCCGTCCAAAATTTTTGGAACTAGGTCATTTTTAAATTTTAAAGTTTTCATATTATGAAACAAAGTGTATTTTGAACTTATCATAATTTATATGTTTTTGTAAAGCTTTGTGATCATATAGTCCTATTATTTTTTTAATAAACAGTGTTATTATAAATGAAGCTTACTATTAAAAATATTTATCGCGTTAGAAGTTTTTAATGACATCGCGTGATAGTAAGCAAATAATTTAAATAATAAAAAATATGAATATAAACAACAATCTAACTTCAATCTAACTTCTAATGTGATGAAAGTAAAAAAGAATACTCAATTTGTAGAGTCTGAAAAACTAATTTTAAAACTACGACAAGAGTTAAAGTATCTTAAAAATAAAGGTGGTATTCTTGAGGCTAAGTCCTGGAACAAATTAATGAACTTATATAAAATATCCGATCCTGCCACGAGATTTAATATTGTTACTGAATTGATTGGTATTGGCGATAAACAAATATGTCCACTCTTAATAGATGCTTTAAATAATGATCCAAGCGCATTAGTAAGACATGAAGCTGCGTTTGGATTGGGTAGAATTGGCAAGCTAGCTCATTGTGATGCCCTTAGAAAGGCTGTAATAAGTGATACCAGTGAATTAGTGCGTCATGAGTTCGCGTCTTCATTAGGTGATATAGCTGACCATAAAAGTCTTCCTACTTTAAAAAGGGCTTTAAAAGATAAATCTGAGGTAGTGGTTGAATCTGCGCTTTACGCTATAAATAAAATTTCCAGTAATACTTAGTGGCAAGGCGACTAAGTGGAAAAATTGTTTTTAAATTATGCTCCCCCTTGTTTTGGTTTTCTAAAACAAGGGGGTTGATCATTTAATCTGAAATTTGAATATCGGGCCATTTTCAAAAATTGACTGAAATTTTTGATAGGCGATTTTATCAAGAATTATTGGTTTTTTACTGCCTACTACCAGGGTTTTTTTGGCGTTTTCTTGATACTCTTGGTAGGTGCGATCCGCTGCTATGGCACTACCAGCTAAGCCTAAAGACATACAAAATTGATCTATCTTCAGCGATTCTTTGCTACTAGTTTTGGCAAAAGCAAAAAGAGCATTGCAAGTTTCAGTCACAACTACGGATTGAATATGAGCTTCATGAAAAAAATTAAGCATACCTATTTTCATTGTCCAATTTGGGATATTCATGCCAAAAATTACTGATACGCTTCTTTCTTTGCCATGCTTACCTGAAAAAAATGTAGTGAAACCTCCTGCTATTTTGGGAATATAGCTCGGGGTTTCGGTTCTATCGCTTAAAATCAAAATGTAATTTCCTTCAGGCCACCTAGTTCCTTTTTGACCTAGAAGAAAACTAAGCCAACGCCGAAATGATTCTGAATTAAACTTGGCCTGGGGGTAGTGTTTTTTATCCTGGTAAAATAAAAAGGTAATAATATTTGTATTATCTGGGCTTTCTTTTTTGGGCCATTCCAGTACAAAACTTTCATCTGCTAGTAATTGTCCTGCATTCCATTTTAATAGTTCTTGGATTTGCTTAGAAGTTGTTTCAATGTGTTTTTCGATTGTAATAAATTCTCCAGCGAAAGAAAAATTTATCAAAACCAAAAGAAACAAAACTGCAAATAAATAAATAGTTTTCCAGTGTTTCATTTCATCCTCCTTTTTGTGTGATTTTCAGGTTAGGTTTTTCTACAGACCTGTACTTTAAACATAGCGTATTATTAACTGAATGTCAACCCCGTTAGAGGTCAGGCAGAATTCAAATCATAATGCACCACTAAATGCTAAAATATCGTTTTAAGACTCGATGCTGAATCAATGTTTGGTGGTTCGACCGCCAAACATTGATTTTTTGTTCCACAATTATGATTAAAAAAATTTTAAATAAAGAGCAGCCGTCGACAAAGAATACTCGACGGCTGATTAAGCTTACGTGTTTTGTTACGTGTTATTGAGGAATGGGAACTGGATATTCCCCATTCATACATGCATAGCAGTATCCTCCTTCTGGAGACAGTTTCTGGAGCTCTGCTAGCGGAAGAAACCCTAAGGAATCCGCACCTATTACTATACGCATTTGCTCAATACTCATCTTAGCTGCAGCCAACTCTACTGTTGTTGGCATGTCAATACCATAATAACAGGGATTTGTGATTGGCGGGCAGGCAATGCGTACATGCACTTCTTTAGCCTTAGCCCCGCGTATCATACGTACAATTGATGGCATAGTATTCAGCCGAACAATTGAATCATCAACCAACACAACACTTTTTCCTGCTACTTCCGGCTTAACTAATTGGAATTTCCTTTTTACTTTTAACTCGCGCTGCTCTGGGGTTGGTTCAATAAAGGTTCTTCCAATATAGTGGCTACGCAAGATTCCGCTAGTCAATTTTCCGCTTCTGCCACTACTAGCATACCCTTCGGCAATAAAATTTGCGCTGTCAGGTACTGACATTACCGCTTGTCCACCTAGCACAGGACACACTTCTTCCAATCTTGACCCTAGCCGTTTCCTAAACTCTGAAGCGTACTCTCCAAAAATTAGACTAGCTGGTAATCCATAATAGATTTTCTCAAAAATACAGCGCGCCAATGGAATGGATGGCAAACAGAGCGTGCCAGATTCTAAACCTTTCTGACTGATGATTAATATTTCACCAGGCGAAATATCTCGAACAAAATCTACCTCTAGAATATCAAATGCACAGGTTTCTGAAGAGACAAACCAGCTCTTACCTCGTTGCCCCAAAGAGAGTGGACGATTACCACTGGGGTCTCTTACTGCTATTAAACGATCAGGCAACAAGAATAGTAATGTATATGTGCCTTGTGCCTTAGTTAAGGTTTTTTTAAGACCTTCTATCAATTCAGTAGAATCGTCTAAGCAAAGCAGTCGCAAGAGTAATTCAGTATCCATTGAAGTAAACAATTTTTGATTGTTAAGGCTTTGGCGCAACTCACGAACATTAGTGAGATTGCCATTGTGAGCAATAGCAATTTTACCATTGCGATAGTTTGCCACAATGGGTTGAGTATTGTTGAGACTTTTGTCGTCCTCAACAGTTGAGTACCGAATATGCCCCACACCGATTCGTCCTGGAAGACCATGTAGCTCTTTTTCACTAAAAACGTTTTGAACAATACCTGGTCCAGCATATTGATAGAATTCTCCATTATCACTAACCGCCATCCCAGCATACTCTTTGGCTCTATGTTGTTGGGCATGAAGCCCAAAATAGATTTTTTCCGAGGCACGATCAACATTAAATGCTCCAAAAATCGCACACATTTTATCCTCCTTGTTATTGGTTTTTCTTCGATTTGTTCAGAAATAACAAGTTTATTGTATAGTATTTTGACATAACAAACAATGCACGAATAAAAAAACAGTTTTTGTCTTTAAATTACTTAGTGGCAAGGCGACTAAGTTACTTAATTACTTAGTGGCAAGGCAATGTAGTAAATAAAATAAAAAAATTAGAAACCTATTTTACCACCACTTAACAATAAAGTAAGCGATTGCCACATTCCATAAATAATAAAATCAACCCCAATGGTTAATGTAAAAAGTATACCAAAAATAACCAAAACTTTTTTAACTGGCGACAAGTTAAATTTACGAATATATGCTTCACCTCCAAAGACAACTAGTAAAACTAATGGAAAAACAATAATCCACTTATTCTTCTTTTCTAGTGAAAAGACAAAATTCCATACTCCGATGGGAACGAACATTCCGAGTAGTCCCGTAATATAACCCAATATTTTACTTACATATAATTTCTTTGTTAAAAACGTCATTCCCAAATAGACAAGTGTTAATATTATCCAAGCCGAAGGTAAGTTGCCAAAAAGTTTATAGATCCAAGATTTTTTATTCATAAATTTTTAGTAAAAACAAAGTTTTTAAATCTTTAAAATTTTTTATAATTGTGTCAATTCATCTTTGGTAATTCCTACTTGTTTAATAATACTTAAAATTGTTCCTTTAGGTAAGTCTTTTATATGAAAAGGAATAGTAACCCTTCTATGGTTATTTGCGTCATAAAAAATAAAGTGACTACCAGTTTTGTGATCCAATTTAAATCCTAATTTTTGAATAATTTTGATTAGTTCTTTAGGGGTCAAAATTCTCAATTTAGGCATAAATTAACTTTTTGCTAGATTGTTTTTTAATATCAATAGAAGTAATAAAATAATCCGTGTCTGAGGGCACTGATTCTTTATGTTTTTTAAGACTATAAAGGTAAGCTGAAATAGCGTCACGCGCCATACTTTTAGCTTCTTTTATAGTTTTTCCATAGGTTACACAACCAGGTAAGCTAGGGACAATTACTGTAAAACCACCCTCTGGTTCCAGTTTAAATATTAAATTGAAATGTAATATATCTTCCATAGCCTTAACTATATCATGCTTGAAAACAAAGATCAATTATTATAACCCTAACTACAAACTACTAATTACTAACTACTCTAATTTTCGTGTTAGCGAAATTTTGGTGCCCAGGAGAGGACTCGAACCTCCATGCTTTTCAGCACAGCCACCTCAAGGCTGCGTGTATACCATTTCACCACCTGGGCATATAATAACATGATTAGTATTTTATCAAAATACATTATATACTACTAGTATAGTAATACTAGTATAATAATTTTTTAATTTTAGCAATATTATGAATGTACTTGCTATTGATTATGGTTTAAGTAAAATTGGATTAGCGCTTGGAGAAAGCTCTGAAAAAATAGGCGCTATTTACGGAATTATAAATAATAAAAATAAAAATGCTGGCATTGATCAAATTGCTGAAATTTGCAAGCAGGAAAATATTGAATTAATAATTTTAGGTTATGAAGAGCGCTGGCATTCTACCCTCACACCATACTCCAAACACTATCAACAATTTATAATCCAGTTAGAAAAATCTACCAATCTTAAAATTGTTAAAGTAGATGAATCTTTGACAACCCAAATGGCCAAACGCCAAAAAATTTACAATTTAAAAGGAGAGGAAGACGCAACAGCGGCGTTAATTATTTTAAACACTTATTTTGAATCTCTGTCTTGATTTAGATTTTCTGCTTCTTGACTACTAATTTCTAATGGCTGTCCAGTGATTCTCAAAATATCTTTATCTATTTTATTGAATTCCGTGTTGGCATTGTGGTACATGCTGACTGTGGTTTCAAGGTTATTTCCTAGTTTTTTCATGTACAAATCATAATTTAATAAATGTTTGCGTAACTCTTCCACGCGTTTGCGAATTTCTTTGGCTGATTCTTCAATTTTTAAAGCTCGCAAACCCTGCAATACGGTTTGTAAATAAGCCAACAAAGAAGTAGGGGACACAATAATAACATGTTTGTCTCTAGCAGCGTATTGAACCAAGTCTTGAGAATCAACCGTGGTTGTGCCCACACGATTAATTAGCAGATCATAATAAATAGCTTCAGCTGGTATAAACATAAAAGCAAAGTCCATGGTTTTCTCAGAGGGTTGAATATATTTAGAGGTTTCATCAATGCGCTCTTTTAAATCCCGCCTAAATTGTTTATACAATACTTCGCGCTCAGTTTTGTTTTGAGATTCTATGATACGATTATAATTGTCTAAAGAAAATTTAGAATCAATGGGAATAATTTGATCTTTAATAAAAATAACCGCGTCTACGATAGTTCCATTTTTAAAACTATACTGCATTTGGAAAGTGGAGGGCGGTAATATATTACTTAATAATGATTCTAAAAAATATTCGCCCAAAATACCCCTTTGTTTGGGGTTTTTTAAAATATCTTGCAAGTTTTGCAATTGATCCGCAAAACCAACGATTTGTTTATTAGTTTCATCTAGTTTGACTAGCTTCTCCGTAACTTCTTGTATTATTTTTAAACTTTGATCAGATTTGTGGTGCAGTAGGCGAGTGGATTCGTTTAATCGGTTGTCTAGAACACGGCTAATTTCATTAATTTGATTTTGGATTAATATAAAACTGCTTTGCTCGTTAACAGACCTAGTTGTGTGTTGTTTATGAAATAAAAAATAAATCGCAATCAAGCCTCCGATAATAATTATTAGAAGCCCTAATTCTAAATTCATATAAAAATTATTTTATATAATCCTTTTATTGATTATTTATAGAGTTCTTCGGGTGATATTTTGCCAGTGCGAATCATATAATCTTTTTTAGCCAAGATTTCACTGTGTTTAACCGCTCTTTTGCGCAGTTGATTTTTACTTATTTTAGGAACACGAAAACGTCGCTCTTTTAGTCGATCAATATTTTTACTAGATATTATGCGCTGTTTGAATCTTCTAAAAAAATTTTCAAAACCTTCGCCCTTTTCTCTTATGGAATATATCATGCGATCACCTCCTTGGATTCTTTAGCGTGCTTCTTTCGGTCGCCATCTTTGTGTTTAGACGTTAACTTATGCTGTAATTCCGTAATTAGTTTCTTTTGATCTATAATTTCTTGAATACCAGAATCCATATCTCTAAGAATAATAGTGTTATCAATCGCTTCTTTTTGTCCCAAAATAATACTAAACCTAACCTTTAGTTTGTTAGCTAAATCTAATTGACTCCTAATTTGGGTTTTAGCTAAATTGTAATGAACTTTAATGCCATTTTGATGCAAGGTGCGCACCAGAGGTAAAAGTTTTCTTCGAGCCGTGTCTCCTAAGTGCGCGAAGAAAATATCCGAATGATTAATTTCAGGAACACTAATATTTTCAGCTTTTAAAACATTAACTAACCGCTCTAAACCACCCGCGTAACCCACAGCTGGAGTGGACGACCCACCCAATTCTTCAATTAAATAATCATACCTACCTCCACCCCCTAAAGAGTTTTTACCGGTCGTGTCATTTCCAGACCAAATTTCAAAAACCGTACGCGTGTAATAATCCAAACCTCGTACTAAATAAGAATTTAAATTATAATTAATTTTAAATTCATCCAAATATTCAAGAAGTTTGATAAAAAATCCTTGGCAATCATCGCAAATATGGTCTATAAATTTGGGTGCTTTTTCTTTAACAGGAGAACACTGTTCTTCTTTGCAATCTAAAACTCTAAATATATTACTAGTTAATCTATAATTACAAGTATCACAAATTTTATATTTTTTAGATTTATAATAATTAAACAGGTGTTGTTTATAGCCAATTCTACAAACCTGACAACCTATATTATTAATTTCTAATCTGGTTGTAGTTAATCCGAGTTCATTATAAAAAGTGGTTAATAAAAATATTAACTCAGCGTCCATAACAGGAGAAGCGTCGCCAATAGTTTCAAATCCAAATTGATGAAATTGTCTGTAGCGCTGATCTTGAGGTTTTTCGTGTCTATACATTGGTCCGTTGTAATACAATTTTATGGGATGAGTTTCATTAACCATGCCATGTTCTAAATACGATCGGGCGATGCTAGCTGTGCCTTCGGGCCGAAGGCATATTTCCTCTCCGTTTTTATCTGTAAAATTAAAAATTTCTTTGGATACAATATCCGTATCTATACCCACCGCTCTCTTAATAAGAGAGATGTTTTCTAAAATGGGGGTCACTATTTTTTGATAACCGTAAATATCAGCCACGTTTTTTAGTTTATCATTAATGAATTCCCAATATTTTTGATCGGCTGGTAAAATATCTTTCATCCCCCTTAAAGTTTGGATAATATTACGATGAGTAGTTTGCCCTTCAATAGTAGTAGTAATCTGATTGTTAGTAATAGTAACAACCGGCTTGGGCGTTTCAAGTGTTTTAGTATTGGTTTGAATTATTTTTTTTGGTCTAGACATATAATTAATAAGTGTTTAATTGTAAATCAAGGCATGTTTCGAAAAAATTGTAAATGTATGAAAGGGATAACCCCTAATCCATACTCGTCCGGTAATATATTTTTTATTTATGGGCCCTAATATGCGTGAATCTAAACTTAAGCCACGATTATCACCCAAAACATAAAATTCATTTTCTTTTAATTGAACACCTTCAGGGTTTGCTTCGGTTAATATATTTTTAAGATATTGAGATTCATCTAAGTGGTTTTGATTAATAAAAATCTTACCATTCTGATAAGTAACCTGATCTCCTGGCAAACCTATGACACGTTTCAATAAAAATACCTCGGGTTGTTCAGGAGATCGCAAAACAATAACTTCTCCACGCAGGGGTTCTCTAAAACGGTAACTAATTTCATCAATGATTAAATAATCTTTTTCATAAAAATTGGGTTCCATAGAAGCCCCTCTTACCAGAAACGGTTGAAACAAAAAATAACGCACGGGTATTACAATAGCTAATGATACTATAATTAGTTGTATAATGTCCACCAATTTTTCTAAAAAAGTTGGTTGATGGGGTTCAGTCAAATTATTAGATGATTTATTAAAAAATACCATAATAAAAAAATAAACTATGCTAAGGTTGGTTTAATTAATAAACGCGTGTATAATGTGGTCACTGGTGGATTCAAACCACCGACCTTCCACATGTGAAGCGGACGCTCTAATCAACTGAGCTAAGTGACCTTAAGACTCTTAAACTCAACTTTATAGATGATTTAACCAGCCATAACATCTTAACTTGTGCTATAATTTTACTATAATACTTAAAATAAATCAAGTATATGTTAAATAACGACCTACAGTCTCTTAACCAAAATAACAATGTTTTTAATGAAAACGAGTCAAATAATACCGAAGATAATAACGATAATCAAGATAATAATGTAAACCCCACAGATCAATCCCAAAAATCTGCCTGGCGTAGATATTTTCCAAAATTATTAGTTATAGGGTTATCTTTATGGATTATAATAAATACCTTGACAGCTTCTCAAAATGACTTTTTCAGTAACCAGCAGAGTATTTTTAAAAAATTTAATATATATGCTTTAATTGAAAACCTGATCAGCTTGGGTCAACAAGTAACCTTAAATGGTGAAATCGAGGATCGTATTAATGTTTTGGTACTGGGTATGCCTGGCAAAGGCAAAGAAGGCCCGTATCTTACGGATACTATTATATTAGTTAGTATTAAACCCTCTAAGGGTCAAACCAGGATCGTCTCTATTCCCAGAGATTTAGTCGTGCCCGTGAGTGGTCAGGGTTTACCTAAAATTAACAAACTTAACGCTATAGGCGAAGTTAACGAGTCAGGATCAGGCGGAACGTACACCAGCCAAACAATTAGTAAGGCCTTGGATACACCTATTCATTATTATATTCGTATTGATTTTTCAGGATTTAAAGACTTTATAAATGACATCGGTGGTATAGAAATAGAAGTTGAAAAAAGTTTTACGGATTATACGTTTCCGGATGAAAATTATAAAACTCGCATTGTGTCTTTTAACCAAGGAAAACAAACCTTAGATGGTGAACGAGCTTTGCAATTTGTTCGTTCGAGACATGCGGCAGGATCCGAGGGTTCAGATTTCGCGCGTAGCAAACGGCAACAAAAAGTTTTGAAAGCCATACAACACAAGGTGCTATCTTGGGGATTTTTATGGAATGTAAAAACTATAAGTAATATATTAGATGATTTTAATGAACATGTTCAAACTAATTTACGGGGTTCTGAAATTTTACGCTTGGCGAATATATTAAAAAGTAGCACCAACGATCCTATTTATATTACTTTACAACCTGGTAAAAATATGCCTGTAGTAGAGGATGTAGGTTTAGGTGGCGCGTATATTATTAAAGCCCAAAATAATGATTACAAACAAATCAAACTGTTTTTAGATGAAATTTTTAATAATTATGTCAAATAAAACTAAAAATAAATCACAAAACTCTACCCCCGACCATATTCCCTTAATTGCTTTGATGGGAAGAGCCAATGTTGGGAAGTCAACCTTGTTTAATAGGCTTACGGAAAGTAGGGAAGCTTTAACTTCTAATATTGCCTGGACAACTCGCGATCGCAAATATGGTATTTGTCTTTGGAAGGGCGAACCATTTAATATTGTTGATACTGGTGGAATTTTAATTAAATATCAACAAGACGCAATTGCGTTTCATCAAGAATTGTTGGCACAGATTAAAAAACAAACTGAATATGCTGCTAAAGAAGCACAATTAATATGTCAAGTTGTGGACTACACCACCGGATTATTAAACGATGATTTCATGATAGCCCAATGGTTAAAAAAATATAAAATACCGGTTTTATTAATTGTTAATAAGTGTGATAAAGAATCCCGAATTGATCCTTTGGTTATAAATAGCTTTGCTAAATTGGGATTAGGTAAGCCCATTTTGATTTCAGCTTTAAATGGTAGTGGGACGGGTGACTTTTTAGATATAGTGCACCAACAATTATACGAACAAAAAATTTCTACTCTCAAAGAAGACAAAACTATAGAACCAGAAAAAATTAACCCTGAAATTAAATCTAAAGATTTAAGTCCTATCAAGGTTATTTTTATTGGAAAGCCTAATGTTGGTAAATCGTCTTTAGTTAATACCATTCTGAGAAAGGAAAGAATGATTGTTGATTCTGTGGCTTATACTACGCGCGAAATACAAGATATTGAATTTATGTATCAAAACCAAAGAATTGTTTTAATTGATACGGTTGGTATGCGCAAAAAAACAACCGTGGGAATAGAACATGTTGGCGTTAAAAAGAGTGTTAATAGATTACATGAATCAGACATAGCTTTAATTACCTTAGACGCTACGAACCTGTTTGCAGTTCAAGATAAATATTTATTGCAATTAGCGCAAAAAAGCTGTAAGGGCTGGATTGTGATTATTAATAAATATGATTTAATAACCGACAAACAGCCCAATACTTTAAATGTTTTAGAATCTCAGGTGCGTCGTTATTTTCCGTATGCTAAGGCTATGCCTATAATTTTTGTATCAGCTCTTGATAAATATGGTATTAAAAATTTACTAGATTTAATTCTCAAAGTTAAAAATAATTATACTAAAACTGTATCAGATGAAGAATTGCGCGATATATTAAAAGCCAACCCTGGAGTTTTAGGCAAAGATGTTAAGGTAAAACAATTTACGCAATTACACTCTAGACCACCTGCTTTTTTATTAGTAAGCCGTCCTAGAATCGTGCCAGCGGTTCATGATATACTTGTAAAAAGGATTCGTGAAAAATTTAATTTATTGGGAGTGTCCGTAGAATTAATTTATAAAAAACCATAACCCTCCAATAAGTTTGGTTCTTAGTTCTGTCTTCGCGACTTTCAGCTTTATACTTTGCACTGTAAGCTTTTAGCTGTTAGCTTGTAGCTTTTTAGTTTGTAAATCTTAAATTTTATTTCAATATGTTAAGTGAAACTAGTTCTAATTATATTCTTATAGTTGGCTTAGGTAATCCAGGCTTAAAATACCAAAACACCAGACACAATGCTGGTTTTTTAGTCATGGATAAGTTGGCCTTAAAATTAAATACCGAACCCTTTAAATTAAACAAAACTTTAAAAGCTGACATTACTAAAACAAATTTTAAGGATCAAAAAATAATTTTAGCCAAACCTAATGAATATATGAATAATTCTGGTATTACTATTAAACGAATTATGCATTACTTTAAAATAGATCCTAAGAACTTATGGGTAGTGCAGGATGAATTTGCCTTGCCTTTAGGTAAATTAAGGATTGTTAAAAATTCTTCCGATGCTGGACATAATGGAATTAAATCTATTGTTGCCGAATTAAAAACTCAAGATTTTATACGCTTTAGAATTGGTATAAAACCAGATGAAAATGTTTCAACCGTCAAAAATGAAGACTTAGAAATTTTGGTTTTAAAAGATTTTACGACCGCTGAAAAACCAATTTTAGAAAAAAGTATACTTACAACCGTAGCAGCAATTATTACAACCCTGGAAAGTGATTATAAGAAAGCTATGAATATATATAATGATTAGACGCAATCTACTGCTCATTAGTGTAAAATCGTTGAAATAATTCATTGACCTTAATTTATAGCTCACGACAAGTGTTAAGGAGGAATCACTTTATCGTATACCACTAATGTGGCAGTAGATTATTACTAATCAATTTTATGTATTACATTATACACCCTAAAACCGTATTTGTCAAGACAGCCGTAGATTTGCAGAAGTCTAATCATAATGTAGTCTACTTAGTCGCCTTGCCACTAAGTAATATTACAATGTTTGGAAGTCCGACCTCCAAACACTTCTAGCTACTTAGTGGCAAGGCGACTAAGTGCTGTTATAATATATGATAGTTATTAGAAACCCTTGCAAAATACGTTTTTGTAAGGGCTCATGTTTTTTAAATAAAATTTTGTTTTAATTAATACAATGTGCCTAAGTATCAGCTATAGCAGAAAGTTTGGCACAGAAGTAAAGTTTGATTTTCACAATAAAGCACATTAGCGTAATAACACTTTGGTGCGATCGCGCTGAAGTGTGATGAACAAAAAATATACAAATTAAGGTTAATAACCAATGTTTGGCGGTCGAACCACCAAACATTGGTTTTTAAAAAAATCTGGAACAACATTTGAAAAACTTCGTAGAATATGAGAAAGTATTAGAATATGTCTAATACCACACAACCTGGGCTTAATTCTAATTTAGTGAATTATAAATATTGGATAGGCTTGGGAAGTTTTTTAAAATTTGGTTCTAAACGTCTTAGTAGTTTATTAAATTTAAATCCCGATGTTGAATTTTGGTACAATAAAGCTGAAGTCAATGATTTTGTTAAAGCTAACATACCGTTAAATATTGCTGAGGAGTTTTTACTTCACAAATCTAAAATTAATCTTGATAATTTAATTAATAAATATTGTGAAAATAATATTGAAGTGTTAACTATTTTTGATGAAACCTATCCCCAAGAGTTGAAAAAAATAAATAATCCTCCTATAATTCTATATTATAGGGGACAACTAACTGTTGATTATTTTAAGAATCAAAATTGTATAGCTGTAGTTGGTAGTAGAAAAATTACTTATTATGGAAAAGAATCAACTGTGGCTATAGTTACTAATTTAGTGTCTAGAAATTATATTATTGTCAGTGGCTTAGCATTGGGGGTTGATACTATAGCTCATGCCACAGCCATAGATCAAAAAGGATTAACAGTTGCAGTATTGGGACATGGTTTAGATCTTGTTTACCCCGAGCAAAATAAACAGCTGGTTATTGACATTTTAAACTCAGGTGGTGTATTAATGTCCGAGTATCCTGTAGGCACTCAACCCTTGCGTCCCAATTTTCCGTATCGTAACCGAATTATCGCTGGTTTAAGTAAGGCCGTAGTTATAACCGAAGCAGCTGAAGATAGCGGATCTTTAATCACAGCAGAATACGCTAGAAAACAAAACAAAACCGTTTATATGGTTCCGGGAAATATTAACAGCTCTACATCTAAGGGTTGCAACACCTGGATTAAAAATGGATGCAAAATAGTAACATCGCCCGATGATATTGAGCCAGAATCGCAAAGTGTTTCTAAAAAAACCAGTATTGGTGAATCGCATAAAAATATTCGCCACGCGTATTTACAAAAAAACCAGAATCCAATCTTAAAACAAATTTTAAAATGTTTAAGCAAGGAACCAAGGCATATTGATGAAATTATTCAGCAAACTAATTTGCCAGCATCAGAAGTAATTAGCTCTTTAACTTTACTAGAAATAAATAGTGTAGTTGTAAATACTGGTGGTATGTGCTGGGTTTTGTCAAAACCCCCATAAAACGTCTGGAGACGTGCTCCAGAGATGAATGGGAGCGAAGACCCTGAGCGTAGTCGAAGGGTTGCTGAAAAAGAATCTCGGCAGCTTAAAAAAATAATGAAATAAATTATGAAATCAAATACGAAATTAAAAATAACTCCAAATAATAAAACCTTGGTTATTGTTGAATCTCCAACTAAGGCGAAAACTATACAACGCTTTTTGGGTAGTAATTATAAATGCCAAGCTTCTTATGGGCATGTTATGGATTTACCTAAAAACACCATGGGAATTGATACGGAACATAATTTTGAACCCCATTACACCGTTCCTTTAAAAGCCAAGACACGAGTTACGGAACTAAAAAAAATGCTCACCGAAGGTAGTAAGGTTATTCTAGCGACTGACGCTGATAGAGAAGGTGAGATGATTGCTTGGAATTTAGTCCAAGTTTTAAATTTAGATTCTGATCAAATAGCTTCTCCCGAGAGCGGACTAACAACCAAGAAAGGTAAAAAAATCAAAATGGATGTACAAAGAATTGTGTTTCATGAAATTACTAAAGACGCCATTCAAAACGCGCTTAAACATTCAGTGCCCATAAATCACAATTTAGTAAATGCTCAACAGGCCCGCCGAATTTTAGATCGTTTAATTGGTTATGAATTATCACCTTTGTTGTGGAAAAAAATAAAATACGGCTTATCAGCTGGAAGAGTGCAATCCGTAGCTTTATTTTTAATCATAGAACGCGAGAATGAAATTAGAAAATTTCAATCTCAAGAGTACTGGAGTATTGAGGCTGAGTTTCTGGCTCCTCATTTAAAAACAAACCAAGCCAAAGAGCCTGCTGGTTCTTTCTCTGGTTATTTATATAAAGTAAATAATAAGGTTTTAGATAAAATGGAAATTACGAATGAGCAACGCGCTCAAGACATACTGACACATTTAGAAAACGCTGCTTATACCGTATCCAATATTACTTCCAAAGAAGTAAGGCGCCTGCCCGATGCTCCGTTTATTACTTCAACCTTGCAGCAAGAGGCTAATTATCGTTTTAATTTTTCAGCTAAACAAACTATGGTGATAGCTCAGCAATTATACGAAGGAATTAATATTGGGGACGAAGGTTTAACGGGTTTAATTACTTATATGCGTACGGATTCTACGGTTTTATCTGACACTATCCTTTCCGAAACTAAAGATTTTATTTTTACAAAATATGGTACGGATTATGTTTTACCCAATCCCAGAATTTTTAAAACCAGTTCTAAAAACGCCCAAGAAGCTCATGAGGCTATTCGTCCAACTAAAATTGACAGAGACCCAGAAACCCTGCAGCCCTTTTTAGACGACGCTCAATACAAATTATATAGTTTAATTTGGCGACGCACTGTGGCATCTCAAGCTAAAGAGGCTATTTTTGACACCACCACTGTAGATATAACCGCCAGTAAACTTAAAACATCTCAACCAGATGAATATATTTTTCGCTCTACAGGTAGTGTAATTAAATTTGATGGGTTTTTAAAAATATACACCCTAAATTCTAGCGATGATAAAGATAAATTTTTGCCTCCCCTAAATAAAGATGATCTTTTGGGGCTACAATCTTTAACCCCATCTCAACATTTTACTAAACCACCTGCTCGTTATAATGAAGCCACCTTAATTAAAATTTTAGAAAAAAATTCTATTGGCAGACCATCTACTTACGCGTCTATAATTTCTACTTTAATAGATAGAACTTACATTGAAAAGAAAGACAAACAATTGGTGCCAACTGAAATAGGGGAGTTGGTCAATAATTTTGTAACTGAACATTTTCCCAACATTGTAAATATAAAATTTACGGCTAATATGGAAGATGAATTAGATGAAATTGCTAGGGGTGAAAAAAAGTGGGAGCCTATTGTAAGATACTTTTACACTCCTTTTAAAAAAGATATTAATACCAAATTAATTGAACTTAAAAAATACACCGAAGAATCAGATAAAAACTGCCCTAACTGTGGTAAAAAATTTCTTATTAAATTTGGTAGGTTTGGTAAGTTTCTAGCTTGTTCTGATTATCCAGTTTGCAAAACCAGCGAGCCCTTACCAGCTGAAGCTGAACAATATAAAGATGTAAATTTATCTCCTTGTGACCAGTGTGGAAAAGAAATGATAGTAAAACGTAGCAAGTTTGGGGCGTTTATAGGTTGTACTGGATATCCTGAGTGTAAAAATATACAAAAAATTCAAAAAGGAACAGGCGTTAAGTGCCCGGAATGTGGCATAGGCGAATTAGTAGAAAAAATGAATACCAAACGCAAAATCCTATTTTATTCCTGCAATCAATACCCAAACTGCAAGTTTATTTTAAATAAAAAACCCAGTGGTGATAAATGCTCTGTATGTGGATCTTTACTAGTTATAGCAAAAAACTCTATAATAGAATGTAGTCAGGACAATACCCATGCCAATTAAAGTAATTTTTAATCTATAATTCAATGTTGCACCTTATACTTCAATCTTTTAAATTTATATTACGTAATAAAGCTTTATGGGCCTTGGGGTTTTTTACGGTATTTATTGATATTTTTTTTGTTTGGCATTTATTAGTTGATGTTATTCTTAAAGAATTATGGAGTGTGCAAGTTGGCAAGGGTATTATTTTTAATTTAATGCAAAACCCATTAATGACCCTGACTGTGCTATTAATATGGTTGTCAATAATATTTATTATTTTTGGATGTTTGTGGTTGGGCTTTATATCCCAGCCAGCTATAATTAGATCGGTTGAGGATATTAATGAACAAAACAAGCTTAATTTTCGTAAAAGTTTAAATACTGGTAAAAAATATTTATTTCCAGTTGTAATAATAAATATTATTTATAGTTTAATTGTATATGGATTAATATTGGTCTTAATGGCATCCTTAATGCCCGATATTTCTCCGTCTTTAATAGGGGTTTTAAATATAGTAGATATTTTAATAATTATAATTTTAGGCATTAATTATTTTGTAATGCTAAGCGCTCTTAATTATATCACGTCTCATAATTATAATATCATTAATAGTATTAAATCTGGCTTAAGTTTATTTTTTAGAAACTGGTTATTATGTTTTGAAATTGGTTTAATATTACTATTTTTTAAATTTATAGCCATTAGCTTGGTTTCTTTTGTGTCTTTTTTTATAGAAACCATATTTTTACGTCTAGTGTATTACTTAAATTTAAAAAATATTGTTTTTGATATATTGTTTAATATTCAACTTTTTATAAATATTGGTTTAGCTATAATTATTATTGGTATTATATCGGCTTTTGAGTTGGTATTTTTTACGCATATATTCCAAAAGTTACAAACCCATTCTATCCCTGCAATTACGCTTACCGCTCTGAATAAATGGACCAAAAAAACTAAATAACTGTAAAATTAATTTATTATGCCAATCTCACCTTTCAAAGAAGATACTAGTAGCAAATTACAATCTAAATTAGATGATATTACCCTACAAGAAAAAGAAATTGCGACGGAGCAACATAGTCAGCAATTAGGAGTACCATATATTAATTTAAAAGGATTTCCTATAACTCAAGGGGCTATTGCTTTAATTACTAAAGATACAGCCAGTAAAACTAAAACTATTTGTTTTTTATTTACAGGTAAAGAACTTAGAATTGGCTCGGTAAATCCAAATGATCCCGAAACTCAAAATGTTATCAAAAATCTTAAAGAGGAAAACCCCCTGGTTCATACGGAGGTTTATTTAATATCGGAACATAGTTTTGTTTTAGGTTTTGACTTTTATAAAACCATTCCTGTGCTTAAGGATAGGGTAGAGGGCATACAAATCAAAGAAGACGAATTAATCAAATACCAAAATAGTTTTTCCAACCTAAAAGAGTTGGAAGCTTTGATGCAAAAATCTACATCCGCAACCACGCTTATAACCATAATAGTTGCGGCGGCTATTAAACTACACATTTCAGATATTCATATTGAAGCTGAAGATCAAGATATAGTTATACGTTTTAGAATAGATGGTATCTTATATATTGTAGCTAGAATTGAAAAAAAATTATGGCCTAAAATTATTTCCCGCTTAAAATTATTATCTAGTTTAAAACTAAATGTTACGAGTCGTCCTCAAGATGGACGTTTTACAATTCATTTAAGCACAGAAAAAGTTGGTGTTAGGGTCTCAACCCTGCCAACTAGTTACGGAGAAAGCGTGGTAATGAGATTTTTAATGTCTGGGTCTGTAAATATTCAGTTTGAGGCTTTGGGTGTGCGTGGCAAGGCTGAACACGATTTACGTAACGCAATTGTTAATTCCACCAATGGTATGATTATCACCACCGGACCAACTGGTTCTGGAAAAACCACAACTTTATACGCCATATTAAACAAATTAAATAATCCGGATATTAAAATTATCACTCTCGAAGATCCTATTGAATATAAACTTGATGGCATTATCCAAAGTCAAGTTGATGCTAGCAAAGATTACACTTTTGCTAGTGGTTTACGCTCTATTTTAAGACAAGATCCCGATGTGGTTATGGTTGGTGAGATTCGTGATTTAGAAACAGCGGAGACAGCCGTGAACGCGGCGCTTACCGGTCATTTGGTTTTATCTACAATTCACACTAATAGCGCCCCCGCTGCTATTCCTAGATTTTTAGCCATGGGTTGTAAACCGTTTTTACTAGCTCCATCTTTACGAACTATTATCGGTCAGAGATTAATTAGAAAATTATGTAAAAATTGTAAACAAGAAATTAAAATAGAGGACGCGGATACCCTAAAAAAAATTGAAACCTTATTAACAACCATACCAAGTAATTCAGGAGAAACTGTGCCCGATAAAAATTCCTGGAAATTTTATGGACCTGGCAAGTGTGATACTTGTCAAGGATTGGGTTACAAGGGTAGATTAGGTATTTATGAAATTTTTTCTATGAACCAAGAAATAGAAAAAATAATTCTTTCGGGCAATATTTCCGAATACGTCTTAAAAGATATAGCTGTAAAGTTTGGCATGATATCCATGGCTCAAGATGGTTTATTAAAAGCTTTAGACGCGATTACTTCGGTGGAAGAAGTTTTTGGAGTGGCAGAATAAATGCTGATACTAAAAAAGTTAGATGTTTTAAAACATCTAACCTTTTTAATCAAACAATCTAAGTCGGAATTAAAATCTATAATTTATCTAATCCGCTGCTTTTATTACCTTCACCATCACTTAAACCGCAATTCTTACGCTCAGCGTTAAAATCATTCCAGGCTTGTTTACGACCATCATCCACATCTTTTCTAGCTGTTAGTTTCTTTTCTTTAAAATTAGTCCAAGCATCTTTAATCGCCATACCTCTTTCTTTCTTTTCTGCTAAAGCCCAGGCTGCTTTTAATTCTGAACGACGGGTTTCAAAAGCAGTCTTTATTTTAGACAAATACGTATCTACAGATACAATAATCGCTGTATCACGTTTATCAATTGCGTTTTGTATACAGGTAATATTAATTTCTGTTTTTTTGTCAGCTTCGGCTTCAGCACTCATCTTTTTTCTTCTGTTTTTTTGTTTTTTATTAGTCTTGGTTGTTGGTAGTAAACTTTTATCATCCTTCATTATAGGCGCGGATTGTGTTGTAGTGTCTGTAACCGCAGGACTACTTGGTGTTACTGATTCATCAGCCGCAGATACAATATTAATTGAACCCAAAACAAACACCGCCATTAAGATTATACTTAGGAACGACCTGTATTTAATCATATTTATATTTAAAAATTAAAAAAATAAACATGGCTCGACCACTTCCATATATAATTATATTATACCATATATCATTATATTATAATATAGCTTTAAATATTTAACAAATCTAAAATCAGCAGGTGATAAAAATAAATGTTTAGGAGTTCAACTCCTAAACATTGGTTTTTTTAAAAATATGAAAACATTGAATTATGGCTTGAATATAATTTTAAAAACACTAATATAGACACGATCTTAAATATGTGCTAGTATAATTGATATGTTTATAAAAGCCATAGGAATTGATTTGGGCACAACTTACACCTTAATTCATGTACCCGGAAAGGGGATTATTATTAATGAACCATCTGTAGTGGCTATATCTACCTTAGATCGCAGGGTATTAGCCGTGGGCATAGAAGCCAAAGAAATGATTGGACGAACCCCTGACACTATAATTGCTATGAGACCATTGAAAGATGGTGTTATTGCTGATTATAAAGTTACCGAAGCCATGCTTCGCTATTTTATTAATAAAGCCTTGGGTAGCATAAGATTTATTAAACCCGATGTTATGATTGCTGTACCAGCTGGAATCACTTCCACTGAAAAACGCGCGGTAATTGACGCGGCCATGATGTCTGGCGCTCGTTGCGCATACATTATTAAAGAACCTATTGCTGCTGCTATTGGAGCAGGCATACCTATTGGTAATCCCTCTGGTTATATGATTATTGATATTGGGGGAGGTACATCTGAGATAGCCGTGATATCTTTAGGTGGAATAGTATCTTCAACTTCAATTAGAGTCGGAGGCACTAAATTTGACGCGGCAATTTCCGATGCTATAAAAAAGAAATATAATTTAGCGATTGGAGAAAGAACAGCCGAAGATATTAAAATTAAAATTGGTTCCGCCATGTATTTAGAACAAAAATTAGAAATGGTAGTGCGGGGCAGAGATATGGTAACGGGCTTACCTAAGGTTGTTAAAATAACTTCGGATGATATTACCGATGCTATTCAAAATGAACTTAATGCTATTATAGCCGCTGTAAAATCAGTATTTTCCAACACACCCCCGGAATTAGCCGCAGACATTATTGAAAAAGGTATAGCTTTATCAGGTGGTAGTTCTTTGCTTAGAAATATGGACAAGTTAATTGCCCGCGCCACAGGTGTATTCAGTTATATTGCCGATGAATCAATTTTATGTGTTGCTAAGGGCACAGGAATTGCGTTAGAAAATCTTCATATTTACAAAAAAAGCTTAGTAAGCGGACGTTAAAAAAACATATGCAATCTATAGGCATAGATGCTTCGGCTCTTAATAAATACTTTAAGACTGGAGTTGAGTGGTATGCTTATTATTTAATTAAGGCCTTTACCAAAATCATTACTAAACATAAAGTATTTTTGTACACTACCATACCCTTGAAAACAGACTTTTCATTGCCTTTAAATTTTGAAAATCGTATTTTGTCCTGGAAATTTAAACACTTATGGACCCTGGGTCGTTTGTCTTATGAAACAGCAACCCGACCTCCTGATATATTTTTTACTCCTTCTCATATTTTGCCTTTAACCAAAAGTAAACATAGAGTAATAACTATTCATGATATAGGATTTAAAGCTTGTCCGAAGTTTTATACAAAACTTGAAGTTAAATCTCAAAACTGGTCCACAAGTAGAGCTGTCAAATATGCCACTAAAATTATTGCACCATCTAATTTCACCAAACAAGAATTAATTCGTTATTATAATTGTGATCCCCGAAAAATCACTGTTGCCCCACACGGTGTTAATCCTGATTATAAAATTATTACTAACAAAACTGCATTACAAAATATTCAATCTAAATATAATTTAAAAACAAAATATATTGTAAGCATTGGCAGGTTAGAAAAAAAGAAAAATATTTTAGGAATTTTAAAAGCGTTAAATATTTTAACTTTAAAACAGAAATCTGATCTAGGCTTTTCAATTGTATTTATTGGCAATCCTGGTTTTGGATATTCAGAGATTGAAGTTATGATTTCTAAATATAAATTACAAAAATATATTATTAATTTAGGTTTTATGCCTGAAGATGATATGCCTTATTTATTAAATCAAGCCAGTGCTCTATTATTTCCAAGTTTTTACGAAGGTTTTGGATTCCCATTATTACAAGCCATGCGCTGCGGGGTACCTATAATTACATCTAATATTCAACCTTGTAAAGAATTAGTAAAAAACGCCGCAATTTTAATAGACCCTTATAATCCGGAAGAAATAGCTAATGCCATGGTTCAAATAACATCGGATGATATTTTACGCAATAAAATTACGCAGGAAGGATTACAAATAGCTCAAAACTTTAGCTGGGAAAAATGCGCTCAAGAAACTTACGCCGCGTTAATAAGTTAAATCTTGACAATTAATGCTAATTATGTTACTTTAATGTTCACAGGTTGTTGAACTGTCGCAAACAAAAACAAAAAAGGAGGCCATGGTGAGTACAGTTGACATCTTACATCTAAAATGGAGCAAGTTCTTGGAACACAGGTTTTTTAAGTTAGCGATTACTTTTACTCTTTTTCTCAACCCTATAGCAAATATGGTGCAGTTGTGGAGGGTTGTCACTGCTCCTAGTGTCGAAGGTAATTCTACTATTACCTGGTGCATTTTTGCTGGTATACAAACAGCATTAATTCTGGAAGGGGTTCGAACGCGAAGTTCGTCACTATTCTGGGCTATGCTGGTTACTGTTTCTCTCAGTATTGCCGTTATCGCTGTGCTGATCGTGCGAGGGTAAATATATCCTTGCCTAAAACAGCAAATCATTTCTTTATAATAAAGCCGCAGTCATTATTACGACTAACGGCTTGTTTTGCACTTAGTGGCAAGGCGACTAAGTAGTATTACTAACAACTGTGACTAGCTTTATGATCTGTGGCAATACGTGATGTAATGTATTCCTTGCAATTATAGATTGTAACATCAGATGAAATAACTTTTTTCCCTGGGTTAAAAATATTACTAGAATCAAAAATATTTTTAATATTTAAAAAAATATCGAGCATTTTTTGATTATACATTTTATTTAAAAAAGGTGTACGAATAATACCATCATTATGTTCTGCTGCTAAAGATCCTTGATATTTAACTACTAAACTAAATACTTCCTCAGATAACTCCATAATAATTTTATTAATATCAGGGCGTGAAAAATCCATTAAAGGGATGATATGAAAATTACCATTTCCAGCGTGACCAGCAATAGTATAAAGTAAATTATATTTGTTTAAAATTTTATTCAATTCAGGTAAAAACTCAGGTAAAAACTCAGGCCGAACAATAATATCTTCAATAAAAGGAGCTGTGTGCCTTCCTTGGGTATGTTTGCGCAAAAGGTTAAAGCTTTCTCTTCTAATATCCCAATATTTATTTGACTCGCTTTCTGATTTACTAAAATGAACTTTAACTTTAAAATCCTGAATTTTTCCTTTTAATTCTAAACAGGACTGTTCAAGCTCTGATTTATCGGTCCCGTCGAATTTAACCAAAAGGGTTAGTTTGGGAAAATCGTTTTTTAGCATCATTTTAAATTCTGGCAAAAAATGCCATAAAAATTTAATTTTTCCAATAATGTTTTTGTTTTTTAAGAAATCTCCAAAAAATTTACCTGCTAATTTTACGGTTTGGTCATCGTACGTTTCTAGAGTGTCAGGTTTTAATTCTAAAATTTTATCCACTAATTCACCTAAACGGTCCAAACTATTTAAAGAGACAACAACCAATCTGGCATATTTAGCCCTAGGAACCAGTTTGAAAGTAATTTCCGTAATTATGCCCAAAGTTCCCTGAGAGCCAACCAGTAACTGATTTAAATCAAAAGAGTAATCATGGTTTGTTTCCTTGGTTGGAATCGCTGTGTGGTTTAATATTCCGCACGCGCTTCTACTAAATCGCAGTACGTTCCAAATATAATATCCTGCAGAATTTTTGGACACTTTTGGTTTAGCATTTTCAATTTCTTGTTTGTGATTATTAATCAACTCGGAAATATTTTTATAAATTCTGGACTCAAAATTCTCTGTGTTAATTTTTTCTCTTAATTCGCACATTGATAACATTCCGACAAAATATTCGTTGCCATCAGCAAAAACAACCTTGGTTTCTAAAATATAGTCATTGGTTTGTCCATATTTCAAGCTTTTTTCTCCGGCTGAATTATTGCCAAACATTCCACCCATGGCATTGATATTTTTGGCTGCAGTATAACAGGGCAACACTAACCCTTCAGCTAAGGTAATTTTTTCAAAATCTCGATAAAACATTCCAGGCTGAACAGTAATAGATTTTGATTCTGGACAAAAATTAATCAATTTATTCATATGCCTGGTAAAATCCAGGATTATAGATTCCCCAATAGAGCCTCCAGACATACAGGTCCCAGCACAACGAGCAGTAATAGCTATATCTTTATATTTTTCCTTGTTTTGAGACACCCACTTAACCAAATTCTTAACATCCTCCGAATCTAGTGGAAAAAGAACCAACTTGGGTTTTATTTCAAAAATACTAGCATCACGAGAGTACTGTTTTAACACTTCCTCTCCGTCTTCTACTTCTCCTTTGAAAAATTTTTGTATTTCCGATTTCATTTGTTTAAAAAATAATTAATTTAGCTGCTTAATAATGCTAACATTTATAACCTATTTTGGGCAATACACTAATTAAATTTAGATAAAACTTATGCACCCACTGTCATTCATGTATGGGAGTGACAAAGATGAATGTTTTACTTTATAAACCTTGACTTTATACAGAAAATTTGATATGGTTTGTTTATGAAATTTTTTAAATTTTTACAATTTTATACTGTTTTTAGGGCTATTTTAACTTTAATGTTAGCTGTTTTGATGTTTTCTCCAAATTTAGCCTTAGCCGTAAAAACAGATGCTGTTAATGGCGTTTTAGTAAAAGGTAGTGGGCCTCGAGTGTACATGGTTTTTAATAATGTCAGGCGCTGGATACAAAATGAAAAAATATTTAAAGAATTGGGATATAGTTTTGAAAACGTTCAAACCATGCCAGATGATATTGTAGATTCTTTTGCCGAAGGAGAATTGGTTGATGATGCTAAATTTTATCCTGATGGTTCGCTTTTAAAAGATGAAAAGAATCGCATTTATTTAATTGAAAACGGGTTGCGCCGATGGATTGCCAATGATTCAGTTTTTAAAGATTTAAAATTTAATCATAATTCAGTAATTCCGATTAGCAATAACCAACTCCAAAATATTCCCATTGGGAGAGCTCTTCGTTCAGTAGTAACATCTGCCCCACCCATATCAACCTTTACAACCATAAACGAGCCGGTTCAGTTTCCAGATACAACTATTTTAAGCGCTGACGATACTAATATTGATACCTTAGTAATTCATTATACTGGCAATAATCCTTCTAGCCCTAAAGACGCCTTAACTTATTCAACCTTTATACCGTCGGTAGATAAGCAGTGGAGCAATTTTACAACCTCCACTCAAAGAACAATTAGTTTTAGTCAGTACAATCTTGCGAGACATAGCGGAGAAACTTTGACTTTTTTTGTAAAAGCCAAAAATAAAAAAGAAATTATTGACCCAACTCCAGCATCTTATAATTTTAAAATTAACATTTCTCCTTGGTACAAAACAATTAAAATTTTAAGCGTAACCCTGAATGAATCCAATCCTCAAAAAGAAATCGTAATTTTAAGAAATGAATCCAACTCGTCCGTAAATATTAATGGCTGGAATCTAGTTGGTAGACACAATTATAAGGTTACTATGTCTAAAGTTACCTTAATTCCTTTTGTAACCAATGACAATAATGTAGATTTAAATTTAAACTCTAAAGATCAATTAAATATTATAACCGGAGCAAATATACTAACCAATTCCAGTGGTGGATTTCGTGTAAACCGCTGCATGGGTTATTTCAACGCACTAAAATTAAAGTCTAAATTCAACGAAGAGTGCTATTTGCCAAACGCGAATGAATTAAATTTTTTAGAACCTATATGTCAAAAATATATTATTCAACAAGTATCGCGCTGTGAAGTTCCAAACCTACAAAAAGAAAAAGATAGCAATACTATACGCGCTATTCAAAGAGACGCTCAGTGTACAGACTATTTAAGTAAACATTTTAATTATGATGGTTGTGTTAAAGATTATCAATCAGCTAAAGATTTTTATAAGAATACATGGTTTATGTATTTGAATTTGAAACGCGATATTTGGGATAATTTATCTGAAACCTTAATTTTAACCGACCGAGAGGGTATGATAGTTGATAAACTTAATATTAAAAATTTTTAAAATATGATAAATAATTTTTTTAGTTTATTTGCTAAAGATATAGGTATTGATTTGGGCACTGTCAATACTTTAATATACGCCAAAGATCGGGGTATTGTTATTAATGAACCGTCTATTGTGGCGATTAATAATGTCACCCAAGAGGTTATAGCGACTGGTAATGAAGCTAAAAAAATGTTTGGTAAAACACCTCAGCGCATTACCGTAAGTAAACCCTTAACAAATGGTATTATTTCGGACTTTCCTGTAGCTGAAAAAATGTTGAAATGTTTTATAGATAAAATCTACGCTGATTCGTTTAGTTTAATTAGCCGATCTAAAGTTGTTATGTGTATCGCTTTAGATTTAACCGAGGTGGAACGTAAAGCCGTTGAAGATATTGCTTTTACCATAGGGGCTAGAGATGTTTATATTGTGGAGGGATTAATTGCCGCGGCTATTGGAATGCGCTTACCAATTTTGGAACCCAGCGCAATTATGATTGTTAATATTGGAGGAGGAACGACAGATATAGGGGTTATATCTATGGGTGGTATTGTTAATTCAAAATCTTTAAAAATTGGAGGAAACGATTTTAATCATTATATTATAGATTACGCTAAACATCATTTTAATTTGTTTATTGGTGAAAAAATAGCCGAAGATATTAAAATAAATATTGGATCAGCCATTGCTTTACCCAAACCATCTAATATTCTTATGCGAGGACGAGACTTGGTTAGCGGACTCCCCAGAGAAATGATTATAACTGATACGGAGGTGCGTTCGGTTCTTAACGGTTCTATACGTTTAATTATTGATAATATTCGTTTGACCCTAGAAAATACTCCACCGGAGTTAATAGCGGATGTTTATGACAGTGGCATTATTTTAACCGGGGGATCGTCTTTGTTGAATGGTATAGATAAAATTATTAGCGATTCTTTAAAAATACCCGTGCGTATTGCCGAAGATCCCTTAACAACTGTGGCACGCGGAACTGGAATGTTATTAGATAATCCCGACTTGTTAAAACAAATTCGCTTACCATCCGCTCAATAATATCTATCAATTAAAACGGCAATTAAATTGCATTAAATATGATATTTAATATTAATCCTAAATTTAAAAAGAAAAATTTACAAATTTTATTATTAATCTTAGGTATTATCATTATAATAGCTTTACTAAATCTAATAAACCTTACAACCTTTTATTATAAGGTTGTAAATAATTTTATCTTACCACTTAAACAACAAACCCGTGAATTTGGGCAAAGCGTGAGCGAAGAATTAAGTTTTTTACAATATAAAAAATTATATAATGATAATCACCAATTACGCGCCCAATTAAATACGGTTTTCATTGATTATGAAAAATTAAAAAGTTTAGAAAATGATTATAAGGCTTTGTCCGAATTAACGAAACTTTCTAAGCCTAAAAATTATAATTATATTTTTACGGAAGTTGTGGGGGTATCGGGAGTAGACAATTTAGCAACCCTAATTATTAACAAGGGAAGTACAGACGGGTTGATTAATGGATTGGCAGTTGTAATTCCACCTACAAATACTAATTTTAATATTACTACTTATCAGGGCGGAATAGTAATTGGAAAACTAATTAGGGTGAATAAAAATACTTCGGAAGTAAGATTATTAACCCACGAATTATCCCGAATCAGCGCGCTTATATTAAACCAAGGCGGTGAAGCCGCTCTAGGTGTCATAAGTGGATCATATGGTTTAAGCGCCAAAGCGGAACTAATATCTAAAAAAAACAATATTGATATCAATGATTTGGTTATAACATCGGGATTAGAAGAAAATGTTCCTAAAAATTTAATCTTAGGTACGGTTAAAAGCCTGCCAGATATTACCACCGATGCCTGGCAAAGCGCGGTTTTAGAATTATTTTATCAACCTGAATTTATTCGTTTTTTAGCAGTTGTAGCGCCTCGCCCTAATTTATAATTATTATGTACTTTACTTTTTATATTTTATCTATACCCTTGGTGGCGTTCAGTTATTCAAGTTTTATATATTTACTTCCTTATCCTCTAAATCACATTAACGTCCTATTATTAGTGTCTATATTTTTAATTATTAATAATCGCAAGCTGGGTTTAATATGGGGTCTTTTAACCACAGTTTTATTAAGCCTAGACGCTCCTTATGAAATGCTGGTTTTAGGTGGTAGTTTACTAATTACTTTAAGTATCTTATCTTATATATTACAATATTTTTCAGTTTATGAAACCATATATGGATTTATAATATTCTTTCTTTTAGGATATATCGTGTTTTTAGCTTTATTATTTTTATTTAAAGCTATAATATTATCTTATGTGGATTATAAAATTTTTATATATGCTCATCATGGTATTTTAATAAACACCATTTTGACTACCTTGATTTATAAAATGTTTAAATACTTTAAACCCTTGCGAACGCCAAGATATGTCCAATATTCTTAAAAAAATACAAAAATTTATTTTCTCGAAACGCAATATAGTATCAGCTTCGTATTTAGAAGCTGATGATTTATTTGTCCCTAAAAAATTTTTAGCCACCAATGTACGCGCAGCTAAAAATACAACCAAAATTATAATATTACAAATTGTGCTATATACTATAATTTCCATTTTACTAATAAGAGTGGTGTTTTTAAACACAATTTATAAAGACCGCTATATTGCTTTGGCCGAAGAAAACCGCACTAAGGTTAAAATTATTTCAGCGCCCAGAGGCATTATTTATGATAAAAATAATATCATTTTAGCTGAAAATACACCTCGTATGACTTTGTATATAGATCCCGTCGCATTACCTAAAGATAAAATTCACAAAACTAAAGTTTTATTAGCTGCTAAAAAACTGGTTGAAATAGATAAAACAACTGAAACAGCTATTGATAAATTATTAAACCATAAAATCGTAAACGAACCCATTGTGCTAGCTAATAGCTTGGGGCATGAAGCTGCCCTAAATTTGTATATTAAAATAGCTGATTTGCCGGGTGTGGCCATGGAAACCATTCTTCAGCGAAATTATTTAACTGTTTCCAAACAAAATAACTTAAGCTTGTCGCATATTCTGGGATACACAAATAAAATTTCTAACGCGGATTTTAAAACCAAACAATATCCTAACAAATGGTGGTTGGATATAGCTGGAGTAGTGGGGATAGAATCTCAATACAATAATTATTTGCGTGGCACTAATGGTGTTCAAAAAATGGAAGTAAACGCTACGGGGATTGTTGAAAGAATTTATCAAGAAAAACCGCCTACACCGGGTAAAAATATTTGGTTGTCTATTGATAGTGAGTTACAAAACAAGGCTGAAAGTATTTTAGCTAATCACACAAAATATAGCGGTCGGGGAATTATTGTGCTTCAAAGCGCTCAAAACGGAGAAATTTTAAGCCTAGTTAGTTTACCGGGATTTAATAATAATGACTTTATTACTGGTTTTAGTAAAAATGATTATCAGGCCCTAATTACCAACAAATATCAGCCTTTATTTAATAGGGCTATTAGTGGTGAATATCAGCCTGGCTCAGTGGTTAAACCCATTATATCTTTAGCGGCTTTAGAAAAAAATGTTATAAACCAAGACACCACCATTAACAGCACAGGAGGTATAATGTCTGGAGGTTTCTTTTTCCCAGATTGGAAAAAGGGAGGACATGGTTTTGTAACTGTAGATCGAGCCTTAGCTGAATCTGTAAATTCTTTTTATTATGTTATAAGTGGTGGACACGCAAATTATACCAAAATTAAACCCTTGGGAGTTGAAGCCTTACTCCAGTATTATAAATTATTTGGAATAGGGAATAAAAGTTATATTGATTTACCTAATGAAAAAATAGGCTTTTTGCCTTCAGGCCCTTCAAAAAGTAAACCAAATAACAAATGGTACATAGGCGATACTTATAATTTATCAATTGGTCATGGATATATGTTAGTTACGCCTTTGCAGGTCAATATATTTACAGGAATAATAGCTAATAATGGTATTTTACATCAACCTCATTTACTAGTTAAATATGGAGAAACAGCTAATATTAACAATACAACTTATGGTGACACCATAATTTCAATATCTCAAAAAAATTTAGATATTGTAAAACTTGGAATGCGCAATGCTGTACTTTCGGGCACGGCTATTAAATTAAAAGATTTGCCATTTAGTGTGGCTGGTAAAACCGGAACAGCCCAAACTAGTATCAATAAACCACCTCATTCCTGGTTTACGGGGTTTGCTCCTTATGAAAAACCAGAAGTAATTATTACGGTTTTAGCTGAAGAAGCTGGAGAGGGTTCAGCTGTGGCAGTACCCATTGCCAAAGAAGTGCTTTTAGAATGGTATAAACGCAAATCTATAGTACACGCTCTAACAAAAGATTAAAGTGTGATATAATTGTCTTACTAGTTAAAAGTTATAAAGTAAAAAGTATAAAGTTATAACTTTATAAACTTTCTAACCTTCAACTTTATAAACTTTCTAATATGAATATTTTAAAAAATAATCTAAAATTTAATTGTTTTCAATTTTTTCTTATTATGGCCGGTATTACCATTTTGATTACTGTGATTATTTTAGCGATTAATCCCAATAGACAAAAAGCGGACATACGTAATGCGCAGCGAAAAATAGATGTAAACAATATTTTAAATGCTGTATATCAACAAGGTGTAAATAATAATGGATATATTGAACCAAATATTATGATATCTAGTGAATCCTGTTGGGAATCTAGTCCTAAAACTGAAATATGTAAAACCGGAGGCAATTGTAAAGATTTAACCAATTTGTCGTCTTTAACTATAAATGATCAATATTTAACAACCCTACCTATGGATCCTAATAACACTAATCCTAATGGCACGGGATATAAAATAATTAAAAATATAAATGAAAAAATATCAGTTTGTTCAATTTATAGTGAACGCGGAATAATAATTTATAGCGCTAGATAGTTTTAAACTTTAAATTTTATTTATACAATTATATGTCTCAAAAAATATTTATTTTAGTTGCGAGTATATTTTTTACAATTGTGACTATTTTACACTCGCTGAGAATTGTGTTTGATGTTCAGGTAAACTTTGGTGACCGTGCTATACCCATGTGGTTTAGTGTCATTGCGGTTATATTTGCTGGTTTTTTAGCTTATACAGGGCTTCAATTATTAAAAAAATAACTTAACTATGTTAAAAAAAGTTATTATTTTAGGAGCAGGTTGCGCGGGTTTAACAGCTGGTATTTATACAGCTAGAGCAAATTTAGCACCTTTAATTCTAGCTGGCAATAAACCCGGTGGACAATTAACCTTAACAACCCTCGTAGAAAATTTTCCGGGTTTTGTAGATGGTATTATGGGTCCGGATCTAATTTTGGCAATGCAAAAACAATGCGAACGTTTTGGAGGAACAATTTTAAACGAAGACGTGGAAAGTGTTGATTTTACACAAAAAAATTTTAGGGTTACTACTCGCCAAGAAACGTTTGAATCTCAGTCTATTATTATCGCGACAGGATCAGGTTCAATTTGGCTGGGGTTAGAATCGGAACAAAGACTGATTGGTAGAGGGGTTAGTAATTGTGCCACTTGTGATGGTTATTTTTTTACCAATAAAGAAGTGGCTATAATTGGAGGAGGAGATAGCGCCATGGAAGAAGCCTTATTCCTGACTAAATTTGCGAACAAAGTAACTGTAATTCACAGACGCGACCAACTGCGAGCATCTAAAATTATGCAAAATCGGGCGTTTAATAATCCTAAAATTGTTTTTAAATTAGATTCTTGCGTGGAAGAAATATTAGGGTCCGATTGCGTCACGGGCCTTAAAATTAAAAATATTAAAACCCTAGAAATTCAGGAAATACCCGTAAACGGCGTTTTTATAACCATAGGACATAAACCTCATACGGAAATTTTTAAGGATCAAATAGATTTAGACCCTAAGGGTTATATTATTGTGAGCAACCAAACCCGAACAAACATTCCCGGCGTTTTTGTGGCTGGAGATGTGGCTGATCATACTTATCGCCAAGCCATCACAGCTGCTGGCATGGGATGTAAAGCTGCTATGGATGTAGAAAAATATTTATCTAGCTTGGTCTAACAATTTTTAATTATGATACTTGCAGCACATATTTATTATTTTGTGATATTTTTTTTAAGCTCTGTGCTAGTGTCGGGTTTGATTACACCAGTTGTAAAAAATATAGCCTTAAAATTACAAATTATAGATATACCCGATAAAATTCGAAAATTTCATACTAAACCTACACCCCTTTTAGGTGGTACAGCTATTTTTAGCTCTTTTTTTATAATATTAGGAATTTTAATATATAATTCCAGCGTCGTTTGGACTCATAATTATATTCTACCGAAATATATAATAGGTATATTTTTAGGAGGACTAATATTAATTATCGGTGGTTTTTTAGACGATAAATATAAATTAAAATATTGGCAACAACTTATATTTCCATGCTTAGCGGCCTTAATTATTCTTATGAGTGGTATTGATATTAATTTTATTACTAATCCTTTGGGTGGAGTTTACCGTTTAGACAATTATAAGTTTGAAATTTTTAGATGGAATGAAATACCCTTCTATATTGTACCCTTAGCGGATATATTAATATTTTGTTGGTTATTAGGAATAATGTACACTACTAAATTATTAGATGGCGTAGATGGATTGGTGTCGGGACTTGGTTTTGTGGGTGGCTTTATTATTTTTCTGCTGAGCATTTTTCCACCTGTAAATCAAGTCGGAACAGCTATGCTAGCTATTATTTTTAGCGGAGTTTGTTTGGGATTTTTTATTTTTAATTTTCCTCCAGCTAAAATATTTTTGGGTGAAGGTGGTAGTTTATTTCTTGGTTTTATATTGGGTGTATTATCTATTATTGCCGGAGGAAAAATAGCAACCACTGTGCTAATTCTGGGTCTACCCATAATGGATGTTGTCTGGATTATAATTAAACGCAAAATTATTGATCGTTCTAGTCTTACTAAACCCGATCGCAAACATTTGCATTTTAAATTATTAGATAGGGGACTAACGCCTCGTCAGGTTGTAATGTTTTTTTTGTTTTGTTCTTTTGTTTTTGGAATTAGCGCGTTATTTTTAAAAACCTATGGCAAACTAATAGCTTTTATTATATTATTAATTATTATGTTTTTAACGGTTTATATTATACATAAAAAAACAAGTTTTTATAAATAATTTTCTATGCTATTTTTTATTGAAACGCCATCCTGCAGATTCTTTTTAAGAGATAAAATTATAGCCACAACGGTTTCTTTAATTATAATTCTCAATTTAACGCATTTAGGGTATGTGTTTTTCAAAATGCCTTATCATATAGATTTGGCTGTATTGCGCTATAGTGTTACCTTGGGTGTAGATTTTATAGGTTCTCCGTATAGAATATTAATAATTTTTTTTCTGTCTTTCTTTATTACCCTAACTAACATAATATTGGCGTATATATTATATATTCGAACTAAACTATTAAGTCATTTCTTAATGATTATAACTATGCTAGTATCTATATTACTCTTTATGTTTAGTATTTTAGTTGTTTATGTAAATAGTTAAATTATGCAAATTGAAATTATTAAAATTTTATTTTTAACTACCATTGCTTTTTTGATTAGTTTAGCTTTAACGCCCTGTTTTAGTAATTTTTTATATAAAAATCAATTTTATAAAAAAATACGCACATCTAAAGACACTCCTATTTTTTCTAAACTTCATTCTTCTAAAAAAAATACTCCCACCATGGGTGGAATATTAATATGGGTAACCGTGTTAATTGTTTCAGGGGTATTTCTTTTAGCATCCAAGCTTTTCCCCGAATCGTTTCTTGCATATTTAAATTTTATAAATCGCGAAGAAACTTATTTACCCCTAGGTGCTTTATTTGCTTCCGCTCTAGTTGGATTAGTGGATGATTTGTGGGAAATTTATGGCTTGGGTCAAGACAATAAAGGATTAAGGGTTAAAGACCGGGTTATTTTATATACGTTAATTGCGGCTTTTGGGGCCTGGTGGTTTTATTTTAAATTACAGTGGACAAGTATTTATATACCTTTTATGGGAAATTATGATATTGGAATTCTATATATTTTGGTTTTTATTTTTATTATAGTTGCTACATCTTTCTCAGTTAATTTAACTGATGGATTAGATGGTTTGGCGGGTGGAGTTTTATTGTTTGCTTTAACTTCTTATGGTTCTATTGCTTTTATACAACACAAATATAATCTAGCCACTTTATGCGGAGTATTGGTAGGGGCTTTGTTAGCTTTTCTATGGTTTAATATTCATCCAGCTCGTTTTTTTATGGGAGACACAGGATCAATGTCTTTGGGCGTAACTCTAGGAATTATTTCTATTTTAACTAATGCGGTTTTATTATTGCCTATTATTGGTTTGGTTTTAGTGGCTGAATCCGTATCAGTTATAATGCAAACCGCTTCCAAAAAATTATTTAATACTAAAATTTTTCCATCTACACCGATTCATCACACCCTAGAATTTAAGGGTTGGGGAGAGCCAAGAATTGTTATGCGTTTATGGATTATATCTGCTATTAGTAGTATGGCGGGTTTAATTATATTTTTAGTGGATAGAATGTCTTAAGATAATATTAAAAATATGCATTTGGCTCACCATAAACCAGATTATATTATTATTATCAGTTTAGCTATTCTGATTATTTTTGGAATAGTTATGTTCTCTTCGGTAAGTGTGGTTAAAGCTTATAAAAGATCGGATGATGTTTACTATTATTTAAAACATCAATTATTGTTAGGTTTACTACCCGGTGTTTTGGTTTTAACCGCTCTTTATTACATAAATTATAAATTTTTAAAAAAAATTTCATTATATTTAATCGTTTTTGGTGTAGCTTTATTAACCATGGCACTTATTCCACCCCTAAGTTTAACGCATGCCTCATCTAAAAGCTGGATTAATTTAGGGTTTATAACTATACAACCAGCAGAAATAATAAAATTATTATTAATTATTTATTTAGCCGCTTGGTTTGATAAATATAAAGACAGACCTAAAGAGGACGACAGTTCTCGCACTAATTATCGTTATTCTAAAACTAAATTTAAAATAAATATTTGGCGTTATATATCCGTTATAACTATAGTCAGTACAATTTTTGGTTTAATTTTAGCTCAACCCGATGTCGGAACTCTGTTAATTTTATTTTTTATAGTAGCCGCAATGTGTTTTATAGCTGAAGTAAAAATAAGATATTTTATATTAACTGGCCTGATTGCTATAATACTTATAGGAATTGCAATGAATATGGCGCCTTATCGCATGCAACGTTTAAATGTTTTTTTGCACCCCGAACTAGATCCTCAGGGTAGTGGCTATCAAATTAATCAGGCTTTGCTAGCTATTGGTTCCGGTGGTTTATTGGGTAGAGGGTTTGGCGAGTCGCGACAAAAGTTTCAATATCTTCCCGAAGTACTCGCTGATTCAACTTTCGCGATTGTAGCGGAAGAATTAGGTTTTTTGATTAGCGCTGGAATTATTGTTATATTTTTAATTTTCATGTATCGAGGATTACTAATTGCCAAAAAAGCCCCAGATTTATTTGGTAGATTAATAGCTACGGGCATTGTAGCGTGGATTTTATGTCAAGCTTTTTTAAATATTATGGGTATATCTAATTTAATGCCCTTAACAGGTATTCCACTCCCATTTATTAGTTATGGTGGAACAGCTTTAATTTCAGCTATGGCTGGTATTGGTATTTTATTAAATATATCTAAACAAACAGTATAACAATATGCACATCAAACCAAATTCAACTATTCAAAATTTAGAAAAACTTTACACATGGATTATCAAAATCGGGCTCTGCCTTATTACGTTTTTGCCACTCTATATTTCAAGCAGTATGCTATTTCCGTATATTACCGGACGCACCTTTCTCTTTAGAATCATGGTTGAAATAATTTTTAGTTTATGGTTAGTACTAGCAATTTGTAATCCTAAATTTAGACCGAAGATGACGATTTTATTTACGACTATTACTATTTTTATAGCTATAGTATTTATAGCTGATTTGCTAAGTTTTAATCCCCAGGCTGCGTTTTTTTCAAATTACGAAAGAATGGAAGGCTTTATGACTATCTTCCATTTATATTTGTATTGGATGGTTTTGGTTGGTATTTTAAAACAAAATAAAGATTGGTTATTATTTTTTCATTCAACCCTAGCAGTTAGTGTAGTAATTGCTATCCAGGCTGTGTATCAAAGGTTGGCTCTAAATATAGAACGCGTAGATTCAACTTTGGGAAATCCAATTTATTTAGCTGCTTACGCATTGTTTCATGTAGGATTGTTGTTAATGTTAATTTATCAATCTCAAAAAAATCCAAATAAAAAAATAGTGTTGCCCATATATTATTTAATTTTATTATTACAAATTTCGATTATTGTTTTAAGTCTCACGCGTGGAGTTGTATTAAGTTTAGTTGTAGTATCTATATTTTGTTTATTAAGTTCTATTGTATTCTGGAAAAAATTTCAAACTTCTACTGAGAACCATAATTTGCCACATTTACAAAACAAAATATTGTCTACTAACAATCAAAATCAAGCTTGGCCATTGCCGCGGCTAGGCTTGGTTATCTTCTTAATTTCAATTGTTTTATTAATTACTGGACTTATATATTTTAGAAACACGGAATTTATAAAATCTAACTCAACTTTATACAGATTGACTAATTATTCTCTTGCTGATTCCACGATTACGCCGCGAATTATGGTTTGGAAAATGGCATGGAAAGGATTTCTTGAACAGCCATTTCTGGGATATGGACAAGAAAATTACTATTTAGTTTTTCAAAAACATTTTGACCCTAATTTAGAAGGACACGAAGCGTGGTTTGATCGCGCTCATAGTATTGTTTTTGACTGGTTAATAAACGCTGGAATTCTAGGCTTACTAAGTTATTTAAGCATATTTATAGTCGCTATTTTGTTATTGCTATACAATTGTCATAAATCTAAAATCCATATTATAGAAACTATGATTTTAATTGGTTTGTTTTCTTCCTACTTGATTCAAAATTTATTTGTATTTGATAATTTTAATATTTATATTTTATTTTTTGCATTTTTAGCTTATACGCAATACAGAACCAGTGATGGTGAGGAAACACTGTCTATACAAACTGCCACAACCTCTCAACGCCCTGTATATCATTACACCTTATTAACTATTATATTTTTCTTAACAATTATATATGCTGGCATTGGTTTACATTTCAAGCCAATTTTACAATCCAAGTCACTTATTTTAGCTTTACAATCCTATCGAAAAAAACAACCTATGGAAAATATTATTGCTAAATTTCAATCGGCCTTAAAATATAATAGCTTCGGAAATACAGAAACCCGCAAACACTTGTGGTCAACTACTCAAGACGCATGGTTTGAATATAAATTAAATCCAACATCTAGTCCATATTCTAAAAACGAAATTGAACAATTATTAATATTTACAAACAATGAACTAGAGCAAGAAAATAAAATAGCAAATCCAAACGCCGCTTATATGCTTTTGCAGGGTTCAACTTTAAACATGTTAGCTCAAATAAATCCTAATATAAATAATATAAAAAAATCTGAAAAAATATTATTAGAAGCTAATTTATTAAGTCCTAAAAAACAATTAATTTATTTAGAATTAATTAAATTATATTCAGCTTTTGGACACAATCAAGCCGCGGCTGATATGGCTAAACATACTTGGTATCTTAATAAAAAATATTTACCAGCAGCTATAGATGTTTGGACAACTAGTCTTAGAATGAATGATCAAAAATCAATTCAAGAAGTAAAAAACGAAATTGGTAAATCAATAGATATTACCGCCATAGATAGTCAAACCCTGAATGTAATTCGTTGGCATTATAATCAAGCTCAATTAAAAAATAAAACGCTTTAAATATACCTCTTTTCTATTGTAAATATTAATGCTAGGATATAGTAATCGTTTCACAACTAAAACAGGGAGGATGTCATGACATTTGGAGAATGGATAATTCATCTGGTAACGGCTTTTGTACCAGATTTGGTATTGCGAGAGTATAGACCCCGGGAAGCATCAGGGAGTAAACAACGCGCTGGTTTATACGACGCATTAGTTACAAAATTAAAAAACACGCTTAACCAAGAAGACAATCAAACAATCTATGCACTGGAAGTGCTGTTGTCTATATCTAAGCAGACCTCTAAAGCAGAAAAATTAAATGGGAATGATATTGATAGGGTTTTAGAACAAAACAATTCCTTAACACCGGATGAGAAAAAGCAACTCATGCACATTTTAACATCTGTGCTAGAATTGTCCGGCAGTAGTGAGGAGCAAAAATCTCAGTTATTTCAAACCTATTTGCGTTATGTTTCTAGCTCTCTAAAAAGGGGACAAAATATTAGAGATATAAATCAAAGATTGTGTTTAATTGGAAAAACTGAACAATTCAAACTCACAGAAATCATAAAAGCCATGTTTTCAACTGTAAAAAAGTGGCGTATGAATCCACTAGATGTAACAATCACATCCTTGAATGATATCCAACAAGATCTGGTACTATGGAATGTACAACAACGTATCAAACATAGTTTAATGCACAAAAAGTTCAGAGTTCAAGCTATTCTAAAAAAAGAAGAACGCCGAAACCAAAGATGGTGGAACTTAAAATATCCGTTTTCTTTGGCTTTTGTGGCTTTAATTTTTGGTATTGTTATGTGTGCTTTAGTATTATTTTCGCCCCTGTTGTTTAATAAGTGAATTTAAAATAAAATTATCCAGGCTGGACGTTAAGATTTATCGCGCGTCCAGCTACATTGTTTTAATTACGGCCTGGTAGCCAAGTAGTAAGGCAGGAGTCTGCAAAACTCTTATACATGGGTGCAATTCCCATCCAGGCCTCAATAGCGGGCTATAGTGTATCGGCAACATACGCCCTTGGGGTGGGTGTGACAGTGGGTTCGACTCCCACTAGCCCGACTGAGAAATAGTTTACAAGGTTTTAAAGTTTAAAAGTAGAAAATTATAACTTTCTACCCCTGCTTTGATATTGACTAATTCTGCTATTTTATGATATCTTCTTTAGGAGGAAATACTGTTTTTACAAAAATAATCACTTTATTACTTTACAAACTTAATAACTTTTCAAACTAATATTTTATGGATAAAACAAATTTTACAAATTGGTTAAGATATTCTATTACTTTTAGAATCATTGTAGTCGGGGTATTGATACTTTTACTATTAATTCCTCTTGATTTTGTAAAAGACCTAGTTTATGAAAGGCAATCAAGAAAAGAAATAGCACTATCTAAAATAAGCCAACAATGGGGACAAAGACAAACCGTGGTTGGTCCAATTTTATCAATTCCTTATAAACAGGTTATAAATATTGTAGATGCAAAACCTGTTTTTTCTGCAACTAAATATGCCCATTTTTTACCCGAAGAACTTTTAATTAATGTCACTCTAGAACCACAAATACGATCACGTGGAATTTTTGATGCTGTGGTTTATTCTTCTAAAATTAATTTTTCTGGAAAATTTACAGAAATAAATGCAAGTGTTGTAAACTTGCAAGAATCTGACCTAGATTGGAATAAGGCTTTTGTATCAGTTGGTATTTCTGATACGAGGGGTATTAAAGATAAAATAAGTTTAAATTGGAATGACTCAAATCTAGAATTTAAACCTGGAATTCCAACCAACGATGTGGTGCATGATTATAATACAAATTATGGTTATGATATCCCTTCTTTTGAGCACAGCAAATACGAAAGATACACATTACCGGCTGATATTGTAGATATAAGTCCAGTGCCAGCAAAAAGAGATGGACAGGGGAATGGTATTAGCGTTCAACTACCAGATAATTTAAAAAATATAAAAAATAATGAATTCTCATTTACCATAAACTTAAATGGAAGCCAAGATATAAAATTCATCCCCATTGGAAAAACTACTAAAATAAATATGAAATCAAGTTGGAACAATCCCAGTTTTGATGGAGCTTTTTTACCTGATACACGCACTATAACTGATAAGGGTTTTGAAGCTTCTTGGAAAATTTTTGATTTTAATAGGGGATACCCGCAGTTCTGGACCGACAATTCCTATAATGTATATTCGTCAGCTTTAGGTGTAAAACTTTTACCAGGAATTGATAGCTATGCTAAAACTGAAAGAAGCGCTAAGTATGCTTTACTGATAATTTCTCTAACTTTCTTAATATTGTTTTTCGTTGAAGTGTTTAATCGAAAAAAAATACACCCCATTCAATATATTTTAATTGGATTAGTATTGGTGTTATTTTACGTGTTACTTATTTCAATTTCTGAATTACTAGGTTTTGCTTGGGCGTATTTAATAGCCAGTGTGTCAACCGTAAGCTTAATCACGCTATACTCCAAATATATTTTAGCAAATTCTAGAATGCTCTGGATTCAATTTTTGATACTCATGTTTCTTTATATTTTTACTTACATAACACTACAGTTAGAAGACTACGCATTATTGGCTGGAAGTTTATTGCTGTTTTTAACCCTAAGCATCATTATGTATTTATCACGAAAAATTGATTGGTACGGACTGAATGAATAACCATTATCACTTGGTGGTTTCGCTACTAAGTGAACTTTCTTGTATCTTTATGTGTAATGTGCTATACTTAAAATAGTATAATTTAAACTTTCAAGTATTAATTATATGTTTAAAGGTAGGGAAGGCGATGGTTTGTTTACCCGCGAAGCAATAATAAAACCTAAAGACGGATTAAACCCTAAAATAGAACCGAAACCATTGACCGAAGAAAAACAAACTATAAACAGGCCTGACTATTTAAACGGCAATAACTTCTCCAAATCGAAACACTCTCAAAAACTAAACCAGGCCCTGGAATTGTTATTTAATAAATTACAAGAATATAAAACACCAGAAAGCCTTAGAGATACAATTTGTAAATCTTTTATTTTTGCCGCTCCGAATATGATAGATCTTAATACTCAAACCAGCACTGAAATTTTTGAAATTTTTTTTCAAAAACTGGATATTAAAGATAATCTTTATACCGAAGCTCAAGACAATAATAATATTAAAAAAGCGGTTAATTTTTAAATTTACATATGCCTAATCAGGAGTTATTAAATTATATAAACCAACAATTACAGAGCGGTGTTAGTCCTGAGCAAATAAAAAGTGCGCTTGTTTCTAGTGGATGGAAAGAAGGTGATATTAACGAGGCTTTTGCTGAGCTTTCTAATCCAGTCGTTTCGCAAAGTCAAACAGCTCAAACAAATATAACTGTCTTGCCAGGAGCAATGGATATTTTACAACAATCTTGGTTGTTATATAAACAAAGGATGCAAACCTTTTTGGGAATTGCCGCAGCTCCATTAGTTGTTTCTATTGGTTTATTATTGCTATTAGCTGGTGGTAGTTTAGCTTTATTAGCAAAAAGCGGTTCTTCGTCCGTAGTCGCAATGTTTGCGACGGGAATTGCTCTTCCGTTAATCATTTTAATGGTTATAATCATTGCTATAATTTCCGTATGGAGTCAAATAGCACTACTTTACGCTATAAAAGACAACCAAGAGGGAATTGGTGTCGTAGAGGCATACCGTAGAAGTTGGGCTAAAATACTGCCTTATTCGTGGGTTATTTTTTTACAAGGATTGATTACGGTGCTGGGATTTTTGCTGTTTATTATTCCAGGTATAATTTTTTCTGTTTGGTATAGCTTGACAATATTTGTTTTTATAATAGAGGATTTAAAGGGTATGAATGCTTTACAAAAAAGCAAAGAATATATAAAAGGTAAATGGTGGGCAGTTTTTGGGCGTTTATTTTTTATATTCTTCTTATTTTTCATTCCCGTAATGATTACACCTATTTTATTTGAAAACATACCAGCTGCTGAAGTAATTACTAATTTCATGCTTGATTTATTTTTTATTCCATTAATAACAATTTATTTATTCTGTATATATAACAACATTAAGGCAATAAAAAATTAAACCCGTAACTTTAAAAATATGGATGAAATTTTAAAAAAATTAGATGAAATTAATAGCCGCTTAACATCAATTGAAAAATCTCTAAATCGCCCTAGTTTTTCCAATAGTTTTAGTTATATTAAACCCGTGACTGTCACAGCACCACCACCTCCACCCTTAAGACAAACATCAACGCCTATAGTAATTCAAGACACAAAACCACCCGAAGATAGAAAAAAGATTCAAGACCTAGAATCAAAAATTGGTAAATGGTGGTTTGCTGCGATTGGTGGTATCGCTGTTCTGCTTGGAGTTGGATTTTTCTTAAAATATGCATTTGATGAAAAATGGATTAGTGAAAATGGTCGCATAATACTTACTATAATAGCTGGCATGATATTTATTGTATTGGGAGAATTTTTACGTTCACGTTTAACTAAATATTCACATATTCTAACTGGAGTAGGTATAGCTTTACTTTATTTGGCTACATTTTCAGCATTTGATTGGTATAAAAAAATTGATCAAGTAACAGCTTTTAGTTTTATGTCACTTATAACTGTATTTGGGGTAGCTCTAGCCATACGGGTGGATGCTTTATCGCTTGCCATCTTTTCAACCTTGGGTGGTTTTATGACACCCCTGATATTATCTACCACAGTCGCTAATGATATTGGACGATTTACATATTTAATTATTTTAAATGTAGGTATTTTAGGTGTTGCGTTTTTTAAAAAATGGAACCACCTCACAGTGATTGGTTTTATAGCTACTATAGTAAATTTTCTAGACTGGCATGAAGATTTTTATGATCCCAGTAAATTATTCTTTACCATATTTATTTTATCTATATTTTTTATTCTTTATGTTTGGATCACTGTGACTGGAAATATCATGACCCAAAAATTAAGCACAAATACAGATTTGGCCATACTCACTGTTAATTCAGCTTGGTTTGCTCTCTGGATCTACGATCTTTTAAAACCGGGATATGAACATACTTTAGGTTTTATAGCTGCTGGACTTGGCGCTATATATATTTTTGCAGCCTACTTAGTTAAAACCCTGCATTCCGAAGATAAACAAATGGTCTTATTTTTAGGAACCATTGCTTTGGTGTTTTTAACTTTAGCCATACCTTTACAATTAGATCAAAACGCCATTACTATAGCTTGGATTGTTGAAGCTGCAGTTCTATTTGTTTTAGGATCAACACTCAAAAATAGTAATATTAAAGCTTTTGCCATAGGAGTTTATGCTATTGCCATGATCAGAATGTTTGCAATTGACGATTATAATTTAACACCTCAAGCCTTGACTGATTTTACACCTGTATTTAACAAACGCTTCTTTACGTATCTTATGGCAACTATATCAGCCGCGTTTATATTATTTAGTAGTGTAAAAATAAACCCAGCCGACGACAAAGACGAGCTAGAAACAAAGAACAATAAACAATTACAAGGGGTGTTTGGAGCAATTATAATTTTATTAGTATTCTTTAATATTCAGTTTGATCTTCATCAATACTTTAGATATAAAATTTACGTTGCTGAACAAGCAACCCACACAAACAAAGAAGATATAGACACTATGATAAAAAATATAGAGATGGGCAAAGAACTACCAGGGGATATTATTAAAGAATTACAACCAAATACTGCCATTGAAAATATTAGATACAAACAACAAGTAACTTATTCTGTTTTTTGGATACTTTATGCGATTATTTTAATAATTATAGGGATTATATATTCAAACAAACCTTTGCGCTGGTTTGCGATAGGACTTTTAGTTATCGCGATACTAAAAGTGTTCTTTGTAGATTTAGCAGAATTACCCGTACTATACAGAATAATTCCATCTATTGTGCTGGGTATCATTTTAATGATTATTTCATACCTTTATTTCCGTCAAGATAAATCAAATCCAGAACAACCAGAAAAACTAAATCAATCCAATCCTAAGTAACATCCATAATTTTTAGGCTTAATATGAAACATCAAAAAATATTAATTGTTTTTTTTATTTTTATTAGTTTGTTTATTGCGTCTATAAATTTAGCGCAAGCTGATTTTGTACCAACTGCGTGGAAATTTAAAGCTAAAATCAACACTGAATCCATAACTTCAGACAGTATAGTTATTTTAGATATATTGCCAGAATTTTTTGGTAATCTTAGAACTGATATGAATGATTTGCGGATTGTAGATCAAGATGGTGAAGTACCCTACGCATTATTAATAGATCAGTCTAGCCATACAATTTCAAAAACGCCAACCAATATAATTGATCAAAAATCTCTACCCGGAGAATCAACAACTGTTATTGTTGACATAGGTCAAGAAAATTTAACGCATAATTCCTTAACCCTTGAAACCTTGTCTAAAAATTTCCGTCGCATAGTAGAAGTGCAGGGGAGTAGTGATAAAACTTATTGGAAAAGTTTAAATCCCCGCGGACAAATATTTGATTATACTGTAGAGGACATTAATCCCATATCAGTGCAAGATACTACAATTACTTATCCGGCAACTAATCTCAGATATTTATCTATAAAAATTTCAGATCAAGGCAAAGAAGAATATACTAGTAGCCTTAGGCCATTGCAACCTTTAAGAATTGATGGTGTATACATAATTAAACAAACAACTGAAGTAGCTAAAGAATTAATTTATGAACCTCAAATAGAAACTGTCCAAAAATCAAAAGAACGTGTTAGTGAAATAATTATAGACTTGGGCGCAAATGGTATTCCGCACAAAAAAGGAAGCTTTACTACTGAGGATAAAAATTTTAGTAGACTTGTAGTTTTGTCCGCTAGTGAAGATAAAACTAACTGGCAATTTCTTGGTAATGGTTATATTTTTTCTATAAATACGCCCCAATTTACTGGAGATAATTTAAATTTTCAATATCCAGAATCAAATCGTCGCTACCTGCGAGCTACAATTATCAATAAAGATGACAAACCCTTAAATATTAAAACAGCAACGCTTTCAGGAACAATACGAAAAATATTATTTAATGTTAGCCCTAATAAAACCTATTATGCTTATCTTGGAAATCCTACAGCCCGAAGAGCAGAATATAAAGATATTGAAAAGGTTTTACAATACACCAATATAGCAAGTCTTAGCCATGTCTCAGCTATTTATCCTTTAGAAAATAATGCTAATTATACTGCTCCCGTACAAAAACAAGTCCCACTGCTTGAACGCTCGCCTTATATTTTACCAATGATATTAACCCTCGTTATTGTAATTTTAGCTTTTCTTCTTTTGCGTGTAACCATCAAAAAATAACTTATATTATACCCCCCCAACCAAAACAACACAATTGGTTAGGGGATTCTGGTTTTAATTAAGTGCCTCTAGCTTGTTTTTGAAAAACCAATGTTTGGTGGTTCGACCGCCAAACATTGATGGGCGTGTTTTGATTTGAGTTCAGCCCCGTTGCTAACGGGGTTGACAAACACTATATTTTATGCCATGCTGTGCAGGACAGTAGGCAACCGAGCTATTATTGTCTAATCATTCATTTATAAGGAGGGGAAACAATGACTGACAAGACAGAAAAAAGATTAGGAGAAGATGACCGAAGACATAGGCTCGCTATTGATTTGCAAGATGGAACAAGGATAGAGTCACCATTCAATTTTGAACAAATGATTATGGTAATATATACCAATAAATTACCTAATCATATGATCACGTTTGATTACATCAAAATGTCCAATAGCGTGATACTAGAAAAAACAATGAATGTGGTCTACGGCACAACCATGACCAGTTTACAGTTTGTAACCAAAAAAGGGGAAGAAACTATCACTGAAAGCGTTGTGGAGTGCCCTAACAATCATGTTTTATTCACCAGTAAAAATGAAAATGAAATTGAGCAGGTTTTAACCGCGCTTAAAGCACAAAACAGCTATATGCAATTTACTGACTCGAGCAATAATATTAGGATCTTAATGTTGGCATTTGGAGCCGTGTCAACACCACGCGAAGATACGATATAAAAAATACCGAGCTAGGGGATAGTCAGTAACATAAAAGACTATCCCCACCGAACAATTTAAAAACAAAATAGTGTGACACTTCATCTCGATCGTGATGAACTGTCACGGTAATGTTCATTTTAAAAATAAACAAGACAAGCCGACACGCAACACGCGTATCGGCCTTATATGATTTATGATTTTTATAATATTAAACTTCTACGCACTGAACATTGTCGTTTATAATAGATAGGTAATTTATTTTTTGAAGCGGAGTCTGGTTGCTATCTACCATATTATGATCTGTGCCTCCTGGCGATGATATAATTGATTGAGTCTTCGGCTCAAGCACAACAGATAAACCACTATGTATATTTATAACCCGCTGATTAAAAAAACAACTGACCGTTTTTACGAAACAGAGTTGGAAATATCTTGGCATTCCATAATCTTGTAGTGCACATGTCTTGGAGTCCTGCACGGATAATAGAATATTTTTCATTAAACTTACAGGATAAGTACGCGAAGTCTTTGCGATAAAACAAAAAACTTACTGCATAGTAAAACCCGCTACGATTCAAATGTTTAGCATGCGGACGTTTATGATAAAACGACTGGGTCATTGTATAGCTAGCAGCTTCAAGTTGTTCAATAAAGCTCGCAAACGAACAGTTATTAATTACTTCAGCTGAAGCAATCCTGTCCGAATTATTTGAACCCCTGTGCTCACTTTGTGAATTATTTGAACCCCTGTGCTCACTTTTAGTTTTCTCTAGTTTTAAATCTAAATAAGTTGCAATAAATGGTATTTGATCAATGCTAAGTAGATTGAATTTCAATATTACCATTTGAACACTAGTATCTAATGTAATCAAGGCAACCTCCTTTTATGGTTTTAGTTAGCGTACAGCTCGTGAGTTGTTTATAAATCATACTATAGTATAAATAGAAGCGCTGTCAATGGTTAATGATTATCGCAAAAGTTAAAATGAATGCACTGTTTCCACCACTGTCATTCCCGCGTCTTATTTGTCATTCCTGCGCAGGCGGGAATGACTGTAACAGCACTTAGTCGCCTTGCCACTAAGTAATATTATTAATGTTTGGAAGTCCGACCTCCAAACACTTCCAGTCTACTTAGTGGCAAGGCGACTAAGTAGAAAAGGTGTGTATTCAAATATATATTTTAATCAACAAAAGAAATGGCAACTTAATTTTATGTAGAAAGAGTATTATTGTTTTAAAAAGATTTAATTACAGGATTACATTTGTTATGAACGAACACACTTCTGGCCACCGGAGTTTACTCTCGACCTGATCGGGGAAGGGAATGACAGAAAAACACAGGAATGACAAAAAAGACGCGGAAATAACAAAGAAAAACAGAATGATAAAAGTATAACTACCCAAATTACTAGTTACTGATTACTAGTTACTCAGGATTTTGAGGGCTGTTCAAAAACAAACCTAAAATGTATTAAGTGTTAGGATGTGTATGAGGAAAAATTTTGCTCTAAAATATATTGTACAATATATGTATTATTCATCTTCATCTTAATCTTAATTTTGTGAAGTTATAACGAAACAAAATTTTGGTGCCCTCGCGAGGAATCGAACCTCGATCTAGGGATTAGAAGTCCCCTATTCTATCCATTGAACTACAAGGGCAAAATACAGTAAGCTGGAAAGTTAAAAATTGAAAGTTTTAAAGTAATTATTTTTTAATAAATTTTATTACTTTCAACTTTCTAACTCTTGGTTTTTTACTTTCTCTTAGTGTCGTGAAATGTTTGATAAACCTGATTCAGGTGCTGGTCAGTTAAGTGCGTATAAATCTGAGTAGTGCTAATAGAAGTGTGTCCTAACAATTCCTGCACAGAACGCAAATTAGCTCCGTTCATTAAAAGATCGGTCGCAAAAGAATGACGCAAAGTATGGGGCGTAACTTTTTTAGTTATCCCAGCTACTTTAGCGTACTTTATAATTAAACGTTGAATCGAGCGATTGGTCAAGCCTTCGCGCTGTGTAATTATGGTTTGATTATTAATATTATGACTGATAAACAAATAAGGATTTAAGTCCTTACGCAGGTCTAAATATTTTGCAATCCACAATCTGGCTATTTTAGACAAAAATACTAACCTTAACTTATCACCTTTTCCTCGAATCGTAAAGCTATCTTTTTTTAAATTAATATTATCAATATATAAACCCGTTAATTCTGATACTCGCAACCCCGTTGAAAACAATAGTTCCAAAATAGCTTTATCGCGAGCCATGATAATATTTGAATCTACTACTTTAGATTTATTTACCATAAGGGGAGCTTCTAAAAGTCTATTTAGATCATCGTGATCTAAAAATTGAACTTGCCTTTCCGCAACGCGAGCTAATTCAATTTTGGAATGATCCAAACACGAAACATCCACCTTAGCTAAATATTTTAAAAAATTTCTAATAGCTATTAAATGATAATTTTGCGTATTTTTTCTTAAAACTTGATCATGTTTGGTTTTGTATCTATTTAACCATATTCTATACTCACGCATGACAGATTGATTCATTTTATCAATCGTATCCACATTGCGTTCGTCCAACCATTTAATAAAACGATCTAAATAAAAAGTATAATTTCTAAGTGTTAATTTGCTAACATTTTTTTCAATCTCCAGATATTCTAAAAACCTATAAACCAAAGTATGAATTTTTAATAAATTAGATGGCATATTATTCATTATACTGTTAATCCGTCAAAATTTACAAGGTAAATTTAGGCGGATAAATCCTAGCTTCTAAATCTTAAATCTTAAATCAAAACATTATCCACATTTAATTATAGACATTTTATAAAAAATAACTTATAATATAAACTAAGATGATCTAATAAGCTTTATCTATTAATAAACAACGCTTTATGAGCAATATAAATTTTGATTATATTAAAAAACTTAGAGATGAAACTGGGTTGAGTATTTTAGAATGTAAATCAACCTTGGAAGAAAATAATGGAGATTATTTTAAAACTTTAGAAAATTTAAAACGTAAATCTAAGTTAAAAGTTAACACAGCTAAGCCAACCTCTCAGGGTGTAATAGTTTCTTACATTCATAGTAATAACAAGGTTGGTGTAATGATTGAACTTATGTGTGAAACTGATTTTGTAGCTAATAATGAACAGTTTAGAGAATTAGCGCATAATTTAGCCTTGCATATAGCAGCTACTAATCCATCTTATTTAAGTCGTCAAGATATTCCTGCTAATGTTGTAGAAACCGAAACCCAGTCTTGTGCTCAAGATCCAGCTCTGGCCAATAAACCAGCTAATATTATTGATAAAATTATAAGCGGAAAATTAGACAAATATTATACGGAAAACTGCTTGTTAGATCAATTATATATTAAGGATGAAGTTACAAAAATTTCGGAATTAATTAATGAAGCTTCGGTAAAATTTGGCGAGAATATACAGGTTGGAAAATTTGTTAGGCTTAGTATTTAATTTAAATAAAAAACAGAAGTTGGCTACAAGCTAAAAAGCTAACTCCTAAATCAAAAATATGCCTCTAAAAATTGCTATTAATGGTTTTGGTAGAATAGGGCGAGCATTTTTTAAAATAGCTTGCGAACATCCCGAGATTAAGATTGTAGCTATAAATGATCTCGGAGAAGCTGCCAACTTGGCCTATTTATTAAAATACGACTCGGTTTACAAAAAATGGAATAAAGATATTACCGTCGAACCTGGTGGTTTTAGGGTTTGTGACCAAAGTGTTAAATTTATTCAAGAAAAAGATCCTACTAAACTACCCTGGAAAAATCTAGATATTGATATAGTAGTGGAATCAAGTGGTTTTTACGAAACTTTTGAAAAATCCAAACAACACTTAACTGCAGGGGCAAAACGAGTTGTTATTTCTGCTCCAGCCAAAGATGACGATCAAGAAGGCGTTGGCCAGACAGTCTTAATGGGAATAAATGAAAACGCGTTAAGTAAATGTAAAATAAGTTCTAACGGATCTTGTACTACGAACTCATCTCATCCTGTAATTGAAATTTTAAATTCAACCGTTGGTATTCAAAAAGCCATGCTTACCACCATACATTCTTATACAGCTACCCAAAAATTAATAGACGGACCTGATCATGGTGATTGGCGCCGAGGTAGAGCAGCCGCGGTTAATATAGTTCCGTCTACAACTGGCGCGGCCATCTCGGTTACGCGAGTTATACAAAATTTAAAAGGATTATTTGATGGTTTAGCAATCAGAGTTCCTAGTATTGCCGGATCAATATCAGATATCACCTTATTAACTAAAAATAAAACCACCAAAGAAGATTTGATTCGTATTTTTAAAACCGCTGAAAAAGATAAGCGCTGGAATGGAATTTTTAAAACTACCGACGAAGAGCTCATTTCGGGAGATATTCTTTCAGAGCCCTACGCGTCTATACTAGATTGTAATTTAATTAAAGTTGTAGATGGAGATTTAATTAAAATCCTGGCTTGGTACGATAATGAGATGGGCTACACTTATACTTTACTAAAACATGTCATTCAGGCTGGAAATTATCTCTAACATGTTAAATTTAAAAACGCTTACTAAATTACGAAACTGCCATAAAAAATCAATCTTGGTTCGAGTAGATTTTAATGAACCATTAATAATTACTGAACCTAATATTGTTAAACTTGGAGATGATAGTCGCATTCAAAACTCTTTACCAACAATTTATTATTTACTCAAACAACAAGCTAAAATAATTTTAATTAGTCATTGTGGAGAACCGGGTGGACAAATTGACCCCCACTTATCTTTACAACCTCAGGCTCTGAGATTGGGTATTTTATTAAAACGCAAGGTCTTGCCTTTTGAAACCAAAATAGGAAATAAAAATATAAAATACTGGTTATTGTCAAAAAACTCAAAACCCTCCAATCTTAACAATCATAATTTAGAAAGTTTATTACCAGGAGATATTGTGTTATTAGAAAATTTGCGTTTTTACCCCGAAGAAGAAAAATGCGATTTAAAATTCGCGAAACAATTATCTAAACACGCTGATATTTACGTTAATGAGGCTTTTTCAGTTAGTCATCGCAAGCACGCTTCAGTTGTGGGCGTTCCCAAATATTTACCAAGCTATGCTGGATTAAATTTATTTAATGAAATACGAATTTTAAATCGCCTAACTCAACCTAAAACAGGCAAACCATTTACATTAATTTTAGGTGGAGCAAAAATCACGGATAAAATACTAATTATCAAACATCTAATTAATAAGGTTAACCATGTTTTATTGGGAGGAATAATGGCAAATACTTTTATGGCCGCTCGTGGTATAGATATCGGGGAATCTAAAATAGATGCTCAAAATTTAAAACCAGCTAAAGATATCTTAAAAAAACATTCTTCTAAAATTATTTTTCCAAACGATGTTTTAATTTCTAATAGACAAGAAAATAGGACCATTAAAGTTGGTGATAGCATTCCACCCAAGTGGATCATCTCTGATGTCGGGAAAGATACCTTTCAATCCTACGCCACAATTTTAAAACAATCTAAAACTATTGTATGGAACGGTCCTTTGGGTATTTTAGAAAATAAATTTACTAAAATTGGAACTATAAATTTAACCAAGCTATTAGCGAAGTTATCAATGTCACCCAAAATATTTGTAGCCTTAGGGGGAGGAGAAACCATTGAAGCTATTAGAAACATCAAAAAATCTCAAATAGACTATATTTCTACGGGTGGGGGAGCAATGTTAAATTTTTTAGCTGGCAAAAAATTACCTGGCATACAAGCTTTACAAAATACTACTCAACAGAACTAAAGTCAAAATTAATATTTAAATTATATTGATATGCCTTGTGTTGTTTTATTAATAATAGATGGTTATGGTGTAGCACCGGCTTCCAGTGTTAATGCTGTCGCTTTAGCTAAAACGCCTTATTTACACAAACTATTGAATAGATACCCCAGTTTACCATTAAAGGTTAATGTTAATAATGAGTCATTTTCATTGGGTTGCGCATCTGGTCATATGGCCATCGGGGCTAGTAAAACTCAGATTAACAGCGCTAATACGGATGCTAATCTATTTATCAAAGACGAATTTTTAAACACTCTAAAACACGCCAAAAAACACAACTCAACTCTGCATTTAATTGGATACTTGCACCAAGAAGATGAATACAATGATCTAGAGTATTTATATACCGTTTTAAGAATAACCCAGAAATATAATTTAAACAAAATATTAATACATGGAGTGCTGGAAGGTGATTACAATGCTTACTCTAAAATAATTCAATCTATAAATAACTTATCAAGCGAAATCGCAAAAACTGGAAATACAAAAATAGCTAGTTTATCTGGTTCGTGGTACGCTGATGACACCCAAGGATATTGGCAAAGAACTGAAAAAGAATATAACATTATCGTAAGCGAAAATTCAAAATATGTTTTTTCTAATCCGCTAGAAATTTTAAATAATTTTCAATCTCAAAATATTGCCGCCCACCAAATCCATCCGTCGGTAATTATAAATTCTCACTCCACAAGCCACCCTAAAACTCATGCTATTCACGATAATGATAGTATAATATTTTTTAATTCTAAACCCGGAAGTTTACGTAATTTAATAACCGCATTTGTAAATCAATCTGAAGCTAAATTTTTAACTTATACTTTTAAAAATGTATCCATCGCGACTTTAATTAATCATAATTTAACAAATAACACAGAATTTACAGCTAAATCCTTAAATCAATCTTTGGGTAAAATTATTAGTTATAATAATTTATCTCAACTACGGATCACTACAACCGATGCTTATCCCTACCTAACTTATTTTTTTAATGGTGGCGTAAAAGAAGCCTATCCAAATGAACATCGATTACTAATAAATATGCAATCTGCAATCCATGAAACCAAAGAAATATCAAAACATATTATTAAAGCTATTGAAAAACAAGAATATCATTTTATAGTCGCAAATCTAAGTTGCGTTGATAGGGCCGCTCACAGTGGGGTTTTAAAAAATACTATCCAAACCATTGAAATTATAGATAAATATATTGACTACATCGCTGAGTGCGCGCTAATAAATGGAGCTAGTTTAATAATTACATCTGACCATGGAAATAGTGAAAATATAATGAATATTTCAACAGATATCTCCGATCCTAAACATACTACTAATCCCGTACCATTTATTTTAGTAAACAAAAATTTAGAAGGTAAAAACCTTGAAGAATGTGAATATAGTGGCCATGATTTAAGTTTGGTGCAACCTAAAAGAAACTTAACAGACATTGCGCCCACAATTTTAAAACTATTAGACATTTCCAGTAACGAAATTCCCGGGGTTTCAATTATATAAAAAACATAGTTTTATCGTATGCAACCTAAAACCATACAAAAATATTTAATCTTTTGCATATTGATTATATTAATTAGCTCAACGCTATGGGTGTATTATTTAATGAAATGGACTAACCCTGATTCGGCGCGAATAATTATCCAATCTGGGGCTAGGGTTGCTACCATTGCAAATTTATTATATGAAAAAAATATTATATCTAGCTCCACTCTTTTTAAAATTATTATTAGATTAAAAAATAATACTCAACTACAAGCCGGTGAATATTATTTTAAAGATGGTTTAACCTTAAAACAAGTAATATCTATGTTGCAGTACGGACAAATATATCCCACAGACATAAAAATAACCCTAGTGGATGGCTGGACAATCGAGCAAATGGATAATTATTTATTTAATAAAAGTATTTTACCCAAGGGGGAGTTTATAAAAGAAGCTCATCAAGTTCAAAAATATAAATCTAAATACACATTTTTAGAAAACATATCTTCAAATACTCTGGAAGGTTTTTTATTTCCAGACACTTACCAAATTCACAACAATGCTACGGCCAATAATATTATCAATAAAATGTTAACTAATTTTCAAAATCGCATGCAAAAACAGACTACAAAAATTACCTCATCTAGTGAGCCCACTCTTTATGATATTGTAACTATCGCTAGTATCATTGAACGTGAAGTTAAATTTAATACTGAAAAATCAATTGTAAGCGATATATTATGGAAACGCTTAAAAATAAATATGCCCCTACAAGTTGATTCTACTTTAAATTATATCACTCATAATCAAAGCTTCAGGCTTAATGAACAAGAACTGAAAATTGATAACCCCTATAATACTTATAAATACAAGGGTTTGCCTCCGACGCCTATTTCCAACCCTGGCTATGAATCTTTAAACGCCGCTTTAAACCCTCAAGATTCACCTTATTTATATTTTTTATCTAAACCAAACGGTGAAAGTGTGTTTAGTAAAACTCACGCTGAGCACGTAATTAATAAACACAAATGGTTATTAAATAATTAAAAACACGCTTATTAACCAAAAACCTAAAAAAACTAATACCTAAAGACGATATTGCAAACTCAATAAAATTTTAATATACTGTATTAATATAGAAACATTAATTAATATGAAACCTATAATTTTAACCGGGGATAGACCAACTGGCAAACTACACCTTGGACATTATGTTGGGTCTCTACAAAATCGCGTTAAATTACAAAACGACTATAATCAATTCGTAATGATTGCTGATATTCAAGGTTTAACTGATAATACTGACAACCCATCTAAAATTCAAGAAAATATTACCGAGGTTGCTTTGGATTATTTGGCCGTGGGTATTGATCCTCAAAAAACTACAATTTTTGTACAATCTTTAATTCCCGAACTTGCGGAATTAACTGTGTATTTTTTAAACTTAGTAACCTTGGCTCGTCTCCAAAGAAATCCAACTGTTAAAACTGAAATGAAACAAAAACAAATGACGAACAATATACCCGTCGGCTTTTTAGTATACCCAATTTCTCAGGCCGCTGATATTTTAGCATTTAAAGCTCATTTAGTACCGGTTGGTAAAGATCAACTACCAATGTTAGAGCAAACCAATGAAATAGCCTTAAGGTTTAATAAACTTTATTCTCCTCGCGCTGTATTTTTTAATACGGTTAAACCTTTATTATCTGAAAGTACAAGTTTATTGCCCGGTATAGATGGAAAAACAAAAATGAGTAAAAGTCTTAATAATGCTATTTATCTTTCGTCCACTGATGAAGAAATAGAAAAAAGTGTAATGTCAATGTATACAGATTCTAAACATCTTAAAATTACAGACCCCGGACATATAAAGGGAAATACAGTTTTTACTTATCTAGATATTTTTGATCCTAATAAAAACGAAATTAGCAAATTAAAAAAACAATATCAGGCTGGGGGACTGGGAGATGTTGTTTTAAAAAAGAGATTAATTCAAGTTTTAATAGATTTAATAAAACCCGTTCGTCAACGACGCGAAGCCTTAAGCAAAGACAAAACTAAAATTTTAAACATGCTTAAAGATGGTTCTGCGAACGCGCGCAAAGTAGCACAAAAAACCTTAGCCGAAGTACGCAACTTAATACATTTCTCAATATAGTAATGTTTAGCGATCGGATCGCCAAACATGATTTAAAAAAACATCAAACACATAATTTAACAACACTTAGTAACAGCACTTAGCCGCTTTTAACAGCACTTAGTCGCCTTGCCACTAAGTAGACTCAGTAGATTGTCAAACCATTAAACTTGCTTGTTTGTAATTTTTAGGATTAATATTTAAGTTTATTTTACCAAAAACACCATCATGTCCTGGCTCAATACTTACCTCACCAGATCGTACTTTGCGAACACCCTCTTTAATATTTACCAAAGACGAATCACTAAGCAAATCCAAAGAAAGATTTAAAAGAATATTAAACTCCGAACCAAATCGTGAAACTAAATCAAAATATAATGAACGACAAGATTTAGACTGTACTCCCACTCCCAAGGCTTCCGAAATAATTTCAATTAAAGGAATAATATTTTTATACGGCAAGGCTAAGGGAGATTTTTCGCCCCAAGTTCTATTAGCCAAGTCATTGGCTCGACTTAACACTCCAACGGTTAACTTTTTATGGCATACCGGACAAATTTTATGCGCATTCTCTTGAGTTGGAGCTAAAGATACCTTGCAGTTTAAATGTCCATCATGATAATATTTTCCTTCTTCGGGAAAAAATTCAATTGTAGAAACTAATTTTAATTTAGAATCACGACTTAAGTTTCTTTTACTAAAAGCTTCAAATAACGCACTATAAGAAAGTTCTAAACCTTCAAAAATACTAGCTTCGCGCCCCAGCTTTTCCAAAGAGTGGGCATCGGAATTAGATATTATTAAAACATTGTCCAAATCACTGACCATCCAATTCATAGGGGGGTTAGAAGACAAGCCTGTTTCTACGGCATAAATATATTTACTCATTTCTCCAAAACACTCCTCTATAGAATTAAAGCCTGAATTAGATCCATAGAGACTAAACCAGGGTGTCCAAATATGCGCCGGTATAATAATTGACTCCAGTGACGCATCTATAACAATTTTAGCTAGTTCTTCGGAATCTAGCCCTAAAATTGGTCGTCCATCACTGGCTAATTTACCGAGCTTACTTAATCTAGTATTTATTTCTTCCGCAATTTCTAAATTTTTTACCACTATAATTAAATGCACGCGACGAGTTTGATTATATCTCCTGTAAATACAACTAATTTCAACTGTGGGAACAAAATAAATCGGATCATTTTGACTTGTATTATTTGAAACATATAAACCATTGGATTGTATTTTAAGCTTGGTCTTCAGTTCTTGCATCCAGGCCGGATGCGTAAAATCTCCAGTGCCTATTAATTGAATACCTTTAATTTTGCACCATTTATCAATGTTTTCTATATTTAAAGATTTTGAACAAGCCCTTGAATATTTAGAATGAATATGAAGGTCAGTTATAAATTGCATAACCTAATTATAGCGTGACTCAAAACTTTATGCTATACTATGAATTAACTACAAAATTCATAAATATATGATTTCATCTAAAGCAAAAATTTTAATACTACTTTTAATAATTTTAACCACAACTGGATTTAAGTGCAAACAAAATGTTAAATTAGATCCCGTAACTTTAAACTACTGGAGAGTTAATGACGAAGAATCATCGTTAAAACCGGTTTTAGATGCGTATAAAACAGGGCATCCTTATGTTACTATCAATTACAAACAAATCCCCTTAGATGAATTGGAAAATGAGTTACTAAACGCTTTAGCTGAAGATCGGGGACCGGACATTGTATCTTTACCTATAACTTGGTTAAAAAAATACCAATCTAAACTAGTCTATATGCCCCCTACAACCACTATTGCTTATCAACACCTAGAAGGAAGTATAAAAAAAGAAATAGTGACAGAATATGCAACCAACCCAACTATGTCTATGCGAAAACTAAAAGACTCGTTTATAGATACGGTTTATGAAGATGTTGTTCTACCAACCGAGATTATAAATCCTATAACTAAAAAACCAGAAACTCAGCCCAAGGTCTACGGACTACCCCTGGGAATTGATACTTTGGCTATGTTTTATAATAAAGATATTTTGAATAAAAGTAATATATCTTTGCCACCCAATGATTGGGGCAACTTTGTAGATGCAGTTCAAAAAATTACTAAAAAAGATAACACCGATAAACTAATTCTTTATGGAACAGCCCTAGGAACAAATAACAACGTAAGTCATCCAGTTGATTTGGTAGCATTATTAATGATGCAAAATGGAGCAAATATGACAAGGGGTAACTCCGTAACTTTCAATGAATCTGTTACATTGTCCAGAGGAGGAAGAGAAAGGTCTCCCGGACTAGAGTCTTTAGAGTTTTATGCCAGTTTTGCCACGCCTAGCAAAGATGTTTATACTTGGAATTCGGAGATTAATTATGATTTAAATATTTTTAGACAAGGAAAGCTAGCTTTTATGTTTGGTTATTTTGACGATTATAAGGTTCTTAAAAAAACAGCCCCAACTCTAAAGTTTGATGTTGCTAAAATACCTCAAATCACAGGCAATCCTGAAATAAACTTCGCAAGTTATTATGTCGAAAGTGTTCTCAAAAAATCTAAACATAAAGATCAGGCTTGGGATTTAATTCAGTTTATAACTTCGGAAAAAGAAGTAGTTAAATATTTAGAACTTACGCAAAGACCAACTGCTCTGCGTCAACTTATTGATTCTCAGCGTGAAAGTTTGGATATCGGAGTATTTAGTCAACAATTATTAACTAGTAAGAATTGGTATAGAGGCAAGAATCCTCAGAAAATGGACCTAATTTTTCGTGAAATAATTGAAATAGCCTTAAAAAATAATACCAAAACCCTAAATGAAGCTCTGGGTTTGGGCGCTACTAAAATAAATAATAGCTATTAAATAAATATGAACTCTAAAACATCTTTATTTATTTTATTAATTATATTTACTATGGTGTTGCCCATAGTGCTTGATGCGGCTATAGTGATAGTTCCCCATGAATGCAGGGGAATCAATGCGGGAACAGATTGCAAACTATCTAGTTTTAAAAAATTAATAGTTAATATTGCTAATCTTATAATGGGTATTGTGGGTAGTTTAGCCTTACTTATGTTTATGTACGGAGGCTTGTTAATAATGATTGGATCTAGGGGTGGTGACAAAAAAGATATTAACACTGGTAAGGTTATATTGACTAATGCTATAATCGGTATTATAATTGTATTAGGTAGTTATTTATTGGTACAAGGCTGGATTTATCAATGGGGTGGTAGGATTACAAATCAAAACCTCCTAGAAATAGATCCAAACCCATCCACAGCTGCGCCAGTTACACGCGAACATCCAGTTTCTACATCCACTAATCCTTAATATTCACAAAACAGATAAACCAATATATAATTATATAAATTAATAATAAATTTTTATTTGAGAGGGGGTGACGTATGAATAAAAACATATTATACTCTGCAATGATATTTTTAACTTTATTGACCTTGTTTGTAATGCCTCGTTTGGCATTGGGTGCCACTCCCCTTGATCAAGGCGGAATTGGTATTGGTACTGGTAGTGCAGGTGATGAAACTGGATTAGCTAGTACAGATATAAGAGTTACAATCGCAAAAATTATTAGAATCGCCTTAGGGTTTCTAGGTATTATTGCGGTAGTCTTGGTCATCGTTGGTGGATTTATGTGGATGACAGCCGCTGGTAACGATGAACAAATTACTAAAGCTAAAGCTTTATTAATGGCAGCTGGTATTGGATTAGTAATTATCTTAACTGCATACTCTTTAGTAACCTTCGTATTATCCTCCTTACTAAGCGTAACCAGTGATGCTACTCCTACTACTCCGTAAATTAAACTAAAAATATTAGGTGCTGCTTATTTAAGATAAGCGCACCTAATATTTTAGGTGATTATTTAAAATAAATTTTAAAAAAAATTTTATCCGATTGTCTTTGGTATAATACACTTATGGTTCGCAATAAATCATTATTAATTACTTTTTTTATTTTTAGCGCAATCGTTTTATTGATTGCCCAAAATACCTACGCTCTGGGAAATATCAAACTAGCATCTAATTATGGTTTAACAACAACTGCTAGAGAAGCATTTGGCACGCTACCCGAAAGTGATATTTCAAAAATTATAGGTAATATTATTTTTTATAGTTTAGGTTTAGTGGGTGTAATATTTTTAACTTTAATTATTATAGCTGGAATTCAGTGGATGACAGCTAAAGGTAATGATGAAGCTGTTAAAAAAGCTCAAGGTATGCTAAGCCAGGCTATTTTAGGATTAATTGTTGTTATGGGCGCTGGACTTATTACTTGGTTTATTTTACAAAAAGTTATTACCAGTGTTAAAACCGGTCAGCCCACTACTCCACCTGGATTTAATATATATAACATGTCTAGCAAGGTTTAAAAATTTATGTTTAAAATAAAAACAAATATTAAAAATATTTTTTTTAGCTTACTGGGAAGTATAATTTATTTATTTTATCCTGAATCGTACATAAAGGCTGGCACTTTTGATGATGTAAAAAATAATTTTGCCACATCTGCAAAAAAATTTTTTGGTGATCCTACAAAAGACCCGAGTGGAAATGCCGCTCTTAGCTCGTACGGCAATATTATTGCAGTGGTAACAAGTTTTATAGGTATTATTTTTTTAACCAATCTAATTATAGCGGGATTACAATGGATGCATTCCGGCGGAGAAAAAGAAAAAATAAAAACCGCCCAAACTAAAATAATACATAATATTATAGGTATAATTATAATTGTAGCCGCGTATATTATAAGTAAATTTATTTTAACAAATTTAATAAGTTTTACAAACCCGTCCTAATAAAATATTATTTAATATGAATAAAAAAATATATTTTGGGCTAATATTATTGTTTCTGGCTCTAAATATTTTTACTCCTGCTCTTATACATACAGCAGAAACCCCAGATCCTAACACTAGTGTTGGGATTCTAGACCAGGTTGCTGAAGACGCAAGATATAATCGAAATGACAGCATAATCGATCAACCTGAAAAATTTATTGGTAAAATTATCGTAATGATAATTAGTTTTGTAGGTATTATATTTTTAGTATTAACTGTATACGCTGGCTATTTATGGATGACAGCAGGCGGAAACAAAGAGCAAGTCACCAAAGCGCAAGAATTGTTGGTTAATGGTATAATTGGTGTTATTATTGTTTTAGCAGCGTATATTATAAGTTATTACATAATAGGCCGGTTGAGTCAATTCACAATTAATTAGCTATATTATTGTTATATGAAAAACCGTCTTTTATACTTATTTTTATTAATAATGCTTTGTTCTATGTTATTTAGTACCTTAACATACGCACTCCCATTACACCCCTTGGATCGTTTAATTGGTAGCGACGTTAGCCCTCAAGAACCCAAACATCCAGTTGTTATAATAGGGAACGTAATTCAGATAGTTCTAAGTTTATTGGGTATTGTGTTCTTAGTCTTGGTTGTATTTGCTGGTTATCTTTGGATGACAGCGGGCGGCAATGACGAACAAGTGAAAAAAGCCCAGGGTTTATTGGTTAATGGCATAATTGGTGTTATTATTGTTTTAGGCGCGTATGTTATAAGTAGTTTTGTGATAGGTAAATTAATAGATAAATTATTATAAATATGTATAAAAACCTGTTTATTAAATTTAGTTATACATTTATAATAATACTACTATTAATAATTCCTGTTTTTAATGTATTGGGATCAACGCGAGATGAGATAAGGGGCTATCTTGAAGGTGGGGGTAGTCATGCTGGATATACAACAGGAACAGCTACACCATCATTACCATCTACAATAGCCCTACTTATTAGAGTTGCTTTAAGTTTATTGGGTATTATATGTTTAGTATTAATTGTATTTGCTGGTTATCTTTGGATGACAGCGGGCGGCAATGACGAACAAATCAAAAAAGCTAAAAACTTAATGATTAATAGCGCTATTGGAGCTGCTATTATACTTTCAGCTTATTCAATTAGTACATTTATACTAAGAAGTGTTCAGGGCACGGGAATATATGGATCAGCAGGGGGTACTGGTAGGGTTGGTAGTATTGGTGATACTGCTTCTGGTGCTTTTAATAGAGGCGTTGATTCTGTACGAAACTTTTTTAGTTCACCGCCAGCTGTACAATTAAATTCTAATCCAACCCTAAACACTCTACCTGGCGCTGGAGGACTTCAAACCACAGTACCAGGTCCACAAATACCAAGTGTTAACCTTCAAGACTCTCTCCAGCCTCCTCCTTCGGGCTTACAATTACCAGGACCAAGCCTGAATACATCTTTTTAATTATAAACCGACTTAATATCGCATAATACTTAGCATATTGATAAAATGCAGTTTTTTGTGGTATAATTAGTTGTTGTTTATTTTAGCGCCCGTAGCTCAATTGGATAGAGTGCTTGGCTTCGAACCAAGAGGTTAGGGGTTCGAGTCCTCTCGGGCGCACTACTACGCCAAGGCTCCGTAGTGCAGGCACTAAAATTTTGCATAGCAAAATTTTTCCTCATCCTTTCTGTCATCCTCGGGCTTGACCCGGGGATCCAGGTTGTATTTAATTGAATTCGCTCCTGGATTCCCGCCTTGCCTAGTTCGCGCTCCGTCGCTGAAACTATGAAGCGTAAGCGACCGTAGTAGCTACGGCTAGCCTACTCCGCCATAGTAGCCTATGGCTACAAAGGCTGGACGAAGACTGAACGCGAGAATGACAGGAAAGAAGATTAACAAAATAATAATTTTTGTCATTTCCACAATTCAATAGTATACTTAAAGTCAATAATAAACTGATTACCGATTACTAATTACTGATTTATAAAACCATACAAATTTCAATTTTATGTCCAACCTAGATAATTTAAGACACTCTTTAGCTCATTTATTGGCAACCGCGTCTCTACAATACGACCCCAATCTAAAATTAGCCATAGGTCCAATTATAGACAATGGGTTTTATTATGATATTCAATTTTCTAAACCCTTTTCCAATGAAATGCTTCCCACCCTGCAACAAAATATGATTAGTCTTATTAAACAAAATCTTTCTTTTGAAAGAATTGAAACTACTGCCAATGAAGCTAAAAAACAATTTAAAGATCAACCGTTTAAAATTGAACTCATTAATGAATTAGAAAATGCTGGAGCAACTATAACTTTATACAAAACCGGTGATTTTATTGATCTTTGTAAGGGTGGTCATATTGAAAATACTAAAGAAATACCAATAGATGCTTTTGAATTAACGCATATAGCTGGAGCATACTGGAGAGGTGATGAAAAAAATATTATGTTAACGCGCGTTTATGGTCTAGCTTTTGAAACTAAGGAAATGCTTGAAGAATATAAAAAACAACAAGCTGAAGCTAAACTACGCGACCACAGACTCTTGGGTGAAAAACTGCAACTTTTTATGATTTCAGATGAGGTTGGTAAAGGACTGCCGCTTTGGCTACCAAATGGAGCATTTATAAGAAAAAAACTTGAAGATTTTATTTTTGATAAAGAATTAGCTAATGGATATCAATACGTTAACACACCGATTCTTACCCATAAAAGATTGTACGAAAAATCTGGTCATTTAGCACACTACAAAGATGATATGTATAATCCCATTGAAATTGAGGGTGAAGAATATTATTTGAGACCTATGAATTGCCCACACCACCATCAAATATTTAAACATCGCCCCTTAAGTTACAGGGATCTACCCATAAGATTAGCTGAATTTGGCCTGGTGCATCGTTTTGAGCGATCGGGAGTATTAACAGGTTTAATTCGTAGCAGGGGATTTACTCAAAACGACAGTCATATTTATTGCGATAAAAAAGATTTACAAAATGAAATCATTAATGTGCTAAAACTTTTTAAAGAAGTTTTTGACGATGTTTTTCAAATTAAAGAATACTGGTTTAGATTATCTTTGCCTGATTTTTCAAATACGGAAAAATTTGGAGATATCAAAAATAAAAAAATGTGGGACGAAGCCGCAACAGTTACTAGAAACAGCCTGATTGCATTCGCAGCGCCATTTGTTGAAGTAGAAGGAGAAGCATCTTTTTATGGACCAAAAATAGATATACAAATGAAAAATGTAGCTGGCAAAGAAGATACTATCGCCACAATTCAGATAGATTTTTACTCCTCCAAACGTTCCAACTTAGAATTCACAAATTCTAAAGGAGAAAAAGAAGAACCTGTAATTATTCATAGAGCTATACTAGGTTCTTTTGAAAGATTTTTTGCATTATTAACCGAACATTGCGCTGGGGCATTTCCAGTGTGGTTATCACGAGTTCAGGTGCAAATCCTATCTGTAACTGAAAAGCAAAAAGAATACGTCAAAAATATTGCTGACAGTTTAATTAAAGATGGTGTTAGAGTGGAAACAAATGTTTCTGATGAAATGTTGGGTAAAAAAGTTAAATGTGCCAAAGAAGCAAGAGTTCCTTACTTTTTAATTATAGGTGAAAAAGAAATGACATCTCAAACTGTAACTGTAGAAAGCCATAAACATGGAAAAATAGGAGTAATGTCGCTTGTAGATTTTATAAATCGTATTAAAAAAGAGGTTCAAAATAAGACACAATAGGGTGCAGTCTTGTACCCTATGGCAAAATAGGAGCAATGTCACTTGTGGAATTTATGGATCGTATCAAACAAGAAGTGCAGAATAAAATATAAAAATACAATAGGGTGCAGTCTTGTACCCTAGAAAATTAAAATTATCTAAGCTCGGCTTTAAAATCTTTAGCAGTCGCGCTATAAATTGCATTTTGAATAATATCAATCTCACTAGACAGCAAGGTCCTTTCGGGACTGCGATAAATAATCCTATAAGTATAACTTATTTTTTTATCTCCAAATTTTTCAGCATTCTCATATTTGTCAATTAATTTTACTTCTTCAATTAAACTACCGCCCAGGTCACGAATTAAATCAAAATAATTATTAGGAATAAAACTATTCTCAACTACAAAAGAAATATCTCTAGTGATAGGTGGATATTTACTTACCGAAGTATATTCATGACCTAAAACCAGCTGTTTCTTAACACGCTCGTCCTCAGACCATAACAATCTAATATCGGGAAGTTTTAAATTTGACATAACTAGTCTTTCCAATCCAAAACCAAATGCCCAACCATTATATTCGTCAGGATTAACTCCTAAATTTTTTAGAACCACTGGTCGCACTATGCCAGATCCCACAACCTCCATCCAATTACCACCTTGCTCTATTTCGATCTGAATACTTGGATCCGTAAATGGAAAAGTATCTTCCAAAAATCTATATTTAACATCTTTACCGTAAATGGCATAAACTATTTCAAGTAAAACCTGTTTTAAATCTTCAATGGTGATAATCTTGGTTGACTTGGGAGTAAGATACCATCCATCAATCTGATGAAAAACATTCATATGATTTCTATCGATCTCATCCTTACGATAAGTCTTTCCATAACAAACTGAACCAAAAGATAACCCGTTCTTAATTCTTTCTTTAATTATTTCATTATGCAAATAGTAATACCACATTATAGTGGTATGAGTTCGAAGAATATGAGTATCTCCAATATAATAAGTGTCTGAGCGACTACGCGTAGGATGATCGAGCGGAAAATTAAATAAATCAAAGCTTAAATCAGCTCTTACAATTTCGGGAACTTTAATTTCATCAAAATTAAGAAAAGTTTCTATATTTATTATGCGCTTAACAATTTCGCACACGGGATTAGCAGGATCACGAGACAAATCTGGCAAACTTAAAAAACGAACCAAACGCTTAGATTCTGAATCATTTTGAGTTTTTAAAGACGCAATTATTTCTGCTTCTTCTTGAGATTTAATTTCAATATACTGTTTTTTAATATTCATAAAATAAAATTAGAAAGTAAAAAATTGAAAGTTGAAAATTTATAATAACACTAAATACATATTATATATATTTTAACACTTAATGTCCATAGCCTGTATAATGCCCCTCAATGTTTAGGAGTTCAACTCAATGTTTAGGAGTTCAACTCCTAAACATTGAGGGAGTTACACATTTGGATAAAATACTGTTTTTGTCATTCCTGTTTCTCTTTCTGTCGTTCCCACCCACGATCAGGCATTCGCCCAGAGGGGCTAGAAATAACAAAAAAATAAGCGTAAGTATATTAAATAAAAACGATAAGCAATGTGTGGCTAAGTTTACGCTATAGCGAATAGTTAGCCACAATACATACTAAACATACTAAATACAGATACTAAATATTGCACCAAATTATTTTATGCTATATTATTAAATAAAATATGACTAATAAAATACCAGACAATGCCAAATGTGTTTTTAAAGGAGTAATCTTTGAAGTTTGGCAGTGGGAACAAAAAATGTACGATGGAGGTGTTGAAATTTTTGAACGACTCAAAAGACCCAATACGTCCATGATCGTTCCAATTGTTGGAAATAAAATTTTAATACAAACCGAAGAACAACCTGGACACCTTAAAAGATTAAACACATTTCCCTGTGGACGATCAGAACAAGGGGAGGATTCTCTCGCAACCGCTAAGCGAGAATTATTGGAAGAAACTGGATACACGTCTAATGACTGGACACTATTTCAAGAAGAATCTCCGGTTGGTAAAATTGAATGGACAATTTATACCTATATAGCTAAAAATTGCATTAAAACTCAAGAACAAAAATTAGACGCAGGTGAAAAAATCTCAACTCGCCTTATTGATTTTGAAGAGTTTCTTAATCTCGCTGATAATCCTTTGCTGTCTAGAACAAAATTTACAAATACATTATTACGAGCTCGTTTTGACCCCCAATTTAAAAAAGATTTTGAAAACCAACTTTTTAAAATATAAATCCTCCCTGGCTCGTTTTTTTGTTTAACAACGAGCCGGGGATTAAGGTGTGGTAAGGTACCACATTTGCTGCGAAGGAACAATGCCGTCTAATTTAGCCTTTTCTAAAGCTTCTAAACATAATTTAACGCTTGACCTGTCGGCAATATAACAAATTAACATACATCCATGATCCTTAAACCTATCAACTGCTGAGTGTATTTCTTCGGTCACATTTGTATATTTCGTATCATAGACAACGTGTCTAGAAAATATCCTTTCTAACAGACACAGTGTACGCTCTCTTTGATCTTCATACATACAATCAAGTATGCGTGGAAACTGCACCACCAGCCCAATATTCTTTAAAATATATTCTTTCATTTCATCGGAAGTTTTACTTCCAAAATTGCCATAAATAGTTGTATCTTGAAGTGAACCAGCAACACCGCGGCTAACCATTTCAAAAACCATACGCGATAAACTGCCGAATTGATCAGGCGGATTCCCTAATATCTTAATGCTCAAATCAGCATCTGATATATTGGGAATATATATTCCGCTTACTAAAATACCCTTTGGATTCCAAAACACAAAACCTCCTTTCTTCTAGTTTCTTCTAGAATGTTACTATTTTAGTGTGATCCAAAAACCCAACTACCCAAACTAGACCCTATAAAAAGCATAATACAAACCACCTTAAATATCAATACCTAATTATACGCTCTAAATATACCTTGAATTTACATTTTAAATTGACTTATACAGTTTAATACTATAAAATCATAATGAAATCAAAAATTTAAAGAATCTTTAAATATATTATGGATACTACGTCTTATATTTTGGGAAGCGTTTTACTTGTAAGTTTTATTTCGCTACTAGGCACATTTATTATATCTATTCAACAAAAACAACTAATGAAAACCTTAGTATTTCTTGTTCCACTTGCAGTTGGGGCTCTTCTCGGTGATGTGTTTTTTCATCTCATTCCAAAGTCGTTCGAAAGTTCAAATGAAACCACAAGTACCTCGGCCCTGATTATCTTAGGTATAATTTTATTCTTTTTTCTTGAAAAATTTCTAAGATGGCATCATCATTCAGTGGATATTCAATGTATTCAAACTGAACAGGTTCAACCCCAAAAACATCTTGCCAGTTTGATCCTTATCTCCGACGGATTACATAATTTTTTAGATGGAATTATTATAGGAGTAAGTTATCTTGTAAGTATTGAGGTTGGAATAGCGACCACTCTTGCTATTATCGCTCATGAAATTCCTCAAGAAATTGGAGACTTTGGAATACTTATTTACGCTGGATTTAAAAGAAGTACAGCTCTTTTATATAATTTATTGTCGGCCCTTACAGCTATCGCTGGCGCGGGACTAGTTCTTATTTTTGGATCTTTCTCCGAACAACTAATTCCTAAAATTATTCCCTTCGCAGCCGGAGTATTTATTTATATTGCCAGCTCGGATCTCGTACCCGAACTTCATAAACACGGAAAAAATAAAAATTTAATACCTGAAATTGCTGGCATTGGAACTGGACTACTCGCTATGTATATGTTACTTTTTCTGGAGTAAAACAGCTCTAATAAATCATTTATATCTTGCGTAATTCAAACCATTGAATGGTTTTTTTAATCCCTTCCTCAAAATTTACTTGCGGATTATAGCCTAAAAGTTTTTTAGCTTTAACAATATCAGCCTGAGTACGCCTCACGTCTCCCAATCTTGACGGACGTTTTTCTAATATCAATTCTTGGTGTGTATATTTTTCTATTAATTTTTTAATTTTATTAATCGTTATTTTGCATCCATCAGAAATATTCAATATCTCACCACCTAAATCCTTTTTTGATTCCATGGCTAAAATATTTGCTAAAACTATATTATCTACATAAGAGAAATCTCTGGACTGATTACCATCGCCTTCAATAAAAGCTTTTTTGTTTTTTGGAAAATAGATAGCTTCTAACCAAGCTGATACAACTGTAGAATAGGGTGAATCACCATACTGACCGGGTCCAAAAATATTGAAATAACGCAAACAAACCGTATCTAACCCTAATAATTCACTAAATAATTTACAAAAATATTCGCCAGCACATTTTTGAATTGCGTAAGGAGATTTCGGATCAGGATGATTCTCTGATTCTTTGGTTGGCAATTGCTTAGCATTACCATAAACAGCAGATGTAGAAGAATAAATAAACCTTTTGACCTTATATTTTTTAGACATTTCTAATAAAGCCACTGTTCCTAATATATTAACTTCACTCGTTTGACGAGGATGCTCAACTGAATAAGAAACCCTTGGCAAAGCTGCAAAATGAAAAACATATTCGGGTTTATGAGTAAAAAAAATCTTGTCTAAAAGTTTGGCGTCTAAAATTGATCCTCTATAAAAAATAACCGAAGAATCCAGCGCATCTTTTCTACCAGTTGAAAAATTATCTATACCAATAATTTTTGTTTTAGGATATTGATTTTTAAACTGCTGTACGAAATTGCTCCCAATAAAACCAGCGCATCCTGTAACTAAAACTGTTTTCGGGTTGGTCATAATTTAATAAATACTTTTAATAAATACTTAAATTATACTATCAGAAAATACTCTCTTTGACAAAATCAATATAAATATATATATTACTTATAATAGTAAGTAAAAAAAATTAACTTTTAGGAGGTGTGAGATGAATACAGAGAAACGTGAAACCCTAGAAAGCCTGTTTGGATCTGGAAGAATTGGACGAGATGAAATACCAAAAATTGTTATTTCAATAGACGACTCAACTGATCAAGCTCTAATTGAATCTGCTAAATTTGATATCATAGAGTGGCGAATCGATCATTTTACATCCTTTAAGACTGAACATGTCTTAAGGGTCTTGAATCAGTTTAAAGGTTATCCAAGTATTGCTACTATCAGATCTAAAACAGAAGGCGGTAGTTGGGGTCTATCAGAAACACAACGACTTGAACTTTTTCAAGAGATAGCTTCTGAAGTCAATATAATTGACATCGAGCTATCAACTATACAAAACGAATCAACAAAAAAGAGGTCAAGAACTTTGATCGCTTCGTGCGACTGTAGCATGAAAAAAGTAATCATTTCTTACCACAATTTTGATGGAACGCCATCTATCGCGGAATTAAATCGCATCTTTAAGGAAGCGCGCACTGCTAGTGCTCACATGGTTAAGATAGCAACATTAGTAAAAAACCACAGCGATATTCAAAGGTTAATCAAATTCACCCTGACTAATAAAAAACACAGACTACTACCCATTGCCATGGGACCGATTGGCAGTTTGTCTAGGGTATTTTTTCCAGTATTGGGAGGTTCACCCATGACTTACGCCTACGTAGGTAATAAGCCAACTGCTCCGGGGCAAATCCACTGTAATAAATTAGCACAATTAATCAAAAGGTTTTACCCGCAACCCGCTATCTAAATGTAACCCAATTGCACAAATCAAAGCCTGCCCTATATATTGATTGTTAGGGCAGGCACGTATAAATTACTATAATTAAGATAAAACAGAGAACATCCTATTTGATAAAGACTACGGCTCTTAAGGACTGGCTCTAAATTTTCAAAAACTTTTAAAAAATTACTGTTATTCTTTTTTAGAATCCAATTTCATCTTCAGTAAGATGCTCTTCTAGAGAACTCCGTGCAGCTTTTACAACATCTTTGTTAGTAGCATTAGAAGCCACTGTAAACTCTATGATTTTTCTTTGACATATCCTCTTGAAAGTTTTTTGCAGCTCGTCAGGTTGATCACCGTACACCTTAAAATCAACCACGTCGTCATTAATGATAACGACTACTTGGCACTTTTTACATCCTTGTTTATCTTTTTTCATTGCTTCTCCTAAAAACATTTTTATTGTGATTTTTCCCTCACAATTTGGGAATACCCAATATTATACCATAACAAAACTTCTAGTTACAATATATCCTTATACTCGCTGAATTCAAGTCATAATGCATCACTGAATGATAAAATATCGTTGCTTCTCCTGTCATTCCCGCGTTTACCCCTGTCATTCCCGACTTGGTCGGGAATCCAAGAGCGTGTACACCGATAACTACTGTTTCAACGAATATTAATATACAGCTTACAACTGTAATCCTGTAGTTAAATCTTTCCAAAGAGGATTCTCTTTTTCAATAAGGTTAAGCTTCCATTTTCTGTTCCATTTTTTAATTGTTTTTCTCTTTGTAGAGCTGCTTCTATACTATTTGTTGTTTCGTACCAAACAATATGATAAATATCATATTGTTTGGTAAATCCACTTACTAATCCTAGCTGATGTTCAGACACATGTCGTTCCAAATTATTAGTTATACCAATATACAATGTTCCATTTCTTTTATTGGTTAAAATATATACATAATAGGTGTTCATATTTGATAACCTGGATTCCCGCCTTCGCGGGAATGACAGGAATGGGGCGGGGATTGTCAACTGGGAGGTCCGACTTCCAAGTAATGTATAATAAAACTAGGTTCCAGTAGGAGTTTACCATCTACCTGATCTGAGATGGAATGACTAAAAGAAACAAATTAAAAAATAATCTTTATTTTAATTCCACTTAAGTTCATATTTTTTACTTGGACGAGATTCACGACTATCAAATAAATAAAAAGTTTTCACTGTAATTTTATAAAAATGATGACCAGTATCTATTTTACTCTCTCTTAATATTTCAAGCCCAGTGTCAAAACGCTCGCAGTATAGAACATATGCAGGGTGATTTTCATCAATATTAACTAAACGCTCAGCTATACCTTCAAAATAAACACCACGAGGTTTTTCGTTGATTTGGTGTTGAGTAATAATATTTCCTGCAACATTTGGATTGGATGCAATTTCTATACTATGCCTACGATTTATTGTGGAACGAAAATAAAGGTTGAGATCATTATCATAAGCAAAATGAACTTCTGAAACCCACGGCTGATTATCTTTACAAGTTCCAAGCGATAAATGAATTACTTGTGATAAATACTCCCTAATTATCTTTTCTACATTCATATATTTTATTTAAATATCTTATCTAAATCAAAACTATGGAGAGCAGTATTTTCAATGTCTCCAAAGGGTTTATTAAATTCTAGAAAATGTAGAAGGCGAATAATTACCCCATGAGCTACTATTAATATTTCTTCGCTCTTATGCTCATTCTTAATTTTTTTAGAAAAGCTGCAACCCTGGTTTTTACGTCCTCAAAACTTTCCCCAGATGGCCTCCAGTCGTAATCAAGCATTCTATGTCGTTTTTTATATTCATCTAAATAGGGCGTTCCACCCAAAACTCCAAAATTAACTTCTTTTAGTTCATCATGAAAGGTGAGCGGAGCTTTTAATTCTTGATTTATAATTTCAGCAATTTGTTTGGCTCTCTTAAGAGAAGACGAATAAATTCGTTTAATCGTTTTTGGTAAAAATTGTACAGCATTTTTAGCCTGATTAATGCCTTTTGGTGTTAAAACATCATCAATATGCCCAGTAATGAGATTTTTTGCGTTTAATTCAGTTTGACCGTGTCGTATTACAAATATTTTCATAAAAAAATATTCAAAAAAAAATATAAATCACAAACCTAATCTAATTTCTTATAATGTTTAGTAATTTTAAAAATTTCAGCCTGACCTTCGGTAATAAAAAATAAAGCTCTATATTTATTATCAAGTCTAAAAGAATATATACCACGCCAATGAGGCTCAAGCAATTCGGTATGCAAAGAGGGGTGACGAATATTAATGCTAAATAGTAATTTAGCCTTATGCCACTTACGCCTCAGCTCATGTTTATCAAGCATCATTTCAATATCTTTTCTAATGGGTTTTATTTGCATACTTCTTAGAGTATGAAGATTTGTTTAAACCATCTTTTAAATCCATTAAAAATTCTTTGGTATAAAGATCTGTAGCTTTAAAATCTGCTATAACTGCATCAACCTGGTCCCTAAGTGGTAACTCAAATACTTTAGCAACCATAATTCGATAGGCTTCAGCCTCTTGTTTTAAACGTAAATATTTCTCTTTAGAAAGAGTAATAACACTCTTTGATTTTGTTATATAACTAACCATATAATATATATTATAACCAAATCAATATGTAAGTCAAGAAAAACTTTTAGTCTATTTTTGTTATTTAATAAAGTTTGCTACCAATAACAACATCATTACTATCTGGTGAAATTAAAATACACTCTTTGTTCGCGTCTGGCACACCTAGGGTCAATACTTCAGAATTTAATTTGCCAATTTGTCTATTGGGGAAATTAACTACACCTAAAATAAGCTTACCAATTAATTGATCTTTAGTGTACCTAATAACGCGAGCGCCAGAAACTTTTTTACCAATCTCTTCACCAAAATCAATCGTAAGCTTATGTGTAGTGTATTTAGCATTTGGTAATTCTTCAACATCCATAATTTTACCAACCCTAATATCTAATTTTTGAAAATCTTCAATCGTAGCCATACTAAAATTTAAATAATTTAAAAATATCTACATTATAATTATACTCTACAAAATTATGAAAATCAAAATAGTGACAAAATTATTTGTTTTTAAAACATTAATGGGTGCTCTTGGAAACAAAAAAGCACCCATACGCAATATTTTTATTAAATAATAAATATTATCCTATTTTTTTAACACACAAGTACCAATAATTCCACTTTTTTCAAACATAGACAGAAGCTCTTTTTTTGTACTTGTATATTTACGGCAATTACCATTTTCTAAATATACACAGGTAAAACCCTTACTAAAACATATACCAGCCTGATCTTCTAGAGACACAGGCACGAACCCATCCTCGCTCATAGACACAGAATGAACCTCCTCATTCTGATTGGCAATGATACTGAAATATCCCTCACCAAACATAATATATATTAATCTGTTATGAAGCCAATACATAGTCAGCTGAATGTGATCAAACAAGTCGCTAGGAACAACCTGAAAACCATCTTTAGCGGTTTCTTTGTATCTTAATATGTCGCGATATTTAGGATCTACCTTGATCCAAAACCCATCATACCGATTGCAACCATACGCAATATGCTTCTCATGAAATAAATATAAAGACTTTTTTATCAATTCTGCTACATTTATCATTTCTACACCAGTGTGCAAGGACCACAGACCCTTGTCTGCAGAAATATAATACCTACCACAATAGATTTGATCCTGTTCTTTTACTGACATACCTACCTCCTTTTTTAAAAAAGTCGGATTATTAACTACTCATACTAACGCTTTGAGTAGACAGGTACCAGCAATGCCACTTCGAGTCTCAAAGCACTCTAAACCAATTGGAGTAAATTTAAAACATTTGTCACCTTTTAAGTATACACATGCTTCAAAAATATTTCGAGCTTTACATATACGATTATTGTCACGATCAGGTTTTGGTATGAATATACCATTTACACTATCTGACGAATCCAGCATCGCTATATAATGAATTGGTTCATTCGGCAGGGGATTGGCCGTAATACTAAAATGCAATCCTGGCTTAACTTTAATGCGTACAAATATATTATACAGTACTCTCGCTACTGTATTGATATGTGTTAGAAGCATTCCATGATCAACCTGCCAACCAAAACTAGTTTCTTGATATGTCAAGATTTGATTGCCCGTACTATCTGCTTCAATTAAAGCCTGCTCACAGTTAAAACTTGTCTTAATCTTTTTACTGTTCAAAGATTTAAAAACAATTGATGCCAAGTGTATTATATCAATCCACAGGTCCTTCTTTACTTGTAAATACCACATGCCATTTAAGAAAACACACCTACCGTTATACTCTTGCAATCCATTTTCTACTGACATAGTACCTCCTTGTTAAAATGTTCACAGTCGAATTGTCAAGTCGGAACAACAAACTACCATGATTTAAATATAACACAACGCTTTTATACATGTCAAACACTAATACCAAATACAGTGCCACGCATAATCCACTACTAAAGACAGTATTTAAAACACGCAAATTATACTAAGATTTAATTTTTGGTATGCCTATCACTACATTATATCTAAAACATTTAATTTCATGATCATTTACCATGCCGACGGCTTGCATAAAAGCATAACAAATCGTAGGGCCAATAAATTTAAAACCGCGTTTTAATAAATCTTTACTCATATTACGCGACTCATTGCTAGCCACGGGAATATCTTTTTGAGACTTGATCTTATTATTAATAATTTTACCATCAATAAACTTCCAAATATATTTATTAAAAGAACCAAATTCTTTTTGAATATTTAAAAACATTTTTGTGTTTTGAATTACGGAAGCAATTTTTAAACGATTGCGAACAATGCCAGAATCTAAAATCAATCTCTTTATGTCTTGTGATCCGTAACGAGCAATTTTCTTAACATCAAAACCACTAAATGCTTTGCGATAATTTTCTCGTTTATTAAGAATTGTTTGCCAACTAAGACCAGCTTGCGCACTTTCCAAAACCAAAAATTCAAAAAGTTTACGATCATCGTACACTGGCACACCCCACTCTTCATCATGATATTTAATCATCAGACTATTTTCACCTGACCAAGAACAACGGTTTACAACCTTTATTTTTGAACTTACCATAATTCTTTTATTAAAAGAAATGATTAATTAATGTTTAGTACTCCGAGTACTAAACATAGATTCTCAAAGCGCTTGGCAATTTGGACAAGCATGGGTTTGGTTGTCTTTTAATGAAGCTGTAGCACAAGATTCGCATTGCGCATGTTTCTTAAGTGGTTTTTGATACAAATTACAGTTTGGATCACCGCAATTTACAGGCTCTTTAGATACACCCTTGCAAGTTCCATCGCACATATAAATTATTTCATTTTCCATATTATTTACTATGTTTTAAATTATATAAAATGTTTATTTAAAAAAGCTCTTCCTGAACCAGACTTAAGGTATTTTTCAAATTCAAAAGCCTTATATTTATTTTGCAAGGCTATATAAAAATCAAGTTTTATTGGCAATCTATCTTTTGTTGCAGGTATGTATCCTTTTTTATGTCTTAAAAGCCTGTTTTTCAAGTTATCTGTACATCCGATATAATAACCATCTTTACATTCTAGAGAGTAAACATAATACATAATTATTCATTGCTTTAACTCTGAATATAGCCCGCTTTCGCTCGACCAGGCGGACTGCGTCACGCCGTAGTCACGACGTAGATTTGGCGAAGTCCGACTTCGCTAAAGCTACGTCGTGACGAAGGCGGAAGGGGCGGGATTCGAACCCGCGAGGGCTTTTTAGACCCTAACACGTTAGCAGTGTGCCGCTTTCGACCACTCAGCCACCCTTCCTTTCACTTTTACGTCTTATTTTGTTTTAATATATCACGTATTTGTTGCCTCAACAATCTTTTGCCTTCAGTTGTTTTAAGAAATTTCTCTCTTCTTAAAGCATCGCTTTTAAGCTTATACACTTCATAATGTATAAGTTTTGAACTTTTATTTATTGTTGAATTAACCTTGTTCGATTTATGCTCAACAATTCTACGCTTCAAATTTTCAGTAGATCCAATATAACAATCACCATTATTTAAAGCAAGAACATAAACGAAATACATACTTTTTATTTACACCAATTCTTCGTATAAAATAGATTCGTCCTGTCATTCGACAGGACGCCCCATCATACGATAGGGCAAGCCCTATCGGATGATAGGGCGAACCCGCGAGGGCTTTTTAGACCCTAACACGTTAGCAGTGTGCCGCTTTCGACCACTCAGCCACCCATCCTGATAAGAGATACAAGTAACTTTTATATCACTTTAACAAAAAATCTTTTTCCCTTTTGAATTACATTTCCAGACTTTACTAATGCATCAATGGATTTTACAACCTGTTTATCAATCTTTATACCGCCCTGGCCAATCAAGGTTTTAGCTTTAGATTTACTATCAACCAAACCACTAATTATCAGCGCATCCACAATACTTTTATTATTTAATTTACACTCTTTAATATCTGCTGGCAAATCTTTGTTCTGAAAAGTTGAAATAAAATATTCTTGACTCTGTTTGGCATTTAATTCTCCGGAAAATAATTTAGTAATCTCGTACGCTAAATCCATTTTAATATCTTTAGGATTTACTTTTGTATCTTGTAATGCTGTTTTATATTTTTTAATTTTGTCTAAACTTACACGCGTGCAAGAAATAAAATAATCTAACATTATATGATCAGGCATACTCATTACTTTTCCAAACATATCCTTAGGGTCGTCCATAATATTTATAGTATTGCCCCAACTAGAACTCATTTTTCGTCCATCCGTGCCCAGCATTAAATTCAACATTATAATATTTTGCAAATCTTGATTATAATATTTTTGCAAAACCCTGCCGGCTAGCATATTAAACCTTTGATCAGTTCCACCAATTTCAATATCAGCCTTAATCGCCACGCTATCATAACCCTGCATTAAAGGATACAAAACTTCACACAAAGATACGCGCTTACCAGCTTCAAATCTTTTCTTAATATTTTCACGCGCCATAAATTCAGACAATGAAAATTGATTGGCTTGCTTACTAATCTCATGATAGTTTAATTTAGATAGCCACTCGGAATTATAATGTATCTCAATTTTACTTACGTCTAAAATTCTGCTAATTTGATCAATGTAAGTTCGCATGTTATTTTTTACAGTTTCTGCGGATAAGGCCGGGCGCTCCTGTTCTTTATCCGAACTATCTCCAATAACACCCGTAAAATCTCCGATAATCAAAACTATTTTATGGCCTAGCTCTTGAAAATCTCGCAATTTTAATAAAGTTGCCCCGCGCCCAATATGCACATTAGTACTAGTGGGATCAATACCAATCTTAACACGCAAGGACTTGCCGGATAATAATTTTTCTTTTAAATCCTTTAAAATTACAACTTCACTAACGCCGCGTGTTAATAATTCTTTAATTTTCCCCAAATTTTTCTTAATAATCATACAGTTATTAGTTTAACAAATGTATCCCTATATGTCTAGAACCAAACATTGTGCTCTAATTTACAATATGATATAATTTTGAAATATAAATGAAAATGACAAAACAGAGCGTCAAAATTAGTATGAAATCTAAAAATATCAAAATATTTCAAAATAAAATAAATTCTCAATCGGGGATTGTTCTGTTATATGTTGTATTAGTTGTATTAGTTGTGGCTGGAGTAATGTTAATCGGATATATATATGAATCTAGCGTGAAACAGTTTATAAAAGATAAATTAACCGGTAAGGTTAAACAACAACAAATTTCCTTACTGGAGAAAGCTAAACAACAGGCTCAAAATCAATCCATTCAACAACCAAAAAGTAATATCAAAAAACAGGATTTATTAAATATCGAAGATCGTCCAACATTTAGGGATTTTAAAGGTATGGAATTTTCTGAAGATTATCAAGCAATTTTAGTGAAGGGTAGAAATGGTTATTTGCTTTATGATAATGAAACCACCACATCTTTTATAATTGATAGAAGAAAATATAAATCTATTATATTTCCTAAAAAATGGGAAAAAAATGTACTCCGCTCTATGTCTGATAATGCCTCAGCTATTATTTTTGCTGCGGAACATAAAAATGATGAAAATTTTGATATATTTGTTCATAATCCCATGCTGGATAAAAAATTTAAAATCGGAACATATAAAAATATTGATGAACACTCTTTTTCAATCTTTCCAAACGGTAAAATGTTAGCTATTGCCCATGGTCATAAAGAAATGCTGGTAATTGACTTGAAATTACGTAACAATTATACCTACGCCTTAAAATCCCAACCAACAAACATGCAAATACACAATAATACTCTGGCATTTATAGCTAATAATACAGATATAGTTATATTTAGAAATAATGCTTTTAAAAAAATGCACAGCTTTGATAATAAAATTCTAGACTTTGGAGTAGATAGCAATCAATTACCAACCTTAACATTATCAAAAGACGGAAATTTGGTGGCTACAAAATCTATGTCTGAATCTGATCATATGGAACTAAATTTATTTAGCCGAGATAAAAGAGAGCTAACCCAAACGTATACTGTAAATTTTAGTGACTATTTACCTGAGACACCAATTGAAATCTCTGAAGATGCAAATAAATTAATAACTCAACTAGGAAGTGGATTATTTTTATATGATGATGGTAATGTTTTATTAGATGAAAAGTGCGAATCTTCAAGTGAATTTTATTTTTTAAATAATAATTTATTCTATAACTGTTTAACCAAAAACAAAGACTTAGAGCTAAACATACTGATAAATAATAAAACCAAAAAAGTTACTAAAAATCAATACGGTTCTATAAATGGTTATTCAAATATTAATAATAATGGTGATATTGCGGTTGCTATGTCTACGGATAAAAAAAGCGCAACTCAAAATCTGTTTTTCGTGTCAAGCACACAATTTCACAACTTAGGTCAATATAATTTTGATATGAATAACACCGCAATTATACCACTGTATTTAAATAAGAATGAAATATTTACTATCGTAGATGGCACCAAAATCATTAAAATCACTTTGGATGTTAAATAATTAAAAAAATATGCCCCAGTTGTCGCTTCTTGAAAAATCAATTCTAGAAGTAATTGTATATTTTAATATTTTCAAATTCCCTTTAACCATCACCGAAATTCAAAAATATATCTCTAATAGAACAGGGGATGAATCTAGCCTTAACTTAACTCAAATATTAAACACTTTACAGAAAAAACCATTACAATCCATCATTTCTTATAGTCACGGCTTGTATTACTTAAAAAACAATGAAATAAATGTTGCCACTAGATTGCATCGCTATACTTTATCGTTTTTAAAAATAAAACTGGCTAATTTTATAAAAAATATATTTAGCGCTCTACCATTTATTCAATTTATTGGTATTTGTAATTCTTTGGGATACAAAAACGCCAGCGAGAAAAGCGACATAGATCTCTTTATTATAACCAAACCTAATTACATATGGTTAACCAGGTTAATAACCTTAAGCTTTTTAAGCCTTTTTAATCTCCGCCCTAAACAACACAACCGTACTAATAAAATTTGTCTATGTTTTTTTATCAACGATCAAAACTTGAATATTAAACATTTAACAATCTCTAATAATGATATTTATTTAATTTATTGGATTCAAAATTTATACCCACTCTTAAACCGAAATGACACTTATAATAAATTTATTAAGGCTAATGCCTGGATTAAACAACGCGCTTTAAATAATGTTTCGGATTCAATTCCGTCTCAAACGCAACTTAAATTAAACTGGATTGAAAAACTTGCTAAGGAATTTCAAATGTTTATTTTACCATCTAGACTAAAAAGTCTGGCTAATCAAAATAGTGATGTAGTCTTATCAGATAATGTTTTAAAATTTCACGATAATGATCGCCGAAAATATTATTACGATTTGTGGAATAAAAATCTCCAAAGCACTATAGATCAGCTTGTAGCTTTTTAGCTTGTCCTCCTTCGCGTAAAGCTTCGGAAGGACAATGTAGCTTTTTAGCTTTTTAGTTTTTTGGGAATATCTAATAAGCTACCAGCCAAGAAACTAATAAGCTATCTTTTATCTTATTTTTTCTTAACTCCAGTTGTGGCTTTAGTTTTTGGTGTAGTTTTATTTACTGTCTTGGTTGTAGTTTTAGATTTAGTCTTGGACTCAACTTTGGGTGTAACCTTAGATGCTACCTTGGTTTCAAAAATTAATTTAGGATTATCATTAATAGTAATAGCTCGGTTATTATATTTTTCATCATGTAAACTTAAAACAAAGCTATGTTTATACTCTCCAATTTTTTTAGGCGCTTGGAGAGTAAAAGTAAATGACCCTTGCTCGCCAGGTTTAACTGATTCTTGATCTAACCACGTAACTCTAAATTTATCTCTCCAAGAAGGGGATTTAAATTTACTTATACCAACACCAGATGTTTTCTTGGGGTGTTTATCACCTAGCGCCTCATCATAAGAACTAAGACGCAATGACCCTTTATTCCATATAACATTTCCAGTGTTCTTTAAAACTAACTTAACCTTACGAATACTTCCAGGCTTCATTTCAACAGGAATACTAGATTCTACAACTTTAGCAATAAACGGAGACATTAAGCTCATAAAAAATGTTCGATCAGTATTTTCCACATCTTTAAAAACCCTGCCCGTGTTATCCTGTTTGCCAACCTGAGTTATAAAATTGATTTTGTCCTTATTATTAATAGCGACAACATATTGTTTGTTATTTTGGTGCAAACTAAGTTCAAAACTATGTTTATAAAGTTTTCTCTTGGTTGGAGCTTTAATACTAAAAGTGTAAGAGCCTGTTTCTCCAGGTTTAACTACGTCTTGATCTAACCAAGCAACTTTAATTTTGTCTCTCCATTCGGAAGTATAAAACGGATTATCTTTTTTATCTTCTCCGTAAGCGCTTAGTCTTAAATTATTTTTCTGAAAATTTATCTTACTAGCGTTTTTAAAAACAAACGTAACTTTATAATTCTTACCAGGCTCTAATATACCCTCCGGCATAAAATCTTCTATCGATTCAACAAAGTAAGATGTTTTAACCTTTATCTGAGGTTTGGCGCTAGGGTCGCTATTAACAGCTAAATTTGTCATGGTGGTTGTAGATTGCAAAATATGTTTTAATTTTACCAGCTCTTCATAAGTTCCGGGTTGAGTGTTTAAATTTAAGGCTACCCTAAAGGTCGCAACATCGCCTGGGGCGATAGACTTTTCTTCACTAGAAATACCTCCACTTAAGTCGGGCCAAGATTCATCATAAAAAATACTTTTTGCTCCTGCGACCGTGCTTAAATGCAAAGTTACATCATCATTAGTCCAGGTTTTTTTACCCAAATTTTTAAATTTAAAAACCGCTTCGGATTTATCTAAAGCCCAGGGTTTGTCGGGAATAAACTGTTCAACATATACTCCCGAATAAATATAATTAAATGTTATGGGTGCTCCTATAGGATAAACACTTAATTTGCGTTCAGGCACAATTCGGCTTTGTTGAATTAAATTTTGATCGTATAAAGCCATTAACACTTCCGTACCCACAAATCCTCTACGCAACTTATTTTCAATTAACCAATATTTGTTAGTGTCGCGTTCATGCAATAAAGATTGGTCGGGATAAACTGAACGAAAGTTTCTGTCCCAAATTTTATAAAAATTATAATTAGCGCCAACATACTTCCCGTTATAAATAACTCCACCTCGCCAAGGATTATAAATATACAAAGTGGCTGTACTTTTATTTTTGGGAATAATAATAAAATTATCTAAGGTTATAAATGTTTTATTAGCGCTTACTTTAAATTGCTCTGGATTATCTAAATAATACCTAAAACGAGCCGCGGAATGATATACCTGCTGAGAAAAACCTTTATAAGCCGCAACTCCATTGCACCCATCACACTTGGAATAACCCGTTGCCCAATCTAATTGATATTGAGATGGAGAAGTATCGTCCAGCAAGCTTTGTTCTTTTTGCAACAGAGCTAAAATAAACTCCGCATTAATTTTATGCTCTTGACTAGCTTCATGAATAATTTGACTAGCACTTTTATCTACACCATTCACAGCAACTCGGTAGCTCTTTAAAATACCCTTACGATTATCTAAAAATTTTTGAATATCGTCCTGAGACAAATAATTATAATCGGTTAGATCGGCGTCAGATAAAATTTCATGGGGATTAAAATTGCTATCTTCAACCATATCAACTACTTCACTATTTACCAATAACGGTAATAATAAAACAAATAATAATAAAAAATACTTAATATGTATCATAAAAAAATAATTTTCAGTTTTTATCTAATTGACCAGATGCAGTATTGTATCTGGTATAGGCTATCTATTATTATAAAAAATAATTGATTATAATGAAAGAGTGGGTGGGTTGGCTGAGTGGTTTAAGGCGCTGGTTTCGAAAACCAGTATCCCCTAAAGGATCGTGAGTTCAAATCTCACACCCACCTCATAAATAACCATAAAATAAAACAAATATGCTATATTTAAATGAACTTAATGAACTACTAACCATAGCTCAAAAAAATTATCCTGATATGGATGTAGAAGAGGTTAAAAAAGCCTATGAATTTGCATATCAGGCTCATTTAGGGCAAAAACGCGCATCAGGCGAAGATTATATAATTCATCCTCTGGCTGTAGCTAAACATTTAGCTATATTAAAAACTGAGCCATCTATGATTATAGCTGGTTTGTTGCACGATGTCCCGGAAGATACAAAATATACCATAGAAGATGTAAATAAAAATTTTGGCAGTGATGTAGCATTTATGGTGGATGGAGTAACTAAACTAGGAACCCTAAAATACCGAGGCGAAGAACGTTATATAGAAAATTTGCGCCGCATGTTTATAGCTATAGCCGAAGATTTAAGGGTTGTTTTGATCAAATTTAGCGACAGATTGCACAGTCTAGAAACCCTAGACGCTTTACCAGTTAATAAACAATATAGAATAGCCTTAGAATCTTTGGAAATATACGCGCCCATTGCCGGACGCTTGGGTATACGCGATGTACAAGAATCTATAGAAAATTTAGCTTTTAAATATGTTAATAGTCAAGAATACGAAAGAACCTTGTTAATAAATGAAAAAGAATATCCTTTAAAAGAAAAAATTTTAAAGAAAGATCAGTCGGTTTTATTGAAAAAATTGAAAGACCAACCTGTAGTGCAAATTTATGGACGCACAAAACATATTTATAGTTTATATCATAAACTAGTCAGACATAATTGGGATATTGGAAGCGTGCATGATATGGTGGCGATAAGAATTATCACTAAAAATATTCCGGATTGCTATTCTATACTAGGCGTAATACATCAAATATGGAAACCATTAAGGGGTAGAGTAAAGGACTACATTGCTCAACCTAAACCAAATGGATACAGTTCGTTGCACACCACTGTGTTTGATCAAGATGGTCATGTTATAGAAGTACAAATAAGAACCAAAGAAATGGAAGACGCCGCTCGCTATGGAATTTTAGCTCACTGGTATTATAAAACTGTTCAACCGCAAAACAAAAAAAACCACAAACATCAATTTAAGTGGATTGACGAAATAATTCAAAGACAACACGAAAGCACAAACTATAAAGAATATTTACAGTCTATTAAAAATGATATTTTTAAAGATCATATTTTTGTTTTTACGCCGCGCGGAGATGTTATTGATTTGCCCTACAATGCCACACCTATAGATTTTGCGTACACAATTCACAGTGACTTAGGTCACAAGTGCATCTCAGCCATAGTGAATAATCAAATCGTATCTCTAGATACTAAATTGCGCAACAATGATGTGGTTAAAATTATTACCAATAAACAACGCAAATATCCTAACGCAGATTGGCTACAATTTGTTAAAACCAAAATTGCCGGCGATTATATTCGTCGTTCCATACAACAACAAAAAAAACAACTATATAAAAAATAATTTATGTTTTTACACACTTATCACCCCAGTCCCATCATATTCGCGTTTGATACCCTAAATATATATTGGTATGGTTTTTTAATTAGTGTCGGAATAGTAATCAGTCTAGGATTGGCTACCTTGATAAATAAAAAATATAAAATCATTAATCCAAAAATTAATTTATTAGATGTAACTTTATATTTAGCCTTGGGAGGGTTAATAGGCGCCAGATTATACTCTGCAGCTTTAAATTGGGATCATTATAGTAATAATTTGTTAGATATATTTAAGGTTTGGGATGGTGGCATGAGCTTGCATGGTAGTGTTTTGGGTGGTTTGCTAGTCTTGGTTTTTTATAGCTCCAAACAACAAATAAATCCAGTTAATAATTCTATACAATTAGCTGGAGGTCAAATTATTTACAAAAAATCTAATACCGAACAAACTACAATATTTTGGCAATTAGCAGATTTAATAACCTTGCCAGTTTTATTATTGCAAGTTATTGGCAGGTGGGGAAACTATTTTAACCAAGAATTATTTGGCAAACCCACAAATTTAAGTTGGGGCATTCCTATTGATCCAATTTATAGACCTGAAATTTATAAAAATATTATTTATTTCCATCCCACATTTTTATACGAAATTATTTGGAACTTACTTCTCCTGGTATTATTGTTTATATTTATAAAAAAATTACTCAAATATTCTGGGTTATTGTTTATGTCTTATTTGATTTTATATTCTATTGGTAGATTTATTCTAGAATTTATAAGAGTTGATGAAACTTTAATAATTTACAATCTACGATTTCCTCAGTGGGTAAGTTTACTAATAATTATAATCTGCAGTATAATGATATATTATAAAACCAAAAAAATGCAGCCGCTCAATAATACTCATACTTAACTTAAAAAATAAATCTATGATGTGGTTAGATGTTGTCTTATTAATAATTATTTCTGGTTTCGCGCTATTGGGTTTTGTTTTTGGGTTAATTCACACGCTCGGAGCGTTGATTGGAATTATAGCTGGAGCGTATATAGCCAATAATACCTACGAAATGATGACACCCTTCTTTGCAAATATAATTACTAATACTACCGCCGCTCAAATCGTAGCGTATATCATTATATTTACAATCACCAATAGATTAATTGGTCTAGTTTTTGGAATATTAGATAAAGCCTTATCTTTGCTAACTATTATACCTTTTTTAGGTATAATAAACAGAATAATGGGCGCTAGTTTGGGATTTCTAGAGGGTGTTTTTAGCATAGGTACGGTTTTATATTTTACCCAAGGATTGATTGCTAAAGTACCAGCCTTTCAAAATATGCTATACACATCCACGCTCGCTACAACCATCTTAAATATGACCAAAACTGTTATAGAAATATTTATTTAACAGTATATGCTGGCTATACACGAAGCTGATAATCAATCCAATTGGAATGAATTTTTGTGCTCCCAAGAAAGAACTCAATTACTACAATCTTATGAGTGGGGTGAATTACAAAAAAAATTAAACCATAAAATCACGCGCTTAGCGTTTTATAACTCTGAGCAAAAAATGAATGGTTGTGGATTGTTTATACAACAATCACTGCCGCTTTCAAAATCATATTTATATTGCCCGCGCGGCGTAATTTTAAATGAAAATTTAAATGAATCATCTTGGAACGAACTACTTCAATACATAACTAAATTAGATATTGCGCCCAAGGCTATTTTTTTAAGATTTGATCCTAGTCTTAATATGCCAACTGTTGATAATGGTTATGTAGTTGCTTCCACCCAACCAGCTTCCGAACTATTTGTTAAATTAAACATTTCCGAATCAAATCTGCTCAATCACATGTCATCTAAAGCCAGATATAATATTAACTTGAGTCAACGACACAATATTTCAGTTATAACTTCCAATGAACCTTTAGAGAACTTGGATATATTTTATAAATTAATACTTAGTTCGGGTCAAAGAAACAAATTTAGAATTTATACTAAAAAATATTATGGTCAAATTATTCAAACTTTAACGAATAACAAAAATAAATACGGGACAGACTTAAAAATGTTCGTAGCTCAACAAAATAAAAATATTTTAGCTACTGCCCTGATTGCGTTTTTTGGAGACACAGCAACATATTTGCATGGTGGTTTTGATTTTAGTAAACGTAATTTAATGGCGCCCTACTTACTACATTGGGAAATTATGAAACATAGTAAAAATTTAAGTTATAAATACTATAATTTTGGTGGTGTATCTAAAAATACCCCCAATCATGAATTAAAACTACAAAGTTTAACAAAATTTAAAACTGGGTTTGTAAGTCTAAATCAAGGTGAACAAAATACAGGACTAAGCATTGATTATCCACCAAGCTTTGATATTATATATAATAAATATTGGTATAATATCTATAAATTAGTAAGACCTATAAACAAAGTCTTTCAAAGAATGACACATTAAATTGTACATTTGCCAGCCTAGCTCAATCGGTAGAGCAATGCTTTCGTAAAGCAGAGGTTCCGGGTTCGATTCCCGGGGTTGGCTCTGTTTAGAGATCTATACTTGATACCTGTAATTAAACAAGCTAATAATCATAGTTATAGCTAAAATAGATAACATTGGTTTTTATAATCTCTAACGGGGTTGGCTCTAAGATTCAACTTTTTTGTTAAATAAAACTTTAATGGAAAAATGGAAATAGGGTTAATGGAATTAATAACACAAATGGGTCGTGAATAACAAAAACGCGTAAACCCTAACACATCAACCCCACCTTACACGTAAACTCTGCTTTTATTATTTAGTTTACTTTACGGACACTTCGGTGCGATCGCACCAAAGTGTCATGTATAATTATAATACAATGTATGATATACTATAATGAACAATACTATTACGGATCATATAATAGCTTACTTATTATCTTGAGGAAACAAAAAAAATACGCAATGCAAAATACTTTGCGAAAGATAATTTATTTTTAATTTTAAATTATATACAAATAAAGAATATTATTAAAAACATCCTGTTTGGATTATTATTTTTAGCCCTTGGTATATTATTAATCGCTTTCTTGTTATTTGGTGGCATCGCACAGATTTTAAGTGAAATTTAATTATTTTTAATTTTAATTTTACCCGCAATTTATTGCTGGTGAGGATGTCAAAAAACACTTACAATATCAATAATAATTCTAATTTCAATGTTAATATTGGAAATTTTCTTATATAAACCATAAAAAATACAAGGTCATTTCTCAGTAAAATAAAAAACAGCGCTATTCCTCATAATAACCAGGAATAGCGCAATGATATAATGATTAGTACTTGTAAGTGCATCAACCTTTTACTCTTCAGAAGGTGGACGAATAATACCAATGACAAATCCTGCAGGAATTTTATCGGTCCAAACAACTTTCCAATCCTTTCTAATTCCAACGAGGGGTTTGTCCCACGCATTTAAAAGTGTTCTGAGCGCTTCCGCAAACATACCCATAAGAATATCCGCCTTTTCTTGTAGTTCTTTGCCTTTCTTTTTATGAAATCCTGCCACATTCTCATCATTGGAACCATTGGCTAGTTGATAAGATTCTAATGATGATTGTTCGTATTTCTTGGAAAGACAGTACAACCTTTTAGAATCGTCATCAGCGTCACCAAGGAAAATATCTCCGGGCTCCATTTCGTTCTTGGGAGAAAATGAACGACTAATATCTGTATTTTGCAGTTCAATTACCAATGTTCTCCACCATGCAACTATAGAATTCATAGCTTGTCCTCCTTATTGGTTTATGAAACACTCAAAAAAATCAACGATCTTTTTTGTAGCTCCAAAATCTGTCTTGCATGTTCCATACTAGTATATTTTTGTCTTTTTGTCAACCTCCAACATTTTATCGCAGAAGTCTAATCACAATACACCACTAAATGATAAAATATTTCTTTACAAAAATTATTAAACAATAATTCAATCATAGACTCCCGAGATTTTCCTCTCATTACATACCATTTTCATGTCATTCCCGCGAAGGCGGGAATCCAGGAGCGTGTACATTTATTATTTCTGCTCCAATCGGTGTTAATATTAAACTACAACCGTAGTTCATTAATTAAATCTTTCTAAAAAGAGTTTTCTTTTTTAATAAGGTTAAGTCTTTACTTATTTATTGATTAAAATTTATACATTATGTGTATTTATATTGGAATAAGCCTGGATTCCCGCCTTCGCGGGAATGACAGGGGAAATTCGGGAATACGACAAAAAACCCACTTTATTTCCCAGAAAGAGCGGCTTTTTTAACCGCAGCTGCTATGTTTATAACAACTTGTTTATCCAAAGTTGATGGTAAAATTTTATCTTTAGTAGGCACACGAACACATCGAGCTAAAGCTTTGATAGCAGCTATTTTCATAGCCGGACTAATAGTTTTAGCTCTAGTCATAAGCGCGCCTTTAAAAATTCCAGGAAAGGCTAGGGAATTATTAATTTGATTTGGTAAATCACTGCGCCCTGTTCCAAACACAGCCGCAACTTTTAAAGCATCTTTAGGGTCAATTTCAGGCATAGGATTAGCCATGGCAAATATAATTGACTTAGGATTCATTCTGGAAACATCTTTGCGTTTTAATACTCCAGCTTTGGAAACCCCTATAAACACATCAGCTTCCACCAAAGCATCTGCTAAAATTCCTTTAATATTAGCAAAATTAGTAATCTTGGAGAGCTCAAGTTTCTGAGTATTCAAATCTGTTCGCCCGCGATGAATAATTCCATTACTATCACATAAAATAATTTCTCGCACCGGAACGCAATAATTTTGATCAAAACCCAAACACAACAATTGTCTAGCTATAGCTATACCAGCCGCGCCCACTCCACTAATAACCACCTTAATTTCATTAAGTTTTTTATCCACAACTTTTAAAGCATTCATTAAGGCCGCTAAAACCACCACAGCTGTTCCATGCTGATCATCGTGCATTACTGGTATACCAATATCTTGCAAAGCTTTTTCAACCTCAAAACATTTAGGACTAGCTATATCTTCTAAATTAATACCCCCAAAACCAGGAGCTATATTTTTCACTATATTTATAATGTCCCCTGGTTCTTGACTTTTAATGCAAATAGGAAACGCATCAATATTTGCTAATTGTTTAAAAAGCGCGCATTTGCCTTCCATAACCGGTAAAGCAGCCTCAGCCCCAATATTTCCCAAACCGAGAACAGCGCTGCCGTCAGTGACAACTCCCACAATATTTCCCTTAGATGTATAATCATAAATAGAACTGGGACAGCGATATACTTCCCTGGACACTTCCGCCACTCCCGGAGTATAAACCAGACTTAATTCTTTTTGACCTTTTATATCTATTTTTGATATAATTTCTATCTTACCTTTATGTCGTTTATGAAGTTTTAGGGCTTCGGCTTTTAAGTTCATAATTATAATTGAAAATTAAGTAAAAAGATGCTGTTGTAGCATAACTAATAGTATAAATAAAAAACAAAAACACTTCAAGTATTGATAATTGTTTATAAATTTAAATAAATTTATGATTAAATTTGAAAATGTTCATAAAGTTTACGATAATAAGCTTATAGCGCTTAATAATATCAATTTATCTATTCAAGAACAAGAATTTGTATCTATTGTAGGGCGTTCCGGAGCTGGCAAAACAACTTTATCTAAATTATTAATTGCGGACGAAAAACCAACCAGTGGAACTATTAATATTTTAGGCATTGATATTCATAATATGCCTTACTCGGAAATTCCTTATTTAAGACGCATTATAGGTGTTGTGTTTCAGGATTTAAAATTATTACCTAAAAAAACCGTATTTGAAAATATTGCCTTTGCCATGGAAGTATGTGGCGAACGATCTAAGCGCATAAACGAAATTGTTCCTCAATTATTAACTGTAGTAGGCTTAGAAGACAAGGCTCATCGTTATCCCTCGCAACTATCAGGCGGGGAACAGCAAAAAGTCAGTATTGCGCGAGCCCTTATACATCATCCTAGAATTATTCTAGCCGACGAACCAACGGGTAATTTAGATTCAGTTAATGCTAATGAAATTATAGATCTACTTTTAAAAATTAACAAACTGGGTACAACTATAATTCTAGTGACTCATAATCGTGAAATCGTAAATGTAATTGGTAAACGTGTTATCACTCTTGATATGGGGGCCTTAATTTCAGACCAACAAGTTGGAAAATATTTTATATAATAAATTTATGTTTTGGATATCTTTTTGGAGAAGCGTAAAATTTGCCACGCAAAGCATGGCCCGAAACACCTGGTTATCATTAGTGACTATATTCACTATATTTCTTTTACTAACATCTATGAACTTATTATGGATGGTGAATGTTTTAGGTAAACAGGGGACCACAATCTTAAAAGATAAAATAAATGTCAGTATATATTTTAAGCCCGAAATAACGGATATACAAATAAACACTATTAAAAAAGAACTAGAAAATTTACCACAGGTTAAAAGGGTTGATCTAATCACAGCCGCTAAAACCCACCAAAAATATAAAGACATGTATAAAAATCAACAGCAGTGGTTAGAACCCTTAAATATACTATCCGCTAATCCTTTTGGTTCTTACTTGGTGATTCAAGCTAAGCATTTAGCTGATTATGATTCTATAATTTTAAAATTTAATGAAGAAAAATATAGCTCTTTAATTGAAGGAAAAAGTTTCGATGATCAT
>SBBB01000011.1 GCA_005239895.1 bacterium | reverse complement strand
TTCTATAAGCAGTGTTGTAAATAGTGTTGCCGTGGGATTAAGCCAATGGACAACTTCAGGAAATGATATTTATTATAATAAAGGTAATATTGGAATTGGAACACCGAGTCCTAGAACCAAACTTGATGTTCTTGGTTCCACTGTAGATGACGATGTTCGTCTGGCAATTGGTTTTCCAGTTGCTACAGAGCCAACCAAAGGAAGGTCCATGCTTGAATTGAATTCAAGTTGGGGTTCACATTTATTTTTAGTTGCTCAAGGTGGTAAGGCTGAACCTATTCATGGAATTCCAGGAAATGTAACTGGAATTTCTTCTAATTGGAGGGATTTAGTATTTGCGACTGGACCAGATGGTACAAGTATTGAACGCATGAGAATAGCTTCTACTGGCAACGTTGGTATAGGAACAAATGATCCCAAAGCAATATTGGATGTCAATGGCAATGCACGAATTACTCCAACGCCAGGCAATTGGATTGAAGGACTTCAATTTTACATGCCCACAAAAAAAAGTTGGGGTGGACTGAGATGGTCTAGAGCCAAAGATAACTATGATGGCAATTGGGCTATTGGGTATAATGGCATGGACGAAACAGATGATTTAGTGTTCACTGCAAATAATGCAGGAACACAAATCAATGATGTTTTAAGATTAACAAAAAGTGGTAATATTGGTATTGGGACAAATGATCCAAAAGATAAACTACATGTTAGTGGTGGTAATCTAGTGCTTGGACATAATAATGGAATTAATTTGTGGGATGGAACCAACCTCAGCAATGTAATGGTTGGTTATGGAATCTATAATTACGGACACAATCTACAAATCAGTCCCGGAGGTGAACTTATTATTGGTTCCGGAGAAGCTGGTCACGCTTTAAGAAGCATTCCTTATGGTGGAGGTAGTGGTCATGAGAATCTTCTTTTAGCATCAGATAGTGGTATCCAATTTTGGGTAGATTTACAGGAACCAGATCAGTCTAAGCGACATTTGGCAATGACTATTAAGGGTGACGGTATAAAAGGAGCTGCCCTTAATGATGGTTATGTTGGAATTGGAACTAGTGATCCTCAAGAAAAACTAGAAGTAGCTGATGGAAATATTCTTGGCACTGTAGTTTCTTCAAATTACAATGCGGTTGGATTAGAAACCAATATTTTGTTTAATGCTAATAATAGATATACTGTAACCCAAACCGGAACTGCTGCGCTTTATATTCCACTATTATTTGATGGCAATTTTCAGCCTAGTTATACTGGTAGTGCCCCAACGCGAACTGATCCAACAATTATTCTTATTGAAGGTCTGCCAAATTATCATATTCAAGCTGGCGCGTGGATAGGGTGGTCTACTCGTTATTGGCCTGCTAAACATTTTAAGATTGAAGGTTTTGTTGAACAAAGTATTTTCAATGCTTATCCTACTTATGGTTTTACAGCTGGATGGAATATTATTGCTGATTTTTCTTCCAAAGAGCATGCAGGTTCTAGATTTTTAACAAAAATTGGACTTAGTGGTGCTGGTGCGTTTACTAAGCTTAAATTTACTTTTTATGAAGCTAGGGGAGAAAGTGGTCGTATGGGAGTTTCAGAGCTTTTCTTTTTGCACCCCGAAGTTAGTAGATTATACTCAGGTTTACTTCCTTCAAGTATGTGGGAAGGGAAGAGTGGCAATGTTGGAATTGGAACTAAGGATCCCCAAGCAAAATTAGATGTAGTAGGTAATGAAAAATTTTATCCTGAATATTCTAATGCTCAGGTGTTAGCTGAGGCTACTTGTACAGCTTTAAAACCTAGCGGTGGATGGACTTTTGCAGTGCGACGTGAATGTGGCACTGGTCCTGATTGTAACGCAGTTTGTGCGGGGCTTAGAGAGGGGCAACCTACCCAGAACCTTTCCTGTTTTAACGCTCTTCATATTTATGGAAATCAACCCCACGAATCAGTTAGTGCAGTTGGTTTAAAAACATACAAATACAACTCTTGTGGTGGAAACTACTGTGGTCCTAATTATTGTTGTTGTGGAATTTAATTTTTTTAAACAAACATTTAATGATTCCAGATTGGTCCAAGTCCATTGCCTAACTTACAAAATAATTTTATTATTGTAATTATGTTTACACATCTTCACACGCATTCTCATTATAGTTTATTAGATGGTTTGCCAAAAATTCCCGAACTCATTAAACGCGCTAAAACTTTAGGAATGACAGCCTTAGCGATTACGGATCATGGAAACATGTATGGAGCCATAGAATTTTATAAGGCTGCTACGAGCGCAGGCATTAAACCTATTATAGGCATTGAAGCTTATATTACTTCTAATTTATATGAGAAACAGGGTGGAACTGATTCAGATTTATCTCATTTAATACTTTTGGCCTATAATATTACTGGTTATCATAATTTAATTAAATTAGTAACTATTTCTAATTTAGAAGGATTTTATTATAAACCTCGTTTAGATAAAAATGTATTAAAAAAATATAGCGAAGGTTTGATTTGTTTGTCAGGGTGTTTAAATGGTGAAATTGCAAAATTATTATTAGCTGATAAATTTATCCAAGCTCAAGAGCTGGCTTATTTACATCAAGATATTTTTGGCGCGGATAATTTTTATTTAGAAATTCAAGGACACTTAGATAGCTTAGATCAAATTCGCTTAAATAATGAATTAATTAAATTATCCAAACAAACATCTATTCCCTTAGTGGCTACTCAAGATAGTCATTATTTATTGCCTGAAGATAGAGAAGCTCAAGATGTTATGGTGTGTATTAATACTGGTAAAACTATTAATGATCCTAATCGTTTAAATATGTCATCTATGGATTTGTCTTTTATTTCTGAAGAAACCATTCGTGAGATATTTAAAGATTTACCCGAAGCCATTGACAATACGAATATAATTGCTGATAGGATTGAATTATATTTAGATTTTAATCGTAAGCAGTGGCTTTTCCCCAATTTTGAAATTCCCAATCAACAAACACCTGGTGATTATTTAAAACAAATGTCTTATGAAGGTTTAAAAAATAAAAACTTAGATTCAAAGGTTTGTCGGGATAGGGTTGATTATGAATTGGATATTATTATTAAAAAAGGTTACGCTACTTATTTTTTAGTAGTATCAGATTTTGTTAATTGGTCTAGGCAGCAAGGCATTATCAATACTACACGCGGTAGTGCTGCTGGTTCTTTTGTGGGTTATTTAATTGGTATTACAAATTTAAATCCCTTAACATACCAACTTCCGTTTGAAAGATTTTTAAATATGTTTAGACCCTTGCCTCCAGATATTGATATGGACTTTGCGGATGTTAAACGCGATGAGGTTATAAATTATATTATTCAAAAGTATGGTAAAGATAGGGTAGCGCGCATTGTTACTTTTGGAACCCTGATGCCCAAAGCAGCTATTAGAGATATTGTTAGGGTTTTAGGTTATCCGTACAGTTTTGGAGATAAATTATCTAAAATGGTGCCGCTGGGCAAACATGGTATGCACATGACTGTGGATGAAGCCCTAAGAGTTAGTTCGGAATTAGCAGCTTGGTATAAGAGTGACAATCAAGTTCAAAGAGTTTTAGATTTGGCAAAAAAAATAGAAGGTTGTGTTAGACACGCTTCCACGCACGCGGCTGGTACGGTTATAAGTGCCGCTCCTTTAATCGAACATTTGCCACTTCAAAAAGAAGCTGCAGGGGAAGATATTGTTTCTCAGTACGATATGCATGCTATTGAGGCAGTTGGTTTAGTAAAGTTTGATATTTTGGGTATTAGAAATTTATCTATTTTGGGTTATAGTCGTGATATTATTAAATCAACTACGAATATTACAGTTGATTTAGATAATATTCCCATAGATGACAAACCAACTTATGATTACTTAGCTCAAGGTCATACTTTGGGTTTGTTTCAATTAGGTTCCGCAGGCATGACCAGATATTTAAAAGCTTTAGCTCCTAATAATATTTTTGATATTATGGCCATGGTGGCTTTATTTAGGCCAGGTCCCATGGACGCTATTCCAGATTTTATTAAACGAAAACATAATAAGCGTTTAGTAAAATATTTAGATCCACGTTTAGAACCAATTTTAAAAACTTCCTACGGTGTTATTACTTATCAAGACGATGTTTTGTTTATTGCCATAGAATTAGCTGGTTATACTTGGGAAGAAGCTGATAAATTGCGCAAAGCCATAGGTAAAAAAATTCCTAAAGAAATGCAAGCCCAGAAAGAAAAGTTTTTAGCTGGTTGTTTAAAACATAAAGTAAAAAGCGACATTGCTGAGAAAATTTGGCAATCTATTGAACCTTTCGCAGCTTATGGTTTTAATAAAGCTCATGCTGCATCTTATGCTTTAATTGCTTATGCTACAGCTTATTTAAAGGCTCATTGGACAACTCAATTTATGACTGCGGTCTTAACTGCGGAGGCTGGTAATATTGACAAAGTTTCCGAAGCTATTAACGAGTGTGAAGATTTGGGTATTAAAGTTTTACCACCCGATGTCAATGAGAGTTGTGAAAGTTTTACTTATATTAATGATAAAACCATTCGTTTTGGACTTTTAGCAATTAAAAATTTAGGCGATGAAACAGTTATTTCTATTATTGCGGAGCGCAATAAGGGTGACAAGTTTAAATCTTTAACTAATTTGTTACAGAGGATTGATGCTAAAGGTTTTAATCGTAAAACTTTAGAGGGTTTAATTAAAAGTGGCGCTTTAGATACTTTGGCTGACAGGGGTTTGATGATTTCTAATTTGGATAAATTATTGCAATATCATAAAGATTATTTAAAAGATAAAGAAAGTAAACAAGAAAGTTTATTTGATTGGTTAGATAATGATCATTCAGGTAGTGCGAGTGATAATAGTGGAAGTGGTGATAATTCTAAAAATAATTCGAATGATGCGGTTTTAGGTTTTACATCTCAACCCGAAGTTCAAATTACTAAACAGGAAAAATTAGCTTGGGAAAAAGAGTTTTTGGGTTTATATATTTCAGCGCACCCGTTTATGGATTTTTATGAAATTATTAAAAATGCTACTATACGTTTAATTGATATTAGTAATTATGTGGATGGCGCGCAAATTATTGTGGCGGGTATATTAAGTTCCGTAAAAAAGATTATTACTAAAAAAAATGAACAAATGCTTTTTGCAAAATTAGCTGATAAATTTTCGGAAGTTGAGGTTGTGGTTTTCCCTAAAATTTTAAATATTAACACTAGTTTGTGGAATAAAGATAACTGTGTTATAATGAAGGCAGAAATATTTCATAAAGATGATGAAGTAAAATTAACCTGTATTTCAGCTTACGAACTTAGTCACGAAACTGTTAACCAGGCCTTAGTGCGTTTAGGTGCTCAGGGTTAGCTTCTTAGCTTCTTAGCTTCTTAGCTTCTTAGCTTCTTAGCTTCTTAGCTTGTAGCTTAAATCTTAAATTTTTAAATTTTTTTTATATGTTAACTTTAAAACAACAATTAGAAAGAAGTAAAAGAAATCAGCGTGATCGTTCCTCTGGCGATACTGATATTTACAAACAAATCAGTGTTACTTTTTTTATAATCATTGCTTTATTAATCATTATAATTTTATATTTTTATTTGGCTAAGGCGGAAATTTTCATAACTGCTAATGTTCAGAAAGTGCCTATTAGTTTAAAGGTTTCCGTTATGTCCAAACCAGCCGGCATAGTTAGTGATAAAAATACAATAATTGGTACTTTTGTTTCTAAAATTGTGAATGAAGAGGGTGTTTTTATGCCCAGCGGTAAAGAAGACGTTAGGGTTCTAGAAAAAAATATTATTATTTTTAATAAAACACCCAAATCGCAACCCTTAGTAGTTAAAACTAGATTTTTAACCAAAGACGATAAATTATTTAGATTGGTTAGTGGGGTGGTTGTTCCAGCCAATGGTAAGATAGAAGTTACGGTTCGTTCCGATAAACCCTTACTGGAAAGTTCAGTGACAAGTGGACGTTTGACCATCCCTGGGTTATTTACAGGTTTGCAATCTAAAATTTACGGAGAATTAATATCTCAGGCCCAAATAACCAGTAATACTACTAGTCAAAATATAGAACAAACCATTAAAATAATTACTAAAGAAGATATTAAATTAGCGGAAAATATTCTAGTTAAACAGGCCTTAAGTAATGGCACAGCGGAATTTAAAAAAACATTAAATCCTGATGATATTGTTATTGAAGATCTAAGATTAGTTGAAATACAATCTGTGGATGCAAAACCTGTAGTTGGAATGCCAGCTAAGGATTTTACAGTAAAGATTGGGGCGCAAGTTAATAATGTTGCTTTTAATTTTAAAGACCTGGAAGAAATTATAAAAACTAGAATAAGTAAAGATAATCCCAGTACGCAATATATGGGTATAGACAAAAGTACAGTTGTAACCAGGGTGTTGTCTATGGATAATAAAGAAGAAATAAAATTAGATGTTACAGTTAATGTGGACATTTTATCCAAAAATGTGATAGAACTAATTCGCAAAGAAGATTTGGCTAACAAAAGTCCAGATTGGGTTACAAAGTATCTACAAAATTTTAAAGAAATAAAAAATGTAAGAATTGAATTATCTCCGTTTTGGGTAACGAATGTGCCCGGCATTACAGATCACATTTATTTAAAATTAGAGCCTTAAATATTTCTTAAGTATTGATTCCAATACTCGTATAATTCTTTAGTCGCGATTAAATCGTGTGTGTTGTATTTGGCGATTTCGATAAATTTTTTTTCTTTAAAAAGGCGAGACACGTCGTCTCCTGTAATTCCATCGGCTTTAGGGCTTTTAATTCCAAAACCGCGGCACCATAAATGTAGATTGTGTTTTCTTTTTACAGCTCCGTAAAATGATAATTGATCTAGGAGGTCAATGTGTACAATATTTTTAGAACTAACTTTAGGTAGGGTTATAAAACGATACGCCATTAAATCCACAGTGGGTTTAATGTGGTGAATCGCAGATCTGATCATAATAAAAGGAACATCAAAAGCTCTGCCGTTAAAACTTATATATTCTTGGTATTGAGCTGCGCCTTTCCAAAATTTTTCTAACATTTCTTTTTCCGAAACACACTTGAATTTAAAATTATCTTCCGTAATATCAGGTGGCGGGTTGGCTGGATTGTCGGTGTCGTAGTATATGACTCCGGTATTTTGGATGACATCTAAAATACCAATCACTACGATTCTTCCGGTTAAAGGCGAGAATCCTAGATTATTTTTTAGTTCTTCCAGTAATTCATTATAATCCTCTTCATTAGCAGCTTCTTTTTTAATCCATTTTATAAGATTTTCTTGGGTGGCATGATCAAGAGAATCATAATCATCGCCAACGGTTTCAATGTCAAATACTAGTTTCATATATTATTATTATAACACTGATTAGGTTTGGGAACAAATTGTGGGGGTTGACAAAAAATATTCTATATGTTATGATGTATTATCATGTTTTTAGGATGAGATTTTTACGATAGAGAACACAACGTGGCGTTAGTAGTGGAAATAGAAAGAAAAAAGCTTCGTTGTGTTAAGGTGATCTCTTGTTTTTTTGCGTTTTGAGTGATTTTCGCAAAAAAAACAGCATTCTCTCTAGAGTGCCCTAAGCGGTTGGGAGAGATCGCTTCTTTATCGAAGGGGTGCAATGCGCGATTATTGCAAGCGTGGCCATACAACCCAGTCATAGGCATCGGGTTGATCCGTGTAGAAGGCTGCGCGTGGATTGCATTGCACAGGGGTGGTTTCAGGTCCGTGTTTCTGGTGCTAGTCATCAGTAACAAACCTGGCCCAAAACCACCCCGTCCCGATTATTTTGGGGGTACGAAAAATCAGTCAAGTGAGGCTATTAGTGGCGAGCGAACACCTGTTTTACATTTGACTGAGTCGTGCAGGATGGGTTTAGTGTTGCCGTGGTTCCCCAAAACACGTCACCAACACACGCTTGATAACAAAGCAAAACCCATCCACCCCATTTCATTATTACATTGTGGTGCGAGCAAAGGTTATGTCTTCTCGCACATGGGGGCGGTTTAGCGCTGTCGTGACGATCGTTGTCAACAACGCTTGCAAGAACAGTAAACCACCGCCCCCACCAATTCATTATTTATGAGCCAGTATTACTTTTAAACAACAAAAGTACTTTACTGGCTTTTGTTTTAAATGTGGTTGACTTGGAAGTCGGACTTCCAAGTGGAAGTCCGACTTCCAAGTATTGCTATCCTAGACAGAATTAATTAAATTCCGTAATATATTGGGTAATGTGTAACTAAATTTTTCAAATTATGCTTAAATTTATTATTGAAGGAGAACATGAATTAAAAGGGGAGGTAAGTATTGGTGGAGCTAAAAATGCCGCTTTAAAATTTCTAGCAGCAGCTGTACTTTCTAAAAAAATAATGCATTTAAAAAATGTTCCTGATATTGAAGATATTCGTCGCATGATTGAGTTGATTGTAGATTTGGGTGGTAAAATCCAGCGTATTAATAAAAACGAATATACAATTGATACTAGTTCTGTAAATAAAACTATTTTGAATTCAGAAATTTCAGGGAAGTTTAGAGCGTCTGTAATTTTAAGCGGTCCTTTGTTAGCTCGTTTTGGAGAAGTTAAAATACCTCTTCCTGGTGGTTGTCGCATTGGTCAGCGCCCCATTAATCTTTTTATAGAAAGTTTTAAGGCCTTAGGTTGCAAAGTTACTAAAAATGAAAAATATTATTTTGTGACTGGTTGTAAATTAAAAGGGGCTAAAATAGTTTTACCTCAAGCTAGTGTTACGGTAACGGAAACTATTATGATGACCGCGGTTTTAATTCCAGGTGTAACCATTATTAAAAACGCTGCGATGGAACCCGAAATAGCTTTTTTAGCAGATTATCTTAATCAACAGGGAGCAAAAATAAAAGGGCAGGGCACGCATACCATTACCATTGATGGTGTGAAAGAAATAAACGCCAGTAGTGCAGTTATAATGCCGGACCGAATTGAAGCCGGAACATTGGTTATAGCTGGAGTGTTAAATAGCAGCTCTTTATTGGTTAAGAATATTATCCCTGAGCATATAGATGTAGTATTAACGATTTTACAGCAGGTTGGCGCTAATTTTAAAATTGGTAAAAATTATATTCAAGTTTTAAAAGCTAAAAATTTACAAGCTGTTAATGTTACCACCCAACAATATCCTGGTTTTCCTACGGACTTACAAGCTCCTTACGCAGTACTAATGACCCAAGCCACAGGATTAAGTTTAATTCATGAAACTATTTTTGATGGTAGATTGTTTTATGCGGATATTCTTAGTTCCATGAATGCCAAAATTATTATGTGTGATCCACACAGAGTTGTAATTAATGGTCCTACAAAATTGTATGGACGTGAAATTATCAGCCCGGATGCTCGCGCTGGCATGGCTTTGGTATTAGCTGGTTTAGTTGCACGCGGCAAAACAACTATTGATAATATTTATCAAATTGAAAGAGGTTATGAAGATATAGCCAATAGGCTTAACAAACTAGGAGCAGTTATTAAGCGTCAAGAATAACCAAAATATAATATTTTAATTACCTATAAAGGTTTTACTATTATTATTTTCATTAGTTTCTGGGATTTGATTTGCTTCATCGAGTGTAACTGTTATTTTTTTGGTATTCTTGAAACGCGTTATAGCATCACTATTATACATCATGGTTCCCATATTACTACAGCCTCCACTTTTTAGGGTATCAAGATAAGAAACGCCCGACAACTTTGTTTTGTGGGGCACGCTGTCTGTAGTATAAGTAAGATAATCTATTGGTAAGGCAGTTATATTTGTGTTAGTTGCTTTAATATCATTTATGCTTTTGGAACCCTTAACACATAAATATAAGCTGATGTAATATGCGCTACCCTCAGGTGATACAGAAACGGATTGTAGCTCAAGATCTATTTCTGGTTGAGTTATTGGCGTTGGTATAGGCGTGGGTGTGGGGGTTGGAACGGGTGTGGACGTCGGAGTTGGTGTGGGCGTGGTGGTTGGCACTGGTGTAGGAGTTGGTGTGGGTGTAGGAGTAGGAACTGGGGTTGGGGTTGGAGTAGGGGTGGAAACCGGAGTAGGAGTAGGTGTCGGGATTGGCGTTGGTGTTGGTGTTGGTGTGGTGCGTGCCCCGTCGGATGACAGGGTTGGATTTGAGGGATTGATTTTATAGTTTTCAACAGCATTTTTGTATTCTTGAATTTGATCAGTTGTTTTTATTTTATGTGTTTTTTCAGTTATTTTAATTAAATTATCCAGATTCCCCAAAGTAGTCATATCTGAAGTGAAACTTGTTTTGTATTTTTTGTTTACAGCCGTGAAATCTGTTTTGGTTTTTGCTTCATCAGCTTTATTGGCACACTGGGTTTCAGCTGTTTTAGCATTGTTTTGTAAATTTGTTTTATAATTATTCAAAGCATTATCAAACACTGGTTTTCGATCATCAAGTAACTTTTGCACTGTATCTTCAAGTTCTTTAGCGCTGGTCGTAACAGATACTATCCTTTCCTCAATCATTTTTATAGTATTATCTTTGCTTTGCTTTAAGGCGTTTTTATGGACTTCAGTGCTAGCCCGAGATTCTAGTCTTGCAAATAATTTATTTGTATCAGTTTTTAGCGTGTTTAGAATATTTTTTTGGTTCCTAGTTTGTTGTTTGAAAAAATTATTTGTTTTTTTGATTTTGTTCGTTTCATTAGATTGTTGATCTTTTATTTCTTTATTTATTACTGTTTGTTGCTTTAAAATATCAACGCAAAATCCTTTTTTTATAACTGGTTTTGTAGTGGTTGCAGCAACTTCCGCAGAAAACGCTGCACTTGGTAAAGCCAGAGACAGGGTTACAAATAAAACTAACGAAGACGTAAAAATATTCATATATTAAAACTTAAATATTAGTTTATTAATTATAGCATATTTTATATAATAAACAACCGTATTAGTAAACTTAGTCGCCTTGCCACTAAGTAGGTTTTTTGTCAGTATAGTAATTTTAATTATTTATAGTATCTCTAGGCAAAAAGAGTAAAATGTTATAGTATATGTTATATTAACTTATATTACTAATACTACCTGTATTAATTAGCAGGTAATTAAAATTATGAGAGAAGGATCAGAAAGATCAGAGGTCGGAATAACAGAACCAGAGCCGGTTATTTCAACAGATCGTCTTATTTTAGATCGAGACATTTCTGTTTTGGATACACAGGTTGAAAAAATAGATGCCGAGATTCAGCAGGTTTGGGCTGATTGGCAAAAAAGACTTGACATTGGTGAATTTACACACGAAAGACAAGCAGTTGTACGCTCCGAAGTAGAAAAACTTAAAGAAGAAAAAATAAAATTGCTGGTACAGCTCGATCGTTTAAAGTTTCAGCGCGCAAAATTAGATCGAAACTAGATAAATAAGTTGTCTTGTAAATTTCAACACTTCAATATTTTTTTATATCAAGTTTTATATTGTTCTTGTATATTTATATTGTCAATTAATTTTGCGATTGCAGTGAATTATAATGGCATCCAGATTCTGCTTGATAACTTGATAAACTTTATAACTTTCTACATAACTTTCTACTTTTACCCGGTATGCTTGCTTTTTAAAACCCGGTTTGGTACTATATTACAATTATTAAAATATGCTTAAATTAACATCCATAGCAAAATTACGTATTAGTTTTGCTTTAATTTTATTATTAACTTTAGCAGCTGGTTTTATAGATTATCCAGCTTTTTATTATAAATCTATCAATTATTTAGAAAAAACATTTCTTTTAGATTTACAGCCCAAAACTACACCATTTATATTGATGCCTTTTAAATTAGGTCTAGATTTGGTAGGTGGCGTAGAATTGATTTATGAGGCTGATGTAAAAAATATTAGTCCTGCTGATAGAGCCAGCGCTCTAGACGGTATTAGAGATGTGATTGAAAGGCGCGTGAATTTATTTGGAGTTCAAGAGCCTTTAGTGCAAACTGTTAAATCAGCTGATAAATGGCGCGTTTTGGTTGCTTTGGCAGGACTTAAAGATGTGCAATCGGCTATTAAACAAATTGGAGATACTCCGTTTTTAGAGTTTCAAGAAACCATTGAGAGTGGCAAAGAATTTAAAGCCAATCATTTATTAATTTGTTATAAAGGAGCTGTGCGCTGTGAGAAAGATTTTACCAAAGAAGAAGCAAGTAAAAAAATTAATGAATTAAAATTGAAAGCCACTAAAGACAATTTTGTGGCGTTGGTTAAAGAGCATTCCACGGAACCCAAGGCTGATAAAAGTGGTGGAGATTTAGGCTGGTTTACAGGCGATCAAATGGTAAAATCGTTTTCAGACGCAGTTGCGGCTCAAAGCATTTCTAGCATTGTGGGTCCAGTGGAAACTGAGTTTGGTTTTCATTTAATATATAAAACCGGTGAACAACCAGCTCGACAGTGGGTCAAAACTCAATTAAACGGTCAACATTTAAAAAAATCATCGGTTCAGTTTAATTCCGGCTCAAGCAATTTATATCCGGAAGTAAGTTTGGAATTTAACGAAGAGGGAAAGAAATTGTTTGGAGAAATTACAGCTCGTAATTTGGAAAAACCCGTAGCCATTGTTTTAGACGGTAGTATAATTAGCGCGCCAACTGTAAAAAGCGCGATTAGTGATGGTAAGGCGGTTATATCTGGAGAGTTTGATTTGGAAAGCGCTAAATTATTAGCCCAGAGATTAAATGCCGGAGCCTTGCCAGTTCCAATTAAATTAGTGAGTCAAAATACAATTGGATCTTCGTTGGGCATGGAATCTTTAGAAAAAAGTTTAAACGCCGGCGTGATTGGTTTATTATTAGTGGCTTTATTTATGTTATTGTATTATCGTTTGCCCGGTGCTGTGGCTGTGGCTAGTTTATTAATTTATGGAATTATTACTTTTGCAGTTTTGAAAATTTTTGGAATTACTTTAACCCTAGCTGGAATTACAGGCTTTATTCTGTCTATGGGCATGGCTGTAGATGCTAATATTTTAATTTTTGAGCGATTAAAAGAAGAATTGCAAAATAATAAACATTTGGGTATAGCGGTTGAAGATAGTTTTGGTAGAGCGTGGTTATCTATTAGAGACGCGAATATTTGCAGTTTAATTACCGCTGGTATTTTGTTTTGGTTTGGAAATAGTATAGTTCAGGGCTTTGCTTTAACCCTAGCCATTGGTATTGTTATTAGTATGTTTTCAGCGGTTTTAACAACCAAGGTATTTTTGAAATTAGCCGCGAGACATGGTAAACTAGGCTGGTTATGGTTAAGTAAAGATAATTAAATAGTATATGAATATAATTGGTAGACGCAAAATTTGGTTTAGTATATCGGGATTTTTATGCGCTTTAAGCGTTATTAGCGTAGTAGTATTTGGGCTAAAATTTGGTATTGATTTTACAGGTGGCAGTTTAATAGAGCTAGAGTTTACCAATACTCGACCTTCTATTACAGAAGTTGAAACAAAGCTAAAGCCTTATAATTTAGAACTGATATTAAATAGCGTAGGTGATAAGGGTATGGTTATTAGGACCTCATCCATAGACGAGGAAAAACATCAAAAGATTTTAACTGATTTGCAGAGCGCTTTCAAAGGCGTAGAAGAAAAAAGATTTGATTTTATTGGTCCAACCATTGGAGCGGAATTGCGCCATAAATCAATATTAGCTATATTTTTTGTTTTATTGGCAATTATTATTTATTTAAGTTGGGCTTTTCGTAAAGTATCTTATCCTACGCAATCTTGGAAGTATGGAGTTATTGCAATTATAGCTTTAATGCACGATATTATTTTGCCCATTGGTGTTTTTTCAGTTTTAGGTCATTTTTATGGCATAGAAATTAATATTTTATTTATTACCGCGTTGTTAACAATTTTAGGTTTTTCAGTTTACGATACAGTGGTTATTTTTGACAGAATTCGCGAAAATTTACTGCATAAAGGAGCTATTAAGAATCGAGATAGTTTTGAGGAGGTTATAAATGTTAGTGTTAATCAGTCTGCGATGCGATCCGTGAATACATCTTTCGTTACTTTGTTAGTTCTTTTGGCTAGTTTCTTTTTTGGAGGGGTTTCTATTAAATACTTTGTTTTGGCTTTAATGCTAGGTATATTGTTCGGCACTTACTCTTCTATTTTTATAGCTAGTTGTCTTTTAGTGTCTTGGACAACCCTTTCTGGTAAAAAGCCTTAGGCCCTACAAATTACTAATTACTAATTACTGATTCTTGTTTACATAATTTAACACAGTTATTATGCCAATGGTTTCTATTCATTTAGTTACATATAATGGATTAAAATATTTACCACACTGCTTGAATTCTATTTTTGAACAAATTTTTAAAGACTGGTTTTTAGTAATTATTGATAATGCGTCCACGGATGGTTCGCAAAAATATTGTCAAGAATATCAACCTTTAAATCTTTTACACAAACAAAACAAAGTTAAAATTATCAATAATTCTGTAAACGTTGGTTTTGCTAAGGGGCACAATCAGGCCTTGAAGTTAAACAATAGTGATTATGTTTTAGTTTTAAATCAAGATATTATTTTAGATCCTAAATTTTTATTAATTTTAATGGAATTTATAACTAAACATCCCGAAGTTGGCAGTGTGGCTGGTAAAATGTTGCGTTGGAATTTTACATCGGATATAACCAATGAATACTTGCGCGATGATTCATTAACCGATATTATAGATTCTACTGGATTAGGATTTTTTAAAAATCATAGATTTGTAGATTTAGGGCAAGGATTAAAAGATACGGGACAATATAATACTGATAAAGAGCTTTTTGGATGTTCAGCTGCGGCAGCTATTTATAGACGGGAAGCTTTAGAAAGCGTGAAATTTATAAATCAAGCTGGTCAAGCTGAATATTTTGATGAAGATTTTTATATGTATAAAGAGGATATTGATTTGGCTTATCGTTTGCATTTATTGGGGTGGAAGTTTCAATATTTGCATTTAGCTCTGGCTTATCATGATCGTACTGCTAAAGGAGCTCATCAAATGGGAGATCTATTTACATTTAAACATCGTAAATTTAAATCCAATTTTATCAATTATCATTCTTATAAAAATCATTTGTTTGTGTTAGTTAAAAATGTTACGAGAGCGGCATTGTATAAATACGGAATATTTATTTTAGCATACGAGTTAAAAAAAATTATGTATCTTTTAATATTTGAAAGGAGTACTTTGTTGGGATTAAAAGATTTTTTCTTGAAACTAAGGGTTATGTTTAAGAAACGCAAACAAATAATGAGTAATATCAAAACCGAAATTAGTTTTTAATTTATTGCAGCGGTAGCTTAGCCCGGTTTAAAGCGCCTCCCTGTCACGGAGGAGATCGTGGGTTCGAATCCCATTCGCTGCGCACAATTATGTTTTTATCCATTGTTATTTTGAATTATAATACTCGTGGGCTGTTGAAAAATTGTTTAGAGGGTATTAAAAAATATTCGCCCACTATGAATTATGAGATTATAGTTGTAGATAATGCATCTACTGATGGTAGCGCTGAAATGATGAGAGATTATGTTGCTCATAATGAACCGCATATTAGATTTGTGGCGTCATCTAAGAATGTAGGACATCCCAGTGGAAACAACCTGGGGTTACAAATAGCTAAGGGTGATTATGTTTTATTGTTGAACACAGATATTGTCATATATGACAATTCAATTGATAGGTTGTATAATTTTATGGTAGGTCATCCCAAGGTTGGAATGGCAGGCGCTAAATTATATAATCCTGATTATAGTGTTCAGTTTTCGTGTTTGAGATTTCCATCGGTTTATATGCCTTTGTTTAGAAGGACATTTTTAGGTAAAACCGGTTTTGGTAAGAAATATTTAGCGCATTATTTAATGCAAGATTTTGATCATAATCATTCTAGGTCTGTGGATTGGGTTTTAAGCAGTTGTTTAATGGTGTCTCGGTCAGCGTTAAAGAAAATTGGATTAATGGATTCTAGGTATTTTTTATATTTTTCAGATGTTGATTGGTGTCAAAGCGCATGGAAAAACAATTACGAAGTATGGTATGTGACCGAAGCTAATTTTGTCCATTATCATAAAAGAGATTCGTATGGCGCTAATATATTTAAAGAACTATTAAATATAACCACCCGCATGCATATTATAGATTGGTTTAAATATTTAATAAAAACCAAATCTTAGATTTATTTTAATTATTAAGTAATTTATGGAATACTCTAGCCGACCTTTTAATGACTCCCAACTAAAGATTCTTTATTGGTATATTAGGAACAAAACAAAATTAAAAAAATTGTTAATTTATATAATGATTTTTTCAAATATTGTTTTATATATTTTTTTGACGTACATAGGCTTAGTATATTATTTAGGAACTGAGCAGCATAAACAGGTTATGTTTGATTTAGGTAGCCAATTTATGGATTGGAGGCAATTTCATACTGATCAATCTTTGAATGTGAGAGATGTTTTTGTCGTGCAAGGTAATAATGGTTTTAATTTTGCGGCTCGAATTAATAATCCCCAGCCTTATAAGGTAGCAACATTTGATTATAAATTTGTTGATGGCGATCGTCAGAGTTCCACGGCTTCGGGTTTTATAGCCAACCAAGAAGAAAAATATATTATGTTATTTAATGAACCGTCTTTTGGCTCTCTGTCAAATATTAAATTAGAAATTTTAAATTTAAAATGGACGCGTTTGCCGAATGCCGTTGATTTTAATATGCGCAAACCGAGTAATATTATTATAGAAAATAAAAAATTTACTAGAGCTGTTACGGTAAAGCAGATTACTACCACCCCTGAACTTAAATTTGATATTTTAAATTTAACACCCTATGATTTGCGAGAACTAAGTTTAAATATTGTAATTTATGATGTTAAGCGTCCAAAGTTTATTACCCGTTTGGCCGTAAGTAAATTATTATCTCAAGAAAAACGAAACATTATTGTGGCGTTACCGGGCGTTTCCCTAACGTCTACGAGTCCAGAAATTTTTATTGAGCCCGATATAAACCTATTCACCAAGTATAGTTTTTAAAAGTATGCGGAGATTTTTGTGGATGTTTAAGAACCTAGATTGGTTGTTAATCGTTTCTTTGGTAGTTTTATCTCTGGTTAGTCTTTTGGTTCTTTATAGTATTGCTCTAAGATCTCAGGACATTCCTGGTAATTTAAAACTATTTTATAAACAAGCCAGTTTTATAGGTATTGGTTTTGTCATAATGTTTAGTGTTAGCTATATAAAGTATCAATCTTTGCGAGCGTATATTGTGCCTTTGTATATTTTAGGTTTAGGTTTATTAATTGGAGTGTTATATTTTGGAAAATCAATGCGTGGTACAACCGGATGGTTTGCTTTTTATGGCTTTAATTTTCAACCCGTAGAGTTTGTGAAAATTTTTTTAATAATTATACTAGCTTATTATTTAAGTATTTATAATACGTTTGTAAATAATTGGTTATACTTCGTTGGTAGTTTGTTATTAATTTCTCCTTTTATATTTTTGGTTTTAGCCGAACCAGATTTTGGATCAGCTTTAATTTTGGGTTTGATTTGGTTAATGATGATTCTATTTTCAGAAGTTAAAAAAAGTTCGTTATTATTGGTTTTTTTGGTTGTGGCAGTTCTGTTTGTCACCAGTTGGTTTGTTTTTTTTAAACCCTATCAAAAAGATAGAATATTGAGTTTTATACATCCCTCAGCCGATGTTTTAGGGAGGAGTTATAATGTTAATCAGTCTTTGATTGCCATTGGTTCGGGTGGTTGGTTTGGAAAGGGTTTTTTAGAGAGTACCCAAACCCAGTTGAGGTTTTTACCTGAAGCTAGTACGGATTTTATTTTTGCCAGCTTAACCGAAAAGGTTGGTTTAGTAGGTATTATTTTTGTGTTTGGGTTTTATGGATTGCTTTGTCATTGTTTAATTAGGGTTTTAAAAAATATTGATAATGATTTTGGGTATTTTTTAATTTTAGGAATTTTTTCTTTGTTCTTTATGGAAATTGTAATTAATATTGGCATGAATTTAGGATTATTGCCTGTAGTGGGGATAGCTCTTCCATTTTTAAGTTATGGTGGTAGTTCTTTAATATCTTCCATGATAGGTATAGGCATTGCTCAAAGTATTATTAAATCGGTTGCAACACATTAAAAAAGTTATTAGGTTTATCAAAATAGTTACCAGATTCATTAAATGGAAAATGAATAAGTTAAAATTTAAGAACGTGACACTTCATCTCGATCGTGATGAAATGTCACGTTAAGAATATTATAAAAAATTTTTATAAAAAAATAAAACCCAAACAATTTTTGGGTTTTAGGAATTGGTAGGAGTTGGGTTGAGGTCGCTGAATAAATACGACCCCAACGCCTTATAATTCATGTGCACTATTATTCCTTTAGTACTAGGTAACTTCTTGTAGAATAGATAGTGCTTTTGATAGATTATTGTCCCTGTTTTGTAACCAATACACAGGCTTAGAAGTGTCGCAATCTGGCAATTTGTTTGGTTCCACAAATTGTATAGCTCCGTTGTGATAGGCCCCTAGTGATGGTATTGATTCAATGGCTTTAAAGAAACCACTGTTATTGGGTGGATTCTCAGGATTATTGGGAGGATCAAGATCACATGAGCGATTTAGAATAATTCCTAGTTCAATACTTGCATTAAGCCATTTAGGTTCTGTAAGTTCAACAGCTTTACCAAGTAGCGGTGGTGGGGGATTTGTTTCATAGTGGTTTGGTAAGCATTGTAATCCGCGTGTAAACACAATGTTGCTCGGGAGCCAAATTAATTGGTATCTATGTTCTTCTCCGTATAGCTCCACTACTTCGTACACCCATGCCCATTGTCCACGCCATTTATTTATGGGTGTAGGAATCGCGTACAAAGAATGGTGTTGTGGATCTCGTCCGTAAGGTGTTTCAGCCATTTTTTCAGCTAGCTCTTGAGGAGTTTTTGGATATTGTTCTTGATTTGGTTTATTTGGTGAAAAGATTCTGCCGACATAAGTGATAAAATCTGTCAAGCTTACACCCATGAATACTGGCTCAATCAATAAATCTACATAATCTTTTGGCGCATTTTCTGAGTAGCTTGCAACATTTGGGTCACCCATAATGCACAACCCAGATATATTGGTGCGATGTTCGCAGTTCCACCCAAGCCATTGTTTTGTTGTAGAATGATAAAACCAAATAATCAGGCTATTAAAACCATCTGGAGACAGTGGTTCACCTTGAGTAAACATCACTGGATTTTTTGCATGATCCCAGTTCCACTTTCTGCCAATGCTATCTGGTTGATTTTGTTTCATAGCCCGAAAGAGGTTCAAGCTCAACACTGGTTTTTGTTCTGGGTGTCTTTGGTGCGAAGATATATTTTTAACTGTGATACCAGAATGCTGATAGTATTTAGATGGAATAAACTCTTTGAACAAGACACTGTTTTGAATTGCAATTTTTTCTTTGATGTTTTCTTGTTCTTCCCAAGAGAAAATACTGTAATACGCATTGTGTCCAGAGACTACTCCATTGAATATTGAATTGCCGCACACAAGTATAGCGGCTATCGGGATTTCTTCAGCAGACTTATCCATTATAAATTGCAACACCTGTGTGCCTCGCGGTACCAGTATATATTCGTCATTTGGATATTGCAGGATAGCCTCAGCTTCTGCTAGCGGGGATTGTCCCATTAAATTGGCCAAGGCAGTTGCTCCAGGAATCATATCTATTATACGATTGAATACAAAACCATCTTCATGCCTACATTCGACTATAAATTTTGTATAGTTTGGCAAGAGTTTTGTAACCTTGTTTCCAATTGTTTGTTTCAACGCATCCGTTTTCATTAGTGTCCTCCTTAAGTTAAAGTTGGTTTTCGAGTTACGAGTAGAGTATTAGAAATCCAATACCTATTTAAAGTAAACCAAGTTTGTATTATTTTGTCAATCCTGTTAGTTAGAAGGATTTGTAAAGCTTGCAAAATAGAAGAACATAAGAACAAGAGCGTGACGTTTCGTCACGATCGTGACGAAGTGTCACGGCTAGAATAATAAATGTTTAAATTTTTATAGTACCCTTGATAGATTAGTTAAATACTAGTATTATTTAACACAATCGGTTTTTAAATAATTATTGAATTTATAAAAATGTCTACAAAAAATAAACTAGCAAAAAAACCTATTAATAGTCCATCTTTTTTTATTGGGCGAGGCGGAAACGATGGAATAATTTCTTTTGGTTCTGGTCAACCCGATCTTGTTCCTCCTAAAGAAATTTTTAAAAATTTAGAAAATAATCGTCTTTTTCAATACGGATTGATTCAGGGGGAGCTAAACCTTCGTCAGCTGTTATCCAAAGAATATCCCCATGCTTCTTGTGAAAATTTTGTAATTACCAATGGAGCTTCTGAAGCTCTAGATTTAGCTATGCGAGTTTTAGCTACAGAACCCGGACCTCAAAAAGTGCTTCTGTGCAGGCCTTATTATTATTCTTATCCTTTTAATGTTCGGTTGGCCCAAATGGAACCAGTTTATACGGATTTACAAGACGGGCGTATTAATTTAAAAGATTTTAAAGAGAAAATTAAACACGTAAAAGCAGTTTTAATAAATTCACCGTCTAATCCGACTGGAATGGTTGAAGAAATTAACACTTTAAAAGAAATTGAAAAATTAAGCCGAAAATTAAAAGTATGGGTTATTTCGGATGAAGTGTATAAGGATTTAATTTATGGTCGTAAAAATTATATTATAAAAGGGCCGCGTGTAATTACTATAAATTCTTTTTCTAAAACTTATGCTATGTGTGGATTGCGCGTGGGATATCTTTGGACTCCTGATAAAAATTTTGTTCAAAAAGTGATTGATATGAAAGTGCACACTTCTATGAACACTAATATTATGGGTCAAGAAATGTCTGTGGCTGCCATGCAAGCACCGAAAAGTTATATTAAACAGCAAGTAAAAATTTGGCATCAAAGACGAGATTTGATTTATAAAGGTTTAAATCAATTGGGTTTTAAAGTTCGTAAACCCGAGGGAGCTTTTTATGTTTTGCCTTACATAAAAAATTCTAACCGGGTTGTGTCAGAACTTTTTTATAAATATAAAGTAATTGTTTATGATGGCACTTGGTTTGGAGCGCCCGACCATATTCGTTTATCTTATGCTTTGGATGTTAGTAAAATTACCGAAGGTCTAGGTCGTATTAAAGAGTTTTTGAAAGATAAACAAGACTGGTTGGATTAGAACCGTAAAGGGTTGAGTTTCAGTGTGCGTCTACACTTCAACGCGGCCGCGCTGAGTTGTAGACACGGTTTGTCCCATACAATGAACAAATGTTGAGTTCGGGTTAGAATTTTAGAAGGGTCACACAGCAAATACTCTGGTGACCCTTAGATGTTTTTTATAATGTTATATTTCGCATCCTCCTTGCCTGCGATACTCAGCGTGCTCCATTTCTTCTTTTGTCATTTTATCGTTAGCACAGGAGTGAAAACTCCTAGCTTTTTTATAACCAATTTTTTCTTGCTGGACATTCACGTCTTCACAAACAGCTATATCCACTACTATACCCGAATAGTGCTTCTTTCTAAATTCATCTGCTAGTAAAATTTGTAATTTATTTCGCACAAGAAAAACGTATCTTGCTGTTCCTTGATAAATATCATCATTTTTCAGATGATATACAGCATTAAATCCGTCATACAGTACACTATTTTTTGCATCCAGAATATTTTTCAATATTTTAAATAGTTTCATTTTCTCTCCCTGTGTTCATTATCTTTTGGGTTTTAATACCAGATTCTATATTATATAGAATAATAAAATATTTTAAAAAAATCAAATTACATATGTCCTGGATAACGTACAAGCAAAATTTGCAATTTAAGTATAGTAGTGATAAAATTAATTAAGCTTAAAGTTGTAAGTTTAAAGTTTTTAATAAATTAATATGTCTAGATTAATAAAACATGACGAGCAGCATCCTTGTGAAATTAAAGTAAGTGGCGAGAGTAAGTGGATTTGTATGTGCGGTTTATCTAAAAATAAACCTCTTTGCGATGGCTCACATAAAAAGACTAAAGATGAAGAAAATGGTAAATTATACGAATATGAAGGTGATACGAGGATAGAAGTAACGGATTAGTCCTCTTTTGTCATTCCCGACCTGATCGGGAATCCAGGAGCGCGTACAATTAAATATAACCTGGATCCCCGGGTCAAGTCGTGATACTGAGGACATTTATGTCCGAATGTACCCGAGGACGACAGAAAAAACAGGGAATGACAGGAGATGATTGAAATAACACAAAGTATATAGTATTCAATTAATTTTTAAATATAAAATATGAATATAGATAATAATCAAACCTCTAACTGGGCGAATAAAAATATGAAAATAGCTCTTGGCGTAGTGTTGCTTCTAATTATTGGTTTGGTAGGGTATAGATTTTTAAATAGTCCAACTGAAGTTCAGTCAAAATTTAAAATTGGTGTTATTTTGCCTTTAACTGGACCAGCTCCGTCTTTAGGTGAATCTGGAAAAAATAGTGTTGAATTAGCTTTAACCGATTTAGATGCCAAGGTTAAAGAAAAAATTGAAATTATTTATGAAGACGATGCTTTAGATACCAAAAAGACCGTAGCAGCTGTACACAAATTAATAAATATTGACAAGGTTAATGCGCTGGTAACATTTAGTTCAGCTTCTTCTATAGCTGCTTCTCATATTGCGGAACAAAAACAAGTGCCTTTGATTGGCATTGGTATTGCTAAAGAAATAAATGATGGTAAAAAATGGGTGTTGAGATTTATGCCCAGTCCAGATAAAGAAGCCGTGCGTTTAGAAGCTTTATTATTAAAAGGTAAATACAAAAAGGTTTCTATTATTTCAAATAAAGCGGATGGACCCAAGGCTTTTGCGGAAGCTGTGGCTAAAGCTGTTACTGAAAATGGTTATGAATTAGTTGCAAATGAATCTGTTGAAAAAACTAGCAATGATTTTAAAACTACTATTTTAAAAGTTAAATCTGCAAATCCGGATGTATTGGTTAATAGTGTGTTCCCGCAATCAGGCCTTTTAGCTAAACAGATTAAAGATATTGGTTGGGATATTCCCATAGTTGGTTATGTAAATATGGAAGATGGTGATCAAGTAAGAATTGCAGAAGGCAGATTTGAAAATCAGCTTATTGTGGGGCATGATAATTTTGTATATGCCGAAAATTATCAAAAAGTATATAATATTCTTCCGGGGGTGGCGGGCGATCATGTTTATGATGCTGTGGCTAGACTGACTGAAGCTGTATCTGTTGGCAAAACTACTAATACGGAGATAATTGATTTTCTAGCCCAAGATTTTAAAGGCGCAGCTGGACAATACTTATATTTGGGTAATCACGCGTTTGATGCTGATTTGGTTGTTAAAACTTACAGTAACGGTGCATTTAAAAAGATTGATTAGATCAATATTGATGCACTGGTTTTAAACAAATTTTGGTAATACAATAAAAGTGTTGACGTTTCAAAAGTTTATGTTATACTATATAAGATAATAATAAACGATTATGGCACTTGCAAATAAAAAATCCGCTGAAGTACACGGTTTAATTCCATGTTGTCCTAGTTGCGAGACTAAGTACGGCATATTCAGCGCTAAATTATTAGCAGAAAATAATGGCATGTATTTAGTGCACGTTAATTGTAAGAAATGTCGTACTTCTATTTTAGCGCTAGTTACAAACAATCAGCTGGGTAGCAGTTCTTTTTGTTTGGTTACAGATTTAAATAGTGAAGAGAGTTTATTATTAAAAGATAAAACCAGTGTTCATTTGGATGAGGTGCTAAATTTGCATGAATTATTAAATTCCAAAAAGTTTTTAAAAACTTTAACAGAAGAAGAAATTTAAGAAACTTGATAGAATTACAAATTTCAAGTTTTAATTTACTAAAGCCTAAAGCCTAATTATTTATATGTCAGATTCTATTATTATTAAATCAAAAAAAAGATCAGTGTTAGGTAAGTCCGTGCGAGTTGTGCGCAAAGGTGGTTTTATGCCTGCGGTTGTTTATGGAGTAAATTTTAAACCTTTAACTATTGAGATGGAATATAGTTCGCATTTTAAACCTTTATTAAATATTAAAAAGGATTCTTTATGCGATCTGTATATTGATCAAGACCAACCCTTGAAAGTTAAAGTAAAAGAACTACAACGTAATCCCTTAACTGAGCAAATTATTCATATTGATTTTCAGATAGTGTAATCATAATAACTACAGCATTAGATTCAGATTAAAAACTTGACGTAGCAAGTGATATATAATTTAAATACAGTTGAGATTGTGGAATCAACGATTTTATTGTAATTAAAATATTATTATTTATGAAGTTGCGGTTAATAATTTTTATTTTTTTAGGATTATTGTCTTACAATTTTTTAAAAATTAATAAGCAACAGTTAGCTTCTTCTAGGGATAATCAGTTGGTAGTAAAATTTAAAAACTATCAAGAACTTTATAAGTTTAAATTTAATCAGGGTGTAGATGTTCATAATATTTCGACAGATTACAAGCTAAATCAGCAGGTGGAGATTGCAGAACCAAATTATCTTTATTATTCTTCTTTTGAGCCCCAAGATCCTTATTATGATAAGCAGTGGTATTTACCAGAAATTAAAGCTCCCGAGGCTTGGAATATTTCAAATGGCAGTGGAGTTGTAGTGGCGGTGTTGGATTCGGGGGTTGACATTAATAACTTAGATTTAGTAAACAATACCTGGATTAATACTCGAGAAATTCCTAATGATAATATTGATAATGATAAGAATGGGTATATTGACGATATTTATGGCTGGGATTTTGTATCTAATACTAATAATGTTCATCCGGTATTTGATGATAAGCATACATCCACGGGAATTAATCATGGCACCACTGTAGCTGGCGTTGTGGCAGCTGAAGGAAATAATAAACAAGGTGTTACGGGTGTAGCTTGGAAAAGTAAAATTATGCCTCTTAGGGTTTTAAATAATGAAGGCAATGGAGATACCCTAGCAGTCGCTCGCGCTATTGATTATGCTGTTGCGAATGGTGCACACATTATTAATATGAGTTTTGTGGGAGTAGGTTATAGTAATACTATTTTTACAAGTATTAAAAACGCTTATAATAATAATGTCGTTTTAGTCGCTGCGGCTGGTAATAAATCTAAAGAATATTTTTTAAATTTAGACGAAGTTCTTTTGTATCCTATTTGTTATGATGTTGGTGAATCTGTAAATAGGATTGTGGGGGTTACAGGTTTGGACGCGTTAGATCAAAAACCAGTGTCTTTTAATTTTGGTCAAAGATGCGTTGATGTTAGCGCTCCAGGATCAAGTTTTTTCGGCTTGCAGGTGTATAGCCCTCAACACGGATATGAAGAATATCAGGGTGGTTTTTGGAGTGGAACATCTATTGCCACGGGTGTGGTTTCAGGAGAAGCAGCTTTGATTAAAAGTTTTAGACCAGGTTTAAGCGCTAAACAAATAACTGAAATTATTATAAACACTACTGATAGCATTGATGCTAAAAATCCCGGTTTTATTAATAAATTAGGAAGTGGTAAAATTAATCTTTATACAGCTCTTAATCTGGCTTCTATAGTTTCGGGTGAGGTTTCATTTCATGTTACCAATAACAATATTAATATAGTTCCTCCTACACTACTGCCAAATAATTCATCCGTTACATCACCCAAGGCTAGTGGAAGTGTAAAATTTAGAGTTGATAAGCAAACTCTGGCTGAGTTTGGTAGAATTTATGGTCGTCTGCCCAATAGTTTTGAAGATTGGCGAGATTACACTTACATTCAAATAGGATTAAAACCATTGCAGAGAAACCTACGAGCTGAGCAAAAAGGAATCAATGATTTTAAAATAGTTTTTAAACGAACACCAAATAGTAAATCTGATTGGTTAGCTGTAGATCGTATTGTTTATGGATTGAAGCCTGCAACTAGATCATTAAACAAAGAAGCGCAAGCGGTTACAGTGTTTCGTAAGGTATTTAAAAAGACCCCTAATAGTGAGTATGGTTGGAATATCGTAAGGGCTATAGCTTATAAATAGAATTAATTTTAATAATTTGCTAAAAAGTATGAAAGAAATTTTTGATAAAAAGAGCGTAGTTGTTTTTGGCGGGGCTGGTTTTATTGGTTCTAATTTATGCGATCGGCTTTTAAATGATAGTAAGGTTATATGTATAGATAATTTTTTAACTAGTTTTGAAGATAATATTAATCATTTATTAAATCATTCGGATTTTGAATTTATAAAACATGATATTATTGAGCCCTGTGATTTAGAGCAAATTATGGAATTAGAAAAATTTAAAATTCAATGGCAAGGAATTCAAGAAGTGTATCATTTAGCTTCTCCATCTAGTCCTTTAGATCGTCAGAAGTATCCCTTAGAAACTTTGTTAGCCAATGTTTATGGTACCAAGAATGCTTTAGATTTAGCTGTTAAGTATCAAGCTAAATTTTTATATGTTTCATCGGGTATGGTATATGGACCTGGAACTCAGGGTGTTGAATTTAAAGAAAATGTTTTAGGAGTTTTTGATCATTTGGCTCCTGATAATCTATACGCTGAAAGCAAGCGTTTTGGTGAGACTCTCGTTAATTCTTATCACTTAAAGCATAATTTAGATGTTAAAATTGCTAGGGTTTTTAATACTTATGGCTCGCGTATGAAATTAAAAGACGGAAAATTTCTTTCCGATACAGTGCTATTAGCATTAGAAAATAAACCTATTCATATTCGTAGTACGAGTTCTAAAATTTTAGGGAGTTATTGTTATGTTGATGATTTGGTGGACGGATTGCTGCGTTTAATGGGGTCATCTATAAACCACCCAGTTAATTTAGGACATTCTTTGGAATATTCTATAAAAGATATCGTAGATAAAATAGTGGCTTTAACAAATTCAAAATCTGAGATTATTATTAATGATCAGCAAACCGCAACTTATCATGATCAAGAAATACCTAATATTGCTCTGGCAACTGAGTTATTGGGCTGGTTTCCAGTTGTTTTATTAAATCAAGGTTTGAAAAAAACAATTGATTATATTAAAGGAGTTCGTTCGTTATTTCATTCCAAGATTTAATTTGTATATGTTTGTGTGCGTTGTTATTCCAGCTTTTAATGAACAAACAACAATCAAAGATGTAGTTCAAAACCTTACTAAGTCTTTGATGAAATTAGACCGGAAGCAGTTTTTAGATTTACAATTTAAAATTGTAGTCGTGGATGACGGTTCTGTTGATCAAACTGGGTTTAAAGCGCAAGGGGCTGGAGCTATGGTATTGCGACATTGTGTAAATCGGGGACAAGGAGCAGCTCTGGTTACAGGTATTAATTATAGTTTAGCTAGGGGAGCTGATATTATTGTACATATGGACGGGGATGGTCAACATGACAGTGAAGATCTAAAAATATTATTATTACCTTTGTTTAATAAAGAATGTGACGTGGTTTTGGGTTCGCGATTTTTAGGACAAGCCATTAATATAAATATTACTAAGTTTTTAGTTTTAAAAGGCGGAGTGTTATTTACGCGTATTTTTTCGGGAATTTCGGTAACTGATTCGCACTGTGGTTTAAGAGCTTTGACTAGACAAGCTAGTTTAAAAATTAAAATTGATCAAGATGGCATGGCCCATGCTTCGGAAATTTTAGATAAAATTCAGTCTAATAATTTAGTATTTAAAGAAGTGCCGGTCACAGTTAGATATACAAAATATTCTAAGTCTAAGGGTCAGAGCATTTTTAATGCTTATCGTATTGTTTGGAATTTAGTATGGGAAAAAATATATAATAAATATTGTAATCGTCATTAAATTTTTAAATTATGTATATTCAAATTATTTTATTATTGATAGCTGTGTTCATGCTAGGCAAGGCTTGGGATAAATTTAAACGCAAGCAAATCTCTCAATTTAGTTTTGGGGTTTGGATTATTTTTTATTTAATATTTGTAGTTGTAGTTGCTTATCCTCACAGCACTACTTATATAGCTCATATAGTTGGAATTGGAAGAGGGGCAGATTTGGTAATGTACGCGGCATTTATTTTAATTTTTTACACGTTGTTTAATATTTTTATTCGTTTAAAAGAATTAGATAAAAATATTACTATTATTACTAGACATTTAAGTCTAAAAGACGCAGAAAAACATTTTGATAATCATGATCAAAAGTAGTTAGCTTATGGTATACAAATCAAAAGTTGCAATTATTATTTTAAGTTTTAATGGTGAAAAATATTTACCAGATTGTTTGGATAGTTTGGAAAAACTTACTTATCCTAAACATTTATGTCAGATTATTATTATTGATAATGCTTCGATTGATAGTTCTGTAGATTTAATTAAACAGCACAGTTTGTCTCATGAACTTATAGAATCCAAAACTAATTTAGGGTTTAGCGGTGGAGTTAATTTAGGGTGGAAACAGGCTAGAGAGCTAGGCGTTGATTATTTAATATTATTAAATCAAGATACTATAGTTGAGCCTGATTATGTTACGTACTTAGTGGAAGCAGCAGATTCTGATCCAAATATTGGAGCTTGTCAGTCTTTGGTGATGATGTGGCCCGATAAAGAAAAAATTAATTCTTGTGGTTGTGCCTTGCATTATTTAGGGTTTGGGTATAGTAGTGGATATTTAAAAACACTATTTGAGATGCCACAATTACAATCAGACGTAGGGTATGCTAGTGGAGCATCAGTCTTGTATCGCATGAGCGCGATAGAGCAGGTTGGATTATTTGACAATATTTTTTTTCTATATCATGAAGATTTAGATTTTAGTTGGAAATTAAGATTAGCTGGATATAAAGTAGTTTTAACACCCAAATCTATTGTTTATCATAAGTATGAATTTATGCGTAGTATAAAAAAATATTATTGGATGGAGCGCAATAGATTAATAGTATTTTTTACTAATTATAAATTAAAGACTATATTTTTATTATTACCAGCGTTTTTATTTATGGAATTTGGAACTTCTTTATTTTCTATTAAATCTGGTTTTTGGACTCACAAACTCAAAGCTTATTTATTTTTTTTAAAAGCCCAATCTTGGTTATATCTTAAAAAACGTAGGCAGTTTGTGAATAGTATACGCGTGGTGTCAGACAAACATATTTTATCTTATATGACTGGTAGTATTTTGTTTCAAGATATTAATAATCCTATTTTAAAATATATTGCTAATCCTTTTTTTGAGGCGTATTTCAAGTTGGTTAAAAAAATTATTTGGTGGTAAATATTAAATTATGCGTAAAGTACTAGTTTTTGGAACTTTTGATCTTTTGCATCCTGGTCATGTTTATTTTTTAAATCGCGCTAAAAAATATGGAGATTATTTAATGGTGGTTATAGCTCGGGACCACAATTTAGTAAAATTAAACAAGAAATTAACTGTGTTTTCTGAAAAAGAAAGATCAAAAATTGTTAGTTGTTTAAAAATGGTTGATTTGGTTGTTTTGGGAGACAAAGGGTTAAGTAGTTATAAAATTATTGAAAAGTATAAACCAGATGTGGTTTGTTTTGGGTACGATCAAATGGCGTTAAGAAATGATTTTCTAGCGCACGATGTTTGTAAAAAATTATCTCTAAAAATTCATATCATTCCACCCTATAAATTATCAAAATATACATCTACAAAATTAAAACTAGGTTTAGCTGATAAAAAGCTGTAGCAGTTACTTAGTGGCAAGGCGACTAAGTAGGACTAAGTGTTTTGAATTACATTCAAAAGTTTGGAAACTTCTTGGGTCCATTGAAATTTTTCCAGAGCATTTTGTTTTCCCTTTTGACCCAATGTTTTACGTAAAGTCTGATTTTGCGCGAGCTTAATAATAGCCGCAGCAGTTTCATTAATATCATCTGGTTTTATAAGCAATCCATTAATATTATTTAGGACAACTTCTGGTACGCCGCCGGAATTAGATCCAATTAATGGTAGCTCAGATTGACTAGCTTCTAAATATACTATACCAAAACCTTCGCAATCGTATTTAAGTTCTTTAGGTGTCATAATAAAAATGTCACTTAATTTATAATAATATTCTTTATCTAGATCCGAAAGTGAATCGGGAAAAATAATATGATGCGGTTTACCAGATTGAGACATTATTTGTTGGGCTAGATTTTGTAATTTAGATTTTTCAGGACCATCTCCGAAAAGAATATATTTTACATTTTGGCGTTCTTTCCAGACAGTCGGCAATGATTTAATTACTATATCAAAACCCTTGCGATCCACAAGGCGTCCAACGCTTAATAATATTATATCGTTTTCAGTCAAATTATGTTTAGTTCGGTATTTTATTTCCGGAGATATATTTTGAGTTGTTTGTAAATTAGCATTAGCATTTGCATTTGCATTTGCATTATCAGGTCTTTGATTATGATTTTTTAAAATATTTGAACCTGGATATAATACTATAATTTTATCGGCTGGAATATTTAATTTGATAACCTCTAATTTAACAAAATTACTATTACTTGTAATACAATGAGCTTGTTTTAGTATTTTTTTTAACCAGAAAGTCTGCCATTTAGATTTTTGAGGAGCTAGTATATCCAAACCGTGAACGCATACGATATAAGGAATATTAAATATTGTTTTAAATATTAAAGAAACATATCCCAAGGGTAAGATATGACCAATAATAATTAGTTTAATTTTATATGATTTGATGATTTTAAAGGTTTGGTATAGAGTTAATAGCCACTTGGGCCAAAATTTAGTGAAAAGTAATGGTCTGCGTAAGACTATTGAGGTTGTTAGGTTGTCTTCGGTAATAAAAGGTTGGTTTGGGGTGGTAAGGGTGATTATTTTACAATTTCTTGACAGTTCTTGGACAATATGATAATAATAGTTGGCGACTCCACCCGTCTGAGGTGGAAATTCCAAGGTAATCAATAAGTTTGTCATAAGGTTATAATAGCTTTGTGGATAACTTAATGCTTGTTTCATATATACTAAATATAGTATAATATCTAATTATAGAATTACAAAATATTAATTTTTATTTATAATTCTTAAATAATATGGATATTAGCAAATGTACGGACAAGAAACAATTTAATATTAATGTGCTAGGGACTACGGGAATTATTTTGTTGTTTTGCTGTGGTTTGTTTTTAGGTGTTTTTATTGGGTTTTTAATGGGTAATGATATTGGTTGGAATATTGGAAGAAACAAAGGGGTTGTGTCAACATTAGTAAATTACAAAGATCGCGAGTTAGAGCAAATAGGACTTAAAGAAATAACGGAAGTAGAAGAGATAATTGACGACTTTGATTCTAAATTAACTGCGGACACATTTTAATTTTTTGCATTTATTCTAGTAATTAAAACCCTTTAATAATCAAATTATAAATTAAGAGCTAAATGAAAAATAAATTTACCGATAAAACTGTTGACGATTCTAAAGCTTTATTTGTGATTAATGGAGAAGTAATAGAATTATTACCAGCTGCGCAATTTAAAATTCGCTTAGAAAACGGACAGAACGTAATTGGGTATTTAGCGGGCAAAATGAGATTATATAAAATTAAATTATTGCCGGGCGATCGTGTAGCGGTTCAATTTACTCCTTACGATTTAACCAAAGGTAGAATTATTTATCGCAATTAATTTGATCTTTGATCTTTGGTTTTTTGTTGTATACCTAGGAAATAGGTTATTTTTTAGTTTAAGTAATTAAAATTATTTTATGAAAGTTAGGGCATCTGTTAAACCAATTTGCAATAAATGTAAGGTTGTTAGGCGACATAAAAAACTTGTGGCAATTTGCGTAACCCCTAAACATAAACAAAGACAAGGTTAATTTTATTTTTATGGCACGTATAGCTGGTATAAATTTACCATCCAACAAAAGAATAGAAATAGCGTTAAGATATATTTATGGTATTGGTCCCAAATTGGCTACAGATATTTTGGTAGCTGCTGGGGTTGATCCTAATATTCGCGTTGTAAATCTTACTGAACCTGAAGTAAATAAACTAAGAAATATTATTAATGATACCTATAAAACCGAGAGTATATTAAAAAGAGATATTTTATTAAATATTAAGAGGTTAAGAGATATTGGTTCTTATAAGGGGTCAAGGCATGCCAAACACTTGCCTGTGAGGGGCCAAAGGACTAAGACTAATTCTAGAACTGTAAGGGGCAATATTCGTAAGACTGTTGGTAGTGGACGTAAACCAGCCACTCAGAAAACCTAAGAATTGACAATTATTAAAAATAAATTTAAAATTATTTGATTATGTTGATCGAAACAACCCAAAAAACAACAATTGATAATACTGCCAATAGCACTACTACTAGTGCCCCAGGTGGTGATTTGCAAGAATTGAAGTCAGAAAAGGCATATAGCAAAAAAACGCATACTTTAAAAACAAATAAAGCTAAGCCAGAAATATTACGCGGGCAAGCTCATATTCATGCTTCCTATAATAATACGATTGTTAGTATCACTAATCCCAAGGGAGATGTTTTGGTGTTGGTGAGTTCGGGGATGAAAGGATTTAAGGGTCCCAAAAAATCAACTCCCTACGCAGCTTCCGAAGTAGTGAAAGAAGCTGTGGAAAGATTAAAACCCTATGGTATGCGCGAAGTAGAGGTTTTTGTAAGTGGTATAGGTGGTGGTAGAGAATCAGCTATTAAAGCTTTAAATGCGAATGGTTTATATATTGTTAAGATTAAAGATGTAACACCCATGGCTCATAATGGATGTAGACCACCCCGAGCCAGAAGAGTATAATTAATATGAATAATATAAATACGCAAAATACTACAGAAACCAAAACCAGAAAAGTCCGCACGGAACATAAAACAACTGCTAATGCTGCTAAACCTCAAAAAAGAATGGCTAAATTAACTGAATACGCTTTAAGGCTTCGCGAAAAGCAGGCTTGCAAGAAAATGTACGGTATGCGCGAAAGACAGTTTCGTAATTGTTATGAAAAAGCAAAAATTGCTAAGGGTGATACAGGAGATATGTTATTGCAGAAACTAGAAAACAGACTGGACAATGTTGTGTATCGTTTGGGTTTAGCTAACACTAGAAACACAGCTAGACAATTAATCAATCATAAACATTTTTTAGTAAATGGTAAAGCTGTAAATATTCCATCTTACGAAGTGAGCGTTGGTGATATTATAAGCATTCGTCCTCGAAGTCAAAATAGTTTGGTTTTTAAAAATCGAGATAAAATTTTAGAAAAATATGAAACTCCAACTTGGTTATTTACAGATAAAGAAAATCGTTCGGGGAAAATTTTAACTTCGCCAGATATAAACACTGTCAAGGGAGAAATAAACATACACCTTATAGTAGAGTATTATTCTAGATTATAATCAGACAGATTAGTTTTTATTTTTAAATACATTTTTATATGTTTATACAATTACCTAATAAACTAGAGGTTATTAGCGTCGAGAATGTGAATAGCAGTAGAATTATTATTGAACCCTGTCAGAGTGGATACGGAATAACCTTGGGCAACGCACTTAGACGCGTACTTTTATCTTCTTTATTAGGTTGCGCTGTGGTAGGTATTAAAATTAATAATAATCCTTCTTTGCATGAACTATCAGTCTTAGAACATGTTAAAGAAGATATTTTGAATATAATTTTAAATCTAAAAAATTTGAGATTAAAGATCGTGGATGGTGATAAAGCCAGATTACTTTTAAAGGCTCAGGGTGTAAAAACTGTCACTGCCAAAGATATAGTTACTCCTAATAATGTAACTATTATGAATCCGGATTTGGTTATAGCCACCTTAACTCACAAAGACGCGCGTATGGAGATAGATATTTTAGTGAATAAAGGTTATGGGTACTTACCAGCTGATCATAGAAAATTAGATGATAGTGAAATTGGTTTTATAGCTATGGACGCTGTTTTTAGTCCTATTAAGGTTGTTTCTTATTCAATTGAAAATATTATGATAGATGAAAGAACGAGTCATGATCGTTTGTTATTAGATATTAAAACCGATGGTAGCTTAACTCCCAGTGAAGCTTGCGAGCAAGCTAGTAAAATTCTTGTTGACAATTTTTCTGTTTTATGTAAACAATCAGATAATGCTGGTTCCGTGGGTTGTGAGATAGATGTTGTGAGTTCGGAAGTCGCGGATAAACCTAGCGATAGTAATATAAATATTAACACTGATGAGCAACTCGTTAAAAAAACCAGAGGTAGACCCAAAAAAAATAGTTAATTTATGCGTCATAGAAAAAAAACAATTAAATTAGATCGAAGCAAATCCGTTCGCGATATGATGTTGAGAAATATGGCGACGAGTTTAATTATACACGAAAAAATTAAAACCACTAAAGCCAAAGCTAAAGCCTTGCAGCCTATTATGGATAAATTAGTAACGATTGCTAAAGTTAATAATTTAACCAGTCGTCGTAGGTTATTAAGTTTTGTATTTGATAATAAAGCAGTTGTAAAAATGTTAGATGTAATAGGAAAGCGTTATAATGAGCGTTCGGGTGGTTATACTCGTATAGTTAATATTGGTAGACGAGTTGGGGACGGGGCTGAGGTTAGTCAAATTGAGTTTGTATAATTATTTTATTTAGGGTTATGACAAAAATTATTTCTAAAAATATAAAAACCCACACTATTGATGCCGATGGTAAAACTATTGGTCGTTTAGCGACCAAGATAGCTGTTATCTTAATGGGCAAACATGTCGTTGGTTACGCTCCTAATATAGCCGGAAGCGAAGTGGTTGAGGTTGTAAATTTAAATCGAGCTACATTTACAGGGAAAAAATTTGAACAAAAAGAATATTTTCATTTTAGTGGTTACCCTGGAGGGTTAAAAACTAGGACTTTAGACGAATTGTGGACTACTAATCCTGGTTTTGTTTTAAAAAACGCTGTTTTACATATGTTACCAAACAATAAGTTACGTAAAGAGAGGATAAAAAGGTTAATTATTAAATAATTACAATTTAAAGTTATGAAAAATACTACCGACAAAGTTAAAATTAGAAAAATTAGAGCCAGTAAAAAAGATAAATTAGTAAAACCGGTTACAGACAGTTTAGTTGGTAAATCAGAGGGCGTATCATTACCAGATGGCAAGTATGTTTATGCAGTTGGTAAACGCAAAACAGCTGTTGGTACTTTGCGCGTATTTCAAAATGGTACGGGAACTATAACTATTAATAATAAAGATTATACTCAATATTTTCCTCAAAAAACTCTTCAAGAATTGATTTTGCAACCTTTGATTATGTGCGGCAAGAAAGATATTATGGATTGCACAATTTATATTAAAGGCGGAGGTATAAATGGACAGGTGAGCAGTATACGCAATGCCTTAGCTAAAGCTTTAGTTAATTTAGATGAAAATTTAAGATTATCTTTAAGATCCGCTGGTTTATTAACTCGCGACGCGAGAATTAAAGAAAGAAAAAAGTATGGTTTGAAGCGAGCTCGTCGCGCGCCTCAATGGACTAAGCGTTAATTGATTTGCTTACAAATTGTTTGAAATGTTTTAGGGTTTAAAGAGGAAGTTCCAATCAAAGACCCGTCCATTAAATTATTCCCCACAAAAGTTTTTATATTTTTCTCATCCACGCTACCACCGTATAAAATTTTAAATGTTTTATGAATATTTAGCGTTGAGAATAAGTTTTGCAAGGTTAACTCAATACTTTGTTTAATTTCTAAAATTTCAGTTTGATTAAGATGCTGTATGGCAAAATTACCAATAGCCCAAATTGGTTCGTACGCAATAAAAATTTTTTGTTTTTTATCCGCAAGAGATATATTTTTAAGACATTCTATTAATTGGGTTTCTAAATAATTTTTTACGGACTGCAGGCCTTGTTGTTTTATTACCATAGGCTCTCCAATACAAAGTATGGGAGTAAGTTTATGTTTTAGGGTCAGCTGAATCTTCTGATTAATTATTTCTTGGGTTTCTCCAGTGGCGCGTCTTTCCGAATGCCCAATAATAATATATTTGCAGCCACTGTCTTTAATCATTTTAATAGATACTTCGCCGGTATGCGCTCCATTTTCTTCATGGTTTATGTTTTGACATCCCAGTCCAATATTTTTTTGTATATATTTTTTGTATTTTTTATAAAGTGATTCTAACCAAATATGAGGTGGACATATAATGATTTGATGTTTGGTGTTATTTTTTATTTCTTGGGCAAACAACAATTCAGCTTTGTTAAGAGAATCAGGATTCATTTTCCAATTTGCAATTAATATGGACATATTAAAAATATAATTAGGAATTAGCTTGTAGCTTTTTAGTTTGTAACTTTTGTTCTTTGTCGTCCTATCATATTACAGGACGAATTATGCCGTTAGGGCCTGATGGCCCTTAGGCCTAAGGAAATTAAGTTTCAAAGTGTTTGCCTATCAATATTAACATTATTAAGTAACCTATGCCTAGAGGATGATTAAGGTAAGGGCTAAATATATGCGTTGTTAATAATGCTATCAAGCTTAACAAAAAATTTAAAGATGTAAAACTCCACAATGGTTTAGCAATATAAAACATAAAAATAAGATAAATAATTAAACCTATACTGCCAATTTTAAGCATAATATCTAAATACCCCCATTCAAAAGAATAAGTAGTGTATTCGCCTGTTGGGTTTACAGCTAATACTCGTGGGTCTGTAGCTGTATAAGTTACCAAAGATCCAAAACCAAAACCTAAGGCCGGTTTTTCCACAACCTTATTCCACAATACTGGTAATAGATTCCACCTACTCATTACAGCTGCTTCTTTAGTGTCAATGGTTCGATCTTGAATAGTATCAATTATGGTATAGGTGTTATAAGTTTTACTTGGATAGGGAAAATTTATAATAGTTAATATTAAGCCTATACTACTATATATTATAACTATACATACACATAAAGACTGCCAAGCTTCTTTTTTAGATTTTAAACCTAAAATCACAAATAGAACTACAAGCGCTAGTAATATGCCCACCCAAAAGCTGCGCGAAAGGCTGGTAATTAAACTGGCTCCTAATAATATTAACATCCAAAATCCAACACATATATTTTTATTTTCAGACCTAGGGGTTTTATTTAATAATAATTTTAATAATGGATATAATATAATTATAAACCCGAGCATTAAATAAATTTGATTTTGCATAAATATTCTATAAAAACCAGATTGTAAGTTTGCAATTTCACCTACGCCCGTGATACGTATCCATCTATAAATAGGATGCAAAATATAAGGAGAGCTATGAGAAAATAAAAATAGTAAAATTAAGGTTTTGGTAGATATAGTAACGAGAGTGGCAAAAAAGATTTGTAATACATTTTCAATTTGTGTTTTGTTTTTTAATGCGAAAAGAATGATTGGGTATAATAGCCAATATAAATAACCATTACTGTCAAAGAAAATATTATTATAAGGGTGATTATTTTGAATAGCATTGATAACGCCAACTAGCAGTATGATTCCAAACAAAATATAGATTTTGTTTAGAGTAGATAGGGTTTTTAAATTATCTTTTAATTGTTGAATGCTAGGCTTAGTTTTCCAAAAGTGAAATAAACCTATACTGATAATAACTAAAAATAAAGCCAGTCTTATAGAAACATTTACACCATTATATTCAATAAAGAATAAATAACCTTTTGATCCTATAAATAATTCAGCGAGTAATATATAGATTCCATACTCTAGTTTTTCTAAACTAATAATTATAGTTAATAAAATAATCACCGCAAAAACTACAGTGTTTAGTTCAGGTATAAAATGACCAAGAAGAGATAGTAGTTCTATAAGTACTACAAACAGGATTGTATTTTTAAAATAGGGTTGTTTAAAGGAAATGAGATTTAGAATCATAGTAATTACATTATTTTAGCATTATCTAGATAAAACAAACAGGGTTGATCGAAACTCCCAGAACACTTTGGAGTTTACTTCAGAGATGAATGGGGGTGCAGACCCTGAGCGTAGCCGAAGGGTTTCCACATGTTTGATACCCCGAGTATTAAACATATTAATTTTTAAATAAAGTGCAACCCGCCTTTTTAAATTTAACCTTGAAGTATGGTATATGTTGTATACTATTATTATGATATGTAATTGTCGTATAATTTATTGAGTGACCGTGACACTTCATCTCGATCGTGATAGGTTGTCACGGTTTTAAGGTGATATCTAAGTAAGGTGATATCTAAGTATCGAAGTTAAATATCATTGAAATGTTATCGAAGATCGAAGAGAGAAATATAATTTAGTGAAATGTTATTTAAATTAAATATCTCAGTTAATATCAATGTATAGGTTTTTGTTATTTTAAGAGTGTATTTATATGTTGAAATTTTGTCGTACTAATTATACTTGCCTAAACGTTAAATATTTAGTATAATATAAATGCCTGAAAGGGCTTAATTTTGTTGGAAAATTTTAAAATATGGCAAAAAAAACAAATTCTTATACCGCGGATAGTATAACTGTGTTAGAGGGTTTAGATCCAGTTCAAAAAAGACCTGGAATGTATATTGGTAATACATCTAGTGAAGGACTTCATCATTTATTAGAAGAAATTGTTGATAATGCCGTAGATGAATCTTTAGCTGGTTTTTGTACGGATATTCAAGTAACGCTTTTGCCGGATCATAAATTAGAAGTTAAAGATAATGGACGTGGTATTCCTGTTGATATACACAAGCAAACTAAAAAGTCAGCGTTAGAAGTTGTTTTAACTACACTGCATAGCGGTGGAAAATTTGATAATGGAACTTATAAAATATCTGGTGGTTTGCATGGAGTAGGTGTGTCTGTGGTAAATGCTCTTTCCAGTTGGTTGCGAGCTGAAATTAGACGAGATGGTAAAATATACGTTCAAGAATATAAAAACGGAGTGCCTCAATCTCAAGTTAAAGTTGTGGGCAAGACCAGTGAGAATGATACGGGGACCACTATTTCATTTCAACCGAATTTGAAAATTTTCTCCGTGCATGAATTTAATTTAGATTTAATTATAAATCGATTAAGGCAGCATGCTTATTTAACTTCCGGCTTAAGAATAACTGTGACTGATAAACGTGAATCTGCTCAAGAAGTTGTTAATACTTTAGCCAAAGAAAACAATCCTTATCCTTCTTATCAATTTTATTTTGAAGGCGGCATAGCTTCGTATATTAGATTTTTGAATTCCAAAAAGAAACCTTGTCATGAACACATTTTTTATTTAAATAAAGAAATTGATAATATTAAAGTTGAAATTGCTTTACTTTATAATAGTGAATATCAAGAAGAAATTTTAGCTTTTACAAATAATATTGATAATCCCGAAGGCGGAACGCACGTAGCTGGTTTTAAGAGCGCTTTAACGCGCACGATTAATTCTTACGCCCGAACTAATAGTTTTTTGAAGGAAAAAGATGAAAATTTAACTGGCGAAGATTTAAGAGAGGGTTTGACAGCTGTTATTAGTGTTAAGATTAGGGAACCCTTGTTTGAAGGGCAGACGAAAACCAAACTTGGAAATGTAGAGGCTAAACAAGCCGTGGAATCTGTTTTTGGTGACGCTTTTAGTATTTTTTTACAAGAAAATCCTCGAGATGCTAATGGAATTATTGAAAAATGTATTTTAGCCGCCCGAGCGCGTTTAGCCGCTCGAGCCGCGCGAGCCAATGTTTTGCGCAAGGGAGCCTTAGAAGGTATGACCTTACCAGGTAAATTAGCGGATTGTTCTTCCAAAGACCCTCAACAGTCAGAACTATTTATTGTGGAGGGTGATTCAGCCGGGGGTAGCGCCAAACAAGGTCGCAATCGTGAATTTCAAGCTATTCTGCCTTTACGTGGTAAAATACTAAATATTGAAAAAGCGCGTTTAGATAAAATATTAGTAAACGATACCTTAAAATCATTGATTATTGCTATTGGAACTAATATTGGGGAGCAGTTTGATATTAAAAATTTACGTTATCATAGAATTGTTATTATGACTGACGCGGATGTGGATGGCGCGCACATTCGAACTTTATTATTAACTTTGTTTTATAGGTATTTTTTGGATTTAGTTACGGGTGGTCATATTTATATTGCTCAGCCACCTTTGTATAAAATTCAAAGTGGAAAAGATTTTCGTTACGCGTATCAGGATGCTGAAAAAGAATCTATTATAAATGAATGGCAAGAAAAAAGTCGTTTAAAAAAATTAGCTTCTAAAAACGAAAATAAAACCAAGGGCGATAATGAGATTGAAAAATTAGTTGGTATTTCCGTTCAGCGTTACAAGGGTTTAGGAGAAATGAATTCGGAACAATTATGGGCAACAACTATGAACCCTAGCCAAAGACTAGTCAAACGCGTTACAATTGAAGATAGCCATAAGGCCGATGAAATATTTACGATTTTAATGGGCGAAGAAGTAGCTCCTCGCAAAAGATTTATTCAGACCCATGCCAAATCCGTTAAAAATTTAGATGTTTGATTTTTAATTCATGAAATATATGAATCAATCTAACCATTCAGACAAGAATTTTAATTCCAAAGACGGGACAATCTCTGTTCAACCGACAAATAAAATATTGTTTAGTATATCCATGGCTTGTTTGTTGATCGTTGGTATTGTAGCTGTTATAGCCAGCGCTAGGTTGGTAGGCATGTCGGACGAAAAGTATGTTGCTCTTAAGAATGGCAACAAAACATCTAGTCAATTTTTGAATCAGCAATTAGCCAAGCAGTCGAAAATGAAAAAATTTAAAGATTTGAATGAACTGACTGAATATCTTAAAGATAATCAATTATCCCAACAGGCTTCGTATAGATATGATAGAGTTCGTTTTAAGTCATCAGATAGTATGGGTTCAAGGAGTATAGGTGTTGATTCTGTTGGTCCAATGGGTTTTGAAGCTGGTGAGGAGACTGGGCTTGGGTCGCCGCCTAGTGATGGCGATGATTATTCTAGAACTAATATTCAAGTAGCAGGTGTAGATGAAGCAGATGTGGTTAAAACCGATGGTGACTATATTTATACTTTGGCTAATAATAAACTGTGGATTTTAAAAGCTCGTCCTTCGCAAGAATCCGAAGTAGTGGCAAATTTAGATTTTAAAAACAAAACCGCATCGGGTTTATATGTCAGTGGAAATAAGTTAATAGTATATGGCAATACTTATCAACCCTTTACAATTTCTAAGCCTTCTAGTAGGCGACATCATTACAATAACAATTATTACACAGTTGTAGAAGTATTTGATATTACGGATCGTAAAAATCCTAAGAAAATTAAAGATTTTCAATTTGAAGGAAGTTATTTTAATTCTCGTTTGATTAAAGATCATCTTTATTTTATAACTAATAAATACACTTATTCTATTTCAGATTATGAGCGTGTATTGCCTATGGTTATTGAAGATGGAAATACTTTAAGCAACGACCAAACCAGTCCCAGGTGTAATTGTCCAGATGTATATTATTTTGATGTACCTTACCGTAGTTATAATTTTACGAGTATTTCCATGTTGGACTTGAAAAACATTACTAATCCAGTTAAGAATGAAGTTTATTTGTTGGATAGTGGACAGAATATGTATGTTTCTGAAAATAATATTTATATTGTTTACACCAAGTATTTTAATGAACATGATTTGACTTTTAATATATTAAAAGAGGTTGTATATCCATTATTGCCAGCTAAAGATCGGGAACGCGTGATTTATATTGAAGGTATTGATAAACTTGTTTTATCAAATGAAGAAAAACTAAGTAAAATTGAAAATATTATTGAAAAATATGTTGAAGAACTATCCAAGGAAGAACAAGACAAACTTGAAGAAACCATAAAAGAAAAGACAAAGATTGTTTATGTTGATATTTCCAAAGAGTTAGAAAAAAGTATAATTCATAAAATAAATATTAAAGAAGGGCAATTAAAATATCAGACTGTGGGAGAAGTTACGGGTCACGTTTTAAATCAGTTTTCAATGGATGAAGATAAGGGGTATTTTAGAATTGCCACCACTAAAAATCAAAGCTGGTCATTTTCTCGTTTTGACGATGACGCTAAACCAACAGAATCCTATAATAATTTGTATGTTTTAGATGAAAATTTAAAAGTGGTTGGAAAAGTGGAGGGGTTAGCTAAAGGTGAGCGCATATATTCAGTTAGATTTATGCAAAACCGAGCTTATATGGTTACATTTAAACAAGTAGATCCATTGTTTGCAATTGATCTTAAAGATCCTAAGAATCCAACGGTTCTAGGTCAATTAAAAATTCCTGGTTACTCTAATTATTTACATCCTTACGATGACAATTATCTTATAGGTTTTGGAAGAGAGACCAAGGAAAATGAGCACGGTGGAGTTATGAATGCAGCTTTAAAATTATCATTATTTGATGTGAGAGATGTTAATAATTTGAAAGAAATAGATAAATATGAAATTGGAGATGCTTATACATCTTCCGAAGCTCTAAATAATCATAAAGCCTTTTTATTTTCTAAACCAAAGAATTTATTAGTCATACCCGTGACATTTACGAGGTTTATTGCTGACAATTTACCCAGATTTGGTGGCAATGAGGAACTAGCTGATATTAGCCCTATATATTCAGCCATGGTATTTAATGTAGACACATCTGGATTTAAATTAAAGGGCAAGGTTGTTCATACTTTACCTAAGAACATAAAATCAGATCCTGGGTTCAATCAAGACATGTATTATACTAGACCTACTCAAATAAATAGGAGTTTGTATATTGATAATAATCTTTATACTCTTTCTAATCAATATGTTCAGATTAATAAATTGAGTGATTTGGAACTAGTAAAAATCATCGAATTAATGTTAAAAGATCAAGATACTAAATCTGTTCAAAATTAAATTTTAAGCTCAACCCGCCAAACCGTAATAATATAAAAATGGAAACAACATTACCTAAAAACTATGATCCAGTTTTAGTTGAAGATGAGATTAATAAAAAATGGGATGAAGCTAAAATTTTTGTTAGTAGCGTTGAGGGCGTTGATCCTGAATTAAATAAACGTGAAGTATTCTCAATGGTTCTTCCACCTCCCAATGTAACCGGAGTTCTGCATATAGGTCATGCTTATGAAGACTCTCTTCAAGATGTTTTGATTCGCTATCAGCGTATGTGCGGCAAAAAGATAATTTGGATTCCGGGCACGGATTCAGCCGCAATTGCAACCCAAGCTAGGGTAGAAAAAGATATTCAAAAAGAAGAACATAAAAACAGATATGATTTAGGTCGGGAAGAATTGGTTAGACGCATTACGGAGTTTGCGCTCAAAAGCGAAAAAGTGATTTTAACTCAGGTCAAACGGATGGGTGCTTCTTTAGATTGGAGTCGTTATGCTTATGCCTTAGATGAAAAACGTCAATTTGCAGTTTATACGGCTTTTAAAAGAATGTATGAAGCTGGACTTATTTATCGTGGAAACCGAATTGTAAATTGGGATCCTAAGGGTCAAACCACTATTTCGGACGATGAAATAATTTATGAAGATCGTCAAACTCAGTTGTACACTTTTAAATATTCTAAAGATTTCCCGATTGCGATTTCAACTACTCGTCCTGAAACTAAGGTTGGTGATACGGCGGTCGCAGTTCATCCAGATGATATTAGATATAAAAAATATATTGGACAAGAATTTGATTTAATTTTTTGCGATATTCCCATTCATATCAAAATTGTTGCTGATGAATCAGTGGAAAAAGATTTTGGCACCGGAGCCTTGGGCGTAACACCAGCTCACAGCCAAGTAGATTGGGAAATAGCTGATAGGCATAATTTGCCTCGCCCTCAAATAATTAATGAATATGCTAAAATGACTGTCGGACACTTGGATGGAAAAAAAGTATCGGAAGCCAGAGAGGTTGTTGTGTCTTGGCTTAAGGATCAAGGCTTACTTGAAAAAGAAGATAAAATTCAACAAAATGTTTCAATCTCTGAAAGAACTGGAGCAATTATTGAACTTTTGCCTAAATTACAATGGTGGGTTGATATTAATAAAAAATTTACAATTCCATATTCAGAAATACCAGGAATTAAAAGTGGTAGTCAGGTTTCTTTAAATGAAATAATGCGCGAGAGTGTAAGTAGTGGCGCAGTAAAAATTAGTCAAGAAAGATTTCAGAAAATTTATTTTCATTGGATAGATAATTTGAAAGATTGGTGTATTTCGCGTCAAATTTGGTTTGGACATCGTATTCCGATTTGGTATCGGGGAGACGAAGTTTGTTGTGATATTAAAATTCCAAAAGGTGAGGGTTGGGTTCAAGATCCTGATACTTTAGATACCTGGTTTTCTTCAGGTCTTTGGACTTTCTCTACTTTAGGTTGGCCAGAAAAATCTCAAGATCTAAAAAATTTTCATCCAACCTCTCTTATTTCTCCAGCTTACGAAATTTTACAGCTTTGGATTTCGCGTATGATTTTAATGAGCGGTTTTCACTTGGGGCAAGTTCCATTTCGAGAAGTGATGATTCACGGAATAGTTCGTGATAAAAATGGGCGCAAGTTTAGTAAATCACTTGGTAATGGAATTGACCCCGTAGAAATGATTGAAAAATACGGAGCAGATGCATTGCGCATGGGACTTATGTCTGGAGCTGCTTTTGGAAATGATGTAAAATTTGACGAAGATCAAGTAAAGGGAATGAAACATTTTGCTAATAAATTATGGAATATATTTAGATTTATAGTTGCGAATTGTGACAAAAATATATTGCAGTCAGTTCAACAGCCCGTGGCTTTAACTCCCGAAGATAAATTGATTTTACAGGATTTAGATGATACTATTAAAAAAGTTACGGGAGATATAAAGAATTTTTCTCTAAATAACGCTAGTCAAACTATTTATCAATTTATTTGGCATAATTTAGCTGATAAGTATATTGAAGCGAGCAAAACTCAATTAAAAGATTCTGCTCTCGCTAAAAATACGCAATTAATTTTAGTTCATTGCTTAAAACAGTCTCTAAAATTATTACATCCATTTATGCCATTTATCACTGAATATATTTGGGGTTTATTAGGCTCTAAAACCTTTTTAGCAATTGAAAAATGGCCAACATCAAAGAGTTAGAAAGTAAAAAGTTGAAAGTAGAAAATTTTTCCTGTCATTTCTGCGTTTTTCCTGTCATTCCCGCGCAGGCGGGAATCCAGGAGCGCGCACGTTTACGATCATTGTTTCAATAGTGGTCGACAGCATATCTGGTCAGAGTATAGAATTATTAAACATAACCTGGATCCCCGGGTCAAGCCCGAGGATGACAAAATGATAATTTTTTTAAAGTTTATAAGTCTTGGAGTAAATTATAGGACGATAATGATTAAAAATATGAATATAATTATATATGTTAAAACAGGGTGTCCGTGGTGCAAAGATGTTTTAGATTATTTAAATAAGAAAAAAATAAAATTTGAAGAAAGAAATGTTTTGACTAATGAAGAATTTTTTAAAGAGATGTTACAAAAATCTGGTCAAACCAAAACCCCGACTTTAGATATTGATGGACATATTTTAGCTGATTCGGATGTGGATCAAGTATCTGCATATTTAGAAAAACTAAAAGTTTAACTTTTTGACGCTATCACTCTTAAGCTCGATCGCGCCTAGGTGTTATATGGCAAGTTTTAGTATTTGTATTAAATTATACTAATTTTGCACTGTGACACTTCATCACGATCGAGATATAGCGTCACGGTAATAGACTAATAATATATATAATTTATACGTTTAGTTTTGTTTGTAATTACGTCTGGTATTGTTTGTAATTTAGTTGACTGTTTTAGATGTTTCTATTTGAAAAATAAAGATGGCAATGTAGCAGGCCATATAATAGCTATAGGAATAGAGGACATAAAACTATCAAGGGTAAATCCTGTATCAATAGGTATAAAATATAACCAGACTATGGTTTCTCCGATTAAAAGATATATAAGAACAAAAATAATAACACCTAGAACTATTTTTATTTTATCAGTATTCATATATTTGTATTATAACATATTTTATGGTGAATTTTAAAATGGTTGGGCGTAAATAATAGTTGTACTTGTTAAATTATTTGACTTTATAAATAGATCGTGTAAAATTATTTGTATAAACAATCAAGTATCTACAACTAAAACAGGAGACAACAATGCTTAAATATAAACAGCCAGAAGATGTTACAGATCAAGTCATTAGAGAAGAGTTTATTAAAACTGACTGCATGAGTTTATTTGTAAGACAGTTAAACAGTGTTTCATCTCTTTCTATTACTTGTAGTGAGATTGTATGGATGTTGCCAATGACTAGAGTGTTACCACTCGTTGGCATCACACCACAGATGTTAAGACCCATGTTTAATCCACAACAAAAGAAGATTAAACGGATATTTCCTTTTAATTTGAGCTGGGGTGGTTTGAATGAGAAGCTTTACAATATCGTAGAGGTGGAGTTGCCGTTCACTATTGAAACCTACGAGCAGTTAGGAGAATTTCGGATGTCTAAAGATGTTAAGCCGTTTCTGGCACTCTCTCGTATTTTTGAGAAGCCTGTAAGTCTTCTTACTGGAGATTGTTTTGATGGCGATCTATATCGTCTTTGTACTGTTTATCCTTCAGGGAAGATTGATAAGGGTGTAACGGGTTTTATCAGTGACAATGTTGAATGTTGTACAATATGAAAAGGAGGCGACTATGTTTTCAGGTTTTTCAAATACTAGACATACTCCAAGTTTGTTTACATTCAGGCTTACGGAGTTACAAACAAGGTTGAATAACAACCAGCAGGGCGTGAGCGAAGATGCCTTGCCTCGGTATGTGATTTTTGGCAACAATATGCCCAAAGAAATCAGAGATATTATTTTGAAATGCTTGTTTTATGGGCGTAGAAAACCTAAAGTCTTAAGAGCTGATGCTCCTCTGAATCTGGAGTATTTGACAAAATCTTCGGGTAGGGGATTTAGCTTGGATGCAAAGTGCTCGTCGTGTGGAGCATATTTATTAAATGAGTCCAGGTTTGTGGTTAAATTTAGGCCCGAGACAATTGTGGATTCAATTTGTTGGCACGACAATGCCAACGAGATTGTTGCTGTTTATCGGTATTATGCTGATGATTCAGCAACTCTAAAATCATTGATGTTGGTATAGCGCCATAATAGCGCACAATACTTTTTTATTTTAAGGGGACGCAGGCATAATACGAAGCTGCGTCCCACAATCAATTAATATTAAAAAATAAATATGGAAATTAAAGTACAATCTAGCAAATTAAACGCGATAAGCAGTCAAGCTTTAGTTTTAATAGTTTTTAAAAATCAAAAAGACGAGGTTGATTTAGGCTCAGAAGGCCAAGAAATCAACAGTCTTTTGAATAATGCGTTAGTAAAAACCATTAAATCTGAATTCTGGAAAGCTGAAGTGGGTCAAGTATTAACATGCTATGGTAATGATAAATTAAAAACCGAGCGAATTATTTTAATAGGTGGTGGTAAATTTTCAGAATGCACACCAGACACTTTAAGAGTTTTGGCTAGTTATATTATTAGTAAGGCCAAATCTTTAAAATGTTCAACTTTAAGTTTGGTTATAGAAGAAGAATTAGTTAAAAAATTTGAAGCTCAAACTATAGTATCTAGTTTAAGCGATGGTTTTTATTTGGGTAGTTATAAATTTTTGAAATATAAAACCGAGGAGTTAAAAAATCATCAGTTACCAGAAAAAGTTTCTTTGGTTTTTTCAGCACAAAAAATAAATTTAAAAGAGACGCAGAATGCAATTGAAATTTCTAAACTTTTTTGTTCCGCTACAAATTTTACGCGGGATTTAGTAAACGAAATGCCGTCCATAGCTACGCCTAAATATTTAGCAAATGTAGCCAGTGGTTTAAAAAATAAAATGATTACAGTTAAGGTTTATAATAAAAATGAAATCAAAAAAATGAAAATGGGTGGGGTTTTGGGTGTGTCAGCTGGTTCTAATTTAGAACCGTATTTTGTGCATTTAATTTATAAACCTGAAAAGGTTAAATCTAGTAAAAAAATCGCTTTATTGGGTAAGGGTATTACATTTGATTCTGGTGGATTGTCTTTAAAAGGTTCGGACCATATGGAAACTATGAAATTAGATATGGCTGGTGCTGCGGTCGTGTTAGGCGTGTTTAAGGTTTTGCAAGTTTTAAAGCCCAAAATAGAAATTCATGGAATTATGGCATTTTGCGAAAATATGCCATCCGGAACAGCCATTAAACCTGGTGATATTTTAACAACCATGAAGGGTAAAACCATAGAAGTTTTGAATACCGATGCTGAGGGTCGTTTAATTTTAGCTGACAGTTTGTGTTATGCCACAAATTTAAAACCAGATTATATGATTGATCTAGCTACTTTAACTGGAGCTTGTATGGTAGCTTTAGGAGAACAGGTAGCAGGTTTAATGAGTAATAATGACAAGTTAACTGAAATGATTAAGAAAGCATCTAAAATAAGTGGAGAAAAAATTTGGGAACTACCGCTTGTACCAGAATATAAAAGTTTAATTAAGAGCGAAGTAGCGGATGTGCGGAATACTAGTAAATCCAGGTATGGAGGAACTATAACCGCTGGATTATTTTTAGAGGAGTTCACAGAAAACATACCTTGGGCTCACATTGATATAGCTGGTCCAGCTTGGGCTGAAACCATCCATGGCTGTTGTATAGCTAAAGGTGCTACGGGTTTTGGAGTTAGAACCATTTTGACATTAGTGTCTAAAGTGTTGTAGAATGTAGAAAGTGTGTGTTCGGAATAAAGAATTAGACTCATAAAGTAGTCCGACTACTTATGAGTAGTCGGACTACTAAACCCGCCAAAATTTTTAAGTTACAAATATTTAACATATGAAACCTGTAGTGTGGGCTCAAACTTTACTCGGAATTTGGTTAATTTTATCTCCATTTGTATGGGGATATAGTGGATTTGCTAGAGGAAATGACATTGTGATTGGTTTATTAGTAACTATTATTTCTTTGATGATTGTTGCAGATAAACAAATAAGTTAAAAAGTAGAAAGTAGAAAGTAGCAGGTCTTGACGATCTTTAGGTCGGAAGGGTTAGAAAGCTAAAAGCTAAAAGCTAAAAGTTTTTTTATGAATGATGTAAATAATACAAACAATACTTTGGTTAATGGTGTTTTGCCATCGGATTCAGACTTAGAAAAAGTATTAGAAGTTCTTAAGGCTGATCTAGAGAAAGTAAAAAACGAATCTCAATCTTATTTGGATGGCTGGAGACGTTCTAAGGCTGATTATCAGAATTTAAAAAAAGCTACGGATCAAGAAAGAGAAGCTTATATTGAAACCGCTAAGATGTTTTTATTGTCTGATTTTTTAGAGGTTTACGACAATTTTTGCATGGCTTGTAAATTGTTAGAATCTAATAATAAGTCTATTGACAAAGCCTTATACGATGGTATAATACAAGTGTCCAAGCAGTTTGAAAATTTGCTTAAAAAGTGGGAAGTGGTTCGCATGGATAGTGTTAATAGTGTTTTTAATCCCGAGATGCACGAAGCGATAAGCGAAGAGCAAAATTCACTGGAAGGAACAATTACAGTTGACAATAACACTGAGAATAAAATTAAACAAATAGTGGTTAAAGAATTATCAGTGGGATACACTTGTAAAGGCAAGGTTATCAAACCAGCTAAAGTAATTATTAAGAACGTTTAATCTTTTGGGTTTTATATTTATTAACGCACGAGCGTTTTTTATTTAATTTATTTTTTGAAAATATGGCGAAAATTTTAGGAATTGATTTAGGAACTACTAATTCTTGCATGGCGATTATTGAAGGTGGTGAGCCCAAGGTGTTAGAAAATAGAGAAGGTAATCGAACTACCCCATCAGTGGTAGCTGTATCTAAGTCCGGAGAAAGATTAGTTGGACAATTAGCTAAGCGCCAAGCCGTAACAAATCCAATCAATACTTTATATTCTATAAAGCGTTTAATTGGTCGCAGGTTTGATGATCCTAAGGTGCAAAAAGACTTGTCACTTACACCCTATAAAATTATACAGTCCGGAGAAGGTATTAAAGTTGTGATGAATAACAAAGAATATACTCCTCAAGAAATTTCAGCTTTTGTTTTGCAAAAATTAAAAACCGATGCGGAAGAACGTTTGGGTGAAAAGATTACCGAAGCTGTGGTTACGGTTCCAGCTTATTTTGATGATGCTCAGCGCCAGGCTACTAAAGACGCCGGTCAGATTGCGGGATTAAATATAAAACGGATTATTAATGAGCCGACAGCCGCGGCTTTGGCGTATGGATTTAATAAAAAGAAAAATGAAAAAATTGTAGTGTATGATTTGGGTGGTGGAACCTTTGATGTGTCGGTGCTAGAAATAGGAGACGACATCGTAGAAGTAAAAGCAACTAATGGTGACACGCATTTAGGTGGAGATGATTTTGATCAAAGAGTGATAACTTGGATTATTGATGAATTTAAAAAAGATCAAGGTATTGATTTGTCCAAAGATCAATTTGCCCTACAGAGAATTAAAGAGAGCGCTGAAAAAGTTAAAATAGAATTATCTACAGTGGTTGAAACTGAGATTAATCAACCTTTTATTACTTCGGATGCTTCGGGTCCTAAGCATTTATTGCTTAAATTGACGCGCGCGAAACTAGAAGAATTGGTGGGAGATTTAGTGGAAAAGACATTAGTTCCCTGCAAGAAAGCTTTAGAAGACGCAGGTCTTAAAGTTACAGATATAAATGAAGTGATTATGGTGGGAGGACAAACTCGCATGCCATTAGTTTTGCAAACCGTAGAAAAGTTATTCAATAAAAAACCCAATATTAGTGTGAATCCAGATGAGGTTGTGGCAGTCGGGGCAGCTGTTGAAGCTGGTGTTCTCCAAGGCGAATTGCACGATGTTTTATTATTAGATGTTACGCCTTTGTCTTTAGGTATAGAAACCTTAGGAGGAGTTATGACAAAATTAATTGAAAGAAACACTACGATTCCAACTTCTAAATCTCAAGTTTTTTCTACGGCTGCGGATGGACAAACTTCGGTTGAAATTCATGTTTTACAGGGAGAGAGAGAAATGGCGGAAAATAATAAAACCTTAGGGAGATTTATTTTGTCTGGTATTCCTAGCGCTCCGCGCGGCATACCTCAAGTAGAAGTTACATTTGATATTGACGCTAATGGTATTTTAAATGTTTCTGCTAAAGATAAAGCCACCAATAAAGAACAAAAGATTACGATTACAGCTTCAACAGGATTAAGTAAAGAAGAAGTAGATAAAATGACCAAAGACGCTCAACTGCACGCGGAAGAAGATAAAAAGAAACGAGCCTTGATTGATCTTAGGAATAGTGTGGATGTTGTAATTTATACCACAGAGAAGACGCTTGCGGATGCTAAAGATAAAGCTAAGGAAGAAACTATAAAAACAGTGCAAGAAAAGTTAGAAACTTTAAAAAAAGTTAAAGACAGTGATGACGAAGCTCAAATCAGAACTGCGTTTAATGATTTAAATACTGTTATTCAGCAGGTTGGTGCAGAATTATATCAAGCAGCTGAAGCTGCTAAGGCTGAAGCTAGCAAAACATCATCTGACAGTTCTACTCAATCTTCTCCAGAGACAGACAGCAGCAAACCAAACGATGAGCCGATTGAAGGAGAAGTGGTCAAGTAAAGCTTGAATTTTGAATTTTGAAGTTGAGAGTTGAAAGTGTTTACAACTCAAAATCTTAAATCTTAAATTATGAATTATTATGATATTTTAGGTGTATCTAAAGATGCTTCGGAAGATGAAATTAAATCCGCATTTAGAAAATTAGCTCATAAATATCATCCAGATAAAACTGGCGGAGATTCTAAAAAATTTAAGGAGATTAATCAAGCTTATCAAGTTTTGTCAGATAAAAAGGCTAAAGCTCACTACGATCAGTACGGAACTGCGCCTGATAATTCACAGGGTCAAAATGCAGGCTATGGTTTTTCTGGTTTTCAGAGTGGTGGAACCTGGTCAAATATAGATATTGAAAATATTGAAGACCTGTTTGGTGATTTTTTTGGAGGAGGTGGTGGATTTCAAAGATCGCAATCTAAAAAACAATCCCATGTTGTTAAAGATATAGAGTTAGAGTTTAAAGAGGCAATTTTTGGTGTTACTAAAAAAATTGAATTGTATTTAAAAGTAGATTGTAAAAATTGTTCGGGAAGTGGTTTTGATTTAAGAAGTAAATCCATGCAATGTTTACATTGCAAGGGCAAGGGTGAGACTGAGGTTATAAGTCGCACTATTTTTGGTTCCGTAAAAAAAAGAGTAACCTGTAAAGATTGCCAGGGAAAAGGATCGGTTCATGAAAAAAAATGTAGTCAGTGTGGTGGAAGTGGAGTGGTCAAAGATCACAAGTCTTTAGAAGTTAAAATTCCACCGGGAATTAATAATGGTGATACTTTAAAAGTTAGAGGTGGTGGAGAATCTGGAGGGCAGGGAGTTGGAGTTGGTGACTTGTTTTTAAATTTACATGTTAAGCCCAATGCTAATTTTCAACGTCAGGGTTTAGATCTTTTAACTGTTAAAACCATATCTATTTCTCAAGCTGTATTAGGGGCCACTATTGATGTTGTTACTATAGATGGTATAATAAAACTCAAGATTCCCGAAGGCACGTCATCTGGCAAGGTGTTTAGAATTAGGGGGCATGGAGTTCCGCACGGATCTAGCCGAGGTGATCAACTTACAACTATTGTCGTTAATATTCCTCATAAATTAACTAAATCGCAGAAAGAATTATTTGAAAATTTAAGTAAAATTGAATAAAAATTTATATAAATATGAATTCTGAAAAAAATCAAGGAAAAATTTTATCTATAATTGGACCAGTTTTAGATATTGAGTTTTTAACTCAATTGCCAAATATTTATAATGCTTTGGTGGTTCCTCTGGAAGAGCAGAATAAAAACTCAGCGGATAGTGTAGATGATTTAGTGCTGGAAACTGTTCAGCACATTGATGACAAGACAGTTAGAGCGGTTGCTATGGGTCCAACCGAAGGTTTGAAGCGTGGAATGTTGGTGTACGATACTTTGGAGCCTATGAGTGTGCCGGTGGGTGAAGAAACTTTGGGTCGCATGTTTAATGTGCTGGGTAAACCAATTGATGGGTTAGATGATTCTAATTTAAAAAATTGTGTTCGTTATCCTGTGCATCGCGCGTCTCCAGCTTTGAAAGATCAAAACGTAGAAACTGAAATTTTGGAAACGGGTATTAAAGTTATAGATTTAATTTGTCCTATTTTAAAAGGTGGCAAAGTTGGATTGTTTGGTGGCGCTGGAGTTGGTAAAACTGTTATTGTTAAAGAATTAATACACAACATTGCTCAAGAGCATGGTGGTGTGTCGGTTTTTGCTGGTATTGGAGAAAGAACGAGGGAAGGCAATGATTTATATTATGAAGTTAAGGAATCTGGGGTTTTAGATAAAACCGTTTTAATTTTTGGTCAGATGAACGAGCCGCCTGGAGTTAGAAAAACAGTTGGTTTAGCAGCTTTAAGTTTTGCTGAATATTTTAGAGATGTTAAAAAGCAAGATGTATTATTATTTATTGATAATATTTTTAGATTTACTCAAGCTGGTACGGAGGTTTCGTCTTTGTTAGGGAGGTTGCCATCGTCCGTTGGATATCAACCAACCCTAGCTTCTGAAATTGGTGAATTGCAAGAGAGAATTACTTCAACTAACAAGGGTTCAATTACTTCGGTTCAAGCGGTTTATGTGCCTGCAGATGATTTAACTGACCCAGCCCCAGCCACGACTTTTAGTCATTTGGATTCAACGGTTGTATTATCTCGTTCTTTAGCTGAATTAGGTATTTATCCAGCTATTGACCCTTTAGACTCAGCGTCTTCTATTTTAGATCCTATGGTTGTAGGGGAAGAGCATTATAATGTGGCTCAAGGGGTAAAAAAAGTTTTACAACGTTATAAAGAGCTGCAAGATATTATTGCTATTTTGGGAGTAGAGGATTTAAGTGACGAAGATAAATTTATTGTTAGTCGTGCTCGAAAAATACAGAAATTTTTATCTCAACCATTTTTTGTGGCTGAAGTTTTTAGTGGTATTCCCGGTAAATATATTTCTATTAGCGATACAATTCGAGGGTTTAAAATGATTTTAGATGGAGAGTGCGACAATATAGAAGAAGACAAATTTTACATGAAGGGCAGTATAGATGAAGTAATTAATTAGTAATTAGTAATTAGTAAATCTTAAATCTTATTTCAATATGGATGTTTGTCTAATTACACAGGATAATATAATTTGGCAGGGTTCGTCCGTCAGCGCAACCCTAAACACTTTGGATGGCGAGATTACGGTTTTGGATGGTCATGAAAAATTAATATCCGTGTTAGTACCTGGTGAGTTGAGAATTTTAACGGATCAAAGTAATAATATTAATTTTGCGGTTACCGGGGGTTTTGTCGAAGTATTAAATAATAAAGTTACTATTTTAGCGGATAGCGCTGATCATTTTGACGAATTAGATGAGACTAAGGCAAACGAAGCCAAAATTAGAGCTGAAAAATTATTAGAAGGCAAGCTAACCGATATCGAAGTAGCTGAAGTTGAGGCAACTTTGCAAAAAGCTTTATTGCATTTACGTATTGTTAAAAAGAAGAAACATCACACAAGTTTGTAATTTTTAAATTTTTAAATATGCGCTTAAGAGTTGATCGCGATTTATGTATTGGGGCAGCTAATTGCGTGGCGATTGCTCCTTTAGTTTTTAAATTAGATCAAGAAGGTAAATCAGTTATTATAAAAAAAGACGGTTCAGCTTCTAGTGATTTAACTGAGTATGTAGATCTTAATGAAAAAGATGCTGAATTAATATTAGAAGCTGCGAAATCTTGTCCTACTTTAGCTATATATGTTTACGATGATGATGGTAAACAAATCTGGCCGGAAATTAAGTAAGTCATTTTAAAATGAGGAATAAAGTTAATAATGAATAATTTAAATTATGCCTGAATACGAGCACGAGCCATATATTGAAAAAGAAGAAGATAAAAATAATAATTTAAAATTATTTATTATAGCTGTTTGGAAGTACTACTTACAATCAAAAAATGATGGTTTATCTAAACGTCACGATCTAATAAATGAGCTTAAAAAAATTCCGTTAATACCAAATAATGTTTTGAATATAAATGTTGAAAAAAATGACCCAAGTTTTGAATTAGCAATTTCAAAAACTATTTCTTATTTTTTAGAAACCCACGATTTAAGTAGGGTTATTGAAGACGCTCCAGAGGTTGGCAAACCTTTTACCCAGGAAGGATATGTATTGTTGGAAAATAAATTTGTGAAAATTCAGATAAATGATCCTAAACAGTTAACAGAAAAAGATTTTAAAATTAGAGAATTAATTGCAATATTAAAAGACGAGGTTCAAAAATTTCGTCCACCCATAGCAAATCGATTTAAAGCCATAGTTAGTGTATCCAAAGAAATATTTACTATTATAATGGATCCAGGGAATCACAAAGAGTCTTTATCCATTTTTCTTTCACCAAATACAAATATTATACCCAATGTATTGAATTATCAACACACTGCCTCTGGTTATGAAAGTTCCCAAAATTTAACAGCGCGTATGGAATATGTTCGAGGTGCGTGGTTAAAATATTTATTTACAAATCGTAATTTAGAAAGCAATTATGTTTATGCTGATCAAAATACGAAAGATGTAAATACTCAATTATATTTTTCGGATAATAGAGTTTTAGGAGAAAAATTTAGAACCATTTTACGATTATGTCAGTCAGTGAAAGATCTTGATTTATATTTAAAGGATGAACAAGTAAGATTGGCTGTTAAGTTGTTTGGGGCTGGTGTTACTAATATGCAATTTTTTCTTAATGCTTTTGAAATACCAGATCATTACGAAGAAATGCTTAAGATGGAAAGTAGCAATTTAGACCAATTCTTTTCTCAAAAAGAAAAAGTTATTTTAGGAGATTTTTTTAAATTATAATAAAGAAGAAAAGGAAGTAAAAGATTCTATTAAAAACAGTATGGAAAGTGTTCGTCGAGCCAAAGATTTAAATTTTGAAATACTTTCTGATTTTAATAAACTATCTGATCAGGCTCGTGCGATACTTGCCATCACAGAACCAAGTTCAATGACTGCTGGACGATTTATGCAAGATTATAAAAGGGTGACACAAAAAATCGAAGACATGTTTTTTGCCATTACAAATTTTTGTGGATTTAAAATTGGTGCCGAGTTAAGCAGTATAGATCTTAAAGGTTTAATTGCAAGGTTTACTACGAATGCAGAAAAGATTTCATTGATTGCTCGTTTTGGTTATGGGAGTAACGATGTTTTAAGACATGGAGATGGTAGTGTTGATGTCAGTGAAAATGGAAAAACGTATCTTTCAGAAAAAGGTCGCGAAGCATATAATGAGTTTTCAAAAATTTTAAACGACAAAGGGACACCCTTATTAAAATGGGAAGAAGTTGATTCTTTAGAAGAAGCTGTAAGGTTTTTTCATGGAATTATAACACGAGCGGTTAATCTATCTAAATTTCAGGTTGAGAATATAAAAAATTCTTTATTTTTTACAGAAGAAAAAAATACACATATTAAGATATTAGATATTACTAAAAACGGAGTGTCGGAATCAGAAATTGGTAAAATTATTTTTAATGAAACTTTAAATAAATTAGGGGTGTTTTCAAATGCTATTTTTTTTAATAAAGAAAGAGGAGATATTATTTCAGTTATTGGAGAAGATTTTGTTGATTTTACAGTTGCGACTGGAAAACATTATATTGAAATGAGTGCTCAAATGTATCAAGATCGTCCCGAATACACTATATCGTTTCGATATGTTGAATCTGGTTATCAGGGGGCAATAGATCGACAGGATTTTTCAACAGAAGTTTTAGAAAAATTAGGTTTTCGAATTATCAGAGATAGAGGCGAAAGAGGGACGCTCTGTGCTACATTTATTTCTGAAGATCATAATAAGTGGCGAGATGTTTTATCTACCACCCTACGTTTATCAGCTGCGATTCAAGACCTCGATTTACAACAGATCATAGAAGGTTATCCTGAGCTTTTTAAAAATGGAGTAGTTTCTCTTTTTAGAGAATTTATTAGTATTAGAGGTTCAATATTGAACAAAGAAATAACTAGAAAAATAAAAGATGATGTTCGAATTGTTATGTATTGTGGTAGTGACTTTGAAAAAAGGTATTTAGCTTGTTTATTAAATGAAAGTTTACATACATCTTTTAATAAAGATATTAAACCGTACCTAAGCGATCTGGACGATAATCAGCTAGATGACTTACTTTTTACTTTTGTAGATATGGAAATGGAGGCAAAAGCGCAGGGTGACAAGAAAGCGCAAGCGCGTTTGAGGCGCATTAGTGACAAAATTAGCGAGATGATAAAGTAATGTATTTATTTTCAGGCGATCTTTTAATGGTAGGGAATGACAAAGTGAGATGGTTAAACTTTATAACTTGATAAACTTTCAACTTTCTTCCTGTGGATATCTTCTAGAGTTTTTTTCTGTTTATACTCAAAAAATTGTGTTATAATATTTCTAATATTAATTTTTATTTTTTATAATACCTTAATTATATTTTTACGTTATTAAAATATGAGCACTAAAAAATATATTAAATTTCAATTAGGTTTTACTTTAATTGAATTATTAGTAGTAATAGCCATTGTTGGTATATTAGCTGGTATAAGTATGGTTGCTGTGAATAGGGTGCGCGCTGTGTCTAGGGACAGTAAAAGATTAGCAGATGTTAAACAATTTCAAGCTGCTTTAGCTCAATATTTTAATACGAATCAGAAGTACCCACCTGCTCCAGCTGATACAACAGGCGTATGTAATGCTACTACCACCACAGCGTCAGGTTTGGGTAATACTAATTGCGTTGTGTTGTCTGACAGTGGTTTTGTGGCTGCTGGTGGTACGGATGATGGAGTTCATTATATGGAAGTTGTTCCTAAAAATCCTCAACCCAATGGTAAAATGGGTGGTTATATGTATAGCCAAACTGATCCAGTTACTGGTACAACTGAATTGGATAAATATCGGATAAAATTTGCGCTTGAATCTGGAGTTGGAACTTATAAAGCTGGTTGTTATCTTGCCACTCAAGATGGTATTACTTCAGCACCCTGTGATACAGAAGCAGAAAATGTTTCAGGTGGTTCCTTGGCTCCACCCCCAGCACCAGTATTCACAGATACTTTTAATAGAGCAGCAGCTTCTACCTTGGTCAATACTGCTACTCCTTCGACCAGTTTTGTGACTCCTAGATCAGGAACATTTTCTGTGGCAAGTACAAGTGGAGTAGTTGTACCGGGTGTTGCTACTCCCACAACTCCAGGTGCGGCAGAGTTTGTTTTTTCTGAAGGGTTTAATACTGTAAATGTTCCCCCAGCTGCTGTGCAGGTTGCAACTACATCAGCTAATTATTCAGTTCAAGTTGCTATAAATAATAATGACAATATCTTGCCAACTAATATGGGTATTGTGACTCGTAGATTTGATTACACGCCGCCAACTTCAACACCAGCTGTTGCAACTAGAGGTGGTTTTGATTTAAACACCACTGGTAATGGTGTGTTTATAAAAGGTCAATATGCTTTTGTAGTGAAAGATAATAATACTGGTACTTGCGATACCACAACTTCGACTGGATGTGAGTTGAGTGTTTTTGATATTGCTTCTTCTACTAATCCAACTTTTGTTACTGGTCAAAGCTTAGGCGCTAGTGCCAAGGGTATTTATATAGAAGGTGATTATGTTCATGTGGCTACAGATGAAAATACCACGACCTGTGGTTCTGGTCCCACAGGTTGTGAACTTATTATTTATAAAATAGGAATGGATGTTAATAGTAAGCCTACGCTTTCATTTGATAGTGGGGTTGATTTGGGTGGTCCTGCTACTGGAGTTGCTCCCTATGGATGTAGTTATATATATGTATCTAGGCCATTTAGTACTGCAGACTGTACACCCTCCCCAACTTCAGTTGGTTGTGAATTTACAATATTTGACGCCAGTTCAACCACTATACCGCGACCATTTTATAGTTCTATTAATTTAACCAGTGATCCTGGCAATGGTGCTTATATTTATGGTGATTATGCTTACATAGTTAGAAATGCGGTTGCAGGACCTTGTGACACATCCACTTCTACGGGTTGTGAATTATTAGTGCATGATGTTTCTTCTGCAACGAATTCAGTTTATAAAAATGGTTTTGATTTAGGTGTTAATGCTAATGGAGTATATGTAGCCAAAGGTTTGACTTCTAATCCTGTAGTTTATGCTTATGTGGTTAGTGATACAAACACAGGTACTTGCAGCAATGCAACATCAACAGGTTGTGAATTGCGCGTTTTTGACGTGACAACACCCACAACTACTGTTACATATAAAGCTGGACAAGATTTGGATACGAATGGAAAGAGTGTAGCGATTGATGGATCATATGCGTATATTACTAAAGCTGTTGGTACAGGATGTGTATCTAGTACGGGAATTGGTTGCGAGTTTGTTATTGATGACATAAACACCCTGGCTCCTAACTTAGATTCAAATGGTTATTACGCGTTTTTTAATGCTATTACGGATAAATTATCTTTATATAAAAGAATAAATGGTGTTAGTCAGAAATTAGACGAAGTTGTTATTTCTAATATATCTGGAGATTTGAATAGTTATGTTTGGCTAAAATTAACATCTACAACTAATGCTGGACCTCCAGAGACTGTTACTTTAAAGGTTTATCTTGGTACTACTATACCATTACCTGAACAAGATCTTCGTATTACCTATACAGATGTATCTAGTCCGATTACTAATGCGGGAGACGCTGGTTTGGCTGTTGATACTTATGGCCAAGTAAATATTTTGTTTGATGAATTTAAAATTACAAGCCCTTAAAATCATTATGCTTATTAATGGTTTAAACCCTTTTTTGACTAAGTCAAGGATGCGCGCTGCAATCCTTGACTTATGTTTTTAGATATTATATAATTCAAAAGTCTCATTTTTTATTTAATTATGCCCACAATTAATCAATTATTACGTTACGGCAGAACATCTAAAACTAAAAAATCTAAATCTCCAGCTTTAATGACAGTTTTTAATACTTTAAAGCGCGTAGAAAATAGATTGCCTAAAGGTAGTCCATTTAAGCGTGGAGTTTGTTTAAAAGTAACCACAACTACACCCAAAAAACCAAACTCAGCTTTGCGTAAAATAGCCAGAGTTCGTTTATCTAATGGAATGGAAGTGACAGCGTATATTCCTGGAATTGGTCATAATTTGCAAGAACATTCTGTGGTTTTAATTAGAGGTGGAAGAGTTAAAGATTTACCGGGTGTGCGTTACCACATTGTTAGAGGTGTGTATGACACTCAAGGCGTTGCGGATCGTAGAAGAGGTAGATCTCTTTATGGTGTTAAAAAACCTAAACAAAAAACCTAATTTTATTTTAATTTTTTATTATGCGCAGTGGTCAAGTTCCAAAAAGAAATATTGCTCCGGATTATAAATTTCAAAATGTAGATCTGGGAAAATTTATTAACTATATAATGCAAAGAGGTAAAAAAACCGTGGCTCAAAAAATTGTTTATAATGCTTTAGATATTGTTAAGGAGCGTTCTAAACAAGAACCCTTGGAAGTGTTTGATAAAGTTGTCAAAGCGCTTACGCCTTTATTAGAGGTGCGTAGTAGGCGTATTGGAGGAGCTAATTATCAAATACCCATGCCTGTTAGTGGTAGACGAAGATATATGTTAGCCTTTCGTTGGTTGATTAATGCTGCGCGGGAGCGTAAAGGTAAACCTATGCAAGAAAAGTTAGCGCAAGAAATGTTAGATGTGTTAAATGGTATAGGTGTAGCCATCAAAAAGAAACAAGATACGCATCGTATGGCTGAAGCCAACAAAGCGTTTGCTCATTTTTTACGCTTTAAGAAACCAGTTAGCAAAGTATAGATATGCGTGAATATTCTTTAGAGCAAACTAGAAATTTTGGCATCATTGCCCACATAGACGCTGGAAAAACTACAGTTTCCGAACGCATTCTTTTTTATACAGGTAAAAAACACAAAATTGGTGAAGTTCATGAAGGTGAAGCTACTATGGATTGGATGGAGCAAGAGCGCGAGCGCGGTATTACCATTACTGCCGCAGCTACAACTTGTTTTTGGAAAAGTCATCGACTTAATCTTATAGACACGCCCGGCCATATTGATTTTACCGTGGAAGTTCAGCGCTCTTTAAGAGTGTTGGATGGCGGAGTTGTGGTTTTTGATGGCGTAGCTGGAGTTGAGCCTCAGTCGGAAACTGTTTGGCATCAAGCTGATAAATTTCGCGTGCCTCGAATTTGTTTTATTAATAAAATGGATCGTTTGGGGGCTAATTTTTTGGGTAGTTTTGCATCCATTCAAGAGCGTTTAACCAAAGACGCGTATTTAATGCAATTGCCTATTGGAGCGGAAGATAAATTTCAAGGTATTATTGATTTAATTGAAAGGAAAGCTATTTTTTATTTAGATGATTTAGGCACTCGTTTTGAAGAGCGCGCTATTCCCGAGGATTTGAAGTCCATGGTTGAAGAATATAGATTGCGTTTAATAGAAAAAATTGTGGAACAAGACAATGCTTTAATGGAAATGTATTTAGCGGGTGAGGTAGATAAGATTTCTATAGATACTTTAAAGACCGTTTTAAGAAAAGCAGTCTTAGATATAAAAATTATTCCTGTACTGTGCGGAGCAGCTTTAAAAAACAAAGGTGTGCAATTTTTACTAGATGCTGTGGTAGACTATTTACCCTCTCCTCTAGATATTAAATCTACGGAAGGCACTAATCCTAAAGATAACTCTAAAATGATAAGACAGACATCGGACAGCGAACCATTTACAGGTTTAGTTTTTAAATTAGCTACTGATCCGTTTATTGGTAAATTATGTTTTTTTAGAGTGTATAGCGGACATTTAGCAGCTGGTTCTTATGTGTATAATTCATCCATAAATGAAACGGAACGCATAGGTAGAATCGTTCGTTTGCATGCTAATACTCGGGAAGATATTTCCGATGTTTACGCGGGAGACATAGCCGCGGCCGTGGGTTTAAAAAATACTTTAACTGGACATACTTTATGCGATCCTGAAAATTTAATTGTCTTGGAATCTATTACTTTTCCCGATCCGGTAATCAGTATTGCGGTTGAACCCAAAACTAAAGCTGACCAAGAAAAGATTAGCGTGGCTTTGTCCAAGTTGGCGAGCGAAGATCCGACTTTAAGAATACACACGGACAATGAAACCTTGCAAACCATTCTTTCGGGAATGGGAGAATTGCATTTGGAAATTATTATTGATCGTATGAAACGAGAATTTAATGTGGATGTTAATGTTGGTAATCCTCGGGTGGCGTATAAAGAAACTATTTTAGATACAGCCGAAGCTGAGGGTAAATATATACGACAATCCGGCGGTAGAGGACAGTATGGTCATTGTTGGTTAAAAGTTGAATCTTTAAGTCGGGGTCAAGGTTTTGAATTTGTGGATAGTATAAAAGGTGGGGTTGTTCCTAAAGAATATATTCCCGCTATTGAAAAAGGAGTTAAAGAAGCTTTGCAAAAAGGAGTTATAGCTGAATATCCCTTGGTTGATATTAGAGTTACTTTATATGATGGTTCTTATCACGAAGTTGATTCTTCGGAAATTGCTTTTAAAATTGCTGGAGCCATGGCTTTGCAAGCTGCAGTACGTAAAGCTCATCCCATATTATTAGAACCCATAATGCAAGTTGAGGTTGTGGTTCCTGATCAATTTTTAGGTGAAATTATTGGAGATTTAAATAGTAAGCGCGGACAAATTAAAAATATAGGTGATAGGGCTAATATTAAAGTTATTGATAGTATTATACCCCTGTCAAATATGTTTGGTTACGCGACCCAGTTGCGATCTTTAACCCAAGGTCGTGGTAGTTATAATATGGAGTTTAGTGAATATTGCGAGGTTCCTAAAAATGTTGTAGATGAAATAACCAATGCTAAGAAAGAAGAGAATAGGATTTAGAATTTAGGGTTTAGGGTTTTCTCCTTCGCTAACCGTACTTCGCCATAGCGGCTTCGTAACGGCGAGGGCTACGGAGGACAAGTAAGATTTACGGTTTACTGATTTACGAGTTACTGATTACTGATTAAATTTTGGTGGAGAAAGTCTTGTGGATAAAGTATTTTTTAGCTATTGACTGGAATTTTTATCTATGGTAATATATATTTTGTCTTTCTAATTTTTAAAATTTAAAATAATCTAATAAATATATGGCAAATGAAAAATTTGATCGTTCCAAACCTCATCTTAATATTGGTACTATAGGTCATGTTGATCATGGTAAAACAACCTTAACCGCGGCTATTCTACAAGTCTTGCGTAGCGCTGGTAAAAAAGCTCAAGATAAAAAAATTGATCAAATTGACAATGCTCCTGAAGAGAGGGCGAGAGGTATTACTATTGCTACGGCTCATGTTGAATACGAATCTGATACTAGACACTATGCTCACATAGATTGTCCGGGTCATGCTGATTATGTAAAAAATATGATTACGGGCGCGGCTCAAATGGATGGCGCCATTTTAGTGGTTTCAGCCACAGATGGTCCTATGCCTCAGACTCGTGAACATATTCTTTTAGCTAGACAGGTAGGTGTACCATATTTAGTAGTTTTTTTGAATAAAGTTGACATGGTTAAAGAACAAGAATTAATAGACTTTGTTGTCGAAGATATTAAGGATTTATTAAAGAAATATGATTTTCCTGGTGATACTTTGCCAATTATTAGAGGTTCAGCTTTAAAGGCCTTAGAAAATTCTACGGGTCCAGATGCTCAGCCTGTTTTAGATTTAATAAAAGCTGTGGACGAATATATTCCCGTTCCTCAGAGGGATGTTGAAAAACCGTTTTTAATGTCTATTGAAGATGTTTTTTCTATTGAAGGGCGCGGTACAGTTGTAACTGGTAGAATTGAGCGCGGTCTAATTAAACTCAATGACCCCGTAGAAATTGTGGGCATTAGAGATACGCAGCAAACCGTGGTTATAGGTATTGAAATGTTTAATAAACAATTAGACGAAGGTCGCGCCGGAGACAATGCTGGTATTTTATTAAGAGGTATTAAAAAAGAAGATGTTCAGAGAGGACAAGTCTTAGTTAAACCAGGAACTATTACTCCTCACACTGAATTTGAATCTGAAACCTATATTCTTACTCAAAACGAAGGTGGCAGACATAAACCATTTTTTAAAGGCTATAAACCTCAGTTTTATATTCGCACCACGGATGTAACTGGTGAAATTGATTTACCAGCTAATGTTGAAATGGTTATGCCCGGTGACACTGTAAATGTAAAAGTTAAATTAATTACGCCTATTGCTTTGGAAGAAAAACAAAGATTTGCTATTCGAGAAGGCGGTCATACGGTTGGCGCGGGTGTTGTAACTAAGATTATTAAATAAAAAATTTAACATGAGATTTTTGACAATTTATTAGAATTATGGTCATCATGAAAATCGAAAACAAAGATAAGGGGATTAAAAAAAACATTAAGACCAAATCTATAACCGAGAAATCTAAAAAAAAGAATCCAAAAAGTTCTTATTTAGATTTTAAAGATAGTAGTAGTTCTGTTGTTAATACGGAAGTTGCGTCTAAAACTCAAGCTAAGGTAGAAACTGAAAATGGTACACCCAAGATTAGGATTAAATTACAGGCTTATGATCATAAAATTCTTGATCATTCTTGTCAAAATATTATAGAAACCGCTATGCGCAATGGGGCCAAAATTGCTGGTCCTATACCCTTGCCAACTCATATTAAGAAGTATACGGTTTTGCGTTCGCCATTTGTTCATAAAGATTCACGTGAACAGTATGAAATTAGAACCCACAAAAGATTGATTGATATTTTAGAACCCAATGCTCAATTGACAACAGCTCTAATGAATTTAAATTTACCAGCTGGTGTGCATATTGACATTAAGATATAAAACACCATATTTATCTCGTGTATTTTTGTATAATCTAGATAGTCTTGATTATTTGGTGAATATCTAGTATTATATATTGAATCTAATAAACGAGAGGAACGTGGTGTTTTTTGGGTTAAAAAGAGTTTAATCTAGTATTTATTAAGTGCTTTAGGACTTATTTATGAAATTTATTTTAGGAGAGAAAATTAAAATGTCTCAGATATTTGATGATAATGGTAAGGTTATACCTGTTACAATTGTGAAAGCTGGTCCTATAACTGTTACCCAAGTTAAAACCATGGATAAAGACAAATATCAAGCGGTTCAATTTGGTTTTGGAAATAAAAAAACAATTACCAAACCAATTTTAGGGCACTTAAAAGGCGCAGGAAATTTTCGTTATTTAAAAGAATTTAAAATTGACGATGGATCTGCGTTAAATGTGGGAGACAAAATAGATGTCAGTGTTTTTAAAGTTGGAGATGTTGTTAATGTTACGGGTGTATCTAAGGGTAAAGGATTTCAGGGAGTGGTTAGAAGGCACCATTTTGCAGGAGGGCCAGCTTCACATGGTCATAAAGATAATTTAAGAATGCCTGGAGCTATTGGGGCCGGTGGTATGCAGCACGTTTTAAAAGGCACGCGCATGGGTGGTAGAATGGGATGCGATCAAATTACGATTAAAAATACGCGTATTGTTAAAATTGATATTGAAAAAAATTTATTAATGTTAAAAGGTGGTATTCCCGGAGCTAAAACCGGATTAGTAAAAATTAAATCCGCGATCTAAATATATGATAAGTTTTAATATTTATAATCAGAAAGGTGAGTCTGTGGGGTCTTATGATCTTAAGGCTAATATTTTTGGTATAAAAATGAATCCAGCTTTAGTGCATCAGGCTATTCGGGCTCAAATGGCCAATGCTAGGCCTACTGTAGCGCACACCAAGATTCGTTCGGAAGTGCAAGGCGGTGGACGCAAACCTTGGAAGCAAAAAGGAACTGGTCGCGCTAGACAAGGTTCTATTAGAGCTCCTCAATGGAAGGGTGGAGGAATTGTATTTGGACCTCGATCCGATCGAAATTATACTCAAAAAATAAACAAAAAAATGAAACACCAAGCGCTGTTAATGTCTTTGACGGACAAAGCTTTAAATAAGCGTTTAATTATTTTAGATAAGATAGAAGTTGCTTTTCCGCCCAAAACTAAAATTATGGCTAATTTGATTCAGAATTTTATAACTAATGGATGTATTGACAATAAACTGTCCAAGGTTTTATTAACTTTAAGTCCCCGGGAAGATTATATTATTAAAGCCTCTCAAAACTTGCCAAATGTAAAAACTTGTGTTATAGATAGATTAAATTTAGGAGCTATATTAAAATCTAAATATTTAATGCTTCCCTTGGAAGCTCTGAAAGCTTTAGAAATTAAGTTACAAGGTAAATCTACGAATTCCTAATATTATATGGCGTTTTGGAATGCTTTTAAAAAAACTAATAAAAAACAACCTGACGTTAAGCCCTTAACGCCAGACACAACTGTAACCAAGTCTCAAGTTCAACCAACCACTACTAAGGATGCTAAACTAAATTCTCAAATTTTAATCAAGAATTTAGCCACGGAAAAAGTTACAATGTTGAACAAAAATAATTGTTATATGTTTGAGATTGCTTTGAAGGCTAATAAAATTGAAGTTAAAAAAGAGATTAAAAAACTTTATGGTGTAACCCCTACGGCTGTTAATATTATACATATGTTAGGCAAGAAAGTTTATCGAGGAAGAAAAAGCAGCAAGCGCAGTGATTGGAAAAAAGCTTATGTAACCTTAAAAACTGGAGAGGTGCTGAAACAGTTATAAAGTTAGAAAGTAAAAAGTAGAAAGTTAAAAGTTAAAAGTTAAAATAATAAATCATACTTGTCCTTCGTAGCTCCGTTAGGAGCGAAGGAGGAAATCTTAAATCTTATTATATGCCAATTAGAATTTATAAACCAACATCACCTGGTAGACGCAATTCATCTGTAGATACTTTTACAGATATTACTAAGTCGCATCCGGAAAAGAGTCTTATTAAAATAAAGAAGTCTTTAGCTGGTCGTAATAATCAAGGAAAAATTACGGTTCGTCATAGAGGTGGTGGTGTTAAAAGGTACTTGAGAATTGTTGATTTTAAACAAACAGATTTTTTGGATACGGATGGTGTCGTGCGCTCCATTGAATACGATCCTGGTCGCAGTAGTCGCATAGCTTTAGTGGAATATGCATTAGATGGTAAAAATGTAAAAAGATATATTATTGCTCCAGATAAATTATCTGTAAATGATATTATTAAAACTTCGCAAAATGTTTTAGAAATCAAAGTTGGTAATCGTATGAGATTAGAGCATATTCCCGTTGGAACTATGATACACAATGTAGAATTAATACCCGGGTGCGGAGGAAAATTAGTGCGAGGAGCAGGAGTTGGATGTTCGGTAATGGGTATTGAAGGGAAATACGCGCAAGTTCGTTTGCCATCTACGGAAATCAGATTTATACCTAAAGAGTGTTTAGCCACTATTGGCATGGTAAGCAATTCGGACCATAGAAATATTCGCTGGGGTAAGGCTGGTCGTATTCGTAAATTGGGTTTTCGACCAACAGTTCGAGGCAAAGCCATGAATCCTATTGATCATCCGCATGGAGGGGGAGAAGGTAATCAGCCTGTTGGTTTAGTTGGTCCTAAAACAGTTTACGGTAAACCAGCTTTGGGTGTAAAAACTAGAAAGAAATATAAAATGTCCAACAAGTTTATTGTTCAGCACCGAAAAAAGAAACACCGTTAATTTAAGATTTAAGATTTATTATTATGCGTTCGCTTAAAAAAGGTCCTTATATAGACGAAAGGTTGTTAAACAAAATTAAAAAATTGCCTACGGGAGATCCAACCATTATTAAAACATGGTCTAGAGATTGTACTATTATTCCTGAAATGGTAGGGTATACAATTGGAGTTCACAATGGTAAAACTCATGTTCCAGTTTTAATTATTGAAAATATGGTTGGACATAAATTAGGTGAGTTTTCTTTTACGCGTAAATTTATTAAACACGGTGGTCGTATGCAGAAAGAGGCTGAACAAGCCGCTAAAAAAGCCGCGGCTGACACTAAGAAATAATATTCTAAAATATGGAAATTAAAGCTAAATTAAATCATTTAAGAATATCCGCTCGCAAGGCCCGTTTAGTAGCTCAGGTTATTAAGGGGTTACCGGTTAAAGATGCCACATCTCAATTAGTGTTTATAGTTAAACAAGCTTCCAAGCCTATATTAAAATTATTGAATTCTACCATTGCCAACGCTGAGCATAACTTTAAAGTCAAAAAAGATGATTTGTATGTAAAGAATGTTATTGTGAATCAAGGATCGACTTTAAAGAGAATGCAGCCGCGTGCGTTTGGAAGAGCTTATGTTATTCGCAAAAGATCCTGTCATATTAGTTTAATTTTAACCACCAAATAATATGGGTCATAAAGTCCATCCAAAAAGTTTAAGACTGGGTTATATATATACTTGGAACTCTAAGTGGTTCGCTAAGGGTAAAAAATATATTTCCAATCTAGAGTCTGATATTTTAATCGTTAAATATATACGCAAAACTTTAAAAGAAGCTGATATTGTAGATGTTCATATAGAACGTAACGATTTGACTTTAACCATTACTATTCTAACTGCTAAGCCTGGTTTTATTATTGGTAGAAGCGGTAAGGGCGTCATAGCTTTAAAAGATACTATTAAAAAGAAGTTTACTGATCCTAATGTTAATGTTACTATTAATATTCAAGAAGTACAGGATCCCTTGCTTAGCGCTGCCGTGGTTGTGCAATATATTACTCGTGACATTGAGCAAAGGTTATCACATCGTAGGGTTATGAAAGAAGCAGTGCGCAAGGTGTTGCAGGCTGGAGCTAAGGGTGTTAAGATTTTATTAGCCGGTAGATTAGACGGAGCTGAAATTGCTCGTTCCGCTGTCTTAACTTCTGGTAAAATGCCCTTACAAACTTTACGCGCTGACGTTGACTATTCTCGAGACACAGCCCACATGACTTATGGAACTATTGGAGTTAAAGTCTGGATTTATAAAGGAGACATTATTCCAACCAAGTAATTTTTACTAAATTTTTATAAAAATATGTTAGCCCCTAAAAAAAGTAAATATAGAAAATCGCATAAAGGCCGATCGCGCGGTCAACTAATGTCCAGCCGCAAAACCAATGTTAATTTTGGTAGTTTTGGTTTAAAGGCTTTGGGTTGGTCTTGGATGACATCTCGTCAGATTGAAGCTGTGCGACGTACTATTAGCAGATCTTTGACTCAGGGTGGTAAGATGTGGATTAGAGTTTTTCCAGATAAACCCGTTACAGCCAAGGGTGAACAAACAACCTTAGGTGGGGGTAAAGGATCTGTGGATCATTATGTGTGTGTTATTAAACCCGGCATGGTTATGTTTGAAATTGATGGGGTAGATGAATCTGTGGCTAAAAAAGCATTTTTAATGGCTGGTTATAAATTAGGCTTTAAAACTAGAATGATTGCCAAACATTAAAATCAGTTTTTATGAAAAAACTGCAGGATTACAATCATGTTTATATGATTGGTATTAAGGGCGTTGGAATGACAGCCTTAGCTCAAATTTTAAAAGCCAAAGGACTTAATATTTCCGGGTCTGATATTGAAGAGGTTTTTATTACGGATGAAGTTTTAAAGAAACTCCAAATTAAATATTACAATTCTTTTTCTAAAAATAATATTCCTTCGGAAACAGATTTAATTATTTATTCCACAGCTTACGGTCCAGAGAATGTTGAAATGCAGGCTGCTCTCGAGCGAAAAATTGATAAGCTTAGTTATCCAGAGGCTTTGGGTTGTTTGTTTAATGTCAAATGTGGCATAGCTGTGGCAGGGTCGCATGGTAAAACCACTACTACGGCTATGCTGGGTTGGATTTTAATTCAAAGCAATGTGAAACCCACTGTAGTGGTAGGATCTAAAATATCTAATTTAGATACCAATGCTTATGTGGGAAATGGAGATTGTATGGTAATTGAGGCGGATGAGTATCAAAATAAATTTAAATATTATGATCCCAAAGTTTTGGTTGTCACGAATATTGATTATGATCATCCCGACTATTTTAAGACTAAGGAGGAATACCATAATACATTTAAAAAATTTATTAGTAAAGTGGCGAAGAAAAACGGCACAATTGTAAGTTGCGGTGACGATTCAGAATTAAAACATATTATTAAACTATATAAAAAGCACACCATTACTTATGGTTTTAATAAGTCTAATACTTGGGTTGCCACTAATATTTATCAAAACAAAAATAGCACAACTTTTACTATCTTGAAAAATAATATTTTAAAAGGAAAGGTTGTCATTAAGCTTAATGGTTCGTATAATGTATTAAATACTTTGGCAGCTATAGCTACAGCTGATTTATGCGGAGTGTCTCTGACCTTAATTAAAAAGGCCTTGCGATCTTTTGTGGGAACAAGCCGACGTCAAGAATACATAGGCCAAAAAAATAGTGTCATAATGTATGATGATTATGCTCATCATCCCACGGAAATACGAGCTACTTTGTCTGCGCTTATAAACAAATATCCAAAGCAAAAAGTTTGGGCTGTTTTTCACCCTCACACCTTTACAAGAACCAAAGTATTTTTAAGTCAGTTTGCGAAATCTTTTAAAGGTGTTTATAAAGTGATTGTTTTAGATATATACGGTTCAGCGCGTGAGACAAAAGCTGTAGTACACTCTAAAGATTTGGTTAAGCGTATAAATATTAATTCCCAAAATGCCTTGTATATACCATCTAAAGAAGAAGCATTTTTATTTTTAAAACAAAATCTTAAAAAATCAGATGTTATAATTACTTTGGGCGCGGGAGATGTATGGAAAATCACCCATAAATTATGCAATAAAAGAATATATGATTAGTATAATTATACCAGCTTATAATCAGGGTTATGCCATTGCCAGATGTTTGAATAGTATAGACAAACAAACCTATCAAGATTTTGAAGTTATTATTGTTAACGATGGATCAACAGATAATACTTTAGAAGTTATTAAAAATGTTTGTAAAACTTGGAAACGTGAAGTGACTTTAATTTATCAAGAAAATTTAGGGGCTTGCAGCGCGCGTAACAAGGGTTTCAAGTATTCTAAAGGTGAATATGTGTTATTTTGCGATTCCGATTTAATTTTGTATCCCATGTTTTTAGAGAAATTAAATCAAGCTTTAAATACTAATCCACAAGCAGGCTATGCTTATTCTGACTTTAAACGTGGATTTAAAACCTGCCTGACTTTTGATTTTGATTCTAATAAACTTAAGCAATTTAATTATATTGCTATACCATCCTTAATACGACGCAATATTTTTCCGGGTTTTGACGAGAGTATAAGAAAATTTCAAGATTGGGATTTATGGTTAACTTTGTTAGATGCTGGACACATTGGTGTTAGAGTGAGAGAGATATTATTTAAAGTTATACCATCTAGATCGGGTATGAGTACTTGGTTGCCTAGCGCGTTTTATAAAATTAATTGGAAGAAATTTGGTATGTCTATAAAAGCTGTAGATGACTACCATACTTGGACGAAGATTATTAAAACTAAACATAAATTAGCTTAGAGTTTGATTTAATTCGAGTTAATCAATTAAAATTTGTAATTTATGAAATTGTCTATAATAATTGTGGGCTGGAAAACTCGAAACCTATTGGAAGTATGTTTAGCTAGTGTTTATAAGCAAGCGCAAAATTTAGATTTTGAAGTATTTGTGGTTGAAAATAATTCGCAAGATGGAACCTGTGAAATGATAAGAAGTCAATTTCCCCAAGTCCTTCTTATTGATAATTCTGTTAATGTGGGTTTTGCCAAAGCTAATAATATTGCTATCAAGAGATCTCATGGTGATTATATTTTATTATTAAATCCAGATACGGAGGTTTTGGATTCAGCTATAGACAAGACTATGAGTTTTATGGAGAAAACGCCCGACGCTGGGGTGGTAGGGTGCAGGTTGTTGAATAAAGACTTGTCTTTGCAGTTATCTTGTCGTACGTTTCCAACCCTAATATCCCAGATTTGGATATTATTGAAACTCCATAATTTTTTTACTCGTCAATTAAAATCCATAGTTAAATACTATATGTTAGATTTTAAGCACGACACCATAAAAGAAGTGGATCAAGTTATGGGAGCGTTTTTAATGACCAAAAGATCAGTTATTAATAACATTGGAATGTTAGATGAAAGATTTTGGATTCTTTTTGAAGAGGTTGATTTTTGTAAACGAGTCAAAGAGAGTGGATTAAAAGTATATTTTTATCCTTTAGCTGAAATTGTACACAATCGTAGTTCCAGCTTTAAACAAGAATCATCTTTGCGTAGACAAAAGTTTTTTAATCGCAGTTTGTTAAAATATTTTAAAAAGCATCATTCCCTGTTTGCGTACTTGGTTTTGTTAATATTACAGCCCATCAGTTATAGCCTAGCATTATTAACACAAGCATTATTTTATTGTAGAATAAAATTACATAAACCAGAAAACTTATAAATTATATGGCTTTAAAAACCAGGTATATTAATAAAAAAGATTTAGATAAAATGGCTCAAGAATTAGAGTATCTTAAAAATGTGACACGTAAAGAGATTACCAAAAGAATATCATCCGCCCGAGAACACGGAGATTTATCTGAGAATGCTGAATATGCTGCGGCTAAAGAAGAGCAGAAGCTTAATGATCGTAAAATTGGAGAACTAGAATACGCGCTTAGATTTGGAGTTGTGTATGAGACCACTAAAAGTAATTTTGTTATTTTAGGAAGTCAAGTTACCTTATTGGTTAATAATATTAAAACAGTTTATCATTTAGTTGGGTTTCAAGATATTGATCCTAGTTTGGGTAAAATTTCACCGGAGTCACCAATTGGTAAAGCTTTAATGGGAAAAGCTGTTAATGACGTATTTGAGATTGTCTTGCCTCAAACGGTTTTACAGTGTAAAATCATTAAGATTGATTAATTATATTATGACCGAACACGAAATAAGAATTCAAAAATTAAATAATTTAAAATTACATGGTATAAACCCCTATCCTAGTCAGACCAAGCGTACTTATATTATTTCAGATGTTATAGTAAATTTTGAAAAACTTCGCAATACAGTCATTGATATTGCGGGACGTATTCGCGCTATACGCGTGCATGGAGGATCAACTTTTATGGATATTCAAGATGAATCTGGATCCGTTCAAGTTTATTTAAAACAAGATACGTTGGGTGAAAAAGAATATAGTTTTTGGATCGAACATTTGAATTGTGGAGATTTTATTTCAGTGAATGGCACTTTGTTTCAAACTCAAAGACAAGAAAAAACCATATTAATATCTGGTTTAATCTTGCTTACGAAAGCCTTGCGTCCTTTGCCCGAAAAGTGGAACGGTTTGTCAGATGTCGAAATAAGATATAGAAAAAGATATTTAGATTTATTAGCTAATCCCGAAGTTAGAAAAATTTTTTTATTACGCAGTAAGATCATTCAATATATTCGTGAATTTTTAAATGCTAATAATTTTTTGGAAGTGGAAACTCCGGTTTTACAACCTATATCCGGAGGCGCTACAGCTAAACCATTTATAACTCATCATAATAGTTTAGACATGGATCTTTATTTGCGTATAGCGCCTGAGCTTTATTTAAAAAGACTTTTAGTTGGTGGTTTTGAAAAAGTGTACGAAATTGGCAGGCAATTTAGAAACGAAGGTATAGACAAAAGTCATAACCCTGAATTTACAGAATTGGAATTATATTGGGCGTATATTGATTACATTCAGCTTATGGATTTTAGCGAAAGTTTTTTTAAGTCCTTAATAACCAAAGTTCAAAAAGATGATTTAGTTTCATTGCCAGATTATATAAATGGATGGTATAAACCCTGGCCTAGAAAGAAATTTTTAGACTTGATAAAAGAGGCTATATCCGTGGATTTATTAGATATTTCTTACAACAATCTTTTAAAAGAGTTGTATAAAAATAATATTGATTTTGATCCCGAATCTTCCTTAGGTGATTTATATGATTTATTATATAAAGAGGTTGTACGTAAAAATATTGTTGAACCTACATTTGTTATTGATTATCCAGTTGAAATGAAGCCTCTCGCTAAATGTAAGTCAGATAATCCTAAATTAGTTGAATGTTTTCAGTTGATTATTTCAGGCGAAGAGATTATAAATGCTTTTTCAGAATTGAACGATCCCGTAGCTCAGCGTTTAAGATTTGAAGAGCAAGAGAAATTGCGTGAGCGTGGTAATGAAGAAGCTCAGCACATGGATGAAGATTACATTGAAGCTCTTATGTACGGAATGCCTCCCGCAGCTGGTTTAGGCATTGGAATTGATAGACTGGTTCGTCTAGTGGCAGGAGAAAACAATCTCAAGGATGTTATTTTGTTTCCAACCTTAAGACCGGAATGAGTTTTTGAATCTTGAATTTTGAATTTAGTGTTTAGAGTTTAGAGTTTAGAGTTTAATTATTATATGCCTATTAATTTAAGTTTAAAGTTAGCTTCTAATATTTTAGATCTTAATACTGTAGAGCAAAAGCCAACGCGCGAAGGTTATGGTCAGGGTTTATTGCAAGCCGGAGAGGAAAATTCAGAAGTTGTAGCTTTGTGCGCTGATTTAACTGAGTCTACGCGCACGGATATATTTTCAAAAAAATATCCGGAAAGATTTATAGAATTAGGTGTGGCTGAACAAAATATGGCTTCGGTTGCTTCAGGTTTGGCAGCGGTTGGTAAAGTGCCTTACATTGCCAGTTACGCCATGTTTAGTCCGGGTCGTAATTGGGAGCAGATTCGTACTACTATTTGTTATAATAATCAAAATGTGAAAATTTGTGGAGCGCACTCTGGTGTGTCAGTTGGACCGGATGGAGCAACTCATCAAGCGATTGAAGACATTGCTATTATGCGCGTAATTGCGAATATGAATGTTATGGTTCCTTGCGATGTTTTGGAAGCTAAAAAAATGACTTACGCTATGTCTAAAATTTATGGTCCATTTTATATTCGTTGTACCCGTGAAAAAACACCGGTTTTAACAACTAGTGAAACACCTTGGGAAATGGGAAAAGCTTATGCTTATTGGGTTGAGCCAGCTGGAACTAAGCCGGATGTTGCTATCATAGCTTGTGGACCATTGTTGCATAATGCTATTTTAGCAGCTGCGGATCTCGAAAAAACAGGAGTTAATGTTCGAGTTTTAAATGTAGGATCTGTTAAGCCTTTAGATGAAACAATGGTTATTCAAGCTGCTCAAGATGCTAAGGCTGTGGTTACAGTAGAAGAACATCAAATATCAGGAGGTATGGGTTCAGCTGTTGCGGAATTATTAGCTAAAAATTGTCCAGTGCCTATAGAATTTATAGGAGTTCAGAATCGTTTTGGTGAATCTGGTCAGCCCAATGAATTGATTAAACATTTTGGTATGGATGTTGAGAGCATTAAAAACGCCGCGTTAAAAGTAATAAAACGGAAATAGTTTATTATTCGTTATTAAAAATAATTCATGAAAAGCAAGTCTTCTGCAAATAAAAACATTGTATAGGTATTACGCACACGGAAAGTTCATTTCGTGATATGGTTTACTGATATTCCATAAAAGTTCGTAAAAAACCTTTATTGATTTTGTTAGTTCTTCGCTTTCAATAACAAAACCAATTCTCTCTTTAGCCGAACTCATAATAGCAACCTTACTATCCCACAGAATTATTACATTTGGTATATCTATTTCTGGAGGAGTAAACTTCACTCGTCGCAAAGTAGCATCAAAGGTTTTTGGATGAAGATATTTATAGGTTGGATATTGATGTGCAGTAATGTGAATAGATCGCACCCAATAGTTCATTTTTATTCTTTTATTTATGTATGCAGTCAAAAAATCTTCACCAACCATCTCAACGATCGATTGAATTGGTGAAATCCAGTCAGCAGTTTTTATTTTTGCTCTTAGGGTTAAATTATATATTTCGCGTAAGCCGCTTACACCTTCATAGAAAGTTATTTTAGGTTTAATGCCCCCTATATTAGCAAGCGATTTTAGCTCAGGAAGAATTTGATGCAGAAGCTCTCTTTGACTGTCAATATTCTGTTTCAGCTTTTCTGGATTAGAAGCAATAATCAATCTACGTTTTTCATTTACTGTCTCACTTAAAAGACCCTTCTCTTTCAACTTTTTCATCATTTCATATACAGTGCTCCTTTTTATCCCTGATTTATCAGTTATTTTTTGAACAGAAGCAGGCCCAAGCTCAAGAGATGTTAAATAAACCGTAACTTCTTTTTCTTCCAATCCCAATTGTGCAAGGTTTTGTTTAATATTCATATAATATATATTATACCAAATAACGATAATATTGTCAATATTATTAATCAGATTTTACTTTAAAATAAAGATATTTAATTTATTAAGAAAATTTATAACTATATTCTTGACAAATTAAAAATAATATGTTATATTTACGATACAACGTGACAAATAGCACATAATTAAACCAAGAAAGGAACAGTGCCATGATCGAAGTTATTGATGATACAGTAGTGGGTCCAGTAATTAAAAAGATTTTTCAGGATGATATGCCAGACGCAATTTTCATTCTTACTGCCTATAAAGCAAATCAAACTGACAAAAGAGCTAGTCTTCACGGTTTAGATGTTGCTTTAGAAAGGGCTGCAACAGGGCGGCCGATTATTCTTTACGGTCTTGAGTCTGAAAAACATCTTGTTCAAGATAGTCGTTTTGTGGCTGCAGTTGGAAAGAAAAATGTTAGATATATCAAAGAGCCCTTTTGTCGTGAAGATGTTCATGTTCTTTATGCTTCTATTAAAAAAGAGAACAAGACAGAAGATACGCTTGCATTTGAAATTCTAGCGATACAGAAGCTAGAGCAGGCAATATCGGTTCTTCGTCATGAACTTGGCCATGTACAACACGACTCTAAAAAGATGTTGGTGTGGCTTTCCAAGGCACGTGAGCTTGGGTTTAAAGGTAATAAAACTACGGTCATACGGGCTGTAAATGATTGGAAGCGAAGTACAAAAGGGGTCTTTAATGGCAAGTATTTTCCTGGCGTTTTTATTGATGTTCAGGGTACATTGCTTAATTCAGACGGCACCTTAAATCAGGCGATATTGACAAAAGCTAGAAAGTGGGCAGTAAATCGGCCAATAACAATTTGGACCGACGGAGATCTCCAGGATTTAACTCCTTGTCTTCGTGCACTTGGGATCGAATGGAAAATTGTTTCTAAATTCGATTTTGCGGGTGCTGAGGTTGAAGAGGTTATTGACGATTTTACTGCAAAGGAATTTTTGGCAACATACAATATTGTCGCGAGACAATATACCCAGGTTTAATCTGGCAAGAAGTCAGTACAGAAATTAGGAACGGGGGAGAGTTATAAAATGTAAACACACTCTCCCCATCTATCTTTCAGATTTTTGTATTATTTTACAAACAAATTATTGATTTTTTATTTGCCAGGGTTATTATGGTTTGTATGCGATTTATTGAGAATTAAACGTTATTTTAATTTTAATTTATAATATATTTACTCCGTTAGAAGTCTTTATAATCTAATGGGATAGTAATAATTTAATTTTTAAGTATACAATAAATATGAATAATATAAACAACAACCAAATTTCTAATAGGGTGTCTAAAAATACAAAAATTGTTGCTGGTATAGTTTTACTTTTAATAATTATGTGGGGAGGGTATAGGTTTTTAATAAAAGGTGTTGATCAAATTAGTTCTATTAAAGATGGCGGAAAAACCAGTAGTCCAACCTCAACCGAGCCAATTAAGATTGGAGCGATTCTTTCTTTAACTGGAAATGGTGCTGCTTATGGTGAGCCGGCTCGCGATGGGTTGAATTTGGCAGTACAGCAGATCGGTTCTATTAATGGACGTAAGATTGAGATAGTTTATGAGGATTCACAGTTTGATCCTAAAGTTGCAATTAGCGCCTATCGAAGTTTAGCTGCGCGCGGAGTGCGTTATTTTTTTAGCAATGGTTCATCTGTGTCCACAGCACTTAAAGGACCTGTAGTTACAGATGGTAATTTTAATTTTGAACTCGGAGCGGTTACGCCCTTGTATCGGGATGGTAAACCAAATACTTGTCGCGCAGCCCTAACTGCTGATGTGTCTGGTAAAGCGCTGGGAGAATTTATTGTAAAAACATTAAAATTGAAAACCGTAGGATTTTTAATTTTAAATGACGAATTTGGTACTGCAATGTACGATAATATGCGTTCCACGATTGATGGGGCAGGTATTGTTATAACAGGTGTAGAGCGATTTGGAAAAAGTGATACTGATTTTCGAACGCAGATTACAAAATTAATTACTGCTTCTTCAAGACCAGATGGACTTATAGTGATTCCTACAGCCGGACAGGCACAGCCAATCTTTACTCAACTTGCGGAACAAAAATGGAACGGTGTTACGATTAGTGATAACTGGACAGTTATTAATCAGCAATTGAAAAATTTGTCGCTTGTTGAGGGGGTATATTTTTCAAATTACAACTGGTCGCCAACTGCGCTAGCAACAGACGAAACAAAGAAAACATCTTTTAAGGTCGCATTTCGTGAAAAATATTCTTATGATTCGCCAGTTATGGCTGCCAATGCTTATGACTCATTTTCTATTTTAGCCGAAGGTTTTAAAAACAGTGACCCTAATGATCCGTTAGTGCTTGGTAGTTGGCTTACTAAAAACATAAAAAATTTCTCTGGTGTTAATGGTATGGTTTCTTTAGATGATGATTGCGAAGGATCTCGTGAAGTAGTAATTCAACAAGTGAAGGATGGACAGTTTGTAATAATGAAATAATTGTACGACCAGTAAAAATAAAACCAATCCAATGAATTGATTAAACATTTTGGTATGGATGTTGAGAGCATCAAAAACGCGGCATTAAAAGTCATTAAGAGAAAGTAAGTATTGTTATATTTTTAATCATTAAAGCCTGGATCCCCGGGTCAAGCCCGAGGATGACAAAGGCGGAATTTGCTCTTTATGACTTGAATTTAATGTTTAAATCAATGTTTAGGAGTTCAACTCCTAAACATTGTTTGGACACTGGATGTCCAAACATTTAGGATGTTCAATTTGACTTCAAGGCCATAATTATGGTATAATTATTAAATTATGTCCGAAATTAAGGTTGGACAATTAGCTCCTGATTTTTGTCTTTTAGATCAAAAAGGCGCGAAACACATCCTTTCAGACTATATTGGCAAATGGGTGTTAATTTATTTTTACCCCAAAGATGACACACCTGGTTGCACTAAAGAAGCTTGTACTTTGCGAGACAATTATGACGCTTTTAAAAAAATAAAAGCCACGGTTTTAGGTGTTAGTACAGATTCTACATCTTCGCATTCTAAATTTGTTGAGAAATATGATTTGCCATTTACTTTATTAGCAGACGAAGAGAAAAAAGTTGTTAAGCAATACGGTGTGTTTGGAAAAAAAACATTTATGGGCAGAGAATATTTAGGCACTAATCGTATGTCTTTTTTGATTAATCCGAAAGGCGAGATTGCTAAAATTTATAAAACTGTTAAGCCGGATCAACATGCCGAGGAAGTTTTACAAGACCTTTCTGATTTATCCAAAATCTCTTAATTTAATATGATGCCCGAGGAGTTATTGCATACTCATAATAAAATTAAACCTAAACAATCTTTAGTTCGTCATACAACTTTTCGTATCGGTGGATATGCTCAATATTTATTGGAAGCTAAAACTACCGAAGATATTTTGAATGGTATTAAAATAGCCAAACATTTAGGTTTGCCTTATTATATTTTAGGCGCAGGGAGCAATATTTTAGTGTCTGATCATGATTTTGCAGGATTAGTTATTAAAATCGCTACTGATCGTTGCGCAGTTGACACTCATACTATTACAGTTGACGCTGGTGTTAGTATGGGTAGTTTGGCATGTAAATCCGCTGATTGGAATTTAACAGGGTTTGAGTGGGGGATTGGCGTGCCGGGCACAGTTGGAGGGTCGGTACGAGGCAATGCCGGAGCTTATGGCAGTGAAATGAAAAATGTTTTATATTCTGTTACTGTGTTCAGACCTAGTGAAGATAAGATTTTAACTTTAGACGCTACGAATTGTGAGTTTGGTTATCGTCATAGTATTTTTAAGGCTAATAAAGATGTTATTTTAAGCGCGACCTTGAAATTAAAACCAGGTAATGGTGAAGCTGCTAAATTATTAATTAGAGATTTAATTAAAAAAAGAAATTCATCTCAAGGGGTTGGAAATGTTTGCGCTGGTTGCGTTTTTAAAAATTATCAATTAAGTAGCGAAGAAGTTTCTAGTCCAATTTTAATAAAAAATATTCCACCTGAGTTTTTAGAAAAATCTTTGATACCAGCAGGCTGGATGATTGAAATGGTTGGGCTAAAAGGTTTTGGCGTTGGGGGCGCTAAGGTTTCAGATAAACACGGTAATTTTATTATTAATCATAATAATGCCACAGCTAAAGATATTAAAAATTTAATTGCTATTATTAAAGAGAAGATTAAAACGCATTTTGGTATAGATATTCAAGAAGAAATTGCTTTTTTGTAAGGTTTATTTCGCAATTTTTAGTAAATTTTTTGTCATCCTCCCTTATCCTGTCATTCCCATTTTTCCCTGTCATTCCCGCGTTCAGCCTTCGTAGCCGTAGCTACTACGGCGAAGTAGGCAAGGCGGGAATCCAGGAGCGGGTACAATTATAACTACGGTTTCAATTAATATCAATGTTTAGGAGTTCAACTCCTAAACATTACCCCGCATAGGAATTTTTATTTATATAACCTGGATCCCCGGGTCAAGCCCGAGGATGACAGAAAAATTAATCATTGTACATGTTTTACTTAGCAATTTTGAGTAAAAGTTCCGCGATTTTGGTCGCAGCATTTTTATAATCATCAAAAAATAATCTAGCAGCGTTACTCATTTTTTGAATATCTTGTTCTTTTATAGCATCAATAATATTTATAAGTTCTTTGAATTGCAGGGTTTTTTCGTTCAATACAATAGCTGCTCCGGTTTGACTATAAATATCAGCATTAATATTTTGATGATTTTGCGCGGCTGATGTAAGGGGAATTAAAATACTAGGTTTGCCTGAAGCTGCAATTTCAAATATAGATCCCGAGCCAGCGCGGGAAATGATTAAATCTACGGATGTGTAAATGTCTTTTAAATCCCCAGGATTTATAAAACCATAAATTTTATATTTATTTTTATTTTGAGAACTTATATTCTTTTTTAGAGTTTCAACTATATTTGATAAGTTAGCAGGTCCGCATTGATAAATAATTTCATAATGATCAAGCAAGTCGTTAAAACTAGGCATGATTATATTGTTTATAAGCACTGACCCTTGCGATCCTCCCATGATGAATATTTTTTTTATTTGATTGTTAGGTTGCTTGAGAATTTGGTTTTGAAAAATTTTCCTAATAGGATTTCCAGTTAAAATAATCTTGTTTTTGTCCTGGGGTCTAAAATATTTATGACTATGAGTAAAAGAAGTTGCGATATAAGTAACATATTTACTCAGCAAACGATTGGTTAACCCGGGCATGCTATCGGATTCGTGTAAAACCATTGGTATTTTGAGCAATGATCCTGCTATTATTACCATAAAGGATCCATGACCACCTTTGGAAAAAATTACCTGGGGTTTTATGCGATAAAGTTTGATTAAAGCATCTAGGAAACCTAAAGGCAGTTTTAAAAAATCTATTAAATTTTGAAAAGAAAAATATCTACGATATTTACTAGTGATAATATTTTGAGTAACAATATCTTCTTGTTGAAAAAGTTGAGTAGTTTTGTCAATTGGTCCGAGATAAAATAATTTTAATTCAGAATTGGATTGTTTATTTGAGTATATTTTTTTTAATTGTTCAGCTACAGCTAGAAGTGGGGTTATATGTCCTCCACTACCACCACCAGTTAATAAGACGCGCATAATATTTAGCTATTATTCATTAGTTAATTGACGGAATACATCTTCAATATTATTGGTTTCTTCTTTTAATCCCCAAAGCATCCATTTATGTTCGTGGAGCAGTTGAGATATGTTTTTACGCAAGTCAATATTTTTATCTGTAATAATCTTAGCTGTAATACGATTTGAATTTTGCGTGTTTATAATAAGTTGATCTAAATCCGGAAGGGCTTTTAAAGTTTTTTCAATATTATGCCCTTCAATATCTAAAGATATCACCCTTTTAGGTTGTAATGTGCACCCAATTTCATTCGCACTACCGTCCGCTACTAATTTTCCGCGATGCATTATTAAAATACGACTGCACATAGCAGTTACTTCTTGTAATATGTGCGTGCTGATAATAATTATTCGATCTTGAGCTAAATCTTTAATGAGGCTGCGGATTTCAGTGCGCTGGTTAGGGTCTAAGCCCTCAGTTGGTTCATCTAAAATTAAAATTTTAGGTTGATTTAATAAAGCCATGGCAATACCAACGCGCTGCTTATACCCTTTTGATAATTCATAGATAGGAGAATTAAAAACGTCTTGTAATCCCATGCTTAAAACCGATGAATGTATAGCTGTTTTTAAGGACTTATTTTTAAGACCCTTTAAGGAGCCAGAGTATTCTAAGATTTCAGATACTAACATATCTGAATATAAAGGGTTGTTTTCAGGTAAATATCCAATGTGTTTTTGAGCTTTAGCTGAATTTTCGTGGATATTGATATTAGATATTAAAACCTTACCTTTTTCAGGAGATAAAAATCCAGTAAGTAATCGTAGGGTTGTGGTTTTTCCAGCGCCATTAGGTCCTAGCAAACCCACAACTTCACCGATATTGATATCAAAAGAAACGTCATTTACAGCTTGCGTGTCTCTAAAAGATTTATGTAAATTTTTTACGGCAATCATATGATATAGATTTAGAACTTCCTCCTACGCTCCGAGCGGAGCTTCCATCGACGCCCCAACTTCGTCAAGACTTCGATTGGCAGGCAAGGCTTTGATGGACAAGTCGGAGGACAAGTAAGATTTAATAGAAGAACGAATAGTAGTATATTATATTATAGATGCTTTATTAGTCAATTGTCTTATATCATAGAATGTTTGGTTTTAGCAGATAACAGTTACAGGTTGCTAAAAGGGTTATAAAATGTCATTATATCTTTAATATATGGCAAATTTAAGTCAGAAAAAAGGTAGGGTATTAGTAGCTATGTCAGGTGGAGTGGACTCATCAGTCACGGCTTTATTACTTAAAAAACAAGGCTTTAGAGTTTGGGGAGCATTTATGAAAAACTGGTCTGATAATGACGAAGATGGTGTGTGCACAGCTGTGAATGATCAAAGAGATGCGCGCATGACAGCATCTAAATTAGGCATTCCTTGTTACACATTTAATTTTGAAAATGAGTACAGAGAGTCTGTTGTAAATTATATGATCAATGGCTACAAGACTGGATTAACTCCTAATCCGGATGTTATGTGCAATAAAGAAATAAAATTTAAGATGTTTTTAAACAAAGCCTTGGCTTTAGGTTTTGATTATATTGCCACAGGTCATTATGTGCGGATAAAAAAATCACGAGACAATATTTTTCATTTATTAAAATCAATTGACGACAATAAAGACCAGTCTTATTTTCTGTGGACATTACAGCAAGCGCAATTAAAGCACTGTTTATTTCCCATTGGTGATTATATTAAGTCTCAAGTGCGATCTATGGCTCAAAAAGCGAATTTAGTTACAGCCGACAAGCCTGACTCACAAGGCATTTGTTTCATAGGTAAAATTAATGTTGATAATTTTTTAAAATCTCAAATACCAGCTAGAGAAGGTGATATTGTTACTACAGATGGGGAAGTTATTGGTAAACATCAGGGTGTAAGTTTTTATACTATTGGTCAGCGCCGTGGTATTTTAATTTCCGATTCTTTACCATATTATGTTGTTTCTAAAAATATTAAGGAAAATAAACTGATAGTTTGTTTAGGCGCTCAAGATGCTTTATATGAGCAAAAATGTTACGCTTCTAGTGTTAACTGGATATCAGGCAAAGAGCCTGGTTTACCACTAGACTGTCAGGTTAAAATTAGATATCGTCAAATTTGTCAAAATGCTCGTATTACTCAAAAAATTCAATCAGGTTATGAGGTTAATTTTATAGAGCCCCAAAAAGCTGTAACCCCGGGACAATCTATTGTTTTTTATGACAAAGATGAAATGTTGGGTGGAGGAATTATCTCTACCTTTACGAGCGCAGCATAATTTATTATTTATGTTTTTACATATTAGCGAGTTCTTATCTGAAGTTATTCATAAAAAAGGATTGGAATGTAAAATGGATGAATTAATTATCTTAAAAATATTTCAAGAAGTTGTAAATCAGCAATTAGGTCAAGCGTATTCTACTAAAGTACAAATAAAATATTTTAAGCATGGTGTATTAGCCTTAATATCCGAGAGCTCCATGATAACATCTGAAATTTTTGCTAATAGTCCTGTAATTATAGATTTAGTCAACCGTAAAATAGGAAAAAATATGGTAGAGAAAATTATTTTTGTGAATTAAATTATATGTTGCTTAATAGGTATTTTATATATTTACTATTATTAATAATACTTAGTTGGTTGGTTTTTATATCCGTATTATTATATATTGATCCTTTTGTAGTAGGCATATTAGGTGTGATTGTTTTTTATGTTAGTTTAGGGATGGCATTGGTCGGTTCATTTACCTTGATTGGTTTTTTTATTAGATTAAATACTCAAGATATAACTACGGATCAGGCCCATGCTGTATCTATTAGGCAAGCCTTGTTTTTTACTGTAATTATTCTGTACATTTTAATTTTACAGCAGAACCACATTTTAACAACGCAGAACGTTCTTATTTTTATAGCTGTGATGACCCTATTAGAGTTAGGTATAATTATATTTAAAAAGCAAGATTAAGATTTAGTTTTTAGGATTTAATTCAGCGTGACATTGTGTCGCGATCGTGACACAGCGTCACGGTACGATTCATGATATGATAGTAGATGTACATTATTGTTACTTTATGGTAACATATATAGTATTAAGTTATTAAATAATTAATTTTTTAAATATGTCATCGCATGATATTATATTTATTGTTTTAACCATTCCATCTATAATCTTAACTATTTTTTTGTGCATTGCAGTATATTTTTTAATTAAAATTTTAAATAATGTATCCAAAGCCATGGATAATATAAATCATAATTTGGCGAGTATAAACGAAATATTAGTATTTGTTAAAAGTAAAATAGTGCAAGGGGCTTCTAATGTTATGTTGGTTGTAGATGGTTTAAAATATTTAGTAGAAATGTATAAAACCTATAAAAATGATGGTGAAAATGATTCGAACGATAGAGACGACGCTTCAGTGGCGCGCAAACCACGAAAACCAAAATCGCAAGAATAGTTTAATATGGAGTTAGGATTGTTGTTGAAAAATGTGTATGGAATTGGGGAGACTAGCGCTAAAAAATTAAAAAAATTAAAATTAGAAACCGTAAGAGATCTGCTTTTTTATTTTCCCGTAAGATATGAAGATTTTAGTAAGATTGTTTTGATTAAAGATGTAAAAATAGGGGAGAGGGTCACGGTTAGATGCAAGATTATTTCTATTGAAGCCCGAAAAACTTATCGTTCTAAAATGACTATTGTTGAAGCTGTATTAGCTGATGATACTGGTTTTTTAAGAGCGATTTGGTTTAATCAAGGTTTTTTGCTTAAAGTATTGCACGATAATGACGAGATTTTTGTATCTGGTATTTTAGAAGACGGATCCAATGGTATTATATTTATTAATCCGGTTTATGAAAAAGATACTCAAAAAGGATTATTGCACACAGGGTGTTTAGTTCCAGTTTATTCTTTAACCAGCAATTTGACCAATAAACAGATGCGTTATTTTGTTAGTTTAGTACTACCATCAGCTCTTAATTTATCCGAGTGGATACCAAACAGTATATTAAACAAGAGGTCTTTATTGAATTTAAAGGACGCGATTAAGATGATTCATTTTCCTAAAAATTTTAAAGTTTTAGAATCAGCTATAGTTAGATTTAAATTTTCAGAAGCATTTACAGCGTGTTTGATTGCTCAAAAATTAAAACATGATGTGTTATTGAGTCGGGCGCTTCCAGTTTTTTTAAAAACAAATGAAACTCAAAAATTTGTTAAAAGTTTACCATTTGCTTTAACTACTGATCAGCGTAAATCTAGCTGGGAAATTTTAAAAGATATGTCTAAGTCCCATGCTATGAATAGGTTGTTAGAGGGAGCAGTTGGTTCGGGAAAAACAATAGTGGCGTCTATATCTATATTAAATATCGCGTTAAATAATTATCAAGTTGCTTATTTAGCCCCAACTACTATATTAGCTAAGCAGCATTTTGAAACTTTAATTAAATTATTAGCTAAATTTCCAGTGCGTATTGGTTTATTAACTAGATTGGACTCAAAAATTGGCGTTCAGGATATTGATCGACGAACTTTTAAATCTAAAGTACTAAACGGAGAAATAGATGTATTAGTGGGAACCCACGCTATATTACAAGAAGATATAAAATTTAAGTGTTTAGCTTTAGTAATTGTAGATGAACAGCACAGGTTTGGAGTAGAGCAACGTCAAGCTCTTAAATTTAAATGCGATAAGGGCGATTATTTCCCTCATTTTTTATCTATGACTGCCACTCCTATTCCGCGTTCTTTGGCTTTAACAATTTTTGGCGATTTAGATGTATCTATGTTAAAAGAAATGCCTCAAGGTAGAAAAAAAATTATTACTAAATTGGTTCATCCCGAAAATCGCGTCAAGGCTTATGATTTTATTAAAAACGAAATTAGAAAAGGTAGACAGGCCTTTATTATTTATCCCTTAATTGAAAAATCAGAAAAATTAAATGTAAGATCGGCTAAATTAGAATATGACAGGCTCTCCCAAGAAGTGTTTCCAGATTTAAAACTTGGCTTAGTGCACGGAAACTTAAAACCCGATGCCGAACAAAAAGTTATGGCAGATTTTGTGGCTAATAAGATTAATATTTTAGTGGCTACTTCAGTGATTGAGGTCGGAGTTGATGTTCCTAATGCGAGCGTAATGTTAATTGAGAATGCGGAAAGGTTTGGCTTACTGCAATTACATCAATTTAGGGGTAGAATTGGAAGATCAAAATATCCCAGTTATTGTTTTTTGTTTGCGGGCGATATGTTTTCGGATGAGGCGATAGAAAGATTACAAATTTTAGTTGATACTAGTGATGGTTTTGAGCTGTCGGAAAAAGATTTGCGCCTTAGAGGTCCTGGTGAAATTTATGGCACTTTGCAGTCGGGAATACCAGAGTTTAAAATGATTAGTTTAGTTTCAGTTATGAATGAAGAAATTTTGAAATCTAAAGATGTAGCCCAGCAATCTATGCTTTTGAATAACGATTTAGTAATAATGGAGCAAGCCAAACAAGACGCAGTTGAGATTGTAAAGCATGACCCAACCTTAAATCAACATTTATTATTGAAAGATAAAATATTAGTTTATACTCAAAAAATTCATCGGGAATAAGGGAAAACTAATGTTTAGGAGTTCAACTCCTAAACATGGGGTTGAAACATTAGCGCGCTAAGAATTACAAATAAGAGGAGGATACACGTTCTTGATTAAACCTCGCAGAATATGTTATGATATATTGGGTATCAATACAATTAAATTGTTTTAAATTATATTGAATTCAACGTTGGGGGTATAGTTCAATGGTAGAATTGCGGTCTCCAAAACCGTTGATCTCCGTTCGAGTCGGAGTGCCCCTGCTGGGTAGTTATCAAGTTTATAAATCCTAAATCCTAAATCCTAAATTTGTTTATGTTATATACAGCGTTGGTTTTAATAATTATTATTGCAGTGTTAGTTTTGGTTCATGAATTTGGACACTTTTTTTGTAGTCGCAAAGCTGGGGTTCAAGTTGATGAATTTGGTTTTGGTTTTCCACCCAAATTAGCTAGTTATAAATCTCAAGAATCTGGCACGGTTTATTCTTTGAATTGGATACCTTTAGGTGGTTTTGTAAAATTAAAAGGCGAGCAGGGTGAAGACCCGGGCGATAGTTTGAGTTTTGCCAATAAATCAATAGGAAAGCGAGCACTGATTATTGTAGGGGGCGTATTTATGAATATGGTTTTAGCTGTGGTTTTATTGAGTGTAGGGTATATGATTGGATTACCATCCCCAATTGATGACACGCCCAATAGTTTTTCAAAAATTCAAGCTAAGTATGCTACGGTGACGGATATAAAAACTAAAATAACACATATTTTAGAAAAATCTCCAGCTCAAAAGGCGGATTTAAAACCAGGGGACTATATTTTATCTTTAGATAATAAACAATACACTTCAATTTCAAGTCTACGAGAATATTTAGCTAGTAAAAAAGACCAGCCTGTTATCGTAGAAATCAAAAGAGATTCTCAAACAATTATTAAGCAAATAAAACCTAGTGTGGTTAAAAATGTAGATGGTAAAGAGATTACTGGTTTTGGAGTTGGCTTGGCGCAGGGAGGCTTGGTACGATATCCAGTTTATATGGCTCCTGTAGCGGGCGTATATTCTACTTATTCTTATACATCTCAAATGATAGGAGCTATTGGTACCATGTTTAAATCAATTTTTGGTGTTAAAGGTTCGGAACCACTGGAAGTAACTGGTCCGGTTGGTATTGCAAAAATTATATCTGATTTTTCTAAATTGGGGTTCGTGTATTTATTATATCTTACAGCTATATTATCCATAAATTTGGCCTTAATAAATATTTTACCGATTCCAGCCCTAGATGGTGGGCGGTTGTTATTTTTAGGTATAGAGTGTGTTATAGGCAAAAAAGTTAATGCGAAGGTTGAAGCTGTGATACATAATATGGGTTTTGTTTTATTAATGATATTAATTGTGATGGTTACATTTCAAGATATTGCTAGACTGCGGGGAGGGGGATAAAATTAAAGAAATTAATTAAATTATATGCATCAAGATAAACGTCAAGTATATATATCCTTAAGTACTATTTATAATGTTGCCTTGGTGGTTATATTTTTGTGGTTTTTATATATAATTCGGGATATTATAATGTTGTTTTTTGCAGCTTTAATAATTTCGGCTGGTTTGAGCCCTATTATACAATCTTTGGCTAATAAATTAAAGATTGGAAGAGGAGTAAGTGCTTTTGTAGTTTATGTAAATATTTTTTTTATAGTAGGTTTGGTTTTAATATCTATTGCTCCTATTTTAGCCCTACAGGTAAGGGCAATTGTTTACGAAGCGCCGCGATACTTGTCAAGCTTCAATCTGCCTGGTCATCTTTTGCCCACAGACGCTTTAATAACAATTTTAAATAAATTTATACAAGCTCCAGATATTGCGACGACTGACATTAAATCTTCCTTATTATTTTTAGGAAATTTGGTTCTAAATTTATTTGGCGGGTTTTTTTCAGCAATTATGTTGTTTGTAATTATTTTTTATATGATTATAGAAGAAGAATCAATTAATAAATGTATATTATTGTTTACACCCGATGCGTATAAAACCTATGTCAATCAGTTGATTACTAAAATTCATAATAAAGTTGGTTTATGGTTGCGGGGGCAAGTTATTTTATGTTTTATTGTTGGTTTATTGGCGTATTTATCCTTAATTGCTATAGGGGTTGAGTATGCTGCGATTTTATCTGTGCTTTTTGGTATAGGTGAGTTAGTTCCGTATATTGGACCAACTTTGGCTGCGGTGCCAGCTATATTTTTAGCATTTACGCAATCTTTTGATTTGGGACTAATGGTAATTGGTGTGTATGTAATAATTCAGATTGTAGAAAATAATATTTTTGTTCCTCTAATAATGAATAAAGTGGTAGGTTTAAATCCACTCATTATTATTTTAGCATTGTTAATTGGAGGTAAAATCGGTGGTATAGCTGGTATGCTTTTGGCTATACCCATAGCCACGGTTGCAAATATTATTATTATTGATTTGTTTATTACTAAAAATCAAAACATATTAGGCGTTGATTCTCACGACGTATGATAGTTCGTACTCGTTTTGCGCCCTCTCCAACTGGAAGACCGCATATAGGAAGTATTTGGTTGGCTTTATTTAGTTATATTTGGGCTAAACAAAACAATGGTCAATTTATATTACGTATTGACGATACAGATCAAGAGCGCCTGGTTGCAGAATCTGAGCAGGAGATTAAAGATGTTTTGTTATGGTTTGGAATAAATTATGATGCTTATTATAAACAATCCGAGCGTTTAGAAATTTATCACAAACATTGCCTGGATTTAATTAGTTCTGGAAATGCTTACTATTGTTTTTGTTCCAAAGATAGGTTAGATAGCTTGCGAGCTATCCAGCAAAACAATCATCAACCTACAAAATATGACAGGTATTGTTTAGCATTGGCAGATACTGAAATTAGTAGTAAATTAAATTCTGGCGTTTCAAAAGTTGTGCGTCTAAAAATTCCAGACGATCAAACAACTACAGTCATGGATATAGTAAGGGGAGAAATTGTATTTAAAAATAATTTATTAGATGACTCGGTACTGTTAAAATCAGATGGTTATCCAACCTATCATTTAGCGTCAATTGTGGATGATCATCTTATGGAAATTACACACGTAATTCGCGCTGAAGAGTGGTTGTCTTCCGCGCCTAAACATATTATTTTGTATCGGGCTTTTAATTGGGAGGTACCTAAATTAGCGCATTTACCATTAATTTTAGGAACAGACAGATCTAAGCTCAGTAAAAGACATGGGGCTGTGGCAGCGCTTGACTTTCGTGATTTAGGGTACTTAAAAGACGCTTTTATTAACTTTTTGGTACTATTAGGGTGGAATCCTAAGAATAATCAAGAAATTTTCTCCTTAGATCAGCTTATTAAGGAATTTTCTTTTGAGAAAATGAATAAGTCCGGCGCTATTTTTGACATTAATAAATTAGACTGGTTTAATCATTACTATATTCAAAGGTTATCTATAGATGAGCTTTTACAAGAAAGTTTACCATTTATTACTAAAGCTAAATTACCCGCAACAGATTTAGAATTTGTAAAAAGAATATTAACTGTCATTAAAGATCGTCTAAGAAAGTTAAGCGAATTTCAATCTTTAGCTAATTTTTTCTTTGCTTTACCAGATTACGAAAAAGAGTTATTGCCATGGAAAGCCATGCCTTTACCTAGAGTTAAAGATCGATTGCAAATAATTTTAGAATTATTTGCAAATGTAAGCGAGGAAGAATTTACAAGTCAGAATTTAGAAAGATTGATAAAAAATTTAATTTCTGAAAAATCATTTGAAGTGGGTGAGACCTGTTGGCCCTTGAGAGTGGCATTAACCGGAGTAAAAAATAGCCCAGGACCTTTTGATGTAGCTTGGGTATTAGGAAAACCTGAAACCTTAACGCGTATTAAAATTGCTATTCAAAAATTATCATAATTTGCATATGTTTAAGATTATTATATTGATAAACATATTTTTTTCTTTGGGTTTTGTTTTGTTGCCCCGTATTGTTTGGGCTGTTTCTTCTAATGATGATATAAGTGAAATTATTAATAATTTAAAAATAGACATTAATCAAAAGCAGTCTTTAGCCAAAGATTTAGAAAAACAAATTGGTATTTACGAAGCTAAGATTTTAAAAGATCAAGCTAAGCAAGTTAATTTAAAAACTCAAATTAAAATTTTTGAGAATCGTATTACCAAAGAAAAATTAAATATTTATCGCACGGAAACCGAAATATCTAAAACTTTATTGGATATTAATCGTCTGGAATTGGAAATTGGTGTTGCTACTCAAGTTTTAACTGATAATAAAGCTAAAATTGGTCAACTGTTAAGAAGTATTTATCGTTTAAAAAATATAAATGAATTAGAGCTCTTGCTTACAGCCAATTCTTTAACCGACGCCTTTGATAGAATTAAGTATTTATCTGTGATTAATAGTGAGTTAACCGAACTAGTTAAACAGACTGAAATTACTAAAAATTTATTAAAAACTTCTAAATCCAAAGTAGAATCTAACCGAGACAATCTTAAAAAACTAAAGACTCAAATTATTGTTAAAACCCATAGTTTAGAACAGAACAAAAAAGCTAAAGCTGATTTATTTGTACTTACTAGAGAATCTGAAAAAAAGTTTCAAAATTTAATACAACAGGTTAGACAAGAGTATGAAGAAGTTGATCAAGAAATAAAAAAACTAGAAAAACAATTGCGCAAAAAACTAGAAGAGGAGAAAATATTTTTAGGCAAAACTGAGTTAGTGTGGCCAGTTAGAGGTGATAATAAAATTATAACCAGGTTTAATGATCCGGATTACCCTTATCGTTATGTGTATGAACACCCGGGCATTGATGTTAGATCTCCTCAGGGCAGTAATTTATACAGCGCTAGTAATGGTTATGTTATTAAAACTCATAATGGTGGTCGTCGTGGATTTAGTTATATTGTAATTATGCATGGCAATGGTTTGTCAACTATGTATGGACATATTTATAAAATATTAGTTAAAGAAGGTCAATTAGTGAAATCTGGTCAAAAAATAGGGTTGACCGGTGGTATGCCGCGCACGAATGGCGCTGGGAGATTAACAACTGGCCCACATTTACATTTTGAGGTTAGATTAAATAGTATTCCCGTAAATCCCTTGGCGTATTTACCATAAAATATTAAAATATAAAGTATATGTTATAATATTAACCAACATATACTTTTATCCTAACCCATGTCCATTTGCAACCAAGTCAAAAATCAATACCAAACCATAAAGGCTCTTACCCAAGAGTATCTTAAGGCTTTAGAATCCAAAAATCTTGAACAAACCAAGATTCTTCATGCTAAACTGGAGCAAGAAAGGAATGTTCTTCAAGAAATGATCTGGCCATTTGAATATATGTCTCAAAAAGAACTTAAGGAACAATACGAAGAAGAATTAAAAGGTTATAGAGAACTTGGTTTTTTAAAAACTTTGTCTTCTGGTAAAGAAGGAATAGTAGATGAGGAGGGAATTGAACATCCCATATTCACTCTTCAAGAAATAAAACAAAAATTAAATAAAAACAGAGATTTTTATGAAGAAAAATTCGCTACCTTAGAAAATCCCAAAATACACTTAACTCCTTTTGCTTTATCCCCGGAAACAATGAAAAACAGATACAGCAATCTCATAGAAGAACATTTTGTTGAAGCTAAAGTAGACGGAGATAAGAGAATACCAGACCTACAAAAAACTAGATTATTAGGA
>SBBB01000008.1 GCA_005239895.1 bacterium | reverse complement strand
ATTTTTTTAAAAAACCAATGTTTGGCGGTCGAACCACCAAACATTATATTATCAACTTGATTTAGATATTTTATATCATATATCATTCCTAGGTACGGTCGTGAATGGTCGTAACGGTGATTAATATAATCTGGATCCCCGGGTCAAGCCCAAGAATGACAAACGATTTGCTAAGTTCACGCTATAGCTAATAGTTAGCGCATTTAATATTAGATTATATAATTTTTTTCAAAAAACCAATGTTTGGCGGTCGAACCACCAAACATTTTGACTTGAATGCGGGCTCTAAGGGAGCACTCTTGACAGGTCTAAAATAATATGGTATTATACGTGAGCAATTTAATGAATATTTAGCGTATTAAAAAAGCTCATTTCAATATTTTGCATACTTTAAAGGGCTTTCTCTAATAGGTTTATTTGGTGTCAACTAAAATAATCTTCTATAGAAAAGCTCCCAGTATGCAAAATATTGAAATGAGCTATGTTTTATTATTATCAATTTATTACCAGTTCAAAGTTCCTCCAGTTTTATATTCCAGTACGCGCGTTTCAAAAAAGTTTTTCTCTTTATTTAAATCTACAGCTTCTGACATCCACAAAAACGGATTTTTACTATGATACTGCAGAGGTAAACCAATACTGGTTAATCTACGATCCGCGATGTACTCAATATAATTTTTGAAATTTTGCGCATTCATTCCAAAAATTCCAACTGGAAAAACATTTTGTGCAAATGTGTATTCTAGAGTTACGCCTTTTTTAATTAAAGCAATCATTTTCTCTTGAAACTCAGGTGTCCATAATTCAGGCTGTTCTTCTTTTATAGTATTAATTACATTAATTCCAAAATTTAGATGCTGAGATTCATCGCGCATAATATATTGGATTTGTTCGGATGATCCTACCATTTTATTTTGCCTTTGGAAACCAAACATAACCGCAAAAGCGCTATAAAAGAATATACCCTCCATGATCACTGAAAATACAACCATATTTTCTAAAAATTTTTGATCATTTTCTAAGGTTCCGGTAGAAAATTGAGGATTAAAAATACCTTCATTTATACTTAAAATAAATTCAGCTTTATTATAAATTTCCGATCTTTCGCGATACATATTAAATATTTCTCCTTCATCTAATCCCAAGCTTTCTACAATATATTGATAAGCGTGCGTATGAATGGCTTCTTCATAGGCTTGTCTTAATAAGTATAAACGCGCTTCGGGAGAAGTTAAATGTTTATAGGTTGCCAAGACTATATTATTAGCAGCTATGGAATCAGCTGTTGTAAAAAAACCTAAAACAATTTTTAAAGCCAAGCGTTCGTCTTCAGATAATACATATTTGGATTTCCATTGTTCTATGTCGCGTTGCATGCCTATTTCATTTGGTAACCAGTGATTCGCATTACCAGCATTATAAGCATTCCAGGCAAACTTATGTTTAATGGGATAGAGTTGAATAACATCAGCATCAGTTCCATTTATCATACGACGATCATTAATATTAACTCTGGTTTTAGAAGTTATAGGCATATAGAATATATTTTAATTAATTATAAGGTTTACTGACAAGCATCGCAAGCATTTTTTTCAGCCAGGTTTAAATTAGTTGGATTGATTTGAGCTTGAGTGTTTAGACCAGCTGAGGTTGATTGCATTACAGCAATTGGTTGTTGTCTGGTATGGGTGACTCCAAACTGTTCGGTGCCCAAGGTGGATTTTTCTACCTGAGAAGCAGCTAAGGTTCGCAGATAATAAGTTGTTTTTAGTCCTAATTTCCAAGCAAACATGTAAATATTACTCAATTCTTTTCCGGATTGACCCTTGAAGAAGATATTTAGAGACTGGCTTTGATCAATCCATTTACTGCGGTGGGCAGCCATTTTAAGTAATAAATAAACATCAATTTCAAACGCTTCTTTGTATTTATTTTTTAGGTTTTCAGGAATGTTATCAATATTTTGAATACTACCGTCATTGTATTTAATTTTATTTACCATTTCTTGACTCCATAAGCCAATCTTTTTTAGATCATCAACTAAATAGGAATTAATAATTACATATTCACCGCCTTGATTAGATTTTACATAAATATTTTTATAGATTGGTTCAATAGAAGGAATAGCTCCGGATATATTGGATATAGTAGCGGTGGGGGCTATGGCCAAACAGTTTGAATTTCGCATACCGTATTTATCTATGGCTTCCTTGACTCTATTCCAGTCTAGAGTTGATTTTCGATCAATATCAATTTTTTCGCCTCGTTCTTGTTCTAATAAATCAATAGTATCCAGGGGTAAAATTTTTCGATCCCATTTAGACCCTGTAAAGCTTGGGTAAGCTCCTCTTTCTTTGGCCAGAGCTGTAGAAGCTAAAATAGCGTGATAAGATATGAATTCCATATTTGTATCCGTAAATTCAATGGCTTCTATGGAGCTAAAATTAATATCCGTGGCGTATAAAACATTTTGAAGTCCCATGATTCCCAAACCAACTGGTCGGTGACGTGTATTAGATTCTTTAGCTTCGGGCGTGGGATAAAAATTTATATCTATAACATTATCTAACATACGCATAGCAATTGTAATAGTTTCTTTGAGTAATTCCTGATCTATAGTTTTATCAGCTAAGTTTAGGTGTTTGGTTAAATTAATAGATCCTAAATTACAAACCGCGGTTTCTTGAGCGGAGGTGTTTAAAGTAATTTCCGTGCAGAGATTAGAATTATGAATTACACCTACATGGTCTTGGGGAGAACGTATATTAGCAGGGTCTTTAAAAGTAATCCAAGGATGACCAGTTTCAAATAGCATGGTAATCATTTTCTTCCAAAGATCCATGGCTGGAATCTGTTTATACATTTTTATTTTACCGTTTAAAGCTAGGGCTTCATATTTTTGATATTTATCTTCAAAAGATTTCCCATAGGTTTCGTGTAAGTCCGGAACTTCTTCGGGTGAGAACAAGGTCCAAATACTGTTTTCGCGCACTCTTTTCATAAATAAATCTGGAATCCAGTTGGCAGTATCAATATCATGCGTGCGAAGTCGTTCGTCGCCGGTATTTTTTTTAAGTTCTAAAAAGCTTTCTATATCATGATGCCAAGTTTCTAAATATACACAGGTTGCTCCTCGTCTTTTGCCACCACTTCTATTAATAGCTGCGGTAACTGAGTTAGCAACTTTAAGAAAGGGAATGATGCCTTGGCTTTCTACATTGGTTCCTTTAATGTAAGCGCCTGTGGCCCTGACTTTTGTCCAGTCGGTTCCAATTCCACCAGCCCATTTAGCCAATTGGGCGTTGTCGCCACAAGTTTTAAATATATGATCTAAAGAATCTTCGACCGTGTTTAAGTAGCATGAACTTAATTGAGGGTGGCAAGTTCCTGAGTGAAATAAGGTTGGCGTGGAGGGAACAAAGCGCAAGGTAGAAATTAAATTATAAAAAGAAATAGCTTTTTCATTTTTATTTTCTTCGTTAATGGCTAGTCCCATGGCAACGCGCATCCAAAAAGCTTGGAGGGTTTCTATGGGTTTAGAATTTTTGGGATTACGAATAATGTAGCGATCGTATAAAGTTTGGCAACCTAAATATAAAAACAAATCATCGCGTTCCGGCGCTAAGTTTTTGCTTAGTTTTATTAAATCAAAATCGCGCAATCTTTTGTCCATTTTATTAAGCTCAATTCCCAGTTGAATATTATTGATAAAACTTAAACGTATATCTTCATTAAGATTGGTTACAGATAGTTTAGATCCAATAACTTCTTTGTAAATTATGTTATTTAATAAGCGGGAAGCAATATTAGAGTAGGCAGGATCTTGCTCAATCATGCTTCGAGTTACCATTACTAGGGTTTGAGCAATATCTTCAGTTTTAATATCTTCGTAAAGCTCACTGCGACATTGATGGATTATGGCTTCAATGTCAATGACATTTTCATATCCCTTAGTTACGCGGCTTAAGGTTCGTCTTAGTTTGTCAAAAGAAAAGGTTTCTTTTTGCCCATTGCGTTTAGTGACTAATAATTGTTCTTCTTCAATTTTTTTTAAAGTAATTTGCTTCTTTTCTTCTCTGATTTTGGCATGTTCGTACCTATAAATCATGTAATCTCTCGCAATATCAAATAATTGCTCTTGCATTAGAGCTACTTCAACCAAATCTTGAACTTCTTCTACGGTTGGAAGTTTATTTGATGGGTATTTTTCTAGTTTGGCAGCCACATTTTCAATGATAATTTGAGTTTTATCATTATCAACTACGCCTCGCACTGCAAAAAACGCTTTGTTTACAGCTATGGCAATTTTTTCTATATTAAAATCAACAATATTGCCATTTCTTTTTTTAATTTTTAGAATATTGATGTTCATAATATACTAAAAATTATCCCACAAAAAGAAATGAAAGAAAACCTGTGGATGAAAAACAATGTCAAGAGTAAAATACTAAAATAACTATAATTATTTTGTAATGGCAAGAGGTTTAGCGTGTAATTCGCAAGCATAGCCGTGCACGCCAATATCTTTATAGGCTGAAGTAGCTGCCATGGCTCCTTGAGCCACAGCTATAATGGTTTGTTTAAACGAACCTGATCCATTGGTTATATCTCCAGCGGCAAAAATACCATCCACGCTAGTTTGCATAAATTTATCTACATCAATATATCCATGATCATCTAATTTAACTCCCAAACTTTGAGCTAAAGCGTTTTTAGGCATAGCTCCAACCGCAATAAATAAACCATCTAGTGGTAATTCCAGACTACCATTGAATTCTTTATTGAGAATAACTTTTTCTAATTTATCTTTGCCTATAATTTGTTTGACTTCGTTATTATAAATGACCGTAATATTTTTTTGCTTCTTAAATGTTTCTAAATTAGCTGGTTCGGCAATTATAGAATTAGAATCTCCACGAACAATAAGATATAAGTGCTTGGCGTAAGTGCAAGCCAAGTTAGATCCTTTAATAGAAGCATCTCCACCACCTACAACCGCGATAATTTTATCTTTGTACAGTGGAGAATCGCAGGTTGTGCAATACGCAACTCCTTTTCCGACCAATTCTTTTTCATTTGGTAGATTAAGATGTCTTCTTTCTGATCCAACTGCTAGTATGATGGTTTTACTGTTATAAATATTGTTTCCAATTTTTAGCTCAAAACAGTGTGAGTTGTTGTTTACAACCGCAACTTCGCCTTCTATAATTTCTACACCTACAGATTTAGCTTGATTTTCCATTTTATTCATTAATTCAAACCCGTCTATGGTTTCAAATCCAGGATAATTTTCAATCTGGGCCGCAATAGCTGTATCGCCACCCGGTTCATTGCCCTTTGCAATTAAAGTTTTTAGTCTATAACGAGCAGAGTAAATACCGGCCCCAAATCCAGCTGCGCCGCTTCCAACTATAATAACATCATAATATAACATAATAATATATTAAAAATAATATTTTTTTATTTGTTTAACTCCAAGTCAATCATATTTTGAAATTCTTGTACATTTATTAATCCTGACATTCTAGAATTGTTAATATAAAATTCAGGCGTACTAGTAATATTTAATGTTAATCCCTCTTGAATATCCTGATCAATTAAATCCGATTTTTCTTTACTATCTAAGCATTTATTAAACTCCAGGCCATTCATTTTTAGTTTTAGAGCAAAGGATGTATAGTCTTGTTTAGATATTTTGTTTTGATGGGCGAAAATTAAATCATGATAATCCCAAAATTTATTTTGAGCCTGGGCACAACGAGCAGCTATATGCATTATTTTAGCATCGGGGCGCAATCCGGTCAATGGAAAATCTTTCCATACTATTTTAACCCTATTTTTATATATTTCTTGAATTTGACGCAGTACGGGTTGAGCTTGCGCGCAATAAGGACAAGTAAAGTCTGCGAATTCTACAATCGTGATTTCAGCTTTGGGATTGCCTCGTATCGGACTGGTGGTTAAAATTTTGGGATATTTTTTCGGTTGTTCCGTGTTTGGATTTTGATCTTGGATTTTTTGAGCTTGGTTTGTTTGGTTTTCTTTGTTTTCAGTCGGTAAAACATTAACATAAAATAATATCCCTAAATATATACCCCATATTCCCAGCATGATTACACTAGTCCAAATTAAATTATTCAAAATTTTAGATATTCTGTGATCGTCCATAAAAAAGTTATAAAGTTTATAAAGTAGAAAGTTTATTTTTGTCATCCTCGTGCTTGACCCGAGGATCCAGGCCGTAGGTCCTGAGGGGCTTTAGACCCGAAGGATATCCATGTTTATTGGCCTGGATTCCCGCCTTCGCGGGAACGACAGACCTATTCTACTTTCTACTCATTTACAGTTCTATTTTATATAATTTACCGGTGTTTTTATCTGTAAAGTATAAAAGTTTAGAATTTTCGGATAAAAATAAATTATTCACCGTATGATCAGAGTCAAACGTTGCTAAGCGCGTCTTGCTACCGAGTTTAAGATTAATAGTGTATATATCGTCGGGAACTGTATTGGCAATAGCGGGAACATAACCACTACCTTCAACTAATTTTTGAGGAACAGCGCAAATAATATTATCTTGATCTTTAAAAATACATTTATCTACCCAGGTGTTTACATTCAACATGCGGCGATTAGACCCAATAGATTCACCCTGAGCATCTACAATCCATAATTCAGGTTTATTCTCAGTTTGAGTGCGATGTATACTGTAAAGGAGTTTATCTCCTTTAGGTGTCCACATACCAGAGAAATTGCGTCCGGGTAAAATTGTGGATTTAAAATTTTCATCATTGAGCCCAATAAAAAATAATTCTTGACGGTCAAAATCAATACCTTTGCGATACATTCCAACGATTTGTTTGGTGGGAGACCAATTAACTGTAACAATATCAGCATTAGTGCCCATATTTTGTATATGCTCTATATTATTGCCATCAATACCACTAACAGATAACCAATTATTATCTGGGTCAATGCCGGTTCGTTTAAAAGCTATTTGAGAAGAATCAGGTGAGAATCGAATTTCGCTCCAATGTTTAGGAATTGTTGTTAGTTGTTTTTGAGTTTTTAGACTGTAAATAATTTGAGATTCGTCTTTAAGTTCCAGCAACATTTTATCTTTATCAGGCGACCAAGTTACGTTTTGTACGCCAGGGAATTCTTGGTTTAATAATAAAGTTGACGCGCCATTGCTATCTAAGCGATAAAATTTAGAATCCGTTGGATTGTAATATAGAAAACTATTGTTTTTGGGATCTATGGTTAAACTTTCGAGTGGATAGTCCGATACCGCGGTTGGAGTTTTAATAGTTTCATCAATTATAGATATTCTTTGATCTTCGGCGTCTGGGATGCTTGTTTCGGGTTGGGCTGGTTCTACTACGGTTGGGCCTGAAGTGCCACTAATAGGTGGTAAGCTTCCAATAGGTCTAGTTGAAGTTGATACTGCAGGCTGATCCCCTGGAGTTAGTTCTTCGGGAATTGGAGTTTTAAAAAAAATAGTGTATAGCAAAATCACAACACCTATAATTATAAGAATAAATAAAATAACAAGTAGGATTTTGCGAAATTTCATAAATTTAAATTTTGATGAGTTTTATTTTTTCATCTACAAGTTTTATATTTAGATTATCATTAGGTTGAAAAGTCTTAGTTAACACTCCGTACACCAAGGGTGTTTCAATTATGGTTTGAATATGTTTGCGAACCGATCGAGCACCTTCTTTAGAATTATAACACATTTTCGCTATAAATTTTTTAGCTTCTTCTTCCAGAATCAAGTTTATATTTTTATCTATTATTTTAGCATTCATTTCATTGACTTTTAAATTTACAATATTCTCCATATCTTCTAATTGTAGATTTTTGAAGAAGAATATTTTATCTAGGCGGTCCAAAATAGATGGTGTTAAGGTTTTTTTAATCTCTTTTAGCATGGAGTTTTTGATTTGATCCGTAATTAGGGCTGTAGGGTTGGCGCTAGATCCCTCTAAGAATCCAATTTGATCTAGAGGGTTTAAACCTTGACTACCGACATTAGAAGTCATAATGATAATGGTGTTGCGGAAGTTTATTTTTTTGCCGGTTGCGTCTCGACAAAATCCGTATTCTAAAATTTGCAATAATAAATTTAAAATTTCGTGATGAGCCTTATCTATTTCATCGAGTAGGATTATTGAGTACGGTTTCTTTTTGATCGCGTCCGTTAGCAAGCCTCCTTCTTTATAACCAACATACCCTGGGGGTGCTCCGATTAGTTTAGATAGGTTTAATCCTTCGGAATATTCAGACATATCTAAGTGCAGTAAAGCTTGCTTCCCAGGATATAATATATTTGCTAATAATTTTGCCATTTCGGTTTTACCAACTCCGTTGGATCCCAAAAATAACATAGAGCCAAGTGGTTTTTCGCTTTCAATAAGATTGGATTGAATAAGACGAAGAAAATCCGCTACTTCTTGAGCAACTTCAGTTTGTCCAATTATTTTTTCTTGAATTTTAGATTCAAGATTTAATAAAGTTTGATTATCGTCTTGAGTTTGATTAATTTTAATATTTCCCCATTGTTCCACCACACTGGTTATATCCCGAGCATCAATAATGCGCAATGATTTTGGCATTTTATTTATAACTTGTTTTAAAGTTGTTAAGCGATCAATGGCATCAGACATATTGTCACGATACTGTATAGCTTTATTAAAATTTTCGTTCGCAATAGCGTCTAACCTAGCTTCATATAAATTACTAATTTGTTCTTCTAGGTTTTGTACTTCTTGCAATTCAGCGCTTAGGGTGTTTTGAGAATTAGCGCTAGCGCAAGCTTCATCTAATAAATCAATAGCCTTATCAGGCAAAAAGCGATCGGAGATATACCTGTGGCTTAAGTTCACGGCGTTTTTAATAGCATCGTCGCTAATGGTTACGCTATGAAAATTTTCGTAATTACTTTTTAAGCCCTGTAAAATATTGTACGCTTCAGTTTTGTCAGGTTCTTTAATTATAATAGGTTGAAATCGTCTTTCCAGGGCGCCTTCATTGGATATATATTTATTGTATTCTTCTAAGGTGGTTGCGCCAATACAACGGATTTCTCCTCGAGCCAAAGCTGGTTTTAGCATATTAGCAATATCTAAACCTCCGCTAGCATTTCCCGTACCCATAATAGTATGCAGTTCATCAATAAATAAAATAATATTAGGATCGTGCTTAACCTCTTCTAGTACTTGTTTCATGCGAGCTTCAAATTCACCCCTCCAAATTGCGCCAGCTACTAAAAGACCCAAATCTAACATCCATATTTTTTTATGCAATAATAATTGCGGTACTTTTTTTTCTACAATTCTTTTGGCGAGACCTTCCACAATTGCGGTTTTACCAACACCGGGATCACCCAGTAATATGGGGTTGTTTTTAGCATAACGATTTAAAATTTGTACGATGCGATTAATTTCATTTTCTCTTCCAATAACCGGGTTGATATTTTTTTGAAGTTTAGGGTTTGTTAATTCAATCGCAATTAAAGGAAGTATATTGACATTTATTCCCGATTCTTTTTTAGGATTTATTAAATTGGCTGAATCTTTTAAAGCTGGAAATTTAGCTGTGGTTTTTAAAATATGATTTAAGTAGGTTTTTAAATCTTGTATAGTTGTTTTAGATTTAGTTTGTTCAATAATTTTGATAATTATTTCGTCTTTAATTTCTATGAGAGCTAATAATAAATGCTCAGTTCCAATATATTTGTATTGATATTGATTAGCTAGCAATGCTGCTTTTTCAATCACTTTTTTAGTCGGTTCGCTGATATTTACTTTGTCAATTTTAGGGTAAATTTTTTCTGGGGTTGGAGATTTAATTTTATTACTAGAAATTAAACTTTTAAAATGTTTAGGGTTTAAATTAATTTTACTTAACATTTCAGAGCCAATACTGCCTTGTTGTTTTTGTAGGCTAAATAATAAGTGCCACGGCTCTAAAGGTTGACGAAGAGTAAAAGCAATATGAACCGCATTAAAAATAATATTTTTTAAATGGTTTGTAAATCTCGATGTTGCACTGTTTTTCATATAATATTATATTTTAATCATAACAAAATATATCTGTTATGTCCAGCCGGGTTTGTTAGAAATTATGAATGTCCTCTAAGGGCATCTGTTAGTTGGAACCTCACTCTTATGTTTGGCATGATTGCTTTGATTATAGGTAGCGTTTTTATTATCTACGTTTTGTGCAGATTTGTGAATAGTGTTTAATTCATTAATAATATCTTGTGAGTCCTGGATTAATCTGTGTATTGTTTTTTCTTCTTGTAGATCATTATTTTTAAGCAGTTTATCAAGCAAATTATCTTGGTTTGCAATGCCCTGGTTTAACGCCGTGTCTTTTTTTATTTTTTTATTTTGAGCTATGATACTACGCGTAGATTTGTCTAAGGCTATAAGATTCGATTGTAAGTTCTTGGTCAGTTCTGCTTGTTGCTCAGTTGGAGTTAAGGTTTTTAATCTGTCTTGTCTGCTTTCCGCGCTTGGTTTAAGCGCGTTGTCTATTTTGGATTGAACCGTGCTTGTTTTAGATTTGACCATACTTTCTACTATGGCTTTTAGGTGTAAATTTCTTTGATTTGCAGTCCCGAATATCATATAGCCAGCAAAACCAATTATTATTATGAACATTAAAATAGGAGCGATAAATCCGGGCATAATTTAAAACAAAACTTGAATATATTTATATATAAAAAAGATGACAAATAAATATAACAAGAGATTATAAGAATTGCAAGTAAATGTTAGGTTTTTCAAAATATAAAATAGAAAGCCTGGACATTATTTAGATGAAGATGAAATTTAAATCTATTTATTTTCTTTGTCTTTTAAATAACCTTGAAAAGATTGTAGTATTTCTAGCGGTACGGTAAATACAATTGTATTTGATTTATCCGAAGAAATATCGTTTATAGACTGTAGGGTTCTTAAATGTAGGGCTCCGGGAACAGCTGAGAGAGTGCGAGCAGCTTGCGCCATATTTTGAGACGCAGCTAATTCACCCTCCGACGTAATAATAACTGCTCGTTTTTCTCGTTCAGCTTCAGCTTGTTTGGCAATAGTTCTTTCCATGTTTTCTGGTAATTTAACATCTTTTAATTCCACGCTTGAAACATTAATACCCCAAGCAGAGGTTGTAACCTCAACTAGTTGTTCAATTCTATCTGCTACTCGATCTCGGCTAGTTAAAAGTTCATCCAGTGTAACTTCTCCAACTACATTTCGCATAGTTGTTTGCGCGTATTGGGAAATTGCATATTGATAATTTTCAATTTCTAAAATGGCTTTGTCGGCAGAAGCAACTTTGTAGTAAATAACAGCATTAACATTCACAGGCACATTGTCTTTAGTAATTGCATCTTGGTCTGGAACATTAACAGCTTTGGTGCGTAAATCAATTTTTTGATATGATTGAATAATTGGTAATACTAAGCGCCAACCAGGATTCATAATAGAGTGGAATTGTCCAAACATAAATTTTACCCCTCGCTCGTATTGATTAATCTGTCTAATAGAAGAGATGATGACGAATATTATAAATAAAATTAGAGGAAAGGAGTCGGCTATATATTGCATATGATTATATTAGTAAATTAATAAAATTCTATAATTTATATTATCATTTTATATAAAATATAGCAAGGAGATAGACAATTTTTGCATTTAAGATGGCTATTTATTTATTCACATATATTTACTTGACTATTAAATTGTTTTTTGTTAATATTTAGGAAAGAACAATATGGTTATTTTTTAATTTTTTAATAAAATAAATTTATGAAAATAGAAAAAGTTTTAGTGACAGGCGGGGCTGGTTTTATAGGTAATTGGGTGGTCGAAAATCTTGTTTCTAAGGGAAAACAAGTGACTATTCTTGATCATAACCCCAGAGATAGAACTAATATTTATCCTCCCGGTGTAAATATCTTTTGTGGCGATGTTAGAGACGAAGCCGCGGTTTTATCAGCTGTAATGCAAAACGATGGAGTTATTCACTTGGCTGCAATTCTTGGAACTCAAGAAACCATAAAAAACCCATCTCCGGTTGCGGATGTAAATGTTTTTGGGGCGCTTAATGTTTTTAAAGCAGTTAGACAATACGAAAGAAGGGCTGTATATATTTGTGTTGGTAATCATTGGATGAACAACCCATATTCAATAACCAAAACAGCGGCTGAAAGATTTGCATTTATGTTTAATAAAAATGAAGGCACAAAAATTGCTGCGGTTCGAGGAATGAATGTTTTTGGACCTAGACAAAAAAATCTTCCTGTACGCAAGATGATGCCCAATACAATCATTAATGCTTTGAAGGGTGAAGATCTGATAGTTTATGGAGATGGGAAACAGATAATGGATTGGATATTTGTTCCTGATATGGCTGAAATTTTGGTTAGAGCCTTGCTTATGGATCATGAAGTATATAACAAACCCTTTGAAGCTGGTTTAGCTGAAAATACCACTGTGATTGAGGTTGTAGAATTAGTTAAAAAAATGACTAACTCCAATTCAAAAATTGTTTTCAAGGAGATGCGTCCAGGAGAAGACCCTAATTCAATTGTAAAAGCTAATCCCGAAACATGGAATTTGGATAAACTGTGGTTATCTAAAAACGACTTAACATCTTTGGAAAAAGGATTAGAACAAACTATTGCTTACTATCAGCATAATATTGAAAAAATGCAGATCAATAAATTATTTGCCTAATTATTAAATAAGTTATTTTACTGCATATGGTGTTTTGGGTTAAAGTATTTACCATAGAACATCGCAGATTGTGATATTAAAAAATGATAAAAACCGAGAAAGAACAAAAAAGAGTAGTTTATATAGCCTCTATACCCGAGTGGTTTTGTCATACTATTAATGACATGTTTTACAGAAAGACTGACTGGTTGTTTGTTCCAGTTCAAGATCTTTCTCCTCAAGAAAGAATAAAAGAATATCAAAAAGCAACTTATTTTGTTATTT
>SBBB01000009.1 GCA_005239895.1 bacterium | reverse complement strand
GGCCTGTGTTCCGGAATAGTCAAACTCGCATCCTTGTCCAATAATAATTGGGCCGGAGCCAATCAGTAGAATTTTATGAATATCGGTGCGCTTAGGCATAGTGCTAACTCTGGGGTGTTTGTATTTGCTCTGGGGATACCCTTCTAAGGATTCTTAGAAATTGTTGGCGAAAGTTATCGCATGCGTCTTTATTGTTATTGGCCCATTTTTCCCAAACAATTTTATCTTTCCTTCCCCAAAATGGACGTTGATCTTTGTACCAGTTTTTATACCACTTTTTTGCCTCTTCTGATGAACTGGATGTTGGTGCCGATCCATACTTTGTTATAGCAAATTGTTTGGTATAAGAATGATGAACGGATTTACATTTTCCCCAAAAATCGTGGTTGTCTTCAGTCGTCTTTAAGTTGTTATATAAAAGTGTTTCCGGACGATCCTGTCCAGGTAGAAAAAGAATATTTCTATTGTTTTTAATAAGGGATTGAAAATCTTCTTCTACGTCACCATCAGGAATAAATACAACATTACGAAGTTCAGGCACTTTTTTCGATAGAGCAGCCAAATTCTTTAGGGACCCAGCATCAAGGCTTTTCGTCTCAACACAATTCAAATACCTATTCAGATTTTTTTCAATAATTCCAAAAAACATATTCCTGCCTTCCGAGTCTTCAAAAAATATAGAAACTTTTCTGACAGGTTTCCTCTTTGTAGAAGTTGCCGTAACCTTTAAATTATGTTCTATCTCTTCAAATGTCGTAAAACCGCTGTCAATGCTATACGGTCCACTTCTTTTTAAATAAAGTATTTTTATGTTTTCTTTAAGGCTTGAATGAAATACACGTTCAAGCAAATACATGGAATGAGTTGTGGCAATGATTTGAAGATTTAATTTTTTGGATGCATCAATAAGTGTTTTAAGCAGTCTTTCCTGCGCCACTGCGTGAAATGTTGCGTCCAATTCATCAATAAGCAACACCCCTCCCTGATATTTATCGCCTAGTTTTGACTTCAGATTTTTAAAAGAGAGAATTGAGGTTAGCACCTGACCCAGGTTATCTTGTCCAGCAGAGCAGCTCTCACTATTGTAATCATGGCTGGATACCCCTATGAAATCCTTTTTCGTATCCTTTCCTGTGCTTAAAAATTCTGTTTTATTCTCATCCTCATCCAGTACTAAGATTTCTTTATATTTTTGCGTGTACCATTTTTTATCTTCTTCTATAAGCCCTGAAGTATCTTTTATATCAAGTTTTTTGGGCAATGCTAATGGTCGAAGCCTATCCAAACCCATATAAATCACGGGGTGAGGGAAATTCCCTTCACCTGCTTCTTGGCTGATGCCAGGACCTGTAACAAAACGGATTCTTTCCTTCCCTGCAGACTCTCGCTTTGTGGCACGGACCAAAAGGCCACTCTCAAAAATAGGTGAGTTTTTGTTAATACAATTTCCAGAAAGATGAAGGCGATAGGAGTATTCTTTATCTAATGTATCGTGCCTTCTTGATAACCGAAAAACGTCTTCGCAGTCATAAAAAAAAGCAGAACCTGCCAAGTCACGATATTCGCCAAGGTTGGTGCCATGATAGTTGTTTGTATATGTGGAGTCGGCTGTTTTCCCTCCATGAACACCGAAGGAAAAGGGCTGACACATCATTCCAAGGAGCGTTGACTTGCACGTGCCGTTTTGACCTGCAATTAAGGTGATGTTCTTGCCTATCTCAAACTCTACATCTTTAAAACGCCTAAACTGTGTGATTGAAATCCTATCGATTTTTACACAATCATTTTCAGCACTCATTCAACCCTCACACGCTTTGTAAGACCCCTAAATGACTTGGCATTTTTAGATTGCTAATGATGAGCTCCTTCGCAATCTTATATTTGTATAAAGAATATCGTAAATCTCTGACATAAATTTGGAACCTGTTGTATAAAGTAATTATTTCCGGCTGATTATCATAAGAAAGCAACCAGGGGAATGGACAATGACTTATATAGTGGCTGAGTTTTTTGTGGTCATCATGACAATAATGGTTTAGGTACAACAACTCTCCCTTTTGATAATAAGGGGGATCAAAATAAATCAAGAACTTTCGATTTTTATGTTTTCGCTTCAGTTCTTTGACAAGGTCAACCGCGTCAAGATTGTATAGACTAATTGCATCTTTTTGATCTGCAATCTTACGAATTTTCATCTCCATTTTTTCTTTTTTAAATCGAGCATCTATTTTGTCTTGACCCATTTGATTCAGCCCCCCAATGGGGTTGGCAAGTAATATTCCGGCTCTATTACAACGATTGAGAAAAAAAGTGGCGAACCCCAATTGTAGGATGTCATCTGGTTTCGAATGATAGGTTTCACGCTGTTTATACCACTCGCTTATTGTTATTGGTGTGCGATATATTAGAGCAATAAAGTCTTCCGTATGATCAAGGATAGATCGCCAAAAAGCATATATCGCAGGATCAAGATCATTTAGGAAAATTGCTTTTACCTTTCTGGATTGCAGCAATGTGATCGCCGCGCCTGCTCCTCCTGCAAAAGCCTCTACAAATGTGCAATTTGATAGGTCGTTGTTATCAATAACAGCCCCTAACATCTCCGCATATATTGTTTTGCCACCTGGGTAACGTAATGGACTTGGTGTTAGAGGCATTAAGAAATTCCTAAATCCTTTACAGAAACAGATTTAATACTTTTACTATGGCACATCCAGAGATTGAGGAAATACATCGATAGTTCTCTTATGCTTGAGATCGTTTTTAGTTGTTCTACCGGCATTTCTTGGGCCATTTACAATGATCTATAAAATTTCGACAAGACGATTACTATTGACCAGAACGACCGCGTATCCCCTATCCTCTAGGGCCTTGCAGGCCTGTGTTCCGGAATAGTCAAACTCGCATCCTTGTCCAATAATAAT
>SBBB01000020.1 GCA_005239895.1 bacterium | reverse complement strand
TGTTAAAAATAATATTAATAATGTGGCAAATACAAACTTTAGTTTCATAAACAATTTAAAGATTATTATACTATATTTGAGAAAATAGGACAAATTCAAAGCGGGGTCAACAAACATAACATGACCCCGCCAACTAAATAAAATAAATATCAACTATATTAAAAACACTTTTACATCTTTACATCTCGCGACCAACTGCGGTCGCAATTTTTCTCAGAGATACCATAAGCTCCTTAAATTGCACTGGGAGTAGCGCCTGTTCGCCGTCACAATAAGCCTCGGCTGGATTAGAGTGGACTTCAATCATAACTCCGTCGGCGCCAACTGCCACAGCTGCACGCGCTAAAGCAGGTACAAATTCCGCTTTTCCTACTGCGTGTGAAGGATCAACAATAACCGGAAGATGAGATAATTGCTTAATCACACAAACCGCTGAAAGATCCAGGGTATTACGTGTCGCGGTTTCAAAAGTACGAATTCCGCGCTCACATAAAATAACTTGATGATTTCCAGCCGCAAAAATATACTCTGCTGACAAAAGAAATTCCTGAATTGTAGCAGAAAGACCTCTCTTTAACATAACCGGTTTACGACACTTGCCAACTTCAGATAAAAGACGAAAATTCTGCATATTCCGCGCTCCTATTTGAATAATGTCAGTATATTTCAACATTAATGGCATATCGCGAGGGTCCATCATTTCTGTAATAACAATCAGTCCTGTTTTTGCTCTGGCTTCACTTAAATACTCTAACCCCTCTTCACCCAAACCTTGAAAACTGTAAGGAGATGTTCGCGGCTTAAAAGCTCCGCCGCGTAAAATAACTGCTCCTGCTACTTGTACTTCCTGAGCAATAGAAAGAGTCCCCTCTCTTGTTTCCACGGAACAAGGTCCAGCCATCACAACAATTTTCTTGTCACCAATCTTAATACCATTTACATCAACAACTGTATCTTCTTTTTGAAATTCGCGACTGACTAACTTGTATGGAGATAAAATACGTATCACCTCTTCCACGCCTGGTAGAGAAGCTAATGATTCTTTTGGCAATTTCCGATCATCTCCAATCACGGCAATCACAACCCGTTCCACGCCTTGCATTATATGTGGCGCTAACCCACCGATTATAATCTTTTGAATGATGTGATCTTTTTGCTCAGGTGTTACATTCGGTTTCAATACAATAATCATAGATCCCCCTTTCATAAAACGGTTAATATGGTTAACACTATAAAACTATTTAATCTTAATGTCTTTTGTGTCTTATAGTCAAGCATATTAGAGAACATCAAAAAATAATTCATTTTGTCAGTTGTTAAATGCCAAGTTTCAAATGTAAAGTTTTTAATCCCCTGCTTTCTACTTTAAACTTTTTACTTTCTACTTTCTACTTTTTACCTCTATCCTATCCAATCGCACAGTCGGAGATAAAACATAGCCAGAGGCTAACTGCAAGCCGTAATTCTGTAATATATTTTTGTTCAGAAACAAAATATCTGCATTAGTTAAAGAGTGATAATAATACACTGGTTTTTGTGAAACTAATGTTTGTAATTGTTTTAAAATAGCCTTATCCCTTAAGGTCATAATTCCTTGATTAATAATCACATCAAACTCTGGAAAAAAAATTTTGTCTGCTTTTTCAGAAACAACAATACTATTCTTTTCAATGAGCTCTTTAGCTTGTATTAAATGATGGTAATCGTCTAAAATGGCTCTTTTAACTTGCAATAATCCTTCTGGTTTTTTATACAATACAGCATAACTAGAAACTCCAAATAATAATATCAAAACAACTGTTATTACAGCCTTAATGTTTGCAACTTTCTCGAATAATAACGCAAATCTCGCTATGGCTATAGCTATAAAAGGAATAGTCATTATATATAATGGTAACCAATAACGAACATAAGAAGTTCCCATGGTTACCAATTCTTTACTTAAGGTGTCTTTAATAATCATAGATCCGTAAAATATAACTAACCATAATATGACAGTTATCCAGCCTGTCGCTTGATACAAAACACTGCGACTTGTGGTTTTCAAATATTTATAAAACCAAAATATAAAGCCAGCCAAAAAAAGAACGAATAACCACCAAAATAATTTTATAAAATAATTATAAAAATTAAACCAAATATCCTGGGGCTCAAAGGATTGCGCTAAAGAAACTTCTTGCCCATTAATATTCGAACTAGATTGCGCTGAATATCCAAACATATACCAATTACCATACAAAACAGAATTATAATAAAAAATCGGTAAAAATATTAACGAAATAATTCCTATGCCCAATAAAACGTGTGGCAGTTTATTTTTTAAAGACTGAATCATAAATAAACAAAAAATTAAGATAATACCCAACCACACAATTTCAGATGTTCTAACTATTAGAGCTAATCCCATAAATACTCCATACCAAATCCAATTTTTAAAAGATTGGGTTTCGCTACTTAACAATCTTTGCAAAAAAAACAAACCCATTATCAAAAATGCTATAAATAACATGTTAGGATACATGGATCGCGAAGTATAACACCAAACTGCAGGATGAATAAAAAACAAAAAATAAGAAACCCAGGCTATAGTATCGCCTTCTGGATATTTAGCAAAAATATTTCTAATCAAATAAAAGAAAAAGACACCCGCTACAACTACAAATAACGGAGTTAAAAATAAAAGAATATTAGTTCCAAATAAAATGCTTAAAATACCATATAATAATGGTAATCCTAAAAAACCAATAGGAACTAAATAACCATTAATTGTAAATGCCGACCGTGGGTGCACCACACTTACACCATTCTGACTATATATATTATCTACTTTAAAAGCCTGATTTAAAGCATAATGTTTACTAAAAAAATAATTAGCGGTTTCATCGGGCGATGAAAATTTATTTACATTAACAAATTGAATAGACCAAAAAGAATATATAATAAAAAACAATAGTGCTATAATAATTAAAGTAAAATTACGATGTTTAAATATGTTATTAAATTTATTTACGCTGGTTGTCATAATTATAAACCTATTATATATCCACTCTTTCTGGCTGAGTTTAATTTTTGGTATTTATTATATTGTATCTCTGGGTTATAAATTAACTAAAAATTGGCATTTAAATTTTATACACAAAGTATTATTAGGTTCGGGCATTATACTAGCCATATTATCATCTGTAGGTGCCATCACTCTATACATATATGAACTAAATATATTAAGTATCAGTATTATTCTTATGGCGCTTAGTGTAAGTATTTTCTTTATTTATCAATCCCAGTTTAATATCTCCACCATATCTTTTGAACAACCACTGCCAAAATCAATACTGCAGGTTCTACTAGCAATTATATATTTTATTTTAACACTTTTGAACCTTCGTTTATTATTTGAAGCTAAAACCTTTGAAGCGATTCATTCACCCTGGGAAGTTATACCTACCACATTTCTCATAATATACGCTATCAGCTCTATAGTGTTATTTATTATTTTATTATCTAAACCAACCTCAAGCTGTCCAAATTGGGTAAAGGTTATATTAATATCTTTGCAGTCTTTTTTAACAATTAATATCGCCCTTATTATCTACCCATTGGGTTTTGGTTTTGATACCCATATTCATCAAGCTACGGAAAACATTATTTGGCAACAAGGATATATTGTGCCCAAAACCATTTACTATGCTGGCTACTATGCTCTGGTTATTATATTATCTCATTTATTTCAAATTATTCCAGCCTGGATTGATAAATTACTAATACCACTAATTCTGGGAGTGTATCTAATTCCATGTTTATACATCACTCTAAAAAAGATATTCAATGCTCAAATTAATACCGCTTTATCAATATCAGTCTTATTTCTTGCGCTACCATTCACAATATTTACAACTAATACGCCTCAAGCCCTAGCCAACCTTGTACTTTTGTTAACCATTTCTACGGGATTAATGTATGTAACTCAACCTAACAAACAAAACCTAAGTATCTTGCTGCTATTAGGCCTAACTGGATTTTTAATTCATCCCTTAGCTGGTATACCAGGAGTGATATTCATAATTATTTTATATTTGATAAACCAAAACATAAAACCAATCCTTTTGCTCAGTACAACTATAATTTTATCTATAATAATTCCTCTAGCGTTTATAATGACCCAAAACGGAAGTTGGATTGCAACACCAACCCTAGATTTAATCACTCACAATATACCCTCGCCTATTTGGGTTAATAAATTTAACCCTATTTTGGATTTTGCGTACTTATATAAATTAAATATAATATGGGTAATTATTGCAGCTGCAATTTTAACATTTCTACGAAACCGAAACAATAAAATTATTCTAACGTGCTTTACCTCTTTTTTGATTGTTTTTCTAAATGGCGTCTTTCTGAATGCTATACAATTTCCATCTATTATTGATTATGAACAGAGTGCTTATTCAGATCGAGTGTTACATCTAAGTTTATATTTCCTACTCCCGGTTCTAGCCTATCCTCTAATTAAATATTACCAAAAAGTTTTAGCAAGTCCTAATCAACTTATAAAAATATTTACTATTATATTAATGACCATAGTAATCACCTCTTCGTTGTACGTAAGTTATCCCACCCAAGATTCTCATTGGAACGAATATGGAATAAACTTATCTCTCAATGATATTTTGGCTGTACGCAGCATTGCTAGTCAAACCCAAAATGATTATATTGTTTTAAGTAATCAAATCATAGGAGCAGCTGCCATTCGAGAATTCGGTTTTAAAAAATATTATACTCTAAGTAGTGGTGAAGCCGTTTTTTATTATCCCGTGCCAACTAGTTCCCCGCTCTATAAATTGTATCTGGACTACGTAACTCACAATAATAGCTTGAATAGCGTTAGCCAAGCTATGGAACTAACGCAAGTAAATGAAGTGTATTTAGTTTTAAATAGGTATTGGTGGAGTTTTCCGGTTATTGTAAAAAAAGCTATGAATCAATCGCAGAAATTTTGGACCATTGATAACGGAGAAATATATATTTTTAAATACGTTAAAAAAACAGAGTAACTCCATCGCATCAATCGTGTCATTTAATATTTCGGTAAACCCTTCGGCCATGCTCAGGGTCTACACTCCCATTCATCTCTGAAGCAACCCCCAGAGATGAATTGGATTTTCGATAAATGTAAGAATTCAGCGCGATCGCTAGTTTTCTTACATTTTAATTCTTCTTATAAACACAAAAAATCGTCCGGCATGTATTGACACATAAGATTTTATGTGTTATTTTGAAAAAATACCAAATCTGTAAATTGGATAGATTAAAACTTGTATTTTAAACCAAACCGGAAGGGGGTGATCTGAATGGTTCGTTTAGTAACTCTGGGATTAGTTGCCGCTACATTTTTTAGCAGTACATTTATCTTAAATCGCCTGATGAGCTTAGAAGGTGGTCATTGGGCGTGGACTAGCGCACTTCGCTGGCTCTATGTTGCTATCTATATTACTATCTGGTTACTTATAAACAATATAGAAAAATTTATTATTGCAATACGTATTTTCCGTAAGTCATGGTCAGTATGGTTTATATCTGGAACATCTTATGGAATTGCATATACACTTGGTTGTTTCTCTATTTTGCATGCACCCGGATGGATTATTGCCACAGTATGGCAGATTACCATTGTGGCAACACCGGCTGTCTTATTCTTTTTTGGTAAACGAGTACCAACGCGAGGAATCATTTTTATAACACTTATATTCCTTGGAATTCTACTAATTCAAGCTGAGCAAATGAATAGTGGTGTAGAGTTGCATGAACTTGTATTGGGAATAATTCCTATAATATTAGCTTCGTTCTTATGGCCTGCAGGAAATCAATTTGTTAAAGAAGCTACCCAAGGAACACATTCACGCATTCAACATATTACTGATGTAATTGCGAAAAATGCGACTGTGTGTACACTCCTTATATCACTAGGCTCTATTCCGTTCTGGTCTGTGTTACTTGTTATTACAAAACCTGGGCTTCCAACAAAAGGACAGCTATTAAACACTGCAATTGTTGCAATTTCATCTGGTGTTATCGGTATGATATTTTTCCTGAAAGCCAGACAACTTGCAAAAACGCCCTACCAAATAGCCGCAGTTGATGCAACTCAGGCCTGGGAAATTCCTTGTGTCATTCTTGGTGAAATGATTCTTTTTTCAGGAATACGACCACATTTTCTTGGTATGGTAGGAATAACATTGGTAATGATTGGAATTATTCTCTATACAATAAAATATGAAGTAAATCATTGAAGGCGCTGAATTCAACATTCCAGCGCCTACCTTTATTTCTTTATGAAAATCTTAAAGACTAAAATCATGAATACTAAAAATATAATAATACTGAAATACAATAATCATGAATACTAAAAATATAATAATACTGAAATACAATGCATTGATATATGTACCAAAGTTTAAGCTATAGCATATAGTTTGGCACAAAAGTAATTTGAAATAAAGGATTAATTTAAAATCAAAAACAGCATATCAAAACTAGTCTTCGTCTAGTCCAAATTTATCACGCAATTTTTGGTCGTTTTCAATGCTATCAGCAATAATATATAGCAAGTCTTTTCCTATCTTGAAATCAGCTTTTAATTCTGTTTTTGATAAAATTGGGTTGTATTTTAGCTAAAATCTTTATCATATTAGGAGCAATCACGGCTACACTTAAACCACCCAAGGCACAAAGAGCACCAAGAATAAATTTTTGTAAATTTATTCTTCTATTTTTGATTCTTACTGCTTTTTCTAATTTTCCCATATTTTATTTTAAAGATTATTATACTAATTAATTGGAAATCATCCTTGATAAATATATATTATAATGTATACTCTAGTGCACAACATCTGTGCCTAAATTTAGGCTATAGCAGAAAGTTTGGCACAAGATAAAGAATAACTTTTTAAATATGTTAAAAATCAATTAGAAATTAAACTGTTAATGTTGACAGTACTTCTTTGGCCAAAGCTTCGTAAGCTTTAGCTCCATTAGAATCAGGGCTATATTGCAAAATAGATTGACCAAAGGAAGGAGCCTCAGCTAAACGAACTGAACGTGGAATAACCGACTGAAAAACCTTGTTAGGAAAATAATTTCTTAATTCGTCTGAAACCTGGCGTGCTAAAAGTTGACGCGAGTCATACATGGTAATCGCAACTCCCAAGATACCCAGCATGGGTTTTAAATGATTTTGTATTAAATTAATAGTTGATAAAAGTTGGGCCAGGCCTTCTAATGCATAGTATTCAGCTTGCACAGGAATTAACACGGCATCGCTAGCGACTAATCCATTAACCGTAAGTAGTCCTAATGAAGGAGGACAATCAATAAAAATATAATCGTAATTATCTTGAACAGATTCTAGGGCTTGTTTTAATTTATATTCCCGAGCAATTAAATTTACTAATTCAATATTAGCCCCGGATAAATTAAGATGCGCAGGAACAATATGATGATTATTTTGACTAGTATTAAGAATTACATCGGCCACTGGATGATTTAAAATTAAACTTTCATAAATACTTTTAGTTAATTTTTTATGATTAATACCTAGTCCCGAAGTAGCGTTAGCTTGAGGGTCAAGATCAACTAAAAGAATTTTTTCCCCAAAACTAGCCAAATAAGAACTTAAATTTATAGCCGTAGTTGTTTTTCCAACTCCCCCTTTTTGATTTATGATCGTAATAATTTTCATATTTTTTATTTGTCATTAGTGAAACATTTGATGTCATTCCAGTCACCCTCTGTCATTCCCGCGGAGGCGGGAATCCAGGTTATCAATTTAAAAATTCTAAAGTCTTCGAACTCATAAAGTAATTATTTTTTAATAAATTTTATTACTTTTTAGTTTTAAATCTTAAAGACTGGATCCCCGGGTCGAGTCGTTCAGATACTGAGGATCTTCAGACCCGAATGTACCCGAGGATGACAAAGAAAAAAACGCCCAATTTATCTTTTATTGCTTAAGTATAGACACCAAATCATTTCCTATTATTGTAATGTACGCTTGTCAAAACTGCATATATTATATACTATATTAAATAGTTAGAGCAATTGTAATTTACGCGCCCGGATGGTGGAACTGGCAGACACGCACGACTTCCTGCACCACGCAGGGTGCAGGACCATGCACTCCACGTAGTGCATGGCAAAATCCAATATAATTATAATATTATTTATTACTCGCCCGGATGGTGGAACTGGCAGACACGCACGACTCAAAATCGTGTGCCGCAAGGCATGAGAGTTCGACTCTCTCTCTGGGCACCACGTAAAAACTCTTCGAGTTCACGTGGCGCGCCACTACAAAAACTCTTCGAGTTCAAAACGTAAAACGTTTCACGCGTGGTACTGTGACTCGTGAACGAAGTTTTTACGAGTCGCCACTGAACAAGAAGATAGTTTTTACAGTGACCCGTGATAAAATTATCACAATAATTTTATTTTACGGGGAATATACATTATTATGCATTACGTAGTTTATATTTTAGAAGATCGACTAGATAAACGTGGTACATTGGATTTACTACTAATCTTAAAGAAAGATTAAAATCTCATCAAAACAAACAGAGCCCCTATACAAGGAAAAAATCTGATTTGAGGTTAATATATGCTGAACTGTATTTAAATAAAAAGGATGCATTGGGACGAGAGCGTTTTTTAAAGAGTGGGGCCGGACACAGGTTTGTTAAAAAACAACTCAATAAATATTTTGAATAGATTTTTATTACGTTCAAAAAAGATTAATTTTGAAAAAAATTCTTCTTTTATTATATTTAAAATGTCGTGTAGTGGCTTGCAATAATAAAAACGCAAGCCACTCATTAATTTTTTAATTATGTCACCATATATTTATGGCACACTAGTAAGCTCAACCTTATTCTTTTCCAATATATGTCGATAATGACAAGGACCATATACTCTCTCTACGAGAATAATACTGAATAGATCAGTGTCATGTTTATAGATTGTGAGTTCATTTTTTCCGCGTGAAATCCAGCGGAACCTAACAATATTATTGTTATTATAAAACCCAATCCGCGCCCCACGAAACATTATTACTGTATCTGGCTCAACCATTACACCCATTTTATTAAAAGCGCAATGGCAACTTCTACGACCCCTAGAAGCAGAAATAGCAATAGAATCTTTAGGAAGTCCGCCACGCAAATAAATGCCAAGAACACCAAAAGAAAATTCAATTAATTGCAACGAATTACAAACTCCGCTAAAACACTTAACATTTGTCATGCTTTACACTCCTATAAAGTTAACGTAACAATGGTTATAATTCACACTTGAAACTGTCATGGTAATATTTTTATTATAGTAGAAAAAAATATATTGTCAAATAACACAATTACCATTTCCTTTTTAAAATTTAATTTAATTTCTATAACCGTGACACTTCATCACGATCGTGATACAGCGTCACGGTTGGTTTGTGGTTGGTTTGTAGTTTAGGGATACATCATGATTTGAATTCAGCTAATTTTGTTTTCTCTTGACATAAATCAAATAACGTACTATCTTTAAATAGTAGTAGAATATTATATTAAAAAATACAAAATTTTTTGTTTATTTAGAGTTTTTGCTCAGAAAATTCTTACATTACGCATATAACGTTTATTTTAAAATTATGATCCACAATCATCTAATAAAAACCTGGTCTAGTTTTGTTTAAAAATTCTTCTATTTGTTAGTATCTTTTTTGTAAGACTAAAAAAATCACAAAAAAATTTATCCTAATGGTGGGGTAAATTCTGTTTTTTCGTTCATAAAAATTAGGAGGAATAAGTATGGAATATAGAGCTGTTGGAAATCGATGCGCAGTATCCCTTAACTATCTTCGCTTATCAATTTCTCACGAGACAATCTTAGGTATTCTTGAAGAACAAAAGTTTATATTGGTAAAAGCAGATATCGTTGAGCTTGCTCGCAAATGTATTGGAGTATCAAAGTTTCAGTATGGCGCGCATTCATACGATGCACCAAGTCTTGTTGATTGCGCCAGCTTTACTAAATGGCTTTACGGACAGCTTGGAATTTGGTTGCCTAGACGCGCAATTCAACAATGTAAATTAGGAGATAAAATAGAGCAAAAGAAATTATGGCTGGAGATCTTGTTTTTACAACTGGAGTAAGAAACCTATACGATGATGATTGTAGTTATGGTATAGGGCATGTATTTCTTGTAACCAGTAATAAAACTATGATTTGCGCAACAAAAAGTGAATTGGGTGATGGAATAGTAGAAATAGAATCTGGTGTTATTTTTAGTCACAGAGAATTTAGATGCGCTAGACGTTACATTCCAACAAATACGGAAGTTCTAACCTTCGAAACACCGGCGAACAGAGAAGTTGAAACTAGCGATGATATTAGATGGATTGTTCTGAAGGCACTTTCACAAAAGGAGTGATGTAAAGATTGGTAATACGAGGGCGATCAATATTAATCGCCCTCTGTCTTTAATTGTCTAAATACTTTCAAGTGATATTCCCATCTTGACTTTTGTTTTTTATATCCCATCATACCAATCGTGACACCTCGTCACGATCGCGACGAAGTGTCACACTTTATTAAAATAAAAACCTAAAACCCAGATTAAAATTATTCCAATCCCCTGTCGCATGCCGCAAATACAATATTTAATCGCTGTCATTCAAAATTTATGATAAAATAATTTCAAACACAATTATATAAATATGTCTAAAAATTCTATTAAACATATCTGGTTTGATTTTAGCAACACCCTAGCTTTCATAAACATGGAAGTCCTTAATAAGTTACAATATAAAACATACTCTCAAATCGTAAAAAGACCAGTAAATGATGAATTAATTAAAGAATACAAAAATCTATATAAAAAATTTAACAGCAGCAACGCCGCTATTTTCTATGTTTTGGGTCAAACTTCCAATTTTTGGTCTGAACAGATTAATTCTATTAAATCTAATGAACTATATGAATTATCAGATAAAAATGTTCCAGATATTTTAAAAAAATTCAAAATTTTATTCCTATTTCTATTTTTTCTAATATCCAACTTGAAAAGATTTTACCATCTCTTAATATAAGTCCAAAATGGTTTACGCATATTATAAGCGCAGGAATGCTAGAGAGACCAAAACCAGCTTTGGATGGTTTTTATAAAATAATTGAATTGAGTAAAATATCCGCTAAAGAAATTTTATACATTGGGGATAATATTGAAAAAGATATTAAACCTGCCAAACAAGTAGGTTTATTAACAGGATTAATATGGCAAAAATCAGATGAAGCTAATTACTCATTTGAAAAATTTGAGGACATCCTAAAAATTTTAAATATTAATTAATTATTTATTACTATTCAACCGTGACACCTCGTCACGATCGTGATGAAGTGTCACGCTTTATTAAAAAATAAACTACAAATACTACTATTGATTATTACGTATAATTATAGTAGATTGTAAATAACGGTTTCATCAAAAAACACACTTAGGAGGACACATGAACGCTTGTTTGTCAAAAAAGATCAACAAAAACAGGTTTGCAATAGAAACAAAAGCCGATCACATTAAAGATGCTATTGCTGAGGCTATAAGTATAGCTTCTGAGAAAGAAACCAGCATAAAACATGCTGAAATAGAATTTGCATTTAATGGTGTAATCATAACCATTAATGCTAATTCTAATAGAAAGCAAATTTACCGCGACTATTGTCGGGCCCGCAAAGGTTACATTGCTAAAATGATTGGTCCCAATACGGCTCTTCTTACATTAAAAGATCGCCAAAGCGATAATCGCATCAGGTCTCGTAAAAAGCGTAAAACGCAAAAGGAACAACGCACAGCTGAAGTAGCTAGGCAACTTCATGCTGCACAGCTTAAAGAAGCTATCAAAAACGCCCCCATGATGATTTTTAAGGATGAACTGTATATCAGTAAATGGAAACAACTAAAAATAAGGCGCATTAGAAATGATCAAAACACTAAATATCTATTTCCATTTATGACAAATTGGGCCCGTTTAATGCAAAAATATATGCAAGACGGTGAAACTCTGGATCAATGCGCTAAAAAAGCTTTTGCCATGGCAGATACAGATGATATTGATATTGAGTGTTATACTGCTATATCAATTTTATCTGAATTATGGATCTATGGTGACCAACTTAAACAGTGGCACAATCTCAGTCATGAATTTTGATATAAAGTTCAAAAACAAAAACAAACACCAAAATAGTGTTATTATTAAAGAACACCTTTACCTAAAAATTCTAATCTGATACAATACTCGCAAAGAAAATGTACGAATCAAGCCGTACTTAACCATGGAGATAAACATGAACCAACAAACAAAAAAAACAACCAGACAAGGAAGAGAAAGCAATACTGCTGTCATCGAAGCTAAGCCAGAGGTCATTGCGAAGGGCAAAGCAACTGTAGAGGAAATAGATAATATTATGGATGACATCGACGATGTTTTGGAAGAAAATGCGCAGGAGTTTGTAAAAAATTATGTCCAAAAAGGCGGCGAATAACCCCCCTCCACCCTGCAAACAACATCTTATAGGGCCCGGCTTTTTGAAGTAAAAAAAGTCGGGCACAATCATTTTAAAAATATGGAAAACTTAAGAAACGTCACTCTAGTATTTTTAATAAAAAAATCTCAAGGAAAAATAACTGATATTTGCTTAGCATTAAAAAAACGAGGATTTGGCATAAACAAATGGAACGGAGTAGGCGGAAAAGTTAATCCTGAAATTGAAACTATTGAAGAAGCGGCTAAAAGAGAGACTAAAGAAGAAGTGAATGTTTTAATAAAAGAACTAAACAAGGTTGCGGAGATATATTTTTACTATCCTGACAGGAGTCAAGTTGGGCATGTTTATTTTGTGGAAAATTGG
>SBBB01000016.1 GCA_005239895.1 bacterium | reverse complement strand
TTTTTAGCTTTTTAGCTTTTTAGCTTTTTAGCTTTTTAGCTTTTTAGGAATTACAATTTAATAATTATTTACAAAAATTGATAACTAAATAGTGATAAGAAAGGTAAAATATCAATTCCCATAAAATTCTCTCAAAGATATTTCTATCTAACGACCTGTGTTAAATTTACGATAAAATCAATAAATTTATATACTCCTTAGAAAGGAGGTGATTCATCCACAGCTTCCGCTACGGATGCCTTGTTACGACTTCGCCCTTATCGCTAGTCCTACCTTCATACTCTTAAAAAGAATACTTCGGATATTACCAACTTTATTGGCGTGACGGGCGGTGTGTACAAAACCCGAGAACGTATTCACCGTAATGAGGCTGATTTACGGTTACTAGCGATTCCAACTTCATGAGGTCGAGTTGCAGACCTCAATCTGAACTGAGGGATAATTTGATGCGATTAGCTCCATCTTGCGATTTGGCGGCGCTTTGTTTATCCCATTGTAGCGCGTGTGTAGCCCAGGACGTAAGAGACATGCTGACTTGACGTCGTCCTTTCCTTCCTCCTCGTTGCCGAGATAGTCTCTAGATGAATTATAAATCTAGACAAGGGTTGCGCTCGTTAAAAGACTTAACTTAACGTCTCACGACACGAGCTGACGACAGCCATGCATCACCTATTCATTCGTTTAAATGGTCTATTTCTAGGCATTAGAAAATGAATTTCAAGCCCTGGTAAGGTTCCTCGCTTACCGTCGAATTAAACCACACGCTCCACCGCTTGTGCGGGTTCCCGTCAATTCCTTTGAGTTTTAGCCTTGCGGCCGTACTTCCCAGGCGGGATACTTAAGGGGTTACCTTTTTTAGTCGATCCTGGAAGGGTCGATACTTCCAAGGTCTAGTATCCATCGTTTAGGGCGTGGACTACTGGGGTATCTAATCCCATTCGCTCCCCACGCTTTCGTCCATGAGTGTCAGGAATGTACCAGTAAGCTGCTTTCGCCTTTGGTGTTCTGGTTGATATTAACGCATTTTACTACTACACCAACCATTCCGCTTACCTTTTCCATCCTCTAGTCTGCCAGTTTTTTTAGCTTATTAAGGTTAAGCCTTAATCTTTTACTAAAAACTTAACAAACCACCTGCGGACCCTTTACGCCCAATAAATCCGGATAACGCTTGAGGTCTCTGTATTACCGCTGCTGCTGGCACAGAGTTAGCAACCTCTTATTCCTACCGTACAATCAAAAGCTTGCGCTTCTTTTTCTGGTAGAAAAGTAGTTTACACCCCGTAGGGCTTCGTCCTACACGCGGCATTGCTTGATCAGGCTTTCGCCCATTGTCAAATATTCCTGACTGCAGCCTCCCGTAGGAGTAGGGCCAGTGTCTCAGTGCCCCTGAGGGGGGTCGTGCTCTCACACCCCCTACCCGTCATAGCCTTGGTGAGCTTTTATCTCGCCAACAAGCTGATAGGACCTAGGCTCCTCTTTGAGTGAATTGCTTCTTTACTACTTATTATAAATAATAAGTAGACCATCAAATATTAGCTAATCTTTCGATTAGTTATGTTTGTCTCAAGGGTAGATACCAAGGTGTTACGCTCCAGTTTGCCGCTCATACAATTTACAGCTATCATTTATCTGTTATTAAATTATTTTTATAAAATAACAACAAATACCTGAAAGCTGCAAACAATATTCGCTCGACTTGCATGCCTTATGCATGCCGCCAGCGTTCATCCTGAGCTAGGATCAAACTCTCAATGTAAAGAATTGATATGTTTTCTTATCACTATTTAATTATCAAATAACTTTCTGTCACTAAAATATGATATAATAATATATAATATGTGTCAATAGTATGAAAATTATTAAAATAACCCATCAAAATATAGATAATTTAGCAATTTTAGCTGTCAAGGCTTTAAAAGCTCTAAAACTGGTTGTTTTGCCAACTGACACTGTTTATGGTCTGGTGGGTGTATATGATAACGAAACCGTACGCAATAAAATATTTCAATTAAAAAATAGACCTATTAAAAAAGCTTTACCAGTTTTTGTTAAAGACATAGCCATGGCGCAAGAATTGGCTGATATACCAGGCTCTAAAGTAGAATTTTTAAAAAAAATATGGCCCGGGCAAGTAACTGTAATTTTTTGTCAAAACGAAAATAATCGCAATAATTTAAATCAAAAAACCATAGCCCTAAGAGTACCAAATAATAATCTTGTGTTAAATATTATAGACAAACTAGGTTTACCACTTATTGAAACTGCGGCTAATTTATCAGATCAACCCACAGGTCAAACTGTTGGTGACATTAAAAAATATTTTGAAAAATCAAAAAACACTCCTCATCTTGTTGTGGATGGCGGCGAACTAGACTCAATATCTTCAACGGTTGTAGATTTTACGGGATCTAAACCAGTTGTGGTGCGCCAAGGTCTTATGGATCAAAAAAAAATAAATAAAATTTACAACCAAACTAAAAAATAAATAGCACGATCTTTTGAACCAATGTTTGGACATCCAGTGTCCAAACATTGGTTCAAAACACTATTTAATCTTTTCTATTTTTAACATAGCGACAAAGGTGTTGCGCAATAAACATGCAACAGTCATAGGGCCAACTCCACCTGGCACAGGTGTAATAGCGTGTACAATTTTAGACACAACGTCAAAATCAACATCACCTTTTACAGTCTTACCAACCCGATTCATGCCAACATCAATCACAACACTGTTAGTTTTAATCATGTCTTGAGTTATAAAATTACTACTACCCGCAGCTGTAATTAATAAATCAGCCTTCTTAGTAATGTTTTTTAAAACTTCTATCGATTGTTTGCCTCTAATCCAAACCTTAACTGACAATCCTTTTAGGATTAAAATATGTTTTAAAGGTTCTGAAAACGTTTTGGTATTGCTAACAATAACAGCTTGTTTATTTTTTAAATTCAATCTTAAACTTTGAATCATTTCTATAATTCCATAAATAAGAGCTGGAACTATAATTGCATCTTTAGACTTACTAGTCCATTTTTTTAATTGTAATAATTTTTTAACATTTTCAGGATGAAACCCATCCACGTCTTTTAATGGATCAATCGTTGCGACCAACCTATCAGTATTAAACTTTTTAGGTAATGGTAATTGAATAACAATACCATGAATATTAGGCTTCTGGTTCAAAGACTGAATTAATTTTGATACTTTGTACTCTTTGGTATTTCCTGGAAAAATATATTTTTCAAAATAAAAACTCAAACCATGGGCTTCTTTTTCTTTAATACTAACATACAAGCGCGAGGCTTTATTGTCGCCAACTAAAATTATAGCTAGACCGGGTTTAGTTTTTTCACCAATTAAACTGTTCTTAATTTTATATCTAATTTTAGAAGCTAATAATTTTCCATCAATTAATTTCATAGTTTAAAAATATTTTAAAAATATTAAATAATTTAGAAAATATTGATGAGGTTGAAACTAAAAACACTACTCAATCACAAATGGTAATAAAGAAGCTATGCGCGCCCTTTTAACAGCGCGACTGACTTTCCTTTGATGTTTAGCGCAGGTTTTGGTAATCCGACGCTTTACTATTTTGGCATAACCAGATATAAACTGCCTGAGCAACGTAGCATCTTTGTAATCAACATCTTCTAGTTTGTGTGAACACAAATAACAGGTTCTGTTTTGAAGATCCTGTTTTGACGCTAAAGGTTTTTTAAAATTTGGTTTGTAATTTGGCATAAAGTAATAATAAATTAATAGATAATTAGAAGCTAAGAAGCTAAGAAGCTAAGAAGCTAAGAAGCTAAGAAGCTCTAAAAAGGTATTTCTTCTACTTTAATTTCGTCTTCTTGGGCTGAACTAGTTTCTTGTGATACGAAAGGTGTTTGTTGCCTCTGCCCACCACTATCTGGACTGCGGTCTAACATAATCATATTTTCAGCTACTATTTCCGATCTATTCTTTTTGGTTCCATCTTTGTCTTCCCACTCTCTGTTCTGTATTCTTCCTTCAATATAAACCTTGCGACCCTTGGTTAAATATTGCTGACAAATTTCGGCTAATTTACCCCACACCACAATATTATGAAATTCAGCCTTGTCTTGTCTTATGCCATTAGCATCAGTCCAAGATCGATTGGTAGCCACACCAAAAGATGTAACGCTTTGCCCTGAAGTTGTAGTCCTGGTTTCAGGATTACGAGTTAAATTTCCTATTAATATAGCTTTATTTAAAGTCATAAATCTTTTTTAATTAGATTATATCTTCTTTTAGGATTTGGTCTATTTTAACGTCCATTTCTTCAGCATTAAGGTTTGGTTTACTGTCAACAACAATATTTTCTGTTGTAGTGGTTTTGTTTTGTTTCTTACTGTTTCTCTTTTTTAATAATACTTTTTCTTTCATTATATTTTCTTTTTCAATGCGAGCAGCGCTCTTAAATGGTTTTTTAGTTAAGATATATCTTAAAATATCTTTACTGTATCTAAGGGAGTGGTGGAGTTTTGACATTTCTGTGGTTTCAGTTTCAAAACCAGCCACAAAATAGCGAGTATTTTTAATGCCATCTATTTGGTACGCTAAACTTCGCGGATTATCAAGCAAAACATGAGAATTGACAACACTTTTATGATTGCCCAAAAGCGCATTAACTCTTTCTTGAAGCTCTTTTAGTTCAGCTTCTGAATATTTGTTATTAACAATATATAATAATTCATAATTAATCATAGTATTATGTAAATATATAATAGCCCAGTATTAATGGCTTGTCAATGTTTTAAAGTTGAAAGTAGGAGGTTTGTTTATTTTTTCTGTCATCCTCGGGCTTGACCCGGGGATCCAGGCTGTATTTAAGTGATTGTCACGCTGGATTCTCGACTCCCTCCTACGCCCCAACTTCGTCAAGACTTCGATGGGCAGGCAAGGCTTCGAAGGGCAAGTCGCGGGAATGACAAATAATTGAAGTTATTTAAAAAAATATTTAAAAATTGCAAATTGCAAAACTAAATAATATTGAAAAATAAAATTTTATAAAAATTTGATTGATAAGGGTAGAGGTGGTTTTCTTTTTAGACTCCACCCTTATCAATTGGTTAACCGGGCTAGATAAAGCCCGAGAAAAATTCGGTCATGAGCCTCCTTTCTCTGGTCGTGGCTATAGACTAACTCTGCAGCCAGTTCAGTGCGGTCGCTCGGGCGTCACGATTTCGCGTCGTATTTTAAGCTCAACCTTAGTGTTCCACAAACAGTTGCCATTTCATGTGTCTTATCTGGTCCTCGTATCAACAAGCGATATCACCTCCTCTCGGTTAGGTGGCCATAATAAACGCCACTGTTGAACATCAGAACATATTACCATACTATATATGGTTTTGTCAACCCCCGCCGTAGATTTTATGCTTTGTTTTGACAAATTATATCTTAAATCTTATTTACCCTTCTCTTATTTATCCTTCGTAGCCCTGACGAAGCTCGCCTTCACTCTTGCGAGCTTCGGCAGAGCGAAGGAGGATATCTTAAATTACTTTCAACTTTCTAACTTTTTAACTTTTTACTATTTATTACTTTTCCTCGTAATAAATAATTACTTGGTCTTTGTCTTTTAAAATTATATTTTCAAAATCTTGAGATTCTTTTTCATTAACAGTTACGCGAATGCGATGCTTATCGTCAATTTTATAAGTCAAAATTTGTTGGGAGTTAAAAACATTACCCCAAACTGCAAAAAAACCCTTAAGCTGAAAATCTATATTTTTATGATATTCAAGATGCAAAATATTGTCGTTTTTATGTGTGTGAAAAGGCCTAAGGCAGGCGTGATTAACAAAACCAATATCACCAGGCAAAGATTGCTCTTTATTGTTAATCATAATTTTTAAATTAACATGTGAATGCACAAGCAAGTTTCCATGACTAACGCATTCTTTAGTTGGATCAAAACTTGCCACGCTACTATTTTTATTATTTTTAATAATAAAAACTATAAATAAAACCAAGGCTACAATCGCAACGATTATAACCCAATTTTTAATTTGCTCTAATTTGTCTTTTTGTGTTTTGTTTATATTATTCATCCCGTTAGAAATAGATCGCGATTCTCGCAACTGCGTTATTTTTAATTAACTGTAAAATTGTTGTATATTGTATCATATATTTAATATCCTGGCGATCGCGGCTTCTAACGGGATTCGTATTTATTTTTACTCTCTAAGGGGTAAAATTATATAAACCGTTTTTTCGTTTTTATCCTCTTTGCTTGGCCTTATTAAACAAGGACTATTGGGGTTTGTTATTTCCAAATCCACATTTTCACTTTCCATGTGGGTTAAACCACCCAAAAGATACTTATGATTTAAAACAATTTTATTAATATCTCCCTCTATCTGAACATCTTTATATTCACTTATATTTTCCCCTATTTGAATGTTGGAACTTTTTAACAAAAACAATCCGGATTCAGGATTAAATTCTAACACAATATCAAATAAATTATTCTTACTAAACAAACTAGATATTTTTACTCCCTTAATAAATTCTTCAGTATTGATTGTTAGTTTGGTATTATGTGTTTTGGGTATGAAAGTTTCATAATTAGGATAAATACCAGATATTACTTTAGATATCAATTCAAAATTATTGTATTTAAAAACCACCTGTGTGTCTGAAATATAAATTTGTAAAAAATTATCATCCTGGTCTGATACGGAAATATCTTTTTGAATAACGCTAATTATTCTTAATAATTCTTGTAGGGTTTTGGTTGGAATAATAACTTTGTCACTAGAAATATTGGGGTTGTTTGTGGGGACTGTTTTTTCAATAATACGATAACCATCGGTTGCTACAGCTATTATTTTATCCTTTTCAAACCTTAAAAACACCCCATTAATTTCATGCCTAATATGATTAATTGGTGGCACAAATATTATTTGGTTTAAAAGCCTGGTAAATTGTTTTAACTCAATACTATAACACCTGTCTGTATTAATCTTGGGGATGGGTGGAAAATCAGTTGAGGTTTGACCTATAATCGTGGTTTTGTATTTACTAGATTGAATTTCTAGGGAATTTTTATTTAATATAATTTCAATTTTGTCTTTAGGTATGGTGTTTACATAATTAAAAAATATATCCACTGGTATGGTTATTTCACCGTTTTCAAATATTTTACATCTAACCTGATAAATAACAGCTATTTCTAAATTGACAGCTGTTAAGGTTAAATTATTATTTTCAGCTTTGAATAATATATTACTTAAAATTGGTAGGGTTGAATTTTTAAGCACAACCCTACTAACAATACTTAAACCATTGTTTAAGTTTTCTTGTAAACATATTAACTTCATATTTATATTATTTATTTAATATATTTATATAATAGTAATAATATTCATGTGTATTGTGTTGATAAACCTTAATAGTGTTATTAGATTAATGTTTTTGTTTAACATATCTTGTTAGTTTAATGTTGATGGGGTGTGTATGTTTATATGACTACTTTTTTTAAAAATAAAAATCAACAACTTATTCATGGTATTATAAACAGTAAATCTAATAACTATATAACCTTTCTTTAATATTCTTGATATCTGTTTTTAAGCGCTCGTTTTTGTTTATTTCATTATTAATCTTGTTAAAAGCGTGAATCACTGTGGTGTGGTCTCTGTCGCCAACTTCTTTCCCAATTAAAGGGTAAGAAATATTGGTTTCTTTTCTTAATAAGTACATAATAATCTGTCTGGGCATAACCAATTCTTTTTTTCGACTATTGCTTATTAATTGTTCGAACTCAATATTATAGTAATTAATAACCGTGTTTATAACCAGCTTGGTTGTAATTGGGTTGTTTTTACTTTTAGGTTTGGTAATGTAAGAAAAAATATCTACAACTATATTTAGATCAACTTGCGCGTTATTAATTTGTTCGTAAGTGATTATTCGGTTTAACGCCCCCTCTAGTTCTCTAATATTGTTTTGGAAGTTAGACGCCACATAATGCATAACATCTTGTTTAAGATTAATACCCTTGTCTTTACACTTTACATCTAAAATAGCCAGCCGGGTTTCAAAGTCTGGGGAAGATATATCAGCCACCATGCCACACTCAAACCTAGATACCAACCTATCTTCTAGCGCGGCAATAGATTTGGGTGGTCTATCAGAGGTTAACACTATTTGTTTGTTGTTTTGATATAAGGAGTTAAAAGTATGAAAGAACGCGTCTTGCGTGCCCTCTTTACCAGATATAAATTCAATATCATCTATTAATAACAAATCACAGTTTCGGTATAAGTTATTAAAGTTATCAGTTTTCCCCATTCGCACCGCTTGAATAAAATCATTCATAAATTTTTCTAGAGTTACGTACACTACCTTGGTAGACGGGTTTTGTTGGATAAACCCATGACCAATGGCTTGCATTAAATGGGTTTTACCAAGCCCAACATCTCCATAAATAAATAATGGGTTGTAAGCTGAGAATGGATATTTTACAACTGCCATAGCTGCGGCGTGAGCCAATTCACTACCCTTACCAACAATAAAATTTTCAAATTTATATTTATGATTAAGCGTATTAGATGATAAATTGTTTAGGTTATTATCCGGGGTTTGAAATTGAGTTTGGGTTTGAGTTTTGATCTGGGTTTTGTCGTAATCACAACCCTGTTCGTCGTTTTCAGTTTTATGTTTAAAAAAATCATTAGGTTGATATTTATTATCTAAATCTATAGTATATACAACTTCTTTAATTCTGGACTGGGTGATGGTTTGTAAAACCTTAAGCACGGTATGATTATATTTTTTTTCAAACCAAGCTTTAGTGAATAAATTAGGGACATTAATTATAACAACATCATTGTTGTAAGAAACTAGGTGGGTGTTTTTAAACCAGGTTGTAAAATTAGCCTTGCTTAAAGACATTTCTAGTTCGCCCAAAGCAGATTCCCATAGTTTGTCATGGTCCATTTTATTCATAAAAACATTGTATGAGTATTGTTTATTTTTAGAAACTATATTATAATATAGTTTACTACAAAACAAGTGAGCGCGCAAATTATGGGTTTTAAATTGGGTTCAGTGGATAACTTGTTAATTATTTGTTTATAACTTAATATTTTTTTATGCCAAAAAGAACTTTTCAGCCTAAAACTAGAAGAAAATTTAGAAAACATGGGTTTTTATCTCGCATGAGAACTATTGCTGGTAGAAACGTTTTAAAACGCCGCCGCGTCAAAGGACGAGTTAAATTGACAGTTAAGTAGGTCAACCCGGGCTGACAAAAGCCTGTAATTGTGATATGGTTTTTATGTGTTTCGGTTGATGGTAGACGTGTTGTTAAACAATAACAGAAAAGGGGTATGTCATGGCTAAAACAGTGATAAAAATAGGAGAAAGTCTTTTATGGATTGTATTTTTAATGGGTGTAATTAAAATTTTATTCACAGTTGTTTTGTTAGAGCCAGATAAAATTACAGTAATCTATCACTCGAGCTTAATCATATTGATAATTACGGTTATATCGGGGCTTAGAAGTTTCAGAGACAGATATTTTAGATAACATTAAGCTTAATACGGCTACATTTTTTTAACCCCAGGGCAACACGCGTGTGCGCCCTGGGGATTGTTCGTTTAGATTTTTAATATTTGTAGAACCGATGCGAATAGTGTCGTTTCTAAATTTATTATGCTAGGTTATTAATAACTGTAGTTTATGTCATTCCCGCGAAGGCGGGAATCCAGGTTTATTTCAGGTTTATTTAAAGAATGTTTTTTCTATATTTTAAATAATTAAACAAGTGAAATATAAATCTGAAACTTAATTTCAGCTTAGAAAAGTAATCTCTTTTATAAAGATTGAATTATTGGATTGAAAATTTGATTAAGAATATAGGTTTATTATTATTTGGGAGCGCTCCTGGATTTCCGCCTGCGCGGGAATGACAGGGTGTTTACACAACCTCAGCCTTGAAGCCAACCTCTTCTATGCTTTTAATAATAGTTTCCGTATTTATTTTACTGGGGTCAAAATCAACTTCAGCTTTTTTAGATTCAAAATTAACTTGGGCTGAACTAATCCCAGTTGTGTTGTTTAATAATAATTCAATAGACACAGAACAAGATCCGCAGTGCATACCGTCGATAGTTAATGTTAAATGTTGCATATTATTGTATAAATTTAATATATAAAAAGTATAAAAACGCTATAAAACACAAACCCAAAATTAAATCTATGATGCGCATGCGGTTGGTGTTGGGTTTGTATAATTTTAGCAGCAACGAGTTGCTTACCACAGATATAGAGCTGAATGCCATGGCAAAACCAGCTATTTCAGGTCGCAATCCAGATTCAATAGATCTAGATATGAATCCTTTTTGACTTAGGAAAATTAAAACACCCATAGCAACAGGTATACCAATAATATTATAAATAAAAGCCCAGAACAAGTTCTGTTTAATTTTCCAGATAGTTTCTTTAGAAAGTTCAATAGCTGTGGCAACATCTCTAAGGTCATCTTTAATAAGAACAATATTTCCAGTTTCAATAGCAATATCAGTTCCTGATCCAACTGCGATTCCAATTTCAGCCCTAGCTAAAGCAGGAGAATCATTTACTCCATCGCCAACCATAGCAACTACCTTCCCTTCAGATTGTAATTTTTCAACCACTCTTTCTTTGTCTTGAGGTAAGACCTGAGACATTACTCTTTCAATTCCAACTTGTTTAGCAATAGCTTGGGCTGTTTTTTCATTGTCGCCCGTAATCATTACAATTTCTAAGCCAAATTTTTTTAAAGTACCAATAGCTTCTACAGAGGACTCTTTTAGAGTGTCGGCCATAGCAATTAACCCCATAATTTGTTGATCTTTTAGGGCAAAGACAACTGTTTTAGCTTCGTTCTGTAATCTATGCAGTTCATTGGTTATATTATCTGTAGTTTGAATATTTAGAGAATCTAAAAGAGGTTGATTCCCAATAGCTATTCTTCCTTCGTTTAATATAGCTTGAACACCCAGTCCAGGCGTGCTTATAAATTCTTTGGGTGATTGTATTTCTAATTTTCTTTCCACACAAGCCTTAACAACTGATTTAGCAAGTGGATGTTCTGAACCGCTTTCAACTGATCCTGCTAATTTCAAAACATCGTTTTCTTGAAAACCATTAAAAGTTACAACATCCGTAACACTAGGCTCGCCTTTAGTTAGTGTGCCAGTTTTATCAAAAGCAATGGCATTTATTTTATAGGCATTTTCTAGAGCTTCTCCACCTTTAATTAAAATTCCGTAACCAGCGCCTTTGCCTGTGCCAACCATAATCGCAGTTGGGGTAGCCAATCCCATGGCGCACGGACAAGAAATAATTAAAACTGCCACAGCTATAATTAACGAAGCTTTAAAGTTAATTCCAAAAATAAAATACCAATAAGAAAAAGCCAAAAACGCCAAGCCAATAACAATAGGCACAAAGTATTCAGAAATTAAATCCGCCATTCTTTGAATAGGGGCCTTAGTAGCCTGAGCTTCTTCAACCATGCGCACAATTTGGTGCAATAAAGTGTCTTTGCCAACTTTGTTAGCTTTTATTTTTAACAAGCCATATTGATTTATAGTTGCTCCAATAACTTGGTCCCCAACATCTTTACCAACAGGCATAGATTCTCCAGTGATAACTTTTTCATCAATCGAGGATTTTCCTTCTACAACAATACCATCCACTGGAACTTTGGTTCCGGGCCGTACTACAAGAATATCATCTAAAACAACCTGATCAACTGGTATTTCTAGCTCTTGATCATTTCTAATTACAAAAGCCGTAGGTGGAGTTAAATTTAAAAGTTTGCGAATTGCGTCACTAGCTCTACCTTTTACTAATACCTCTAAATAACGACCCAATATAATAAATGAGATTAAAGCTGCTGAAGACTCCCAGTAAGGATGATCAATTTCAAAAAAGAAAAACCCCAGCGCGCTAAAAAGATAAGCAGCCCCGGTTCCTATAACCACTAATACATCCATATTGCTAGAACCAGCTCTTACAGCTGTGTAAGCGTTTCTAAAAAACACCCAACCCACTCCAAATTGAACCGGAGTAGTCATTACAAAATATATATAATTTAAGTCAATTTTATATTTTGGATTAGTTATAAATTCTGGGATGTTTTCAATACCGAGATATTTGCAGGCTTGTTCTAACATTGCGAAAAATTCGTGAACATGAAACAGATTAAACATGTGCACCAGCATGTAATAAATAATAATGGGGGAAGAGATTAAAAAACTAATAATTGCCATGTTTCTTAATTCTTTAATTTCTTTTTCTCTAGCTTCGCGTTCGTCCTCTAGTTTTTTTTCTTCATTTGGTAAAACCAAAGTATATCCCATTTTTGCCATTACTTCTTTAACTTTGATTAATGCTATTTTGTCGGTATCGTATTCTATGTATAATCTTTCTGATCCAAAATTAGCATCCACTGTAATTACACCATCTTGTTTAGACACCATTTTGTCAATTAATTGACTGCAAGCCGCACAGTGCATGCCTCGTATTTTTAAAGTAAGTTTTTCAATCATAGAAAAATTTATTTTTTATGTAATTTACGGTTCAATTATTAAAGATCCTAACATATCATAGTGGGTTCTTTTTTTACCATCAACCATTCCCTCTCCACATGCGACTGAACAGTAAAAATTAAAAGTTCCTGTTTTAGTGGCTGTAAAAGATACAGTGGAGGTGCTAGTTCTTGGCATACGAGTATTGATCCCAAGTAAATCAATGGCTATTCCATGGTCATATTCATCTTCGTTTACTAAGGTTAGTGTTACTTCGTCATATTGTTTTACCGTGATTTTATCCGGAATAAATTTCCATTGATTTTTGGGGGATACGATCGTGATTGCAACTTTTTGCGGAGCTCGGTCTATTTTTATAGACCCATCTTTAGATGTTAGCTTAAAAATTAGTCCACCTACAAACATTACAACAACTACGATTATTAAAATTGTATTTTTAGACATATTGTTATGTCCTGTTAAGGACCATTAGTTTATTACTTAATTTCTTTATTGCAATAAATTTTTAGACCACCATCATTTTCAGATTTACAAAAAAATTTTAAACCTTTAATTTCTTTTAAATAAAACATCAAGATGGCAAAAATTAATCCTGCTATAAAAATTATGGCAATTTTTTTCATATTATTTAACAATTAATTTACCATTCATTGCAAAATGCCCTTCTCCACAAGCTACTGAGCAAAAGATTTTAAACTCCCCACGTTTGGATGCTACAAATGTCACCTCAGTTGGTACGCCCACTTTCAAGTAAGTCATTACTTTAAAAGCGTCAATACCAATACCATGATCAACTGCTCCCTTAGGATCATTAGGATCAACTGTAACCATAAGTTTAACAGTATCACCAGCATTTACTTCAATAATTTCAGGGCTCCATCCCCAAGAAAAAGACCTGACATTAAATTCTTTGGTAATACCATTTGGTTTAATTATTTCTTGTTCAGCTTTAGCCATTCTTTCTTTGGCTCCTTGATTTAGTTTATTTAAACCCACATAACCAAGTCCAATTAAAACTACAGCCACAATTGCCAATACTATTTTTGACGTGTTACTCACCCCATTAGAAGTTGTTTGGTTGTCTATACTCACCCCGTTAGAAGGCTGGTCATTACTTGTATTCATATATTTTTTATTTAAATTTGTTTGTTGTAGCGTTAGACTATTAAATACTTCTAACAGGACACGTATTATTCAACTCGCACCATGAAATCACTAGTTATAACTTTTTGGTTTATTTGAAATTGCAACCAAAGTTTATAAATTCCAGATTTTTTAAACGTATAACTAGTTTCCAGATTTGAATCAGTAGATTTGTGATCATCGTTGCCAGCACCATGACCAGGTCCAGCGTGCGCAATTGGAATTAAATTAAAACCATGATGATCCCCTTCATGCTTGGAGTCATTTTTTTCTATGTGGGCATGCCCAAAATTTTCCATATCTTGGCTGATTGCGATTACATGCGCTGTTGCTCCTAAGTAATTTTCAAATTTGTTTACAGCAATGCCATTACTATCTGTGACCGTAAAAGTTAAATGGCTGGGCTTGTTGGCAGTTAATTTTCCAAACTGCAATTTAACCAAGTATTCATCTATTTTTTTCTCTTGGCTCATATCCTGCACTAGTAAATTATTGTTTTTACCTGTAACATTGGTGGTTTTGAATTCAAATCCCGCTAAGTGAGTAATATCATGAGCTGTAAATTCTACCCATAGTTTGTAATATCCTTCTTCGGGTAGGGTATGTTGAACCGAGTACTGATCATTAATTAATTCGGGATGTAAGTGGCTGAAATGATTAAGATCTTCTCGCGCTAGAATTACATGCATTGGTTTGGTGTGTATGGTTTGCAAGTTTTTAACGGGGAGAGTGGTTGTAGCATCTAGTAAAAGAAATTGAAATGTTGTTAAAGAGCCGGGCACAACAGTCTCAGGGTTAAGGATTAATTTTATTTTTGTATTATGTATAGTTATTTCGTTGCTTAAACCAGCTTCAGCCGACATTATTTTATATTCTTTGTGATCTTCGGTGTCTTTAACGCTATTGGGGAAGTATTGAGTAAAAAGCATTAATAATATAATTGTTGTAACTATAACTTTTATAGTTGCTGTGATGCCAGCTTTCATTGTTTTTATTTTGTCTTCTGCAGACAGGACCACAGGTTCTGCAGCGGCTGGTGTTTTTTTAATTAAACCAAGTATGTCGTTTTTATTCCACGCCCAAGCCACAACAACACCAATAATTAATCCGATATTACTCACAATAGTCTGGGTTGTTCCATTGTCAAAATGTGTAAGTAAAGGATAGAAAGATCCAAGCACAATAACAATTACCATTAGTTTAAATATAATTTCAGAGATTTTTATATCCCAGGGGCATTTAATATAGGTTCGGGCTAAATACCATAACATGGGGAAAACAAATAATCCAACCAGAATATAATTTCCTAAAGTGTAAAAACCGCTTTGCATGGCAACATGAATGTGTTCAATGCGTTCGCCAAATCTAGTGCCCATGACAAATTCTGTTATTCTTTCCCAGTAACTATGGAGACCAGATTGAACATACCATTCGTGGCTAAAAACACCATTAGCTAAAATAAATGCTCCGATAAAAGTCAAAGACCACCCTAAGCCTCTTTCCACTTTGGTTTTGTTTATTAAAATTTTGCTCGTGTAGTTTAAACCAACCAAACCCAAAACAGCCAGTAGTAATAAAGGTATGGCCCTACCCACCCCGTGTATAAAACCAAGCGATAGTCCCTTAAATACATCGCCGGAAGTTGTAATATAAGCTAGCAAGAAATAAAACCAAGGATTAGGGCATCCAACCCCTGCATTTCCTAAAAATAAACCTAAAAAAAATGTTTTTAAATAATCATTTTTAGCTTGAACAAACTTAGGTAGTTCTCCGCTATAGGTTGGGATTTTAAAATTAATATATCCTAGCTCAGCTAGTCCAAACAGATAAGCCAATAAACCTCCAAAAATAAATAACCCCTCGGTTGCTTTATCTAAGCCAATTCTTTGTCCTAAATAAGCCATTCCAACCCCGTAAATAGAAAGAGTTACCGAAAGGCCAAGTCCAAATAAAATAGCCATTATAAAGCCTTTTTTATATCCCTTACTAAGAACTAGTGGAACAATTACGAATACAAGTGGAAAAGTGCAGGGCAAAAAAATCATGGAAAGACCTGCTAAATACGCAATAACTAGCCAGGTAGAGTACCCATAAGCTTGGCCACCCGATGCTGTTGGGTCAGGCTCAAGTCCGCCCAAATACATCATTCCCACTAAAAAAATTGACAATAAAACAAAGCCCAGTATAATAAAATGGCCTTTTATTTTAGAATCTATTTGAGGTGTTGGTTGAGATGCTGGCTGTTGAGGCGTTGTTGAGGCTTGGTTTTCTGGGCTAGGCGATGGATTGAGTATTTCATTCATAAAAAGTTATGAAAACTTGATGAATTATTTTAATACACTAATTATAACATGTTTTTTTGACAAAGTCAACCCCGTTAGAGATTATTGAGAAGTATTTTTATTGTTTTAAGTTGAATTATAATTATTTTCTTGTTTATTCATTCGTATCAAATATAAATCTCTAACTGGGTCAATCCGTATTTTGTCCATAATGCGCGATTAAAACTAGAAGTTTTGGTTATTTAATATTTTTTTCTATATCTTTCACGCTAATAGTATATTTTCTATTTTTGAAAAATATTGAAACCGCGCTATTGATAACCAAGGTCATTGCTATTAATATTAAAAAATAAGCTATTCCTATTAATGTAAATTCAGGCGGTGTTTCTTTACCAAGATATCCCAATATTCCAGCTACAACTCCAATGGTTGTAATAACCTGCAAAGATGCGATGGTGTTTTTTGTGCTTTTGGCTTGAAGTTCAGAAATGATTTCAAGAGCCGAAGTAAGATAGTTTTTAGTCATTCCCCAAAGATGTTTAATATATTCGTGCGTATCTAGCAAGGTTTCAAATTTAAATTGAAACAGTGGTTGTAAGTAATCGTCAATTTTTTCTACGTCTGTAATTTTTTGTCTGGTTCGAACATAAGCCGGCATTTGATCTATTCTAGCTCCAATTAAGTTGATTGTTTTTTGATAAATTGATAATTCATTTCTTAATAAATCTATTTCACTCCCCTTTATCTCGCCTCGCTCCTTAATAGTTTTGATTTTTTCCCACAATATTCTATGAATTGCTAAATATCTGTGCAGTTGCGATTTGAATTCTCTAAAAAATATTTGGGATTCAATAATATTTCTGGCAAGTTTATCGTCTTGCAGGTTATTTATTAAAATTATACCCGGAGCACGATATACTTCTATGTTTTTAGTGGTTAAAGTAGAATAAACATTTTCATCAAAATCCTTGAAAATTGTTTTTACTTCTTCGGAGGACGCGTCTGTTACAGTTATAATATATGGCAAAATGGTTTTAATATTGGCGAGTTCTTTCGGAACCGGAGCGCCCTTACTAAAAATAAAAGACAATGCTTTGGAAAGTTTATTGTCGTAGTAATCTTTAATTTCTTCAAAATCGTTTTTTAAAGTTTCAAAGTTTTTTTCTAAAACAATTAATCCATCCTCGTATATTCGGTAGTCGATTTGTTGGTTGGTTTCGACAGATATATACTCTAGTAGCCCGCTTTCTCTAGTTATGGTCTTAATAGATAAAGAGCTCTGTATTTTATTAAGCTCTTCTTTTGAAAACTCCAGATTAGATTCACCTTTGTCCAGAAAGTCCCAGATTTCGGTTAAATGCAGGGTAGTTCTTTGAAACCAACCGCCAATGTAAATTTTTTGTATAGTCATAAAATATTACATTAATAATAGCATAGTTTAGTTTTATTTAAAATTACCTCTTCTGTCATTCCCGTGAAGACGGGAATCCAGGAGCGTGTACACTAATAATTAACCTTGATCCCAGGGTCAAGCCCGAGGATGACAAGACGGGTTTTGCTGGCATTTAATTCCCAAAGGTCATGAAACTAGAGCTTTGGTTTTTTTATCAAAAAGTGCGTAATTTTTTTAACCACACTATCTTCTGGTGTTGCTATTTCTGGTTTTGTTGTATGAGCCTTGCGTAGTTCTTTTACTTCTTTGAGTATTTTTATTAAAACTGGTCTTCTAGTACGAATGTCAAATATATCCCCTTCAGTTATTTCTTTACCTCTGTTTATTTGTTTTACGACGGTAAAAATTGTTGAGAGCTCCTCGTTAATACTGGCAAGTAATCTTAATTGATCTATTTGATTTTGCATATTATATTTCCTGCTGTATTGTAAGCGAGCCTCTGTTTCGTATTGTTTTCTTAGTTGATTATTTAACTGGAGTTGTGTTTGCGTGTTATCAGGCGCGTCAAGCTCGTGTTTATTTTCGATTCGGATAATTTTTGACATTGCGAATTTAAACTCAAGCGCTGCTAAGCGTACTTGAACCGCTTTTTTAAAATCAGGAATTTTAATTTTATTGACAACATTATTTTCCACAGCATCTAGTTCCCAGTATTTTATTTGTTTTTTATTTTCAATGTATTTAAAAATTTTATCCATGAATACCCAAATATCATTTTTGCTGGTTTGAAGTAGTTCTTTTTGATTAGTGCGCACGGCTTCTTGGTTAGCTATTAGGGCTATGTTAAAAGCTTTAAAATAATCAAGAAATTCTCTATCACCTTGCTCGGTTTCTAGTTTTTTTGTGCGTATTTTTCTTTTGTGGCTATGGTTTCTTCTATTGCGCGTACTCGCTCTCGTTCTTTTTCCACGTGTTCTATTAGTTTTTTTTGAATACCTTCTTGTACGGCAGTTATCAGTTCATTTTTGTTTAGGTTGTTTAAAATTATTTTTCTTCTTTTTAGTCTGTCTGGATTTTTTATATTATCTAGGTTGATTAAACTTATGTTGTTGTTTGGGGTTTGTTGCTCTTCTTTGCCTGTTGTGTTTTGTTGTGAATTTTTAGGTTGATTTTGCTGATCAGAATATTCTTCTAGTGAAATGTATTTATCTCGCATAAACACGTTATTTTATAGTTGAAAATTTCAATAATTAGATATAAGGTTTTAGATATCCATTATAAATGGATTTACTTTAATAATAGCACGGTTTGCGTGTTTTGAGAAACATAACTAATCTCTATTGGTTTCTTGTTTACTAGCGTCTACAGTCATCTGCTATCGCGTAGTATTGTAGACGCTTCAAATCGGAAGTTTAATCCCAATTGTCGGAAGTTTAATTTCCAAAAGTTATAAAACTAAAACTTTCGTATTTTCTTACTGCCCGGTTAAATATATTTATTGAAATAATAAACCAAAATATAGCGAGAATAGTAATTTGAAGATGATGCAATGTTTGTATATTTATATTTCATTATTTTTATATAAATGTAAGAAGTTTGTGCGATGGCGCTAGTTTCTTACATTTGTTAGTTGTGAAATATTGTGAAGGTTTGGTTATTATTCAAAATCTAAAAATAATGGCAAATGATCTGACACTTCATCTTGTAAAACCTGAAAGTCATTTACTTTTAAATGTGGCGATACAAGAATATAGTCTGCGAATTTATTTGGTTTTGTATAATAGCTACTTCGAGTGGAAGTAATATTATATTCTTTTATTAAGTTTTTCATACTCACTTCAAGCATAGACAGGCTTTTTGTTTCTGGCAATAAATTGAAGTCACCGCAAAGAATTATATTTGAGTTTTGAAATTTAGAAATGTAATCATTGATTTTTTGTGATTGTTGCAATCTGCTGTTAGTATCCATTTTCCCAAGATTATTCCATAAACCATGAAAATTAAAAACAGTGGTTAGCGTATTACCAGATTGAAATTGGATGTGCGATATGCTTCGTGGCATAAGATTCCATTTTTGAGTAAGGTCGGGCATAGAATTTAGACTTCCATATACAAAAACATTTCCATTACTCAGAACAGGTGTTGTTTTTCTAATAAAGGTCGCATTGCCACTAACTAGATCAAAGTTTACTTTTTCTTGGAGGTTAAACCCGTTTTGTTCAGGTGTAAAATATCCAATATGATCTGGCAGTATGTCAGATATTTCCTTCAAAGTATTAGTGCGCGCGTCATTACTTTCTGTAATATTAGTTGTAGTATGAAAAACTTCTTGAAAACAAAAAATATCTATATTATCAGCATGGCGTTTTAAAAATTCAATTAAGGGTTTGAAAATTTTACCACCCCAAATGTTCAAAGTTATAAGTTTCATATTTTATAAATTTTCAAAAATAATATCAGCTATGTCGCTTCTAAATTTATTGATAGACGCAAAGTCTGTTTTGCGATTTGGATAAGTATAGTTTGATAGAATAACAAAACCAATCCCCTTTTTAATATCACATACACAAGAACAACCTGTAAAGCCGGTTTTGCCAAAAGTTTTAGGACTACAATATTTACCCATATACCTAGGTTGATTTAGTTCCCATCCTAAACCAGCACTGTACCCAATACCGGACAATTGATTTGTTTGTATTTGTTTAATAATTTCAGCTGAAAAATATTGTTTGCCAGCTAGCGAACCATTGTTTAATAGCATTTCTAAGAAATTTAATAAGTCTGGAACAGTTGAAAATACTCCAGCTGATCCTGGGATCATTTTTTGATTTAATATGTGAGCAGTTTCGTCATGAGTTTCTCCTTGAACTAGTCCCCCTCGCCAGTCTTGAATTTCAGTGGGTATAATTTCCTCTTTTTTAAATTTTTGCAATGGATTAAATGTGGTTCGTGTCATTTTTAGTGACTCAAAAAAATACTTGCTAGCCAGTTGGTCCAATGGTGTGCCAAAAACCTGTTCCACTACTAAGCCTAATAAGATGCTAGTGGCATTGGTGTAGAAAAATTTAGTTCCTGGTTTGCTTTTAAATTCAGTGGTAAAAATAACATTTAAAATTTCTTCGGGTGATTTGTCTTTATAGTCTGACAAACGAAAATTGTAATCTAAGGTCTGGGTAAGCAAGTGTTTGATTAAAATGTTTCTTCGGTCTGAGTTGCCAAACTCAGGAATAAAATTTATTAATTTATCTTCTAGATTTAGTTTTCCTTTGTCAATTAATTTTAGAGCTAAAGACGAAGTTGGAATTGATTTAGTGACAGAAGCAATGTCAAAAATCGCGTTTTCTTGAACTACAGATGCATTAGTGTCAAAAGTGAATTTACCACTGGGCACAATTAACCTGTTTCCATTAGTTTTTACTACTCCAATCACACAAGCTGGAAATAGTTTTTTTTCTATAGCTTGCGAAATTCTATTTTGAATTTTTTCGTTCATAGTTGTGAACATTTTAATGTCTCATGTTCATTCTTTTAAATAAATGGTATTTTAATTTTATTGTAATGTCAATTTTGTGTATTATGATTTGAATTTAGCTTCTAACGGGGTTGACAGATATCTGTTTTTATGTCTAAATTAATAATAGTAGTATAAGGAGGTTCAGATGAACACTTTAGAAAAAAGAGAAGAACAACAACTCAATGAAGATATTTTACTAAAGATGTCCAAAGCAGGATATAGGGCATATATTATAAAAACAAAGTTATATTGTAAAAAAACTGGCGTTGCGTACAGGCGTGCAACTGAAAACAATCCAGAATATATTGGTAGTTTTGAAGCACCAGGTATTCCTTATGAATATTTGTATCGTTGCTCAGATGGTACGTTTTATATGTCTATTCCCACAGACGAGCGTAAGTCCATAACATGTATGGAAGCGCTGGAATGGGTTGGGAAGCGTATGAAACTTGGTGCTTTAAAGGATGTTTTTGGACTTGTTTCGGTTTAGTTGTTTTTAAAATAAAGCAAAAATTTATAAAAAGCTTGGCCATCTCTCTGATGCTGAAAGAGAGATGGCCATAATGATAATGGGGGTGGACGGTGAAGGTTTACTCGCCAAGAGTGTGTTTTGCGTCTGGAGGGTAGACGCTTTGGAGGGAAAACCCTTGACGATCAAGTTCCTTCACCGTCCTAATAGGCTACATTTTGATGTAGCATTAGAGTTTAGAATAAATATTCTGCTCCTCCTAATATATTACATTACAGGTTAATATATATTTAGTCAATAATTTGGTATAATTAAGTTAAGATAATAAAATAATTTATGCCTGTAAAAAATAAGTATTGCATTGTAGTCACAACATTTAGCAAAGAAAGTACAGGTAAAAAGATTATTGATTCATTGCTTGCCAAACGTTTGGCTGCATGCGCCCAAGTGCAAAATATTAAAAGTTATTATCATTGGAAAGGTCGTGTTAATTCTGCTGCCGAAAAACTGCTTTTCATTAAAACCAAAAAGTCCCTTTATAAAAATGTTAAAAAGGATATGATTTCTAATCATGATTATGAAACGCCAGAGATAATTATGATTCCTATAAATTCTGGCTTTGAAAAGTATTTACAGTGGATAGACAAGGAATGTAAGTAGTTGCAGTCAATTTTGATATTTACAAAACCCACGTCTTGACATTTTTTATGGTTTTTGTTATGATTAATAAATTGTTATATGTTTAAAGAAAAAGGAAACAAACAATTAAATTTTTTACAATCAAACGGTCTTTGTTTGGGTTATTGGCATTACTTACGCCTCTTCCTGAGGCTAGCTTTAGGGCGCGGAAGTAATACTAATTTATAATTATTTTATTAAAATTTCTGCTTCTAAAACTGGTCTCATGGTGAGGCCAGTTTTTTGTTAACCTTTTTAAGGAGGAAGAAAAGAATGGATATCAAGATGATTCAGATCGGGACATGGAAAGTACAAACCACAACTACAGCCATAGTTTTTACTCAAGACTTGGTTGAGCAATCTCTAGAAATGATCGATCAATGGGTTGATCTTTTTGAGAGAGAAACTACTTGGATTCAAAAAAAGTATAATGTGCCATCTCTGATTATTAGATTAGATTGTGTTGTTCATAATGGGAAGCTGGGTATTTATGAGGTAGAGGAAAGACCATCTGGAGTTGGATTGTGTGGTTTGATTAACACTGATTTTAAAACCAGATTAGAAATTGCAAAGAGTATTTGGCCCAAGTTTAAGGTTATTGTTTCTCCAAAGCGTTCATTGGACGGAGATGATTCTTTATGGGCTCAGACTGAACAATCTTTATCATCCAGATCTTTAGTTTTAGTTAGGGCTGAACCAGATGAGACAGAGTATAGTTATTTAGAATCTTGTTCGGTTAGTTCGTTAAAGGCCAAAGGTAATAAGGGTTATGGTCTGAGGATGGGTTTTTGGTATCGTGTTTGTGTCTCTGATTTTGAAGATCTCCCTTGGAATCGCGGTTTTGCTTTAAAACCTTTAAGCGGAAGTAAATGTTTGGGATTGGAGATTTGGGACCCTCGTCGAAGATTTGGGTGTTCAACAAAAGAGCGCATTAAAAAAGCTTTGAATCTTTATCAGCAAATGTATTGTCAGTATTTGTTGTTACCAATGTCTACAGATTTTCCTAACTATCCCTGGATGATTTATCGGCCGTTTTTTGTTTGGTCAGTTAAAGAGCAACGGATTCGCGAAAAGTATAAGGAGCAATGGAAGTGTATTGGCGGTTTATGGATGGCAGGACCAAGTCTTCGTTTACACGGAGCGACGAATACCGTCAGTGGGCCGCTTATAGTGGAATGAAATTGGTTGCCGGTAAATTTGGGGCATGTTAGAGTGTACATGCCCCAAGAAATCTATATACAAAACACGTTTCAGTTTGTACAATAAAAGAGCGTAATATCTAATTTAGATATAATTTATATTTATAATATATGTTAGCTAAAACATTACTAAAATTAATAGCTTTTAAAACTGTTACTGGTAATTATTTGGAAAATGAAAAAGCCATAGCTTGGATAAAAACTCAATTAAAAACAGTGCCAGTTTATATTACTGATTATAAAAAGAATAATTTTTCATCTTTGTTAATTACTACCCAAAAAACAAAAAAACCAAAGTTGTGGCTTCAAGCGCATCTTGATGTTGTTGATGGTTCTGAAAAAACATTTCAACCTAAATTACAAAACAATTGCATTTATGGTCGCGGTGTTTTTGATATGAAATTTGCTATTGCATGTTATTTAAAACTTTTTCAAGAATTGGGGAAAAGGCTGCCACAATATAGTACAGGAATAATGATTACAACTGACGAAGAAATAGGAGGTCATAACGGTGTTAAGGCCTTGCTGTCCAGTGGTTACAGTTCGGACTTGTGTATATTACCAGATGGGGGTAAAAATTTTGCACTAGAAGTGTCGGCTAAAGGCGTGTGGCACCTATTAATTGAGAGTCAAGGAAAATCAGGGCATGCTTCACGTCCATGGTCAGGTAAAAACTCTATAGAGGAGTTGATTGATTTTTTGTTTATTATTAAGAAACAATTTCCAAAAGAACCTTGTTGCACTAAAGATCATATTCACGATACTTTTAATATTGGTAAAATAAAAGGAGGAGAATCAACAAATCAGATACCAAATTATGCTTCGGCTATGATTGATATTCGCATTGCTTCAGCTTCTTCCAAACCAAGGTTAGAAAAAATATTTCAGGCCATTCTTAAGAATTATAAAGGCATAACTATTAAAGAAATTTCATTTGGGAATAATTATAGTATTGATATTAAAAATAATTACATTAAAGCTTTTTCTAAAATTGTATATGATCAGCTTAAGATTAAACAGAAATTTATTCATTCTCATGGCTCATCCGACGCTAGATTTTTTCTAGATAAAGGCATTCAAACAATTTTAACTAGACCAAGGGGTGGAGGTCACCACAGTGAAAATGAATGGGTTGATATGAACAGTCTAGAACAATTTTATATTGTGCTTAAAAAATTTGTTGAGATAAATATGAAGATATGAAGAATGGATAATTTTAGTGTCTACAATGTTCTGCTATCGCCTAGTACTGTAGACGCATCAAAACCATATTTATATGAACTATAATATTTTTTATTTAGTTTAGTTTAAATATTTTAACACTTTTGTCAAAAAGTCAAGAACATTTTTATATCACTAAGGGAGGTGTGTGGTTAGTTTCACCTCTCTGATTATAAGAAATTGCATGCAATCCTATAATTTATATATGAATTTTTATTTTTTCTCTAGTTTTTGTAAAGATAGGCCTCCATCCACAGTAATAATTTGTCCTGTAATAGCATTATTTTCCAGAATACTAACCACTGCGTGAGCAATTTCATTCGCAGTTACATATCTATTGATCATTACTTTTGCTTCGCAAATTTTCTTTTCAGCTACAGATATTCCTTCCCAAGGTGGAGTCCAGGTGTATCCTGGCGCAACAGCATTTACTAAAATTTTACCATCAGTTTTTGCAAGCGCAACAGTCATACTTGCTAAGGCAGCTTTAGCTACAGAATAGGCAAAGAATTCTGGATTACCTCCACCAATAGTTCCGTAGTACGAGGTGATATTTAAAATTTTTCTCAAAGGAGATTTTTTATTTTGTCCCAGAAATTTTTGAGAAGTATGTAAAGCTGAAAAGAAAATATTTTCAAATTGATCTTGCCAGTTTTGATTATTAAAAAAGTCTCCAGGTTGCGCGTCGCCAGCATTATTTACTAAAATATCTATTTTCCCAGTTTTATTGGCAATACCCGTAAACATTTTTTGAATTTGTTTTTCATTAGTTAAGTCCGCTTGAAAAATAAATCCTTTAGAGTGTTTTTCAACTTCTTCTAAGGTTTGTTTGGCTCCTTTAAGATTTTTTCTATAATTAATAATAACTGTGGCTCTTTTTTGAGCGCAAGCCATAGCTATGGCTTGACCTATACCACTCGAAGCACCAGTTATTAAAATTTTTTTATTTTTTAAAATCATATAATCAACTCAAAGCTTCAAAATATTTTTTAAAAGCTTCATATTCTTCTTTATTAAAAAAGCGATCTGCGGGCCAGTTCATTTCTTTAGAATTAACCCATTGAAAATTACTATGTTCATGAGATAATTTAACTTCACCTGACAAATATTCAGCTTCGTATACTGTAATAAAAGTGCATTCCTTTTTTTATTGTTCTACCTGCGAAATTGAAAAATAGGTTTTCCTAATTTGTATTTTATGTTTTCTCCGAGCTCTTCATTTACTTCTCTAGCGATAATTTCAGTAAGCTGGGTTTCGTGCTCAATTTCGTCTATACGCCCACCTGGTAAATCTAAAAATCCAGTACTACTATCTATTAGGAATAAAAACTTGTCCTCTTTTTTGAGCAGAATTTTTAAGCCAACTTGATAAGTGGCGAAAGGTATTTTTGGCGGTGAATCTTTTATTTCCATATTTTTACGTGTCCTATCGCATGATAGGATAAGCAAATTTACTTTAACATATTTAAATATTTTTTATCAATAGGTGATAGATAGTATCTACAACTCTCTGCTATCGCGTAGTGTTGTAGACGCACCAAAATATTATAATTTTTTATTTAGTTTAAATATTTTAATGTTTTTCTCAACACCCAACTCTTTAAGTTTTTCTTTAAAGTCTTTTGGTACAGGACCAAATCCAGACCACAGGCTTTTTTGAACCATTTTAAAATTCCAATATTTGATTTGTCTACGAAGCCATTCTCTAATCTTCTTTTTGTCTTCTGGTATGTCAAAAGAAATTAAAATTTCTTCAGTTTTAATTGGATATTTTTTAATCGTTACTAAGTTATTTCTTTTTGTATAATTAGTGAGTACTTTTTTATTTAAATGAATAAGATTGCCGTTTATTTTTATAGCACCTTTTTTATTTAATCGATAGAGATTTTGTCTAAAATTTTTTTGTTTAGCGGTATCTAGTCTTTTTTTCAATCGCCACCATAATATTTGTCTATATATTGTTAAAGAGCGGCAAGATAATAAATAAGCTATTAAATGATCGCTGATTGTATTGTTCATCATATAATTATATTATAATATATTTGTACGTGCTGTGTCTACACAACTCTGCTATCGCAGATCGCTGTAGACGATGGTATATAGTATAAGGATGTTTAAAAACAATACACTATTTTAGATGGATTTAATTTGTGTTATTATTGAATTAAATTCTTAAATTAACTTTATGTTTATAATTTTTGGAATCATTGGTTTAATTATTATATCTGTTGCAGTTTGGATAAAATCTGAAAAAAGACAAGATCTACTGTTTATAATCGGAGGTGTTTCTTTGCTTATTTATAGTGTAAGTATTAAAGATATAATTTTCTCAACTTTGCAAGTTGTGTTTATTATTTCCGCTTTAATTGAAATGCTTAAATTAAAAAAATCAAAGCGTTAGATCTGGTTTGTATTTTTATTTGTCATCCTCGGGCCGTGACCCGGGGATCCAGTCTTTAAGGTTTGAAAGTAGAAAGCAATAAGTAGAAAGTTAATAAAGTAACTATTTTTTTAAACTTTCAACCTATCGATTCTAAGTACCTCAGGGCTGAAGATTTGATAACCTGGATTCCCGATCAGGTCGGGAATGATAGGTGATAATTTTTAAAAACCCGAAAGCGCTACTGATAATATCTGGTAGCGCCATTATTGTTTGCTTTTTTACTCTCCATTTTCTGGATTCCATTCAATAATATCGTTTCCGTCTTCGTCTGGTTTTTTTAACTCATACTCTTCTTCGTAGTTTGGGTCGTCTGCGTTAAATCTGTCAGCGAACGTGCTTTCTTTTTTGATCTTTTTCGGTGCTAGTTTTTTAGGCATGTTGTCTCCTTATTTTGATCCAAGAAAATGTTTAAATTACTAAGAGTGCGCTCCTAGTGTACGTTCATAAGCTTGTTTTTTAAGGGTTTCAATTTCTGCGCGAGCTGCGTTGAGTTTTTGTATAGCATCATCGCGCTCTTTTTCAACTATTTCAAGCCTGCGTTGCAATACTTCAATTATACTAATTGGTTCCATAATCCTCCTTAATCCTTCTTGTTATTTAGTGGTTAATAGTTGTTTGTAAGAAAAAACAACCCTTTCCTAAGCATACAACATACTTTAAAAATGTCAAGAAAACGCATCCAAACAACGCTAATGAATTTAGCTTTTTAATATGTAGATATGAATGAAATAAATGTTATATAAAAGCTTAGAAGCTTATTTGAGCTCTGTAGCTTTTTGGTCAACTACTTTTCGAACTATAAAATCAATACCTTCCAGATCACCATTTTTATCGAATTTATATTTACCAACAGTTCCGTCATATTCTGGTAGAGCATAAAGATAATCTTTAATTTTGGTTGTATTTTCACCTTCTTTTTTTATGGCATCCGTCAGAAGAAACAAAGCATCATATGTCGAACCAACAAAATAAGGATAACCAGGTTCACGGTTATAAACATCTTTAAACTTCTTTAAAAGTTCAGCACCTTTTCCAGTAGCCAGTCCGGGAACATCAATAATATAAGCACCTTCAGCGCTTGGACCCGAGGCTGCAAATTCTGGTCCGCTCATATAGGCAACGTAGAATTGTTGATTAAGGCCAAGTTCGCGAGCTTGTTTTGCAAGCCGAGCTGCATTAGCTGGAGCTTGCGGATTTAAGAAAATTGCCTCAGTGTCTGTTCCTTTGATTTTAAGTAATATGGAACGGAAATCTTTCATATCTGGAGAAAAAACTTCATCAACAACTATAGTACCACTAAGATTTTTATATACTTCCTTAAATACAGTTGCAATGCCTTGAGCATATTCTGTATTTTCAGTTATAATAGACACTTTTTTATAAGATTTTACAACTAACTGTGCTAATTGTTTACCGCCATCTGCATCACTGGGATCGTTTCTAAAAATATAATCACCAGCTTCGCTAATTTTTGGATTTGAAGCTAGGGTATTTAATACCAGCACTTTATTTTGTTCAGCTAGATTAGTAAAACCTAATAATTCCCCGCTACAACTTGCTGATAGAATAATTTTTACTTTATCTAGATTGATAAGTTTTTGCGCGCTAGAAAGACCATCTTTGGCATTACATTTTCCATCTTCTACAATTAGTTCTATTTGTCTTCCATTGACACCACCTGCGGTATTAATTTCTTTTAATGCAATTTGAGCCGCGCTAGCTGTATCTGCCCCATAAGCAGCTGCATCGCCGGTTAGTGGTCCAATAAATCCAATCTTAATCGGTTCAGTGGAAGCTGGCATGCTAGTATCTTTTGAATCGGGTTTCATTGTCATTTTATACCCAATGAAAACAACTATTAAAACTAAAACTATACCAAGCACTATTTTTGTGTTTTTTGTCATATTTTTACGTGTTTAAAAATTAAAACTAAAAAATATACAATCTATGTATTTTATGTCAGCCTAGACCTGACTAGAGTCCAGACTTATTATTAATTGTGCGCGCTCCCGGATTCCCGATCAGGTCGGGAATGACAGAAACTGTTTTTATTAAAAATTAACTTTTATCAGTATACATCTTATTAAAAAATAACACAAGGATTTCAATGCAGAACTTAATTTTTGTAATTTTGAGTGGCTTAATAACATTAACTATGATATTATGTTTTATTGAAAGTGAGGATCTCTGATGATCAAGAAAAAGAATTCCAAGAGACCACCTCCGCTTACCATGGTAGGAGTAAAGGGTGCAGCGTTAAACCGAAGAGGAAGAAAAAAGAGGGAAAGGAGGAAGTGGCTTTAGGGTCAATTATTTTATTGTTTTCAGGTAACAAAAGGTGAAGGGGGCCAGCCACAGTCCCCTTCAGCAACTCATTTTACAGAAGGAGGTCTGATATGGAAGTGATTAGCGTAACAATATTTAATTGGATTTTGTTTGGTTTTTGCATGTTTTTGGTTTTGATGGGTGCTCTGGTTAGTGCCATTGTATCTACTATAGTCAGTGGATCTTTTGGTTTTACTATAGATTATTTCTACTTTAATAACTCCGGCAAGATTCGAGGCAATATCATTAACAGGATTTTTGTTGCAGTCTGTTTGATTGCTGGTTTTTGCTACGGTGGTTATCTTGGTTATTTCTTTTTTGATGATAAGGGTGTTTTTTTAGCTATATTTGGCAATTAGCTAATGCTGTTAAGCATAAGTAATTTTGTCGTTTATTAGTGTAGCAGGGGGTTGTTCAACGCAACGCAAAAATCCCCTGCTTGAATTTTATTTGTTAATAATTTTTTGACCTGAGAATAAATTATTTGATGAATATTTTCAGGTGTGTCCATCTCTCTATTTTTGAGACAATTAATCGTAATCCAGTTTTTTTGATTTTTAGCGAGCCATAAAGCGCTCTGTTGAGAATTTTTTAAAAAATTAATATCTTTTTCATGAACATCTTTTTTACTCCCAGTATTTTTACTTCTTTGTTTAATAAGTTTTAAGGCTATGACTAGAGGTACGTTTAGATAAAAAACAGCATGCGGTTTTGGAATTTTAAAAACATTATATTCCATTTCATGTAGCCATTCAATAAATGCGGCGCGTTTTTTAAGGTTATTAATTTTTCCACCCTGATGAATTTGATTAGCGCTCACATATCTATCCGCTATAACTATAAAACCCTGTTTTAGCCATTTCTCAATTTTATTTTTAGATTCAAAACGATCTGCGGCGTAAAGCACGGAGGCAATTTTGGGATGAGTTTGTACAAAATTAAAATACTGTTCGGCAAGACAATGTCCAATAAATTTACCAAAAAAGTTAGACGAATATGCTGGGAAATTAATAATTTTTACTTTTTGTTTATCCCGGCGTAAAGCTTTGATCAAAAGTTTGGTTTGGGTTCCCTTACCACTGCCGTCAATGCCGTCAATGACAATAAATTTTCCTTTTTTTATTGGCATAGTTTAAAAATTAGTAAAAAGTTTATAAAGTTACTTTTTAACTTGATTATACGATTTATTAAATTTTTTAATAATGTTTGTTAAAGAGCAATCTAGTAAGTCGCAATTACTCATAACACAGTGACCTCCAATTTTTCCAGGCATGGATTTTAAATTAGAGCGAACAAAATGACTAGATTTTAATTTCGCATATCCTTCATTATAAAATGAAGTCCATAAAGTGTAAACTTCTTCAAAAGGCACTTTGTATTTTTTAGATAATTTAGCGACTTCTTTGGCAAAAACTACTTCCCATCCTAATCTAGTTGTGCAAAGTATTTTTGTTAATTCTGTGGTTTCAGGAGAACTAAATATACAGGTTTTAATTTTAGCTTTTTTTAAGAAAAGTTGAGCAGCGCGAGCGTTATCCGGAGATTGAGCTCCTATAAGTTTAGTAAAAGTTAAAATACCTTGATCTAGAAATGGGTGTTTACCAGTAACCGGTGTATGAACAACATTAAAACCAATTTTACGAGTTGTGCCAACTTTAATTGTGGAATGAATTAAGGTTAGTTTAGGTTTATGTTGTTGAATATATTTTTTGGTTATATCAACAAAATCTTTAGAATAAGGGTAGCAAATATTAATAACCGGGAATTCTCCATTTGTATGGTTATTAATATCTTTGTAACTGACCTGATAAGACGCAGACAGAACGCGTCCCAAAGATTTACCTATTTCTCCAACCCCGATAATTAAAGTTTTTTCCATATATAATTGATATTATAATTAAATTATTATATCAATTTATAGTTAATTTAAAAAGCACGCCCCGGCACTGCATCTGTGTCGGGGCTCATTAATATTTGTTGATGTAAGGATTGTTTATTATCAATTGTAATAAAATTCTATGTAAGGTTTTTGTCTAGTATAGATTCAGTTTTTTGGCAACAAATACGCGCAAAGATCGGTTTTGAAAGCACATTCTAGGGCTTCATTAATGAAATCAAATTCCAAGGTTTGAAAACACATAAAACTACTTGTTGCTTTTGCAAGTGGATGATTTGGTGGAGGCCGATTTTTAGCGGTATTCGTTGTAGATCTTTAGATGACAATTTAAGTAGTGCGCTTCCATCTTTAAGCCCGAAATGATTATTGCTAATTTTTCTCCAACCTTTTGAATCTAGGTATTGTAATTCTTCATTTTGAATCAAATAAGCCTCTACGAGATGCCATTTTTGTGCGGCAATTTGTTTGGCTAGTAATTTGGCCTTACAAGCCTTTATTCTTAAGAATAATAAGAATAAAGATATGATAGCCAGTGCTAAGGTTTGTACAAGCAAGAATTTTAATATTAATTCGTTGACTGGAGGAATGGTATCTTTCATCCTATATTCTGTAATAAAAAACCCAAGCGTTGTACCAAGCATGAAAAATATTAACCACTTCAAATAAGGTTTAGCTGGTTTGCGCATTTTTCTCCTTTATATTAATTGATACATGAGAGCTCGCGAAACCATCGTGCGTGGTAATTGACATTAGCAGTCAATTATTATTAATCTAGAATATTATGAATTAATAGTCAAGAGTGAGTAATGACTAGTGTATATTTATGGTTTTGATTAAATATATAGTATTTTAAAACATTATAGCGTGACGCTTCGTCGCGATCGTGACGAAACCTCACAGTGGTTTTTGATTTTAAAAATAATTTAGCTGTTACTAAAAATTTGTTTAGTTATTAAAAATAATTAAACATTATTTTTTTGGGATTATGACTACTAACTTTTTTAACTATAAATATGAAATATAGTTTTTAAATAGGGTCAAGATTTTCAGCGATTACTAAGTTCTTGACAATTTATTTCGAATAAAATATTAGTTGTTTTTGTCAAGATTCTAGGGAAGATAAATACAAGTATCAACCATTTTTTATACATAAAGCCGAATCGCGAGTGAAAATGCGATTCGGCCCTAATTTTATATAATTCCCTTAATAAAATGCTTAGATAGATTAACTTCTTAAGCTGCTTTTAATTGAATTATGGACTGTACGTACTCAACAAATTTAATCCGCGGATCATTGAATTTTATATCAGGGTGGTGCAATACATGTTTTGTGACCCCAAAGAAAAAGATACTAATGGGTATGCTGTAAATTCCGTTGTACTTAACCACAATTACATTCTTAGCGGCAAAAAGCACTCGTTGACGACCATTAAATATCTTTTTAAATTGTTTAATGTCGGTGGTTTTTTGATTTTTTCTTCGCTTTCTCTGAATTTTATACTTGCCAATTTTGGTGATGGACCCTACGTGTTTGATAAACTCACAATAGGGTTGGTGATTCCAGATATGCATGTTGTCATACAACATTTCCCATACATTATTAAGAAAAATTCTAATTGGAATCTTGGCAAAACCAATAGATATCCTTTTCTCCTCGCTATAAAATGTAAATGAGTGTGCTTGCCTCTCTTCGCAACCTATTTCTTCCTTTTTAATTAACAACATGATTCGCTCTCCTTAATGAACTCATTGATTTGTAACGACTAATATTGGATTTTAGAATATCTTATTTGTTAAGTCAATATTGAGATTAGGGTTTTAAAATACGGTGGTCATATATTTCGTTGCTATTTAAGTTATTTTCAGTGTATAATTCTGGTTAAGAAGGAGGTACTGCTATGAAAATTAGAAAAAAACAGGCAATTGTAGGTTTTGTAGATAAACCCGAAGATGTAGAAATGCAAGCAGCTTTACGTTTGAGAGCAAATTATTCCCTCGCTGTTTTAGGAGAGAGCTTTGTTTGGAATGGCTCTGGTAAGTTTTTGAATATAAGACATTCAGGGTTTTCACTTAAACACCATATTTCAAAAGGAGGAATTGTTAAAAATGACAAAAGATAATGAAAAGGATATTAAGATTCAAAAAGAAATCTTCCTCAGGGCAAATCGTTCCCTTGCTATATTAGGGCGCATGTTCAAATATCGTGGAGCAGGCACTTTTAAGACATACGCAAAGAACCTAGGTGATTTGATCGCCATCCAGAAAAGACAAAAACCAGCGATTAATTAAGTTAACAAAGTAAGAAATAATTCTTAATGGGCAGGGACTATCAGTCTCCCTGCCTAAATCATTTTATTTGTTAAATTATTTAGAGACTGTCAACACGTTTCGCGATCGCGAAGTTCTTGACAATTTATTGTTTAAATTACCAGAAGTAAAAATGCAACTTATTTCACAATGAAGCCATTATAAGCAAGACATACTCCTAGTAAAAAATAACCAAAAGTAACCAGATAGTACACATTTTTATTTTCCATCATATTCAGCCATTGCGCTAAAGTTTCTTTAGAAATAAAAAGAAATACTATAGATTCAAGACATACCCACCAACCAATGATTGTGATGAGTTTTTCTGGATAGGTTTCCCATCTTGAATGTGTTAATGTTATGATTAGTCCCAGAATGAGCATTATAACACCCATTACGCAAGAAAGTGCGTGTTGATTAGACAGTTCTTTAAACACACTAGTCATCTTACTGCGATTGAGCATTGACACTCCCATAACTAAGCAAAAAATACCTATTAATTTTGAAAATAAAATAGTTGTATCCATTTATATAATGTAGTTTATTAATCCTCTTTGCGCAATAGAGTAAAAAATATTATAATAAAACCACGGCACTAATTTAAAGTAAAATTATGGAAAATTTAAAAATACCTGATGAAAAAAATATAGAAGGTGGCATAAAATTTACTCCCGAAGAACTAGCGAAAAACGATTGGAAGAAATGCGAGAAGATCGTAAAAAAATTGATAATCTGTATCCATGGGGCAAGGGTCCATACCCTCGCCGCCGCCGATAATTATCTTTATTTTATAAATACTTAAGTAAATATTTTTGAAAATTATTTACTGGTTTAGTTTGCTTAATATGTTAAATAGAGAGTGATCGTGGCTTCTAACGGGGTCAAGCCATGTCGAATGACGTGGTCAAGGGATTTTTATAAATTATAAAGTTTTTTGTTTTTGAAAGGAATAAGCGCCAACACCACAGCTTCTGTATAATATTTTGTTCTATCAATTACATTATCAGTTAAAAGACCAACCGCGCCATTTTCTTGTTTAGAATTTGTTCTGCCAAAAACAATATCATCAGCTTCGCTAAGCTCTTTTCCCTGTTTAATAAACTCAGCAATTTGCAGTGGAAGAAAAAAAGTTCCAGTTCTAGCTTTACCAAAACCACTAGCCCTAGATTTGATTACGACCCAAGCAAAGGCTTTCATATCGAAATTATTTTCTTCAATTCCACCCTCAATACCTACGTAAAAGTCTGCATTTGGTTCTTGCTTAGAAGCATTATCAGCTCGGTTCCACGCGCCTGAAAACGCCTCCAAATCACTTTGAGGTTGATTACTTACACCTGAAGAAGCAGAAATACCCTTAATCTCAAATGTTTCTTTCGGAAACATTTTTTGAAAACCGTTTAGGGTGGCATTTATTTTCACTGGATTTTTAGAAGCAATAATAATAGTTTTTGTCATAATAATTTATCTTAAATAAATATTTTAATATATTTTATATTATACCATAACGCGCAAGGAGCAATTGATTTTAGTCAACTGCTCCGCTTAAGGGTTTTTATAAAGTTAAGACAAAATCAACTATTTAGAGTGTAAGTTAAATTCTATTGTATAAAATTCAACCCTTTGTTATATTAAAGTTATTGACCCTAAATTTTATTTTTTAAATTTAGCAGTATGCAAGTACGAAAAAATATTTTTCTTTGGGCTTTGTATGATTTTGCAAACTCAATCATTATGATTGTGTTTCTTTTTTATTTTTCTCAATGGTTAGTTATTGATAGCGGCAAACCAGACTGGTGGTACAATTCAGTTCTTGTGATTTCATCTCTGTTTTTTATTTTAACTGCTCCCGTGGTTGGGCAAAGATTAGACGAAACTGGTCATAAACTCAGGGGTGTTCGTTTTTACTCAATAATTACATTTATTTTTTATCTTTTTACAGCTTTGATTGCGCTTTTTGCTCCATCTCAAGTCTTACTAGCCATAATATGTTTTACACTTGCTATGTATTTTTATTTAATGACATTTATTTATTACACTCCCATGATCAATGATATTTCTACGGATGCCAATCGGGGTTGGGTTTCAGGATTAGGAATAGGAGCAAACTATGCTGGACAAGTTTTTGGTCTTTTAATAACCTTACCATTTGCTACAGGAGCAATTGCTTTATTTGGCGCATCTGGGCGCGTTCAAACTTTTATTCCCGCGCTTATATTGTTCGTGATTTTTGCTCTTCCGCTTCTTTTGAAATATAAAGAAGCGTCTACGGAACGAATTGTAGAAAAAATTAATATAAAAAATGAATATATAAAAGTTTTTCAAACTACTAAAACTATTTTTTCCATAAAAAATTTAGCTTTATTGCTTATAGCCTATTTTCTTTTTAGTGACGCGCTTTTAACATTTGGAAATAATTTTCCTATTTATTTAGAAAAAGTTTTTGGCGCTAGTGATACTATTAAGACTTATCTCACGGCTGGAATTCTTGTTTTTTCTGGTATTGGGTCATTGATTTTTGGAAAAATTACAGACAAAAAAGGCACTAAATTCACTCTATCTATAATTCTTGTTTTTTGGATAATTTTTTTTCCAGCGCTGGCGTTTGCATCTTCACTAACCATAGCATCTATTATCTGTCTTATAGCTGGACTTTTTTATGGTCCAGTGTGGGGTGTTAGCCGAGCTATGGTGTCAGAGTTTACTACCCAAGAAATAGAAGCCCGGGCTTTTAGTTTTTATATTTTGGCGGAACGATTCGCGACTTTTATTGGACCTATTACTTGGAGTATTATTTTGGCAGCTACAGCTGACAGCGGAAATTGGAGTTATTCTTATGGCTTATTAGGAATGGGTGTTTTAGTGTTGATTGGGTTTTTAATTATACAAAAGATAAAAACCTCTTAATTTTTTTTGTATTATTTATCCTTGACAATTATAAAAAGTTTATTTATTCTATTAATTGTGAGAATAAAAAAATAACAATAGTTCAAATAACATCCTCATTCAATGACAGTTGGCATCAATTAACCTAATGGAGGTATAGATGAAAAGACGATACAATAGAAAGAGTTTGCAGGAACGAGCACCCCACATTCAAAAAAGATGGACTGTAAAAAGGCAGGCTGCTAAGGAACTTCGTATTTCAATACATATATTAAAGTGGCTTTATGGTAGGCTTTGTTTTGTGCATAACAATAAGCCTGTGCCAAATATGCCTATGGTGTTAAAGCCTAAATATCAATAAACTCTATAAACTCTATCGTATAAATTATTGTTTGCAGATCTACAATTTCTATTGCCATTTAATATATTGTTTATAATATCACAACGGACTGGTTCGCATTTTTAGCTTGAACCAGTCCGTTTCCAATTTAGTTCATCTTTATTTTTAGATAGTATGTGCGTATCTTGTTCTTTTTTTCTTGTTGATGCGCATTACAAAACCTTTACTCAATATAACGCCTATAAATATACAATGTAGCCCTTGACGTTGTTTACATCCAGTCACACGTTTCATTGTTCTTCGTATTTTCATTTTGACCCTCCCATAGTCAATATCACAATTTCACTCTTGTTAAAACACAGCAATACCATAACATAGAATTTGATTAAAAACAAACCTGAGAGATATTATAAAAATTTATCTTTCAATCCCTACAGGACCTTCAACATCATAACTAACCCGAATATTAGCGCCATTGGATTTTATTTTTCTAATAATTAGTTTTTTAATATCGCCGAGACGATTCACATGAGTTCCTCCACATGGAATTCCAAAATCTCCATACATAACAACTCGGCTTGGTTTGCCTTCAGGAATATATTCAGGAACAAAATGGCAAACCTCTTTCATTTTTTCTTTATCCATAAAAATAATTTTTGTTTCTCGGTTTTCATTTATAAATTTGTTACCCATGTTTTCAATATCAATTTTTAATTTTTCCTTATCTAATTCATTAGAACTTGCGGCATATTCAACATACGGACCATCTGGGAAATGATAACCCTTTATAGGAGTCCAGTTGAGTTTTAAATCTGTAATTGCCATATCAATAATATGTCCAGCTGAATGCAAGCGACTATTAAGTACGCGACGCGTTTCATTAACTAAACATTTTACATTTTCGCCAATTTGAAAATTACCAAATTCAAATTTTCCAATATGTTTTACTGTCCCATCCACAAAACGCACTTCTTCTACTATAAATTTAGCAGAATTTCCTTCAATCATACCTTGATCATAAGGTTGTCCTCCACCTTGAGGATAAAAAATCGTTTGATCTAAAATAATAATTTCTTTATTATTTTCTGATACTATTTCAATAACTTGAGCGTTAGATGTGAGAAGATTAAAATTTTCAAGATAAATTAGTTTTGTCGTTTGCATAAAAGTTTTTAAAAAAGTTTTCTAATATAGTTTCAATATCTTTGATTGTTTCATATTTTTCAGTTTGTAAATTTTTATTGCCAGTGAGCATTCGCGATACTCTTTTTCCATCTTGAAGTCTGTATAAACAAAGTATGGGTTTTATTCCAGACATTTCTCCAATTTCATAGCCAACGCCTAAACTAGGAGTGGTGACTTCAGCTACAATAACATCAGCTTCTTTAGTCCAATTCATACAACGTTCATAAGTAAATTCATCTGTTAAGTCAACATTTCCCATGGCTGATAAGGTTTGAGCTCCGACGTGTTCGGTCAACACTGTTCCATGTTTTTTAAGTAGGTTTATAATTTCAAGATAAAGTTCCTTGTCACCCCTTCCACCTGTAATTGATCCTGCAAAATAAATTTTCATAAGTAATAATTATATCTTAATAGATAAAATTTAAAAACTAGTGGTTATAAAATATCTGAGTTTTGTTGCAATAATTTTATAACCTCTTCGTCACTAGTTTGATCAAAATTATTATAAAACTCCCCTACTGCTCCAAAAAACATAGGTGCGTACAGGCAAAACACATTATCCGTTAATTTTTTAATTTTTTCTAAAGAATCTGCAGCTGCCACAGGTGTAGCCACTATAATACATTTCGCTTTTTGGTTTTTTACAGATTGAATTGAAGCTAATATGGTTAATCCCGTTGCAATACCATCATCAATAATTATTACAGTTTTATTTTTTAGATTCAATGGCAGTTTATTGTGACGATACAATAAAATCCGGCGTTCAATTTCTTGTTTATGATTTTGCAATTGTACATTTATATATTCTGGAGAGATATTATGTAAAGTCATTATATCTTGATCAACTAGAAAAGTTCCATCTTCAGTTATAGCACCGATAGCGAATTCAGGATTATAAGGCGCGCCAATTTTCCGAACAATAATAATATCTAGGGCTGCGTTTAATTTTTTGGCAACTTCGTAAGCTGTAATTACACCGCCACGCGGCAGTCCCAAAACAATTACCTGATTATTATCTTTAAATGGCAATAATATTTCAGCTAGTTTTTTACCAGCCTCGGACCTGTCTTGAAAGAACATAAAATTTAATTTAAAAGTTCTAACAATTCGTTTAAACTAGAAATGATTTTATGAGGCTTGCCTTTTTGAAGGGTTTCTTTAGGGTGAAAACCATAACTAACCGCAATGGTTTTAATTCCAACTTGATTGGCTTCCAAAATATCACCCAAAGTATCGGTTATAAATACACATTCCTTGGCGGTTAAATTATGTTTATCAAAAATAAACTTAAATTTTTCTATTTTTGACCTATGGCTTTCCATTCCCAGGATTTCTTTAAAAACAGATATTTTGTTTTTAATTAAATAGTTCAGTATGGCATTAGATCCTCCTGAACTAACAATATATAGTTTGTATTTTTTATTAAGTTTTAAAATTGTAGCCTTAATTTCTTTTTTAGTTTTTAAACTAGATAATTCGTGGTGAATAAGGTCTCTATATTTTATCCAATCTGTGTTTTTGAGTTCGTCTGGGGCATTATCAAAAAAATTTCCATTATGTATATCTTTATAATTTTGTTCTGATAAATTTGTTTTACAATATTTATTGATTTTACTTCTATGAAATTCAAAAGTGTCATGTATGACACCGTCAAAATCAAATATAATTGCTTTCATCCCGCTAGAAGCAGATCCCGTAAAAGTCTTATAATGATCGTTTGATCTCTTGCTCATATTTACTATATTAAATACTTTTAAAATTTAGATACGAAATATAAACTTCTAAACGGGACAAGTCGCGATCAAACCAATCTGCATAATTTTAGAATTATTTTTCAGATATTTTGTCATAATAATAGTTTTTAATTTTATATGCGATCGCGGCTTCTAACGGGATTCATAAAAGTTTAAAAAACTACAAACAATAAAAGTTTTGACGGGGTATTACAGATAAATGTAAGTAATACCCCTTAACTACCCAGTCTTAGTCTATTGAGAGCGTGCAAGGTTTGTCTAAACAATTCTAGATAAACACCACCTTGGCTATAAAAAAAATCTGTCACAGCTTTATTACCTACTTTGATTTGGTAATTAATGGAATCCGAAGAAAAATGTTTTATAGGAACAATAATCTCGCCTGCATAGCGAATCATTTGATTTATTTTAAGTCCATCTATGCAAGGACGACCAATATACTTATTAGTTGGTAGCCAGCAGGCTTGGTGAATTTCATCAATCTTTAACTTTTTACTACTATCAAGAAAACCAAGAAAAAACACACATTCCTCTGAAATTACAAGAATTAATTCATGGGGATATTTATCAATTTCATTTTGTAGCTTTATGGCAATCTGTTTTAGGTCTAAATTTTCTTGTTCATGATCTTTCATGATTCTCCTGTAGTTTGTTTGATTATCCTCTTTGTAGCTCATATTAGTATAAAGTTATAAAATTATCAAGTTCATAAGGTCATTATTTTTTAAATAAATTTTATTACTTTCGATCCCTCAGTGTACCTCGGGACCTTCGGCTTTCTACTTTCTACTTTTTACTTTCGGCTTTTTAACTATTAATAGGGTTGCCAAAATAATCGCATAGTGTTAGATTAGAATAATCAGGGGTTAGTTTTCCAGAAGGTAAACGTAAAACAATAAACTTAAACGAAAGGGGTGAGACGATGAGTACAGACACACGAGAATTATTGATCGAAGGAAAAACAAAAAAATATACACACTGTCAGAAAATCCAGATGTTGTTGTTATTCAATCCAAAGACGATCTGACTGCTGGAGACGGAGCTAAGCATGATGTTATTAAAGGGAAGGCTGCGTTTTCTAACAGGACCAATGCAAATGTTTTTCGTCTGCTTAAGGAGTGTGGTTTGCCTGTTGCTTTTATTGAAGAAGTAAGCGAAACGCAGTTTACTGCCGAGCGTTGTGATATGATTTCTTTAGAGGTGGTTGTAAGGAGAGAAGCGCATGGATCGTTTTTAAAGCGTTATCCGGAGTTTAAGAAAGGTCGCCTTTTTCCAAAATTATTGTTGGAGTTTTTTTTGAAGACCTCTGGCAAGAAGTATGGAGAAATTGATCTTCCTAAGGATGATCCGCTTATGCTTTTTGAAGAAGATCGCGCCCTGCTTTATCTTCCCGATCAGCCCATGTACCAACAAACACCTTTTCATGTTTTAAACGATTTTCCTTTGAAAGGTTCACCAGATAAGATTACAGAAATTGGTGATATTGCCATTAAAACTTTTCTTATTTTGGAGAAAGCGTGGCAACTTGTTGGAAGGAGGTTAGTGGACTTTAAGGTGGAGTTTGGTATAAACCCAGATGGCAAATTGAGACTTGCAGATGAAATAACTAACGATTCGTGGAGAGTGCTCGAAGATGGGCAGTACATTGACAAGCAGCTTTATCGTGACAACGTGGATCTCAACACTGTTACCACGAAATACCGACTTGTATCTGAGTTGACCGGAAGTTTCAATATTCCACGCCAACAACTTATACTTTGGAGAGCGTCGGAGAACGACGGCTTGAAATTGTTTGATGATGCTATTGCTGATTATTGTCCATGGAGAAGAGCAGAAACTGGTGGTATCAAGTTACTTGATGATCCTGCTTCTATGTATGACACTGATATTGGCTGGAGGAAAAAAGTTGTAACTTGTTCTTTGCACAAAGAACCTATTCGGGCCTGTGAAGAAATACAGAAGATAGTCCAGGAGGTTCCGGATTCTGTCATTATCGTCTTTTGCGGAAGAAGTAATGGTGCTGGGCCGACTTTGTCTGCTCAATGTACGGTTCCAATAATTACGGTTCCTGCTACATGGAGAGAATTTCCGGAAGATGTGTGGTCATCGCTTAGAACGCCAAGCGATGTGCCTGTCTCAACAATTCTTGAACCAAAGAATGCGGTTCTTCATGCGCTTCAAATTTTAGCCATGCGTAATCCACTTATTTACGCCGAGCTTCGTTTGAGGCAGGAGAAGCGTTTATGTAACTTCATGATGATATAACATTTACTGTATTGGTTTTGTGATTATTTAGAAAAATTTAAATGAGGCACCACTGCAATGTAGTGGTGCCTCGAATGATTTTAATAAATTTTTTTAATTAAATAGATTGTAATTTTTTAATAAATGTAATACCCTGAAATTAAGCTAAGAATGCGGCTTGGTGCGTTCATCAAAAACGGAGGGTCCACATGATTACTCTGTCTAATGGTCATAGTTTTGAATACATGATAGCAAGTGGTGGTTTAGCTTTTGATGGTAAAGGTTATTTATGGGAAAAGCCTTTCGTATGGTTTGGGATTATTGACCCAACACTTTTTACAGTTGTTTTAAAAACTTTAACTCGACATAAACGTCCAGGTAATTTACGATGGTGTAAACCTTGGGAATGCGTCAAATTAATTGATGGTGGAGCGGTTAATAAGGTTGGTTTGACCAACAAGGGTATTGAGTGGTGGTGTAAAAATATTGGTCCGTATCTTGATTTTCAGACCAATCCATTAGTTGGTTCAATTTATGGTACGCAAGATGAATTGGTAGAAATGGCAGAAATGTTAAATACTTTTGATCTTGTTGGTTTGGAAGTAAATTCAGCTTGTCCGAATAGTGGTGCGCAGATTCATGTTGCGGAAACAGTGGTTAGTGATGTAAGAGCAGTTCGCAAAGTTTCTCGTCATCCATTGATTGTTAAGGTTTCGGTGGCTCAAGACTACGTTGCCATTGCGTGTGGCTTAGAAGGAGTTGCGGAAGCAATTTCAATCAACAGCGTACCCTGGGAAATAGCATTTCCCAACGAGAGAAGTCCGCTTTGGAGACTTGAGAAAAAGGTTGGCGGTGGAGGTGGAGGCGTTTCCGGCATACTAGCTCAAAAATTTAATTGGCAGGCTGTGCGGGTTCTTGCCAAACAAGGATCCCTTCCTGTAATTGGTTCGAGCATTATGGATTTTAAAGATATGGATATAGTCAGGAGTTTTGGGGCTAGTGCTGTTAGTTTTGCTACAATTCATTTGCCAACCAAAGGAAAACCGTGGACACTTTTTACAAATCCATGGAAGCCAACCGAGTTTGTTAAAATAGAGCAAAGACTAAAAAATTTCCAGAAAGAGAATTAATTTACAAGCCGCTCATTGGACTATAAAAGAAATAATTACCAGTGGGCGGCAGTCTTAATTTTTTTAATTTTAAAAAAATATATGAAAAAAGATAAATTTGGACCTGAGTATATAATTAAGGTGTACGATGCACGTATTGGCATGGAAGGCTTCTTGGTTATTGACAATACTACCTTAGGTCTTGGTAAGGGTGGTATTAGAATGACACCTAGTGTTACCGAAGAAGAGGTATGTCGTTTAGCGCGCACCATGACTTGGAAAAATGCCCTAGTTGGCATTCCTTTTGGTGGTGCTAAGTCTGGGATTGTGTGGCCCTCCTTTGCTAAAGCTACGAAGGGTAAACCCGGAGACTCAGAAGAATTAAAAAAACAATACATTCAAAGTTTTGCTAAATTAATTAAACTTTTTACACCTAAAAAATATATAGCTGGCCCAGATGTAAATACGGGCCACAGGGAAATGCAGTGGTTTGTAGAAGCAACTAATAATTGGTATTCAGCCACAGGTAAACCATCCGATTTTTGTATAAATGTAAATGGATCTAAAAAATGTGGCATTCCTCACGAATTAGGAAGCACAGGATTTGGAGTGGCTCAGGCTGCAAAAGTTGCGGCTGATTTGAAACGCATTGATATTAAAAAAGCAACCGTGGCTATAGAAGGATTTGGCAATGTTGGCAGTTTTGCTTTTAAATATTTGCAAGAAATGGGAGCTAGGATTGTAGCTATCGCTAACACCAAGGGCACGATTTATAATAAAAATGGAATCACTAAACAGGATTTGGTTTTAATTAAGTCCCCTGTCAAGAAAAAACTTAATCACGATAAAATATTTAGCCTTCCCGTTGATATTTTAATTCCAGCGTCAGTTACAGATGTTATAAATGAAAATAATAAAAATAGCATTAAGGCGAAAATTATTGTGGAAGGCGCTAATATTCCCATGCGAGAAAATATTGAAAAAGAATTATTTAAAAAAGGTCTTTTAATTGTCCCGGATTTAATAGCTAATGCAGGAGGGGTTATATCTTCATACGCTGAATATCGTGGTTATAATACAGAAAAAATGTTGGAGCTTGTAAAAGACAAAATTATAAAAATAAATAAAATTGTTTTAGAAGAAAGTATTAGAACAAATAAAAATCCTCGTGACATTGCTTTAAAAATCGCGCAAACTAGAATTGAGGAAAAATTAAATAAATAAATTTTACTGTTTTTGTCTTAGGGTTGCATTTTTAAATAATTGTGTTAGTATTAGCAAAAGCATTGAGGTGTTTTGGTTTTTTTTAGACAACCATTAACTGTTAAGGAGGTTAAAATGGAACCAGAATCAATAACTGTTCGTAGGTGGTTTGATCGTCATTATCATCCCCGCGATGATTATAGACTACCTATTGTTCTTCCGCGTTTACTTAAACAGCGTGCTATTGGAGCAGTAATTATGGGCAATCTTGATGCTCCCAATGAAACTTCAACAATTAAAAAAACATTGAGTTTTAAGAAGCAGATAATGTCAGTATTACCACCAGAATCTGATTTTGTGCCTTACATGACATTATATTTAACAGATGAGATTAAGCCCGATGAAGTTGTTAGGGGTTTTAAAGAAGGTGTTTGGTGCGCAGTAAAAATGTACATGGTTGATAAAAACAAAAAAGGAGGAACAACTGGTTCTCATGCTGGAGTCACCGATTTGATTGGGCGCTACCCAGTGTTTGCAGCTATGGAAGAACATGCTATTCCATTGCTTGGACATTTTGAAGCCTTTGAAGATAGTGTAGATGAGTTTGATCGTGAAATTGTTTCTGTTGAGCAACATTTGGAGCCATTGCTTAAGGCGCATCCAAGATTGCCAGTTGTGTTTGAGCATATAACTGATGGTCGAGCAGCTGATTTTGTGGCTGATGCTTCTTACAATATATACGCTACGGTAACACCTCAACACATAATGTTGAATCGCAATGCTTTGTTTTCTGGCGGTATGAATCCAGGCAATTATTGTAAGCCTGTATTAAAGCGCGAAAAACATAGACGCCGAGTACGTAAATATGTAACTTCGGGTCATTCTCGTTTTGGAGCTGGCACAGATTCAGCGCCTCATCCTTTAAAAGCTAAATCCCGCTGTTATGGTTGCGCAGCTGGAATTTTTCATGTGAAGCCCGTAGAAATGTACACCCAAGTTTTTTATGAAGATAAAGCTTTACATCATCTTGATAGGTTTCTTTCTCAGAATTTTCTTCACATTTATGGAATTAAACCCAGTGAAGAAACTATGACGATAAGATACGAACCCCAAGTAATTCCAAAGAAAATTGGCAATATCCCAGTTTTTATGGGCGGTACTGAAATTCAATGGACACTTGTGTAAGATTTTAGTAACTTACGTTAAATCAAGCCGCTCAGTGGATTATAAAAGAATTTCCATTGAGCGGCAGCCTTATTTTTTTATGCACAAACTAGCAAGTGTAATGACCTATTATTGGCCATTTATCAAAAAATATAAACGTTCGATTTCAATTCCCTTTTTAGGATTTGGTATTGGTATTATATTTTGGAAAGTATTAGGTCCACTTTTGTATCGCGACTTAATAGATGCTTTTACGAACTTGCAGGGCTACCCTGATATTAGTTCGGTACTATTTCATATTGCTTTAGCTATAAGTATTTTAGTTGTAAGTCGTGAGGTTATTTTTAGAATTTCAGATCATTATTTATTGAAATCTCAAAGTAAAATTATTTCGGAATTATATAATTTTGCTTTTTCAAACTTAGTTTCTCATTCCTATACATTTTTTGCTAATAATTTTGCCGGAGCTTTAGTAGCAAAAACTAAACGGTTTGTTAGAGCATTTGAGCATTTGTTTGAGCATTTTGTTTTTTCTTTTTGGACAAACGGAGTTGAGTTAGTAGCAATTTTTATTGCTCTTTTTATTATGGAACCCAGAATTGGTTTGTTTTTTCTAGGATGGTCCATTTTATATATTTTTATTGTTTTGATTATTACCAATAAAATTATTCCTTATGATCTTAAGCAAGCTGCTCAAGATTCTGAAGTTGCGGCCCGTCTAGCAGACGTAATAACAAACATGCTTAATTTAAAAATGTTTACATCTTTTAAGCCAGAATATAGCTCTTTTCAAGATGTAACTAATCGTGAACATGAGGCTCGTTTTAGAGCAGGGAAATTACATAATTTTAGAAGCATGGTACAAAGTATTCTAATTGGAGTATTAGAAATTGGTGGTTTGTATTTAGCAATTATTTTTTGGCTTCGGGGAGATATTTCAATTGGAACAATTGTAATTATCCAGTTTTATTTTTGGAGTATTGCTGCGGGTGTCTGGAGTTTGGGCAGATCCGTGTCTCAATTTAGTCAAAACCTTGCGGAATCAGTTGAAATGGTTAAAATATTTGAAATTAAACCCGATGTTTTAGATGCTCAACAACCAGAATTATCTAAAATTAAAAATGGACGTATTGTTTTTGATAATGTATCTTTTTCTTATAAAAGTGGTTTTTCAGTATTCAAAAACTTTTCTTTAATTATTGAGTCTGGAGAAACTGTGGGGTTGGTAGGATTATCTGGGGCTGGAAAATCTACAATTACAAAGTTATTACTACGTTTTGCGGATGTAAGCAGTGGAGCTATCACTATAGACGGGCAAAATATTGCTTCTATTACGCAAGATGATCTTAGAAAATCAATTGCGTATGTTCCTCAAGATCCAATTTTATTTCATCGTTCTTTAGAGGAAAATATTAGATACGGCAAACCTGAAGCTAATGAAGATGAAATAGTTGAGGCTTCCAAAAAAGCGCATGCTCACGAATTTATAAATGCTTTGCCCCACGGTTATGCTACTTTTGTGGGTGAACGCGGCATTAAATTATCAGGCGGTGAACGTCAGCGGATTGCTATTGCTCGGGCTATGTTAAAGAACGCTCCTATTTTAGTTTTGGACGAAGCTACGAGTTCACTGGATACTATCAGTGAAAAATATATTAAAGAAGCTTTTGAAGAATTAATGCGAGATCGAACGACATTGGTAATTGCCCATCGCCTTAGCACTATTAAAAAAATGAAACGCATTATTGTGCTTGATAAAGGTGAAATTATAGAAGATGGCAATCACGAAGAGTTGCTCGCGAAACAAGGT